>NZ_JBNILN010000013.1:0-90765 GCF_050107715.1 Metabacillus sp. 84 | reverse complement strand
CGGCGGCTAGCCTCTCGAGGTCATAAGCCACTCATCCTGCGGAAGGGAGGACGCCTTCCTCCGGCTGATTGTCTTATGCTTGTCGAGGCTGCACAAGCCGCCTCCGCTTTTCTTATTGTCCAGCTCCGGCGGCTAGCCTCTCGAGGTCATAAGCCACTCATCCTGCGGAAGGGAGGACGCCTTCCTCCGGCTGATTGTCTTATGCTTGTCGAGGCTGCACAAGCCGCCTCCGCTTTTCTTATTGTCCAGCTCCAGGCGCTAGCGCTTCGGCCGCTTCGCTCTCTCGGTCAAGGCAAAGTGCGCCTTTCGGTCGAGAGCTCCACCGTCTCTCAGCGCTGAGCAAGCGCCCTCCGCTTTTCTTATTTACTCATGATGGTTTGGATGATGTTTGCTGTTTCTTCTACCGCTTTATTGGATACATCGATGACGTTGCAGCCGATTCGGTCTACGATTTTATCAAAGTATTGTATTTCTTCATTGATCCGGTCAATATTTGCATAGATCGCCTGATCATTCAGGCCGAGTGATTTTAGGCGCTCCCGCCGGATATTGTTGAGCTTTTCAGCACTGATTTTTAAACCGATGCATTTCTTAGGAGGAATCTTAAAAAGTTCTTCCGGCGGTTCTACTTCCGGTACGATTGGAACGTTGGCTACTTTAAAGCGTTTATGAGCAAGGTATTGGGACAACGGGGTTTTAGATGTCCTTGATACCCCGATCAGGATGATGTCCGCTTTGAGAAGTCCTCTCGGATCGCGGCCATCATCATATTTTACGGCAAATTCAATCGCCTCTACTTTTTTGAAATAATCTTCATCCAGCTTGCGAACCCGGCCCGGCTCATACTTTGCCTGAATGCCATAGGATGTTTCCATTTTATCGATCAGCGGACCGATGATGTCGTGAATCGGCACGTTTCTGACCGAAGCAAGCTGGATCAGATAATGGCGCAATTCAGGGACTACGAGTGTAAAACAAATGATGGCTCCGTCCATTTGCGCATAGGATACGACCTCTTCAAGAGTGGTTTTGTCCTCGACATACGGAATACGCTTAATGACGGTATTCGCCGCTGTACCGTTGAACTGGCTGATTGCCGCTTTTACGACAAGTTCTGCTGTTTCCCCTACTGAATCGGATACTACATAAATGACTCGGTTGTTCATCCCGTTCCCCCGCTTCCCTTAAGCTAAATAATATCGTTATCTGCAAGCCTCATCAGAATTTTTGTCATATTGGTCTTTGTGATCCTGCCAATGACCTCAAACCCTTTATCTGTATCCCGGATGATCGGGAGGGCGTCTATTTGCTTTTCTATAAGGGATTTTGCCACGTCCATGATATAGTCATCATTCCGGCAGACGGTTATGTTCGGCATCCGTGTCATGATGATGTTTACAGGGATGGAGGCAAGCTCCTGTTTGCCAATGCTTGCGCGCAAAAGGTCCTTTCTGGAGAGTACTCCGACAAGCAGTGAATCTTTATCTACAACAAATAAAGTGCCTACGTCCTCCAGAAACATGGTGACAATCGCATCGTACACCGAGACACCTTCACTTACGACTACAGGGATGGATTGAAAATCCTTTACCTGCAGCTTTTTGAGCTTATCACTTAACAATTGATTTCCCGTTTTTCCTGTATAAAAATAGCCCACCCTTGGCCTTGCTTCGAGATAGCCAGACATTGTGAGGATGGCAAGGTCAGGCCGCAGAGTAGCACGTGTCAGATTTAATTGATCCGCTATATGTTCCCCGGTTATCGGCCCGTTTTCCTTCACGATTTGAAGGATGATTTCCTGCCGCTTGTTCAGTTCGATTAGACTCACCACCAGTTCCGGCATTCTGCGGATCAGCTGCTTCCGCAAAGATTATGTAAAGAATGAAACGATACCATACCTATTATATATGATACTCCGCAGAAAAAAGGCATGAAATAGAGCAGTGGATCCTGAAAAACAGGATCCGGCTCCCCCATTATTTTACAAGGATTACGTTGGTTTCGGCAAATGAATGGATCACCTCGGCGATTTGCTTCATCTGGGCAAGCCGGTTTGTTTTGATTGCCTCTTCCTTTGCCATTACCATTGTATGCTCGAAATAAGCTGTAATCTCAGGGGTCATTGACTTCAGGAAGGCAAATGCCCTTCGGAAATCGGACGCCTCCGTGGCTTGATGATAGCCGGCAATGGCTTCTTCTGCTTTTCGATGCAGGATTGCTTCTTGTTCATTTTCAAATAGCTCTGGGTTTACGACAGCAGTTTCATCTGCTTTCCCTGCTATGTTCAATACCCGTGAGAAGGCTTCAATTGTTTCTTTAAATCCTTTACCGGCAGTTTCGGCGTCCAGCAAGACTGCACGCTGAACCATAGAGGTAACTTCCATATCAGAGGATTGAAGAATCGCTTCCACTATGTCATAGCGGATTTTCTTCTCATCCATAACATATTTCGCTCTCATTTTGAAAAATCCTGTTAAATCCTCTATTCGTTTTTCAGATGGAGCGGATGGCAGAAGCCCGTTGGAAAGCTGGAACAGCTCAGGCAATGAGATCTTCCAGTTATTAGCAAGAAGGATCTGGACGATGCCGCTTGCTTGTCTTCTTAGGGCATAAGGGTCCTGAGATCCTGTTGGGATCATGCCGATCGAGAAAAACGCACATATTGTGTCCAGCTTATCCGCAATGGATACAACAGCTCCAGCCTGAGATGCAGGAACAGGGTCATCCGAGTGTCTTGGGCTGTAATGCTCATTGATGGCTGCGGCGACCGCTTCTTTTTCGCCAAGAATTTTTGCATACTTTTCTCCCATAACCCCTTGCAGCTCCGGAAACTCGTAAACCATATGGGAAACCAGGTCAAATTTGCTGATTTGAGCCGCCCGTTTTGCATCTGACCGAACCGTTTCATCCAGTTCCAATCTCATAGCCAGGGATTCTGTAAGTGCTGTAACTCTTCTCACTTTATCTCCAACTGTACCCAATTCTTCGTGGAAAACGACTTTTTCCAGTTTGCTGAGTGCGGCATCAATTTGCAGTTTATGATCCTCTTTGTAGAAGAAATCAGCATCGGACAGACGGGCTCTCAGAACCTTTTCGTTCCCCCGCGCCACCTGCTCAAGATACTCTTCATTCCCGTTCCTGACGGTAACAAAATGCGGGAGCAGGACTCCGTTTTGATCCTTTACCGGGAAATAGCGCTGGTGTTCCTTCATTGTGGTGACCAATACTTCCTCAGGAAGGGAAAGATAATCCTTTTCAAAATTGCCATACAGAGCAGTAGGATATTCAACGAGATTGTTTACTTCCTCAAGAAGCTCTTCATCAACCGGAATTACCCAGCTATTTTCAGAGCCCAAGCGGTCCAGCTGCTTTCGGATCGTATCCTTCCGCACGTCCGGATCAGCGATGACATATTGATCTCTAAGCTGATCCTCATAGCTTGACGGGCTCTCAATGCGGATGGAGTTCGAGCCAAGGAAACGATGGCCGCTTGTCGTATGGCTGCTGTGCACCCCTGCAAGCTCAAAAGGAATAACCTCTGAGCCGAATAAAGCGGTTATGCTCTTAATCGGGCGCGCATACCGCATATCCTGAGTTCCCCATCTCATATTTTTGGGAAAGGTCAGACTGGATACTACTTTATCAAGGCCTTTGAGCAGCTCAAAGGTAAGCTTGCCTTTTATATGCTTTTGGACATGAACGTATTCAACCCCGTTTATTTCTTTAAAATAAATGTCCTCTACGGCAGCACCCTGGCCGCGGGAGAACCCAATTGCAGCTTTACTCCAATTCCCTTCTGAATCTAAAGCAATCTTTCTTGATGGTCCTTTTGCTTCTTCTGTAACATCCTCCTGCTTTTCAGCCAGTCCTTTGACAAGAACGGCCAGCCGGCGGGGGGTTGAAAGCCGGTGAATGGACTGATACGGAATGGCAAGTTCGTTAAGCCAGCCTTCCATTTTTTCTCCAAGCTGGTTCATCGAGCTGGTAACAAACCTGGCAGGCAATTCCTCCAGTCTGATTTCCAGCAGCAGATCTCGATTATTCATGAATTTCCGCCTCCTCATCCTTTACCATAGGGAAGCCTAATTTTTCCCTTTCATCATAGAACGTCTTTGCCACTTTACGCGCCAAGTTACGGACCCGGCCGATGTAGCCGGTCCGTTCCGTCACCGAGATGGCTCCCCTTGCGTCCAGCAGATTAAACGTATGAGAGCACTTCAGCACGTAATCATACGCGGGATGGACAAGACCTTCATCCATCTGACGGTGTGCTTCCTTTTCGTAAACTGTAAATAAATGAAAGAGCATCTCGGGATCAGACGTCTCAAACGTGTATTTGGAATGTTCATACTCCGGCATTCCAAAAATGTCCTTCACTGTATATCCTTCTGTCCACTCGAGATCAAACACGTTTTCTTTGTCTTGAATGTAAGAGGCCAGCCGCTCAATGCCATATGTAATTTCCACAGAAACCGGCTTGCATTCCAGCCCGCCAACCTGCTGAAAGTAGGTGAACTGGGTAATTTCCATGCCATCCAGCCAGACTTCCCAGCCCAGTCCTGCACAGCCTAATGAAGGGTTCTCCCAGTTATCTTCAACAAAACGGATATCATGCTTTAACGGGTCAATCCCCAATGCTTTCAATGAATCCAGGTAAAGCTCCTGAATGTTATCCGGTGATGGCTTCATAATGACTTGGAACTGATGATGCTGATAAAGCCTGTTCGGATTTTCCCCATAGCGTCCGTCTGCCGGGCGTCTTGAAGGTTCAACGTAAGCAACATTCCAGGGCTCAGGTCCGATTGCCCGTAAAAATGTGTAAGGGCTCATTGTTCCGGCACCTTTTTCAGTATCGTAGGCTTGCATTAAAATACAGCCTTGATCTGACCAGTGCTTTTGCAGCGTCAAGATCATATTTTGAATGTTCATTTCTTTTCCCTCCAATTTATAAAGCGGCAGCGAAACGAGAAAAAACTCCCGCCCCTATGCCATTCAATCATGACATAGGGACGAGAGTTACCCGCGGTTCCACCCTACTTGGGAGACCGGGAGAAATTCGCCCCTGTCTTCCCCTCTTTTAACTGAACATGCTCCGGAATGCCTTTCCCAGCTGCCTGCAATCCGGCTTTCACCGTCCCGGATTCGCTTCATACAAGCGGATGCTGATACTTCTTTCCTTCTTCGCATGGATGTTTATCGATTGATTATATACGAATCATAATGAAAATTGAACAGGATGTCAACCGGCTTAGAGCTGATCACGCAAACTCTCCATCTGGTCCATAAACCGTTTGGATTTCAGGTACAGACCAGAGTATTCCTGATAGTAGCTGTCCAGGACGAGCTTCAGTTCCTTTTTGGTTTCTTCTTTGACCGATATTTTCCCAAGGCGGTTTAATTCAAAGAAGTAGAGCAGCCTCAGCATTTTCACAGTTCCCTGTGAAATGGGAAGGCGGTAAGGATCCATTTCAAAACAGCGATGGCACAAAAAGCCTGCTTCACGGACAGAAAAATGGAAAGTGCCCTCTGTACTTCCGCAATTTGCACACCCGTTTAAATGAGGGGTAATTCCCAAAACGGGAAGCATTTTAAGCTCAAACATGCGCAATAATATATCTGGATCAAGCCCTTCATCCAAATGCTGAAAGAGTTGAAGAAAAAGCTCAAAAAGAAACGGATTGCGCTGGAGATTTTCTGTTCCTTTGTCCAGAAGTTCAGCCATATAGGATGCATAAGCGGTCAGAAATAGATCTTCTCTGATCGACCGCATGGATGCAATCGTTTCAGCCTGCTGCAGGCTGCCCAGACCGGATGATTTATGAAACATAAACATTCCATAAGTAAAAAGCTGGGTCATGGCAGATAAACGGCTGTTTGGTTTTTTCGCCCCTCTAGCCATGACTCCGACTTTACCCAGCTCTCTCGTGTAAATCGTTACAATTTTATTGTTTTCCCCGTAATTGGAGGATCGTATGATGATTCCTTCGCATTTTTGGAGCACCTTTTCCTCTCCATTCGGAAGGGCCGGTTATCAAATCAGCGGAAAATCGGGACTGGCCAGCTCATCCTCCTGTGCCTCGGGTCCATCAGCATGCTCCTTTTCCATTTCCTTAAAAAGAAGATACGTGTCAATATTACCTGTCTGATAAAATACCTGCCAGGTAAAATCCTTCATGTTACCCCCACCTTTCGTCTAGAAGAACAGAAAAGCTTATACCAATTTTCTTATTGATAGGATGACCCCGGCTCCTTCTTATCATGTTAAACAATATTTGTTAATTTGTGCTTTACAAAATTAAAATTAGTATTCATCTTCCCGGAACCCGTAATCTCTCAGCTGGTTCATCTTATTTCTCCAGTCTTTCTGAACCTTTACCCACAGTTCAAGAAATACTTTGGAACCGAGGAGTGCTTCAATATCCACCCTTGCGCGCTGCCCGACTTCCTTCAGCATCTTTCCCTGCTTGCCGATGACGATTCCTTTTTGGGAGTCGCGCTCCACAACTACCGTCGCAGCTACATAAACGGAAGCATTTTCCTCCCGCCGTTCGATTGCATCTATAACGACCGCTACGGAATGGGGAATTTCCTCTCTGGTCAGATGGAGAACCTTTTCCCTGACCAGCTCGGAAATAATAAACCGTTCCGGATGGTCTGTCACCTGATCTGCCGGATAGTATTGCGGTCCTTCAGGCAAATACGACTGAATTTGCTGAAGAAGGGTTTCCACATTGTTTCCCTGCAGAGCGGAAATCGGCACCACTTCTTTGAAAGGATATAGGGCTTTGTACTTTTCGATCAGAGGAAAAATCTGATCCGGATGAAGCTGATCAATTTTATTGATGACAAGAAAGACCGGTGTCTTTACTTCTTTTAGCTTTTCAATGATAAATTCATCGCCGCGTCCGTACCCTTCTTCTGCATTGATCATAAACATGATCAAATCTACTTCCCGCAAGGTATTTTGGGCTACCTTCATCATAAAGTCGCCAAGCTTATGCTTCGGTTTATGAATACCCGGTGTGTCGATAAAGATTGTCTGAGCATCATCCGTTGTGAGAACCCCTTGAATTTTATTGCGTGTTGTTTGGGGCTTGTCGCTCATAATGGCAATTTTCTGTCCGATTACCCGGTTAAGAAATGTTGATTTACCTACATTCGGACGGCCAATAATGGAAACAAACCCTGATTTATAGCCATTTTTAGTCATTTAAATCCTCCGCTGAAAATGCTCCAGGCAATAGATCGCCCACTGTAAGGTGTTCGATATCCCCGTTCATGTTCGTTAATATTACTTTCATATCTTTGCTGCAAAGCTCAGAAATTACCTGCCGGCATGCCCCGCACGGCGGTACAGGTCTTGCTGTATCCGCTACAACCGCGATTGCCTCATAATCCTGTTCACCTTCAGAATACGCTTTAAACAATGCAGTGCGCTCCGCACAATTGCACATGCTGTACGCGGCATTTTCTATGTTGCAACCGCCGAATATTTTACCTGATTTGGATAACAGCGCTGCGCCAACTTTAAATTTAGAATAGGGCACATACGCTCTTTCCCGAGCTGCCTTTGCTTCGGTGATTAATTGTTCTATGTTCATGCCGCGAGTCATCCTTTCATCTTCAAATCAGCCGTATCTGCTTTTATTTTACCCTATTGCGTCTGCTTTTTCACGTCTGCACAGGGAAAATTAAAATAAATAATTAGAATATTCTAAAAAATACCCAGAAGTCTAGGGACAAATATGAGCAGGCCGATAATGACGGCTGTGACGGCTGCGATGAGTACAGCTCCTGCCGCCGCATCCTTCGCTGCTTTTGCCAGCGGGTGACTTTCCAGCGTAATAAGATCCACAGTCCGTTCGATCGCTGTATTCATCAGTTCAAGTGAGAGCACAGCCCCTATGGACCCGGTAATCATAAACCACTCGACCGCTGAAATCCTGAAAACGATCCCTGCAGTGACAGCTGCCAGTGTGAAAAAGCAATGAATCTGAAAATTCCTTTCATGACGGAAAACATCCATAATCCCATCCCAGGCGCAGACAAAGCTCCGTATAAGGCGCTTGCTTTCAGAGGTTTTCTGATCTCGTAAGCCCATAGGAATCTAAAATCCCCTTCTGCTTAGTAAACATTACTTTTTCATCTTCGTCTGTCATGTGATCATAGCCAAGCAAATGCAAAAAGCCGTGTACCGCCAAAAAACCCAGCTCCCTTTTAAAACTGTGGCCGTAGTCCTCGGCCTGCTCCTTTGTTCTCTCAACGGAAATGATAATGTCTCCAAGAACTTGAGGCATGTCCACACCAATGATTTCTATTTCATCTTCCCCCTGCTCTTCCATAGCAAAGGAAATTACATCCGTCGGCTGATCTTTATGTCTGTACTCTTTATTTATCTGCTGAATTCCGGCATTATCCGTAAAGGTAACGGATACTTCCGCCCCGTCCTTCACCTGCTCCTCGACTGCAGCAAACTGTAAGAGCTCCTCTACAATCAGGAGATCATCCGGGGTCAGCAGTGCCGTTTCATCCGATAAGTCTATTATAAGCCGTTTGCTGTTCATGCTTGTTTCACCTTCTGCTTTGTTAGTTCAGGATATTCAATTCGGGAATGGAAAATCCCTTTAAGTGATTCACAAAAGGATTGTGCCACAATATCCAGTTCTTTTAATGTTAAATCACATTCGTTAAGCTGTCCATCCTGGAGCCGGTCCGCAATAATCCCCCGCACCAGCTTTTGGATGCGTTCCGGAGTCGGACTCGACATGGAACGAACGGCAGCCTCTACGCTGTCTGCAATTGAAATGACAGCAATTTCGCGGGTTTGCGGTTTTGGACCGGGATACCGGAATTCTTCTTCAAGAATTTCATCGCCGCGTTCTTTTGCTTTGTAATAAAAATATTTCAAAAGGCTCGTTCCGTGATGCTGTTCCGCAATATCGACAAACTCTTTCGGCATTTTATGCTTTCTCAGCATATCAGCACCATCTGCAGCATGGGCAATAATCACGTTTTTGCTCAGCTGCGGAGAAAGCTTATCGTGCGGGTTTTCCATCTTCATTTGATTTTCAATAAAATACTGCGGACGCTTCGTCTTGCCAATATCATGATAGTAGGCTCCCACCCTGGCTAGAAGCCCGTTTGCACCTATCGCCTCACAGGCTGACTCAGACAAATTGGCTACCATGACGCTATGATGGTACGTTCCCGGGGTCTCGGTCAGAATTTTCCGGAGCAATGGATGGTTAGGATTGGAAAGCTCAATCAGGCGTAAAGTTGAAAGCAAGCCGAAGCCTGTTTCAAAAAACGGCTGAATTCCCAATGCCAAAACCGAAGCAGCTGCCCCGGATATTGCTGCCATAATGAAATAGCTGCCAATCTCCAGATTCGAATAATTTCCGTTCTGCATCATGGTTACCGCAGTGATCATCAAAATGTTCACAAGGGAAACGAGCAGTCCTGCCTGAAGAATTCTCGAGCGGAGATTATGCTTATTTAAAAACAGCACACCAGCCAGGCTGCCGGCGAGATAATAGATTCCCATGCTGAAATTGAAGGTCCCTGTAATTCCGTCATTAAAAATGATGCTTCCGCATACAGAAAGTATGATGCTTGATAGGATCGCCTGCCGCTCGCTTATGAGCAGCTTTACAAGCATAGGACCCATAGCAGCAGGAACGATCAGGCCGATGTAAGCGATATCGAGCTGCTGGAACAGGCTGATTGCTTTCATAAACAAAAGGGCGATAGTGAACACGAGGAAAAACAGGAGAAGAGAGAGATTTTTGTTCTCATAAGCCTTCTTCTGGTTCTCAAAATAATAGATCAAGACCGATACCGTTAGAAGGACAAAGATGGAAAGTCCTAAAAACGGCTTAAATGACTGTTTATTATTCACGAGGCCGGCAAGTTCCAGCTTGTGATAAATTTCAGGGGAAATAGTCTGCCCTTCGGAAACAATGATCTGCCCCTGCCTGATGACACTTTCTTTAACACTATCCTTCGCCTGCTGCCTTTTCTGTGTAGTCGCTGCGTCATCATATATGTAATTGGGGATAATGGCATACTGGCTGATTTCGATGGCAGACTGCAAAACTTCAGAGGTAAGAGGGGAATATTGAAGCTCTTTCTCTGCCTGCTCCTTAGCATCATCCAGCTGATCTGTGGATATCTCCCGGCTCATAACTTTATTAACCGTAGTAACTACAGATTCCTTTGCTACTTTTAGCTCTTCAGGAGAAGCGCTGAGCAAGGGAACCAGCGTGTCTCTGGAAACTTTCTGTTTAAGGCCATCTGCAAGCTTTTCTTCAAGCATAGTCAGCTTTTCTTCTTCCGTAAACGGTTTCACTTCAGCATCTTCCTGCTGATCTTCCTGTCCGGTTTTCTGAGGCTCTTCATTTACCTCAATAGCTGAATTGTAAATAAAATTAACCAGGGTGACCCGGCTTTCTGAGTACTCTTCAACAAGCTTATACTGATCCTCCACTTGCTGATACGCTTCCGTTTTTTTCCGTTCCGTTTCCTCTGTATCCACTACTGTAATCGGGGAGTACAGTGTTTGCTTTGAAATATCGAGGAGTTCTATATCGAGATTCTCCGGCTTTACACTCCCGTACAGGGTAGCAAATAAAACAGCCCCAAAGAGAACATACACGATATAATGCAAAAAGCGGTACTGGTTAATCACATCGATTTGTTTTTTTAAGCCTGTCCTCTTTTTCTTCATGCCCGGCACCTCCCTGCAGCTAAAGTTAAAGGCCGAATCGCTGATTATAGACAGACAGATGACCCGGTCGGATCATCTGTCATCAGCTCTCGTTATTCTGGTAAGCTTGAATGATTTTTCCAACAAGAGGGTGTCTGACTACATCTGACTGCTCCAGTTCAACAAACGAAATTCCATTGACTTGATTAAGGGTTTGCCGTGAAATGGCGAGTCCGGATTTAACGCCTTTTGGAAGATCCACCTGGGTGATATCCCCGGTAACAACCATTTTCGAGCCGAAACCGAGCCTCGTCAGAAACATTTTCATTTGAGCAGGTGTCGTATTCTGTGATTCATCAAGAATAACGAAGGCATCATCCAGTGTACGGCCTCTCATGTAAGCGAGCGGAGCGATTTCGATTGTGCCTCTCTCCATCAGCCTTTCTGTATGTTCCATTCCCAGTACATCATGAAGAGCGTCGTATAGCGGACGCAAATACGGGTCGACCTTTTCTTTTAAGTCTCCTGGCAGGAATCCGAGGCTTTCTCCGGCTTCTACAGCGGGTCTTGTCAAAACAATTCGTTTAACGGCTCCGCTTTTAAGAGAGTTAACCGCCATTACTACTGCAAGATAGGTCTTGCCCGTCCCCGCCGGACCAATCCCAAATACAAGATCGTCCTTCCTGATAGCAGAAATATAGTGTCTCTGGCCCAGTGTTTTAATCCGGATTGGCTTTCCTTTGGCATTTTTAGTGATTTCTTCAGTAAACAGAGCCTGAAACTCATCCAGCTTCTGTCTTTTCGCCATGCCAACAGCGTATATGACATCTCTTTCGGAAATGACGATTCCTTTGCGGATCACGTTCAGCAAAGCCTGCAATATATCATCAGTAAGCTGCACATTTACTGAATCTCCTGAAACGTAAAGCGCTTCACCCCTGGTTACGATCGTGACCTCAAGCTCTTCCTCGAGCCTTTTCAGGTGAATATCCTGGTTTCCGAACAGCATAACAGCTTCATTCGGATTTTCTAATTTCTGATTCATTGACACT
Organism: Metabacillus sp. 84; assembly: GCF_050107715.1. Taxonomy (NCBI): domain Bacteria; kingdom Bacillati; phylum Bacillota; class Bacilli; order Caryophanales; family Bacillaceae; genus Metabacillus; species Metabacillus sp. 84. The sequence continues at coordinate 79,008 of NZ_JBNILN010000013.1, read as the reverse complement.
AAGTCTTCTGGCATTCTTTAGTCTCCCTGAATGATTGGCGTAGTTTTCACAATGTCTTCTATTACCTGGTAAAGTATTTTCAATTTTACTTTACCATTCTCATTCCTTTGGTGCAAAACTTTTTGGCCGGAGATTCGGCCTTTTTCTCCAATTTTTTGCAAAAGATCCTCTTTCCCCATTTGGATCCCGGCCTTAAGGGCTCCTTTTTCATTGTAGCTTCTGCTTACTTCTTCCTTTTCCCTTTTTGTCTCTTTCATATACGCAAACGGTGTTTTCCATCCCAGGAACATCAGCTCTCTTTTGTCCCGTTCTGCGGCGTATTCCCCAGGCTCTTCTTGTCTGAAACCCCATACCTGCAAATCAAGGCCGCTGACTGAAACATAATGTTTAACGGATTGATTTCCGGTAAATACGCTGAAGTTAGTCTTTAAAGGCACTTCTACCGTTGATTCATACCACGTTTCCCCGAAAATTTCCGCTTTTGCCGGTACAGCTTTACTGGTCTTTTCTCCGCCTATTAAGCCTGATACTAAGAGCTGTCCTTTCTGCACGTGGTCATGAACCATTGCTACGGGTTTGCCCTGCTCCACATACATCCTTGTGATGACAGCCTTTTTTTTGGCTACAATATGTCTCGGGCTTGCATACTCTTCCTGCTCCGGAGTGTTTTTTTCCACCACTTTCAAATGATAGGATGTTCCCTTCAGCTCGACGCCAACCCATGTAAGGGCGCGAATCCGGTCTGTGAGGATTTTTTGGATGTCATCTGCATCGTGTGTCAGAAATTGAACAGCTCCCGGCTTAACTCCCATTTTGTCCAGCTCTTTCACAATCAGGTGCTCTGTTTCCGGTTTAGCCCCCTGCACTTCAATCGACCAGATCATATTGGAGAGCATAAACAAGGCAGCAAGGAACAATCCAATACCTCCGGCAAAACCGCTGTTCTTCCATGCTCTTTTCATTTCGAAAGGAAGACCCTTTCTGCTGATAAACGTGCATTTGCAGTCATGATTTCTTTGCACTGCCCTGAAGGCATGTACATCTTTAAGCCGAATAAAAAAGGAAATCGTCTGATCCCCTTCATTTTTAGCATTCCAGATCATTATATCATTCCGGATGCAGTCGTTGATCATTCGCTCATGGCCTTTTCCTGCAGCTTTTACCTGTACATAGCCAATCCAGAAGTTTGTCCAGCTGTTTTTCAAACCCCTTCTCCTCCACTCCCGTTTTGCCGTTACTGTTCAACGTATTGGACATGCTCGATTTTTCCTTCAAGCATGATTTCCTCAGGTAAAATCGTTCTTATGACAAAGCTTTCTCCTCTTATCAGAAGCTGCCCCTGTTTGAGGAGAAGCCTGATTTCCTGATCGGTAAATTTCAGCAGGCCCCGGTGGTTCTCAATGTAAATATGCAGCTGCCCGACCATTGTAATCCGCGGCAAATCCATCATGACATCAGGCGGGAGTTCAATGGTTTTCGTAATCCAATTTGCAATGCGGCTGCTCCATTTTTTTGCCATAAAAAAGAACCCCCCTTCATCTCATATGTATGAGCGAAGCGGGGTTCTAATACATGAATCTTACGGTCTTATTTTTGGCTTTCTCGTATAGTGCGGATTAATGGATCTTGGCTTTCCGATGATTTCAGCCCAGATGATTCCGTTCAGGGCAGGGTTATGGACAGCTCCCGTTTTCCTTTTGCCCTTCTCAGGTTCCTCCAGTTTTACAACCGTCAGCTCTTCTTTCCTGCGTCTATTGAAACTGCTTTGCCGGTTCTCGCGTGTCTGTACCTTAGCTTTTTCGTATATATCCTGCATGGTACGCTCCGCCTTTTCAGGTAAATCATTTGCAGGCGGCGATTCTGGTTTTCTTCCTGATGCTGGAAGAGCGCCTTCGGAGGGTTTCTCTTCTTTGTTTTTAAATATCCTTGAAAGCAATACTCCCCCGATCCAAAGAACGGCAGCTGAAATGATCGGATTGCCTGCAATAGCATTAATCAGCGATTCTACCCCTTGCATGCTGGTCCCTCCTATCTGGAATCGGAGTCATCGGGTTTGTTCATTTTTCCAAGTGAATCTCTCATATCTGTATCGGCGGACAGGTTTTGGATATTCAAGTAATCCATTACACCAATGTTGCCCTGTTTAAGCGCCTCTGCCATTGCCAGTGGAACCGTAGCTTCTGCTTCTACTACCTTTGCACGCATTTCTTCTACCCGCGCTCTCATTTCCTGCTCCTGAGCAACGGCCATAGCCCTTCGCTCTTCCGCCTTAGCCTGGGCAATATTCTTATCTGCTTCCGCCTGATCGGTCTGGAGGATGGCTCCAATATTTTTGCCGATGTCCACGTCTGCAATATCAATCGAGAGAATTTCAAAGGCTGTGCCTGAATCAAGCCCTTTGTTCAATACCGTTTGAGAAATCATATCCGGGTTTTCCAATACCTTCTTGTGGTTTCCCGAGCTCCCGATTGTACTTACGATTCCTTCCCCTACACGAGCTATAATGGTTTCTTCACCCGCTCCCCCTACAAGACGGTCAATATTGGCTCTTACCGTGATACGGGCCTTTGCTTTCACTTCAATTCCATCCATCGCGACCCCCGCAATAAACGGGGTCTCTATGACTTTAGGGTTAACGCTCATTTGAACGGCTTCCAGCACATCACGGCCGGCCAGATCAATGGCTGCACAGCGCTCAAAGCTCAGCTCAATGTTGGCTCTTTCGGCAGCAATAAGCGCATTGACGACCCTGTCAACGTTTCCCCCGGCAAGATAGTGGCTTTCCAGCTGGTTTGTCGTGACTCCAAGGCCCGCTTTATAGGCTTTGATCAGCGGGTTAATAACTCTGCTTGGCGTGACCCTTCTCAGTCTCATTCCAACCAGTGTAAATATACTGACTCTTACACCTGCAGCAAGCGCCGAGATCCAGAGCATGACGGGTACAAATGTAAAAAATATCCCTAAAACAACAATTCCGGCAGCTACTAATCCAATCGTTAATAAAGTAGATGGATCCATACATATCCTCCTGTCATTGTGCTGATTCTACTTCTCTAACCACTACTCGCATTCCTTCAGTTTTTACTACCTTTACAGTCTTTCCTTTTTCTGTATACGTACCCTCTGAAACGGCATCTACTCGCTCATCATCGATCAGGATGGTACCCGATGGCCTAAGTGAAGTAAGACAAACACCTGTTTTCCCGATTAATTCTGATCTGGTCCGGTTTGAAATATAGCCGCTCTTCGTATCAGTGGAGTCTGAAAGAATAAACTTTTTAAAAAATTTCATCTTTTTCCCAAACACCCTCGTTATTAGAATAGAAGCAATGACACATACGGCAAGTGCAATGCCGATTGAATAAATCGTCCAGGCGGGATTGCTTGAGGATATATAAAAGCTGTAGCCGATTGCTCCTGCTCCCGCCAGCCCGACTATTCCGCCCGGAAGAAATAATTCCAGGATTAATAAGATAATCCCTCCTATGAAAAACAGGACAGCATCCATACCGGCAAGACCGGCAGCCAAATGGCCGAAAAAGAATAGAAACAAGGCGGATAATCCAATGAAGCCGAAAATACCGAAGCCTGGAGTGTAAAGCTCCAGCAGAAGGCCCAGCAAGGCAATAGTCAGCAGGATGGGGATCACTGCCGGATTCGTAAGAAACCTGGCTGCGTGGTCAGCAAAACCCATCTCAGCGGTTTGCGTGCCTGAATCAGATACATTCAGGTTAGACAAAACATCTTTTAAAGCAGATGCCTTCCCTTCTGCATATCCGACCTCCAGCGCCTGTTCTCCAGTTAACGTCAGCAGCTTGCCTTTCCCGGCATTAACTTCAGGAAGATCAACTGAATCATCTGCCATGGCCAGCGCATATTTAGGATCGCGTCCGCTGCTTTCAGCGGTTTCTTTTAGTTCAGCGAGCCAAAACGATTGCGTTTTCTTGTCGGCATCGCTTCCGTTCCCTCTGATTACAGCTGCTGCCCCCATCTTGGACTGATCCTTCACATAAATGGAATCTGCACTGAGCGCGATGTATGCCCCCGCAGAAAGCGCCCTTGTATTAACAAACGCAGTTACAGGAATCTTCGTTTCTCTGAGCTGCTCCGATATGTCCAAAGCTGCTTGCAGGGAACCGCCCGGCGTATTCATATCCAAGATGATGTGTGCGAGCCCGTCATTCTCTGCCTTAGTGACGGAGCGCTCTATAAAACCTGCCATAACTGAGTCTACTTCATCTTTCACCGGAATAACCATTCCGCCCTTTGTCTCCGCTCCCTTAGCGGGGAAAATCGCCACAGCTGTCAAACTGACTAAAAAGAAGAAAACGCAAACGATTACAATTCTTCCCGCTTTTATGCTCCATCTCCTCCTTCCAGGGCCTCCCTTAATGGTACTACGTTTTAAATCCTTGAAAGATTCATATTATCGGTCAATTTTTACAAAACTAAACCTATTGAAGAGCATTGGGCTGCACGGCGATGCCGTGAAACGGGCTAAAGAGTGAGGAAAAGCTGCCGGGCACCGCATAAGGAAATGCATCTTTTATCATGCCATATTATTTGCGCTCCCAATGCGGCACGTATGACTTTATTTCTGAATATGGACATTCAGTAATTCGGGAGGCAGTTTTTTTCACCTTTATTTTTGCCTTATCGACAGCTTAGAGTCAACCATTAAGATGCTGTCAGGCATCATCTGCTTGCGGGCCTTTCCTAATTGACATTGCGGGTGCACAACCAGGATTGCAGCCGATTTCGAATGATTTTACCGATTGATTGTTTGCCTCTTATTTTTTTAATCCCTTTCGTTCTAACTGGGGATCGGCTGCTTCTATTCATTCATGTTATCAACTGCTGTCTTTGACTGAAGCCGCTGCATAGGAAGTTCTTACATAGCTTTAATGAATAGTAAAAACACCCTGCCGATTGACAGGGTGTTTTGCTGCTAATTTTATGATAGCTGCTGCTGTACGAGCTTGTTGACAAGGGAGCCGTCTGCTTTGCCTTTTACTTTTGGCATGATGGCAGCCATTACCTTGCCCATTTCAGACTTGGAAGAAGCACCGGTTTCTTCAATCGCTTGATTGATGATCGCCAGCAGCTCTTCATCTGAAAGCTGTTCAGGCATATACTCATTTACAATCACAATTTCAGCTTGAAGTTTATCTACTAAATCAGAACGATCAGCGTTTTTGAATTCCTGGAGGGAGTCCTTACGTTGTTTAAGTTCACGAGAGAGGATGGTTAATTCCTCTTCTTCAGACAACTCGGATTTGTTAAGCTTGATCGCTTCATTTTGCATGGAAGCTTTGACCATCCGTATAACAGTGAGTCTGTCTTTGTCTTTATTTCTCATCGCTTGCTTCATGTCCTGATTTAAACGATCAAGAAGACTCATGCAATACACCCTCTTTTAGAATTTGCGTTTTCTAGCCGCCTCTGATTTCTTTTTGCGTTTTACGCTAGGTTTTTCATAAAATTCACGCTTTCTCGCTTCTTGCAACGTGCCTGTTTTTGAAACGGAACGTTTAAAGCGGCGAAGAGCTTCTTCAAGCGATTCATTTTTCTTAACTACTGTTCTAGACATGCTATTTCCCTCCCTCCGAATACACCAATCGACGAATGCTTCAAAGTTGTCATGCTTATTTAAACATGTACTCTGCCATTATAATATAATCGAAGTAGCTGGTCAACCAAAAACACGCTTGAAACCTCGGTTTTAAACCGTGTTTACATCAATAATCGGACTGGGAAGCGCCGCCGGTTACGATGCTGATCCCTGCACTGGCTCCAATACGTGTCGCACCGGCTTCAACCATCAGGTCAGCACCTTGGCGGTCCCGAACGCCTCCGGATGCCTTCACTCCAATTTCAGGACCGACTGTTTTTCTCATTAAGCGGATATCTTCAACTGTTGCTCCGCCGGAAGAAAAGCCGGTAGACGTTTTAACGAAATCCGCTCCAGCTTTAACTGAGAGCTCACAGGCAAGCGTTTTTTCTTGGTCAGTCAAAAGGCAGGTTTCAATAATAACCTTTGTTAGCGCCTTTCCTTTGGCTGCTTCGGTCACAGCACGAATATCCTTTTCAACAAGCTCTGCATCTCCATCCTTAAGCGCGCTGATATTGATGACCATATCAACTTCTTCTGCTCCTTTTTTAATCGCATCCATCGTTTCAAATGCTTTTGTTTCCGGAGTAGAGGCTCCCAGGGGAAATCCTATTACTGTGCAGACCTTTACATCTGAACCATCTAAAAGACGGGCGCAGGTTTCTACCCAGGCCGGGTTTACACAAACGGAAGCAAAATGATATTCCTTTGCTTCCGCACATAATTTTTCAATTTGCGCTCTTGTTGTATCAGGTTTTAAAGCAGTGTGATCTATCATTTTAGCTAATTTTTCAGTCATGGCTGTAACCCCTCTCAACTAGTCGTCTGACTTCTTGCTCTTATATTATACATAGTCGGACAAGTTCCGTCATCCTCTCGAATAAAAGCAACGGATTTCCATTATACTAAGCGCTGCAATTGTATTAGCTCCTGAAAAACCGGCTGCTGGTTTTCGCTGCAGTCACCGCAAATTAAAAAAGAAATCCGAAGACCGGATTTCCATGATTGTTAAGAGCTTAAGCGGATGCCTTCGGGCTGATCTTCCAATACTCTTACAATTTGGCCTTGATTGTAAGGATAACCAGCTTTTTCTATTTTCACGCGTACAATTTTCCCTACCATTTCTTCAGAGGCTTTAAAAACGACTTTCATGTAGTTATCTGTATAGCCCGCATACATTCCGCTGCCGGGAGCGTCTTTAAATTCTTCTTCAGGAATGACTTCAAGAACTTCCCCTTCGAAGGCAGAGGCATATTCCTTTGCAAGCTGATCGGAAAGCCCAATCAAACGGTGAACCCGTTCATTTTTAACTTCCTCGTCCACTTGATCGTCCATTCTGGCGGCAGGAGTGCCGGTCCGTTTGGAGTAAGGAAATACATGAAGCTCAGAAAATTTATGCTCTTTTATAAAATGATAGGTTTCCAAAAATTCTTCTTCTGTTTCTCCCGGAAAACCGACAATAACATCTGAGGTAACGGCGAGACCCGGAAGAGCTTTCTTCAAACGCACAAGTCTCTCTGCGAAAAATTCCATTGTGTATTTTCTTCTCATTCTCTTCAGGACCGTATTGGAAGCTGATTGAATTGGAATGTGAAGGTGACGGACGATTTTATCAGACTGATCCAGCACTTCAATGACTTCATCTGTAATCTGGCTCGCTTCAATCGAGGAAATGCGGATTCTTTTCAAGCCTTTCACCTGCTCGTCAAGCTCGCGAAGCAGGGCAGCGAAATTGTAATCCTTCATATCTTCGCCGTAGCCGCCGGTATGGATGCCTGTCAGAACAATTTCTTTATATCCCGCATCCACCAGCTGCTGAGCCTGTTTAATGACTTCTTTTGGATCTCTTGAGCGCATTAAGCCGCGTGCCCAGGGGATGATGCAGAATGTGCAAAAATTATTGCAGCCCTCCTGGATCTTCAGAGACGCCCGGGTACGGTCTGTAAAAGCAGGTACATCCAGTTCCTCATATGTTCTGGCTTTCATGATATTGCCAACACCGTTAATCGGCTGTCTTTCCTCCCGGAACTGGTCAATGTAGCCGAGCATCTTGTTCCGGTCTTGTGTGCCGACCACAATATCCACACCCGGTATTGCCATAATTTCAGCAGGGGATGTTTGAGCGTAGCATCCCGTTACACATATCACCCCATCCGGATTTTTCCTGATGGCGCGGCGAATCACCTGCCGGCTCTTTTTATCTCCTGTATTGGTTACCGTGCACGTATTGATGACATACACGTCCGCTGTACCTTCAAATTCTTTTCTTTCATAGCCTGCTTCTTTGAACAGCTGCCAAATGGCCTCCGTTTCATAATGATTTACTTTACAGCCTAATGTATGAAACGCAACAGATGCCATATATCTTCACCTCATTAATTCAAAATGGTAGGAAACCGCCGATAAAGCGTAAAGCGGAGCGGTTTCAGTCCGTAAAATTCTTGGTCCAAAGCCTGCATCAGCAAAACCGCGGCTCTTTAAAAATTCAATTTCTTCGGGAGTGAATCCTCCCTCCGGCCCTGTGGCAATGAAAAGGGACTGGCCAGGTGAGAGGTCTTCCAAAATGCGTGCAAAGGTGCTTTTCTCCCCTTGCTTGGCCGCTTCCTCGTAGGCTGCAATCTTTCTGTCATAGGATTCGGCCATGTCGGCCAGAGTCTTTAAGGAAACCGGATCATGGACTGCTGGGATTTGATTTCGGTAAGACTGTTCAGCTGCTTCCTTTGAAATCTTCTGCCAGCGATCGGTTTTCTTTTTTGCTTTTTTATCATCCAATTTTACTACAGAACGAGCCGCATTAAAAGGGATAAACCGGGCAGCTCCGAGCTCTGTGCCTTTTTGAATAATCAGCTCCAGTTTATCCCCTTTAGGCAGCCCGCATGCAATGGCTACGTGAAGAGGGAGTTCTTTATTTACTGTCACCCATTCCTTAACCTTACAAACTGCTAGATCCTGTTCATGGGAGGCAAGAGTGCACAGTGCTTCCTCTCCATCCGCAGTCACCCAGATCATTGGGTCTCCCGCTTTCATCCGCATTACTTTCAGTATGTGATGCAGATCGTCGCCGGCAGCCTGGATGTCATCTCCTATATCCTTTTTGGTGCGGTCAGTAAAATATCGCTGCATAGCCATCTTCCTTCCAGTCAGGATCAGAAAAAAGGGGGCGGGCTAAAGGGAGCCTGCCCCGTTCTTCCCTCACTCAAATCCATTATACTCAAGCATTTTTTCTTGCAAGAAAAGCGACCCAATCCTCCATAACGAGTGTTTCGGCAATAGTGAATCCGGCTTTTTCCAGTGCATCTTTCACTTCACTTTTCTTATTCAGGATAATGCCCGAGGTGATGAACCACCCGCCATCCCTCACCAATCTAAACGCATCATCCGTAAATTTTACGATGACTTCTGCAAGAATATTGGCAACGATGACATCCGCCTGGTCGTAAATTCCATTAAGAAGATCATTTTGGAATACGGAGATCTTGTCATCTACTTTATTCAGCACCGTATTCTGTCTGGCGCTCTCTACAGCCACGGGATCAAGATCCATGGCCTGAACGGGTGATGCACCAAGCAGGGCGGAAGCAATGCTCAGAACCCCGGATCCGGTACCGATATCAATAACCCGGTCTCCTTTATTAACGGTGCGCTCCAAAGCTTGAATACACAGGACAGTTGTAGGATGGGTTCCTGTACCGAATGCCATTCCGGGATCAAGCTCGATAATCAGTTCGTCTGAATGGACCGGTTCGTATTCTTCCCAGGTTGGCACAATGGTAAATTTTTCAGATATTTTCACCGGGTGATAATATTTCTTCCAGGCTGTTGCCCAGTCTTCCTCATGGACTTCACTCGTTGTCAGCTGCTTAGATCCAACGTTGATGCCGTATTCTGTAAGGCCTTCAATTGAATCGGTGATGCCTTCAACCGTTTCGGCTAAAAAACTATTCATTGGCAGATAGGCTTTGACGATGACCCCTTCTGAGGGATAATCCTGCGGATCGAGATGGTAGATTTCTCCATAAACACTTTCCCGGTCTTTAAGCAGGTCCATCTGATCTTCAATTACAACTCCGCTCGCTCCGGCTTCGTGTAAAATATTTGAGATTGGTTCTACTGCTTCCTGTGTTGTATGGATACTGATTTCCGACCATTTCATTCCTCTGCCAACTCCTTAAATTTAATCGCCTTTTATTGCTCTTTTTACTTTATCAAAAAAGCTTTCTTCATTTTCATCCGGACGGTTTCCAGTTGTTTCCGCAAACTCTCTGAGAAGATCCTTTTGTTTTTCTGTCAAATTGGTAGGTGTGACCACCCGGACAACGATATGCTGATCGCCTTGACCATAGCCTCTGACATTTGGAATTCCTTTGCCTTTGAGACGGAATTTTGTGCCGGCTTGTGTGCCTGCCGGGACCTTTAATTTTACTTTACCCTGAAGCGTCGGCACTTCAATCTCATCACCAAGTGCAGATTGGGAGAAGGTTAGCGGCATTTCACAATATACATCATCGCCGTCTCTCTCAAAGAAATCGTGAGGCCTTACGCTGAATACGACATAAAGATCTCCTGCAGGTCCGCCGTTCATGCCTGCCTCCCCTTGTCCTGAAACGCGCAGCTGCTGACCGTCATCGACTCCCGCCGGGATGTTGACTTTAATTTTCTTGCGGCGCTTCACTGTGCCCTCGCCGCCGCAGGTAGAGCATTTATGTTTAATCATTTTGCCAGTTCCGCTGCAATGGTGGCACACTCTGCGGTTTACAATCCTGCCGAAAGGTGTATTTTGCTCTACGTTCAGCTGGCCGGAGCCGCCGCAATGGGAACATGTTTCCGGAGAGGTCCCCGGTTTTGCTCCAGAACCGGTGCATGTACTGCATGTTTCGTCCCGAGGGATCTCAATTTCTTTTTCAATGCCGAACGCTGCTTCCTCAAAACTCATGGACATGGTGTATTGAAGATCCGCTCCCTGACGAGGGGCATTAGGATCTCTTCGCCGTCCGCCTCCGCCGCCAAAAATGGAACTGAAGATGTCATCAAAGCCAAAACCGCCTCCGCCGAAATCTCCACCCTGACCGCCGAAGCCCTGATTAGGGTCTGTATGACCAAACTGGTCGTAATGGCCGCGTTTCTGATCATCACTTAGCACTTCATATGCTTCTTTAACTTCTTTAAATTTATCATCTGCATCTGCATCTTTGTTAATATCAGGATGATACTTTTTCGAAAGCTTACGGTAGGCTCGCTTGACCTCCTCTTTCGAAGCATCTTTCCCGACTCCAAGTACATCATAGTAGTCTCGCTTACTCATAATCCTCTCACTCCCGAATTCTCACATAAAGTAAATTGTATCATTTTCAAGCTTCATGTAGCAACAGCAAAAAGAAGCCCCGGTTCTTATTCATGGAGTCTTGCTCACGCCGGCTGTCCAACTTGGTCCCATGCGCGGTGCTTTGCCGCAAATGCATGAGAAACGGAGGGTGATAGCTTGCTGTTCTGCACTGTACCGGCCAATCGTAAAAAAAGTCAAAGTCAAGGCAAGCCTGACTTTGACTTTTCTGGGTCTTAACCGTTCTTATTTTTTGTCGTTGTCGTCAACTTCTTCGTAGTCCGCGTCAACAACATTGTCGTCCTGCCCGCCAGCTTCGCCTTCCTGGCCTTGCTGCTGTTTCGCAGCTTCTTCATAAAGCTTCATGGAAAGCTGCTGGACAATTTCCTGCAGCTCGTCTTTTTTCGCTTTGATTTCCTCGAATTCATTTTTCTCGATCGCTGCTTTCAAAGCATCTTTAGCATCATTTGCTTTTTTCACTTCTGCTTCATCCACTTTGCCCTCGAGGTCTTTAAGTGTCTTATCAGTAGTAAAAACAAGCTGATCCGCTTCGTTGCGGACTTCTACTTCTTCTTTGCGTTTTTTATCTGCGTCCGCATTTTCTTCCGCTTCTTTCACCATGCGGTCGATTTCATCGTCGCTCAAACCAGTAGAAGATTTAATGGTGATGGTCTGTTCTTTATTCGTGCCAAGATCCTTCGCACGCACGTTTACGATTCCGTTTTTATCAATATCGAAGCTTACTTCGATTTGAGGAACACCTCTTGGTGCCGGTGGAATATCCGTCAGCTGGAAGCGGCCAAGCGTCTTGTTGTCTGCTGACATTGGGCGCTCACCTTGAAGAACGTGAATGTCAACAGCTGTCTGGCTGTCAGCTGCCGTTGAGAACGTCTGTGATTTGCTCGTAGGAATTGTCGTATTCCGTTCAATAAGCTTGGTGAATACACCGCCCATTGTCTCAATTCCAAGGGATAGAGGGGTTACGTCAAGAAGAACGACATCTTTAACGTCACCTGTGATTACACCGCCCTGGATGGAAGCGCCGAGAGCAACCACTTCATCAGGATTTACTCCTTTGTGCGGCTCTTTGCCCGTCTCCTTCTTGATTGCATCCTGAACTGCTGGAATCCGTGTGGATCCTCCGACAAGAATTACTTTATCAAGCTGCTCTTTGGAAATGCCTGCATCCTGGAGAGCCTGACGTACTGGAGCCATCGTGCGTTCAACAAGATCTGAAGAAAGCTCTTCGAATTTTGCTCTTGAAAGGTTAATTTCCAAGTGAAGAGGTCCCGCTTCCCCTGCCGTGATGAAAGGAAGAGAAATTTGAGTAGAAGAAACTCCGGAAAGGTCCTTCTTCGCTTTTTCTGCTGCATCCTTCAGACGCTGAAGCGCCATTTTATCTTTAGAAAGGTCAATGCCGTTTTCTTTCTTAAATTCAGCCGCAAGATAATCAATGATTACCTGGTCAAAGTCGTCTCCTCCAAGGCGGTTATCACCTGCAGTAGAACGAACTTCGAACACGCCGTCTCCCAATTCGAGAACGGAAACGTCAAATGTACCGCCGCCAAGGTCATAAACAAGAATGGTTTGATCTTCATCCTGTTTATCCAGACCGTAAGCAAGAGCGGCAGCTGTCGGTTCATTGATGATCCGCTCAACTTCGAGACCCGCAATACGGCCGGCGTCTTTAGTAGCCTGGCGTTCTGCATCATTGAAATAAGCAGGAACCGTTATGACAGCTTTTGTAACAGTCTCTCCAAGGTAGCTTTCAGCATAGGATTTCAAGTGCTGAAGAATAACAGCTGAAATTTCCTGTGGCGTGAAGTTTTTGCCTTCTGCTTCAACTTTGTAATCTGTTCCCATATGACGCTTAACAGACATAATTGTGTTAGGGTTTGTAATGGCCTGGCGTTTTGCCACTTCCCCTACCTGACGCTCGCCATTTTTGAATGATACAACAGATGGAGTTGTGCGGTTGCCTTCAGGATTAGGAATAACCTTTGGTTCGCCGCCTTCAAGCACAGCGACACAAGAATTTGTTGTACCTAAGTCGATACCGATAATTTTGCTCATAATGCTACCTCCTCAAAATATGTATATCTTATTGACTTACTTTAACCATAGATGGGCGAATAACCCGGTCTTTCAGCTTGTAGCCTTTTTGAAATTCTTCGATCACTGTATTTGGTTCAAAACCCTCTTCTTCAGCCTGCATGACAGCTTGATGCAAATGAGGATCAAATGGCTTGCCAACTGTCTCGATTTCTTCTGCACCTTCGTTTTTCAGCGCTTGAACGAGCTGGCGGTGAACCATTTCCATCCCTTGAAGAAGTGACTTAGTCTGCTCATCCGATGCTTCGACTTTAAGCGCTCTTTCGAAATTATCCAATGCGGGAAGAATCTCTGATATTAAGTTTTGAGCCCGGTATTTCTGAGCGGATTCTGCATCCATTCTTGCTCTGCGCTTATAGTTTTCAAAATCTGCCTGGACACGGAGAAGCTTGGTTTCAAACTCTTCCGCTTTAGCCTCAAGGGAAGCAATTTCCTCCTGCGCAGCCTTTAATTCATCCATCTCAGGTTCATTTTCCTGAACGTCTTCATGGTCAAGTATTTCCTCCCCTGAAAGAGCGGATTTTTCTTCTGATTCCTCTGCTTGCAGGCTGTCATTGAATTTCTTTTCATTTTCCACAATCTTTCACCTCCCTTAAATGCATGAGAAAGGGGATGGGTTTTGCCGATCCCCATCCTTCATTTTTAAAAACGATGTGTGTTCAGCTGTAATACTGACTGGACATTGCTTTTGATAATCCGCCGGCCACCTTCTGAAGCAGAGAGACTACTCGGGAATATTCCATCCTTGTTGGCCCAAGAATGGCAATGGTGCCGATTTTCTTATCATCAATCGAGTACGCCGCTGTAATGAGACTGCAGTATTCCATTGCTGATATTTCGTTTTCTTTCCCAATAGAAATAGAGAGTCCCGCCTCTTTGCTGCTGAGCAATTTATAGAACAGCCTTTCTTCATCAATCATCCTTAAAAGGGTTCTTACCTTTTCAAGATCACTGAATTCAGGCTGGTTCAGCATATTCGTTTTTCCGCCGAAAAAGAGCTTTTCCTGATGATCATCCGGCAGCAGGCTGTCCTCAAATGATTTAAGAAACATGCCGTAGTTTTCAATATGCAGTTTTAAAAGGCTTGCTACTTCCTTGTACATTTTATCCTTAAGTTCAGAAAGTGAAACCCCTGCCAGGCGTTCGTTCAGGATATTGACCACCTTTTCGATATCACCCGGCCGTATTGTGTCAGGCAGGGAAATCGGCCTGCTTTCGACATGACCCGTATTCGTCACCATAATGGCAACCGCAGCATTATCACTTATCGGGATGATCTGCAGGTGTTTCAGCTGATTTTCATTCACCTTCGGCCCCAGCACAATGGTCGTATAGTTTGTCATATCAGATAGAATCTGAGCGGACTTTTGGACCATTTTCTCCAGTTCAAAGATCCGTTCCTCAAAAAGAGATTTAATCACCCGTACTTCCTTGCTTGCCAGCCGTTTTGGAGAAAGCAGATGATCGACGTAATACCTGTACCCTTTTTCGGAAGGAATACGCCCTGAAGAAGTGTGCGGTTTTTCAATAAAGCCCAATTCTTCGAGGTCTGCCATTTCGTTTCGAATGGTAGCTGAGCTGAAGGATATCTCTTCTTTTTTGGACAGGGTTCTTGAACCGACAGGCTGAGCTGACTGGATGAAATCATCAACAATTACTTGCAGAATGAGCAATTGACGATTGGTTAGCATCTGTCATCACCTCTGTTAGCACTCGTAATAGTTGAGTGCTAATACTATAAACAAATTATCAAAACCAAAAAGAAAAGTCAATTCAAATGTCTTCATTTCCAGCTGTCACGCAAGACCTATAAATGACTGAAAAACCTCGTTTCCAAGAAGCCTTCCATTTACGGAAAGACGGATGCACTGGTCATCCTCTTCAAGGAGCCCTTTCCGCTTCTGCTCATCAATCGGGGACCGGAATACTTTTTCCAGAGGTTTCCCGAATTTTTGACTGAACCCCTTTTTGCTGACGCCTTCGGTTTTGCGGAGTCCGAGAAAAAGCTCTTCCTCCATTTTCTCCCCGTCCGTAACCAGGTGGCTGGCTGTGATTGGAGATCCGGTTTCTTTCAGCAATGACATATATTTTTTGAGCGGTCCGGCATTCACTTCTCTCATCCCGTTGACATATCCATGCGCTCCGGCACCAAATCCGAAATACTCTTCATTATCCCAGTATGTCAGGTTATGCCTGCTTTCCATACCGGAAAGGGAAAAATTGCTGATTTCATACTGCCGGAAGCCCGCCTGCTCCATGCGCTTCATTAATAGCTCATACATACCTGCCTCTGCATCCTGCGGAGGCAGGGCAAGCTTTCCTTTTTGCATCAGGTTATAAAATACCGTTTTCGGTTCAATGATTAGCGAATAGGCTGAATAATGCTGCACATCGAGCTTTAGAGCAAGGTCCAATGTGTTTTCAAAATCTTCAGCGGTTTGCCCGGGCAGTCCGAACATAAGATCAAGGCTTAAATTATCAAAGCCCGCTCTTTTTGCGTCCTCTACCGTGCGAAGGACGTCCTCCCTGCGGTGGACACGGCCGATTTTTTCGAGCAGATGGTCCTCAAAGCTCTGGACCCCTATGCTGAACCGGTTAACGCCATAGCTTTTTAAAAGCTTCATCTTTTCATAGGAAAGGTCCCCGGGATTCGCTTCCACGGAAAACTCAATGTTTTTTCCCTGCGGTAAGAGATTCTTATTTATTGTCTGCATAAGCTGTCTGAGCTGATTTTCATTTAATGCAGTGGGGGTTCCCCCGCCTATAAAAATGGTTTCAAGCTTTTGCTTGTCATGCTTCGCCATGACGTTGGAAATTTCCCGCTCTAAATAGTCCAGGTACCGCTCAACTGGCTGATTTTGTATAAATATTTTATTAAAGTCGCAGTAATGGCAGATGTATTCGCAAAATGGAATATGCACATACGCTGCTTTCACCATGCCGGTCTCTCCTTTAAAGGAAGATGCCGCAGAAAATCTGCGGCATCCCTGATTGATTATTTGTTGTCATCCATTTTAAGAACGGCCATAAACGCTTCCTGAGGAACCTCAACGGACCCTACCATTTTCATGCGTTTTTTCCCTTCTTTTTGCTTTTCAAGAAGCTTTCTCTTACGGGAAATATCTCCGCCGTAGCACTTGGCGAGAACGTTCTTTCTCATCGCCTTAATCGTTGAACGCGCCACAACCTTTTGGCCGATTGCCGCTTGGATCGGCACTTCAAAATGCTGGCGCGGGATAAGATCTTTCAGCTTTTCAACAATGGCTTTTCCCCGATCATATGCACTGTCGCGGTGCACGATAAAGGAAAGCGCATCAATCGTCTCGCTGTTAAGAAGAATATCCATTTTCACAAGCTTTGATGTTTTATAGCCAATCAATTCATAATCAAAGGAAGCGTAACCCTTTGTACTCGATTTCAGCTGATCAAAGAAATCATAGACAATTTCAGACAGAGGGATTTCATAAACGATGCTGACCCGGATATCGTCCAGGTACTGCATGTCGATAAAGATTCCCCGTTTCCCCTGGCAAAGCTCCATGACGGCTCCTACATAATCATTAGGCACCATCACCGTTGCTTTCACATAAGGCTCTTCAATCCTGTCGATTTTTTGGGGATCAGGCATGTTGGACGGATTGTCTATGATGATTTCTTCACCGTCTGTCATGAACACACTGTAGATAACACTCGGTGCGGTCGTGATCAGGTCGATATTGAATTCACGTTCAATCCGCTCCTGGATGATTTCCATATGCAGCAGTCCGAGGAAGCCGCAGCGGAAACCGAATCCAAGAGCCTGAGAGGTTTCAGGTTCATATTGAAGGGCTGAGTCATTGAGCTCCAGTTTCTCGAGCGCTTCACGCAGGTCATTGTATTTTGCTGTATCAATTGGATAGAGCCCGCAGTATACCATCGGGTTTAGTCTTCTGTATCCCGGCAGCGGCTCGGATGCCCCGTTTTTTGCACTTGTGATTGTATCCCCAACACGGGTATCCCCGACATTTTTAATGGCTGCCGTCAGGAAACCAACATCCCCTACCGTCAGCTCGTCCTTCATGACCGCCTTTGGAGTGAAAACACCAAGCTCAAGAACTTCAAACTCTTTTCCAGTCGCCATCATTTTGATCTTTTGGCCCACCTTGACCGTACCTTCGGCGATTCGGATATAGGCAACCACTCCTCTGTATGAATCGTACAGAGAGTCAAAAATCATCGCTTGTAGTGGACCTTCCGGGTCTCCGGCTGGAGCCGGCACCTTTTCAACGACTTGTTCGAGTATCTCTTCAATTCCAATGCCGGCCTTAGCTGAAGCCAGGACCGCTTCGGATGCGTCAAGCCCGATCACTTCCTCAATTTCCTTGCGCACACGCTCAGGCTCTGCACTCGGCAAGTCAATTTTGTTGATTACCGGAAGAATTTCGAGATTGTTATCAAGGGCAAGGTAAACGTTCGCCAATGTCTGGGCTTCGATCCCCTGTGCGGCATCCACGACAAGCACGGCACCCTCGCAGGCAGCCAGGCTTCGGGACACTTCATATGTAAAATCGACGTGCCCTGGTGTATCAATTAAATGGAAAATGTATTCTTCTCCGTCTTTCGCCTTATACGTTAACTGTACAGCATTGAGTTTAATCGTAATTCCACGCTCCCGCTCCAGATCCATGGAATCCAAAAGCTGAGCCTTCATTTCCCGCTGGGTAATGGCAGACGTTTTTTCGAGAATCCGATCTGCTAACGTAGATTTGCCGTGGTCAATATGAGCAATTATCGAGAAATTACGGATTTTAGATTGTCTTTTCAATTTATCCTCATTATTCATAATCATCTATCACTCCTACAAAACTGCGCAGTGCGCTAGCATTGATTATATCAATTGGAAAATCAACATTCAACAAATCTTTTGACGAAAAAAATTTCCGGTCTTAGGAATCATGTTTTTTTAGGAGTCCATATTTCAGGTTAGCAGAGAGGAGATTGCAGGGAAAACTAATGCTTCAGGCGTAACGCGGCCGCATGACTGTAAGATTTTTCCTAGCAGTGTGTCTGCTCTTATCAGAACTGCTTCCCTCCTCTTAGCTGCCACCTTTTGAAAGTACGTAAAAATCCCGGAGTGCTTACAGCGGTCCGGGATCACATGGATAGTTCATGCCGGCGAAAATTATTTTCCGCCCTTAATGGCATTTATGAGTTTTTGGAACAGATTCTCCACAGTTGAGGTGATGCCTCTTGCAGCTTCGGAGAGCGGATTGAAAGCATCCGCTTTCTCCAGTTCCATTCTCTTCTTTTCTAAATCATGGCTTGATAATGAATGGCCAAGAATCGAGGCCTCCATCTCCTGCCCGCCGCTGTTTTTGATCGTAAATGCTCCCTTCATATCCGGATCATCGTAGCCTTGAAGGCTTTTCATTCCGCTGCCTGCGGCCTGCATCCCAATCAGAACCCCTATAAAGAGAAGAGCGGCTGCACCTATGGATTTCATCATGAATTTACCCATCCGTATCCCTCTAGTCTGGTTATTTCTTTTCTGCTCCGCCTGCACCTTGAACCTTTTCAGCCTGCCAGTAAAATTCACTAAACACATCCGCTACGGCTTTTGTAGTATTGCGGAGCTCTTCCATATTGTTATCTACACCGCCAACCTCCAATAATAGTGAGTTTCCGGACAGATCCTGGTTGAACAGGCCGTTTGAGCCTTTATCTTTAAGAATGACGCCTTTACACAGTCCGGGGTACTTTTTCTCGAACCGCTTGTGAAGCTCTTTTGCAAGTTCGATATTTTTGTCCCTGCTCACATTTTTCCCTCCGACGACGAAAACGATTTGAGCGTAAGGCTTGCTGTTGATTTCGGCCGTTGTTCGATCACGTCCCAGTGAATCCCGGTGAATATCGATGAAATATTCGAGATCTTCTCCTGAAGCCATCGCTTCCTGCACAACAGGCCTGGCAGCCGAATAGGACTGGGTTGTGTAGTTCCATTTTTTCTCTTTCAGGATTTTTTGTATATCTGTTGTTTCCACCTGCGATCCGATCCCTTGGGCCTTGAGTTCATCGGCCAGCATCCTCGACACGAGTGTGACATTGGCTGATGAATGGAAAGCCTGATTTGCATCTTTAGGAGGGTCCTTAAATAACGGAAGGTATGACTCGGTATTATGTGTGTTGTACAGATAGACTACTTTCCGTCCTCCCGTTGTTGCTGCAGGCGGTTTTCCAGTCTCTTCTGTTTTCTCGGAAGCTTTTTGCAGCTGTTCAATCGATGCTTCCCTTTCCTGCAGCTGAACTTCAGGAGGGGGAGCCGATTCATACGGGATAATGCTGTTATAATTGGCACCTTCAGCAGCTACAATGATCTCACTGTCGTACATGGCGAAACCCGGCAGCTCCCGTCCTAGTAAACTTCGCGGGTCATTTAAGTTGATGCTTGCGGCAAGCTTTAAAAACATAGAAGACCAGTCAGCCTGTCCGCTTTCTTCAGGAAGAGCCTGTGAAAAATAGTGATTTTCCGTGCTCATTAAATAAATGAAGGCCTCGCCTGCAATTCCGCCGGCCAGTGTATGCAGGGAGGAAGATGCAGGCCTGTACTGGGGTTTTAAGGACGTCAGCACTCCAGATACAACAAAAATGAGTACCAGACCCAAAAAGGCCGTAAAGAGAAGTTTTTTAATACTTGTCCCGCTAATTGCCAGAATTGGAGGGGAGCCTGTCCTTTTCATGCATATCCGTCCTCTCGCCTTTGTCTTGTACAGTCTATGGACAAAATGCGAGAGTTAGAACCAAAATGCTAGTGTGTGAAAGTGCCCCTATTGTCATGTCCTACTTGACCGTGAAGGGCAGAATTCAGGCCGTTTGCAATCACATTGGCCATATCACTGATGAACACGTCCACTTCCTTTGGGGTAACCATCAGGTTATGGCCGAGAGGGTTCAGCACTTCATGGATCAGTGCCCGCTTTTCTTCCTCAGGGAGTGTCCCTATAATCCCTAAGTAAGTCTGGCGGTGTTCTTCTCCGGGCAGGTCTTCTTCCTTTAGCTTTTTCTTTTCCCCGAAGGACATGCCGGCCGGAACAAGCGATCTTGACGGACGGTCCCCCTGTGTCATTTCCCTTCCAAAATGCTTAAGGATAAAATCGATGGTATCGCTTGCGATTGTTACGGCATCCACTACCGTTGGAATACCGATCGCGATAACGGGAATTCCCAGAGTATCCATGCTTAATTCTTTTCTTTTATTGCCGACCCCTGATCCAGGATGGATGCCTGTATCTGATATTTGGATGGTGGCGTTGACCCTTTCCACCGACCTTGCTGCCAGTGCATCGATGGCGATGATAAAATCAGGCTGAATGCGATTAACAACCCCTAAAATAATATCGCTTGTTTCGATCCCGGTCAGCCCCATCACTCCTGGGGAGATCACACTTACCGGACGATAGCCCTCCTGTACATTTTCGGGCTGAAGCTCAAATAAATGACGGGTGACCAGCAGATTTTCTGCTGTAATCGGTCCGAGTGCATCAGGGGTTACATTCCAGTTTCCAAGTCCTGCGATAAGACATGAAGCGTCCTTTTTTATTCCAAGGTTTTCAATAAACCGGCTGAATTCCCTGGCAAACACCTCAATCACCTGCTGCTGAAGATCCGTATCTTTCTGCCGGATCCCATCAGCTTGCAGGGTTAAATAATGCCCCGCTTTTTTGCCTGTCGCTTCTTCGCCTTCCTTCTTAATTTCCACCGAAGTGAGTGTAATATCGCCCTCCGTTCTTTCCTTGACAATGATGCCCTTCACTTCGCCGTCCCCGCGATCCGCAGCTTTTGGATCCTGATTTTTCTTCTGCTCCTCAAGAGCCATATCACGTGCTTCTATCGCGAGATCCGTCCGGACTGTATACTTTGTTAAATCCAATGATTCACTCATCCTTAATCCCCTCCTCGGAAATGTCTGCTTTTATTTTTTCCAATTCAAGGAGCTGCCATTCGCGAACTTTGCTATCAACGAAAATTCCTTGTCAGAGGTATTGCATAACCGCGCGGTGTCTGATAGAATATCTCTTGTTCTCTATGTTGGAAATATATCGAGTTAAATAGATCTCGGTTGCTTTTTTATAGGAGGTGAATCGGATGCCAAATATTAAATCTGCGATTAAACGTGTAAAAACGAATGATGAGCGCCGCGCTCGCAACGCAACACTTAAATCATCAATGCGTACTGCAATGAAAAGAGTTGAGTCACTAGTTGTGAACAATGAAGCTGACAATGCTAAAGCTGCTCTTCAAGAAGCTGCTAAAAGAATTGACAAAGCTGCTCAAAGCGGAATCATCCACAAAAATACTGCTTCCCGCTACAAATCCCGCTTGACTAAACAAGTAAATGGATTGTCTGCGTAAGCAAATGATTGCAGCATAAAGCCGCTGGTCGTTATGACCAGCGGCTTTTTACGTACAATCAGTTTTGGTTAACGGGCTTGTCCGGGCGGGCTGGAGAGCTGCATCAGGAACAGCTCCAATATTAAAACTTTGTCCATCTTCCCGGTTTTCATCGAATAATCCGCTTCAGCAATCCGATTTATGTACTGCTTTAAATCCTCTTCACGGAAGGATGAAGCCTGCTGGGAGGCCAGCTTGACCCTGAACGGGTGGACCTTTAAGGTTCCTGCTATTTGGGGCTGGCCATATCCTGCTGCTGTAAGCTGCTTTACCTGAAGGAAAAGGCGAAACTGTGCAGCAATAAGCGCAAGTATTTTGATTGGTTCTTCATTTGCTTTTAATAGATCGTGAAGAACTTCAAGCGCCTTATCCGCTTTTCTTGACGTTACGTGGTGAATGAGCTCGAAAATGTTCTGTTCCAAAGTTCTTGCAGTAAGCTGATTTACCAATGACCTCGTGATTGAACCGCCAGGCCCCGTATAAGAAGAAAGCTTTTGAATCTCCTGATCCATCAGCATTAAGCTCCCATTTGTCAAAGCGGCTAAATGCTCTGCTGCATCCTGCTCTATAACCACCCCAGCCTCGGAAGCCAGGGAATGAATCCACTGAACAAGCTCCTGGCCTGATAAAGCTCTGGCTTCCCCGATAACCGCGTTTTTCTTGAGCGTTTTTGAAATTTTTTTCCGTTCATCCAATTTTTCATATGGGGCTTGAACAATTAAGACGGTATACGGGGCGGGCTCTTTTACATATTGTTCAAATCTTTCAACATGATGTTCAATTTTTTCCTTCTTTTTTTCGCCAGTCAGGAAGGAAGGATTTTTAAGAAGGACGACCCTTTTTTCTCCCATGAACGGCAGAGTTTCAGCGTCCTCGACGGCCGTTTCGACAGCCGTCTCTTCCAAATCATAAACAGAAAGGTTGAAATCCCTTTCTTCTTCATGCAAAGCCGCATCAACCAGCTTCTTAACTGATTGCTCCATCAGGTAGGTTTCAGTCCCAATCAATAAATAGACGGGCGAAAGGTTTCCGTTGCGAAGTTGCTTCCAGAATTGCAGCACATCCATCCAGCTCCTATGTAAAAACTCTATACTCATCGTATAGAGTTTGCCAACGGGATGCAACTAAAATAGAACGGAGGAGGGTGAACCCCTCCTGCCATATATAATAAACGTTCTCCTGCAGGTCCCGGGTTCATTCTGCAGAAAAACGATGCCACCGTTTATTTCCTATTATTTTGCACCCTGACTTTAATTGTATGGCTGTTAACATCTTCTATCCGAAGACATGACCACTGCCCGTATTTAAGCAGGCAGCGGGTTGGCCTCTTCTTCTGAGAGGATGGATTTTTTTTCTAGTCTGCCTTATACTGAAAAGTAAACGGGAGGGGTAAATATGAATGAATTTGAAAAAAATGTACAGAGCAAACGGAATGACGCTGTTGATTCCGGAGTAGGGTTTGCTGTTTCATTCGGCTTTTTTGCAACCCTTTTCATCATCGCGACAGTGATCAAACTGGCTGCATCTTAACAAAAAAGTCCGTACCGATCCTTGAGGCTGGAAAGCAGTCTCTTTTTTCTTTCCCCGCTTTATATTTCATCTTATGGAGAAAACGTTTTAAAGGTTCCACTTTCGCCTTTAAAGAGATATTGAATCGTCCCATGTTCATCTGTCCGATATACATTTACGTTTTGTTTCTTTAAGCGGTCTAATACTTCCTTGTGCGGATGGCCATACCGGTTTTTCCTGCCGGCAGACAGGACCGCATGCGAAGGAGTGGTTCGGTTCAGCAAATTCGGTGTTGTTGAAAATCTGCTTCCATGATGGCCTGCTTTTAACACATCTATTTCTATATCCCTGTAAGCGCGAAGCATAGCCTCTTCCCCTTCTTTCTCTAAATCCCCCGTCAAGAGCCACCGCTGTCCTCCAAGTGTGAACCGCAAAACGAGGGAATCTTCATTTTTGCTATCGCTCCACTGCAGCGGCCAAAGCACTTGAAAATGAATGCCTTCCTCCATAATGAGCTCTCCCCCCTTCACAGTCTGAACAGAAATACCCCGCCTGGACGATTCATCGATGATCCTCCTATCGGAGTCATCACGCACAAATCCTTGCGGGATTATCAGCTTTGAAATGGTTACAGCCTCCGCCAGCGTTTCATATTCCCCTGTATGATCATGATCACCATGCGTCAGAAAAACCGCATCAATGCGGCTGATCCCCTGGGAAGCTAAATAAGTGAGCAGGGTATATTCAGCGAGTTTTGCTTCTTCTCTCGTCGTTCTCCACTCTTCCCCAGCCTTTTCAAAAGTAAATTTCCCGCCGGTATCTATGACATAGACCCCTTTCCGGTATGGGAGTTCAATCACGATGCAATCCCCCTGTCCAACATCTAAAAAGGTTACCGCACCCCCAGGGTTGGCATAAGGAAGCATAAAATGCACCATTCCTAAGCTGCTTAGCACAGCCAAAGCGATTATGCGTTTCCAGAAGCCTTTATCTGAAGACCACAGACTGAATAGAACTCCCCCTGAGTAGCCGGCCAGTAGCCATCCAGGTGGCTTTCCAGGCCTTAACAAAAACGGGTCCTTCACCGAAAGGAATTCAGCCAGCTGATTTGTCCAAACAATCGCTGTGTGTGCAGCGGAAACGGCTTCTTTCCATAAAGGGATTTGAAAAAGTGACATGGTGAAGGAAATGAGAGATGCCGGCATGATCACAAAGGAATAAAGGGGAACATAGAAAAAGTTGACGGGCAAACTGAGTAGGGAAATTTCCCAGAAGGAATGGAGGATGAGGGGCAGGGTACAAATCATGGAGAGAACTGTGAGAGCAAAATTCTGCTTGTGCATATTTCCTCCGCATGCGTTTAACAGGGGGAAGGAAAGCAAAATGGTAAAGCTGATTATAAAGGTGAGCTGAAAACCAGTGAGGAATAAATGGAGAGGATAAAAGCCAAGCCACATTATAAATAAGACAGACAGCAGGCTGAGGGGGTGCAGTTTCCATTTTAAAATCACGCAAAGCAAGTACAGTTCTGCTGCCAGTACGGCTCTTGTAACAGAGGGTGAGCCGCCGGCTAAAATGAGATAAGCAGGAAGGAAAATAAACAGAATCAGCGCTGAGACTTCCCTGCTGACACCTGCTCTTATAAGGATGTAACGTCCGGCAAACGCAATCATGGCGACCTGCATGCCAGAAATGGCCAGCAGATGAATAATACCGATCCGCTGATAGGCATGTTCCGTCTCCTGGCTGATCCATTCCCTTTCTCCAAAAACAAGCGCCTGTGCAATCCCAGCAGATTCCGGGGGAAACGTGTTCAGGATCCGCTCAAGGCCGGATGATCTCCAGCTGAGAAGAGCCGCTTCCAGGGAGGGTTCCATTTTACAATCCGTAATTTCCGAGGCAGTCATGACCCAGTAAATACCTTGAGACTCCAAATACGCTTTATAATGAAAACTGTTCGGGATCGTCGGATTCAGCGGTGCCTCAAGCTTGCCTTCAGTCCTGCAGGACATGCCGCTTTTTACTTTTAAGAGCTTTTGTTTCATTTCTTCACTTTCAATAAACTGCCTGAGCACAGCTGTTTCACCATTTTCAAGCTTAATGAATGATTTAAACCTGTCTCCATCCACATCCGGATGAACGGTAAGCATTCCCCTTCCGGAAAAACCCCCTTCTTTCAGCATGCTGTTTGAGTGGCTTTCATGATAAGAGGACAGATAGAGAAATAGAAAAAAAACGGCAAGCGCCCATATAGCTGCCATCTCCCTTTTTTTCAGAAAATGAAGCAGGCTTCCTGCCGAAACAGCCAAAAAGCCTGCCCATTCTGCTGAATACTTGGAAGAAAGGATCGCAATTGCAGAAGCGGCCGCGCATAATACATAGTTCAAATCCGGCCCCCCCTGTTATGTTCAGGTCCCTGAGATCAGCCTGTCTGCTCTTTTTGTCAGCTCGCTCAATTCGGATTCATCATCTGCGAGCTCTTTCAGCCTGTTCAAAAGGTCGGCAAGCAATTCATCCTTCTCACCATTACGGCTGTAATCCGGCTGCTTGTGCTCCACCTGCCTCACTTTGACACCGGCTTGCTGAAAAAGTTCTACAGCATAGGGATGATTTTTGTAATCCGCAGAGTAAAAAACGGAACGAATCCCTGCCTGAATAATGGCTTTGCAGCATTGCAGACATGGAAAATGAGTCACATAAATCTCTGCTCCTTCAGTTGGCACACCAAATTTCGCGCATTGCAGGATCGCATTCATTTCTGCATGAATGGTTCTGACACAGTGGCCTTCAATGACATAGCAGCCGGTATCTATGCAGTGGTCTCCGCCAGTAATCGAACCGTTATAGCCGCCTGCAATCATTCTCTTTTCCCTTACGATGGTTGCACCGACTGCAAGACGTGTGCACGTGCTCCTCAAAGCCAGCAAATGGCTTTGCGCCATAAAATATTGATCCCATGATATGCGATTCAACAGTATCCCTCCGCTCTTTTCCTTCTCCCATTTTAGACAGGTTTAAAATCTCCCGTCAAAGGTTAATTTACCAGGATAGAATCCTGCAGCTTTTCAAACGTTTTATCACCGATTCCAGACACTTCTTTTAATTCGTCCTTTGTTTTGAAAGCCCCCTTTTCTTCCCTGTAGCTAAGAATGGCTTCAGCTTTCGACGGCCCGATTCCAGGAAGCGTCTGAAGATCTTCAAGGGTCGCTTTGTTTAAATCAATCACAGGCTCTGTCTGGCCGGGTGCTCCTGAGCTGCCCGGCGGTGCCGGCAGGCTCTCAGGGTCCTCTCCTTCTGCCGGGATATAGACAGCCGTTCCATCTATGAGCAGCCCCGCCAGATTAATTTGTTTTCCATCTGCGGTCTCCAGCAGCCCTCCCGCCCGGTCTACAGCATCCTTCACCCTTGCTCCATCCCAAAATTCATAAACTCCCGGCTCTTTTACAGCTCCCTTAATATCTACAATGAACGGAGTACGCTGATCATCTGGCGATACCCTTGAACCACCGTCCGGCTCCTTTGTTTCCTGCGCTTCTGGAGGTTCAAGATTTTCCATGTTTTCCTGGACAGGCAGGGCTTCCTTCTGCGGAAGTCCATTTAGGTAAATGAATCCTGCGATAAGCAAAATTAAAGCGGCTCCTAATAACGGAATTTTATATTTATGCAGCCAATTCATACATCACCTCATGTAAACAGTTTTAGGAATAAATACAAATTGATATTCATACTGTGTAGGAGAATAGGGAAGTGAAGGAGGGGAAGTCATTGAATGTCGGCTTTATCGGCACGGGCAACATGGGAAGAATTTTAATCGAAGCTTTCGCTGAATCCGGAGCGATCAAACCCCCGTCCATACTTATCACCAATCGGACATTGGAAAAAGCTTATCCTATACAGTCTGCTATTCCCGGCATCAAGGTTGCGGAGAGCAGCGAGGAAATTGTAAAGGCCTGTTCCCTTATTTTTCTTTGTGTTAAGCCGCTTGATCTCTATCCGCTGGTCACACAGCTGGAACCGCACCTCACGGAAAACCACTGCTTAGTCTCGATTACGAGTCCAGTATCCGCCAGTCTGCTTGAAACCATTTCTCCCTGCCAGACAGCGAGAGTCATTCCGAGCATCACCAACCGGGCGCTTAGCGGGGTCTCGCTTGTTACCTTTGGAGCAGCCTGTTCGGATGAATGGAGAAATACAATCATCACGCTTTTTGAATCCATTTCCGAGCCTGTCCTGATCGAAGAAACGGTAACACGGGCAGCATCCGATATCGTGAGCTGCGGTCCTGCATTTTTCAGCTACCTGATTCAGCGTTTTACTGATGCTGCAGTAAAGGAAACCGACATTAGCAAAGAAATGGCAGAACAGCTTGCTTCCGGGATGATTACCGGGATGGGGAAACTAATTGAAACCGGACATTATACGCTTCCGGCACTGCAAAAGAAAGTGTGTGTAAAGGGCGGAGTAACAGGTGAAGGAATTAATATCCTTGAGAAGGAGCTTGGAGATGTGTTTGAGCATTTGTTTCAGAAGACACATGAGAAGTTCGATGAGGATCTTTCGCTTATCGGGGATCAATTCAGGAGCCATCACTAATATGATTCGATGCGTTTCGATAGATTCCTTCAAGAGCAGACAGATTTTTTTATTTCGTATTTGCGTTTTTTGCCGCCCTTCCATGCCTTCATAAAACGAAAGAAAAAACCCAGGAACCCCACTTATAGCGGGCACTCTTGGGTTTTCCTCATCATTTTAGGCGATTGGGCGAACTATACCCGGGTTTTTTTGGCGGCATAAAACTGCCTTTCAGATTTTTCCAAAAGCATACCCGGGGTAAAATCAGAAAAATGCTCAAGCACTTCAAAGCCTTCAGCTTCAAGCCAGGCAAGCAATTGTTCCGACGCATACGCCCGCTGCTGATGAAACTCGTCGATTCGGCTGTAGCGGCCATCCGGATCCTTGATAAAAAAACTAAGTTCATGGTCTGCAGAATAAGGGTGATCTCCTTCAAAGCAGTTCCAGATAAAACTTACATCTTCTCCTGCGTCTGCGAACGTAGCACCTTGCAGAATGTGTTCCATCTTGTAAAGTGAATGGACATCGAAGAGCAGGAGGCCTCCGGCATGGAGCATGGCCGCCGCAGAATGCAGCGTTTGCCGGACGTCCTCTTCCTCAAGCAGATAATTCAGGGAATCGCAATTCATCATCACAGCATCATAGGCATGGTGATGTCCCTCCATTTCCCTCATATCCTGATTGAAAAAAGGAATCTCTACTTTATTCGACTCAGCCTTTTGGATAGCGACAGCGAGCATGTCCTCACTAATGTCAGCCCCTGCTGCCATGTAGCCTTTTTGCGCAAGCAAAACAGTAATTTCTCCGGTACCGCATGCCATATCCATAATTTTCTTGCCGCCGTTTCCATGCTCTTTCATCAGGCGATCGAGCAAATCCGCCCAATCCCGGTAGGGAACATCCTTCATCAGATGGTCATAGATTCCGGCAAAACCCGTATAAATCATGCTTCAAGAAGTTTGGCCAAATCCTCTGACGGCGCGTCTCCCCATAATTTTTCAAGATTGTAGTAAATTCGCTCATCTCTATGGAATACATGGGCGACAACATCACCGAGGTCAATCAAAATCCAGCGTGCTTCATCATAGCCTTCCATCCGTTTAACATGAATGCCATTTATATCAGCTTGGTCTTTGATTTCACGGGCGATTGCCTGTACTTGTTTGTCAGAATTTCCGTGGCAGATCAAAAAGTAATCTGCAATGAGTGATAGGCCTTTCATGCGAAGGGCCGTCATATCCTCTGCCCGTTTATCATCTGCAGCAGCAGCAGCGAGTTTTAATATATCTTTTTCATTCATTCTTTAATGGATTCCTCCCGTTTAGAAAATACTAAGTCATTATAGGCTTCGATTGTCATCGGATAAACAGCCTGATTTTTCTTAAGCAAAAACGTTATCGTGTTCTGCAGGGAAAGCATCATCGCTTCCTCGAGGCTTCTTTCCGCAGCTTCTCTCGCTTCTTCCACACCTGGAAACCTTCTCCCGGGTTCAATGTAGTCCGCTACATAAATCACTTTTTCAAGCAGGCTCATACCTGCTTTGCCGGAGGTATGATACTTGATCGCATCCAATATTTCAGGATCTTCAATTCCCGCTTCTGTCCGGACCAGATATGCCCCTGCCGGCGCGTGCCACAGCTCCGTATTGTGAATAAGCAAATCCTGCTTCATATTTTGCGCTAGAATAATCTGTTTCATTTCCTCTTTTTGTCTGAATTTCGCATAATCATGGAAGATGGCTGCGGTCTCTGCTTTTTTAATATCCGCTCCATACTTTCCGGCAAGTTCTATAGCTGTTTCCATTACTCCCAAAGTATGCTGGTACCGATGGTCGGTCAGCTGTTTTTTTACCAGTTCTAAAGCCTGCTTACGTTCCATACAGTCCCTTCCCCTTAATGTACCTCGTTATTTTTTCCGGAAGCAAAAAGTTGGTCGTTTCCCCGTTTTCGAGACGCTGTCTGATCAATGTGGATGACACATCAAATTGCGGAACATCCACAATGGCTATGCCGTATTCTCCTTCTGAAGAATAGCCGGGCCGCCCGACTCCGATAAACCGGACAAGGGACAATAATTCCTCCACCCGATTCCAGCGGGGAAGGTACTCGATCATATCCGCACCAATAATAAAGGAAAACCGGTGTTCCGGATACTTTTCCTTCAACAGCACAATCGTATCGTATGTATAAGAAGGGCCGGAGCGCTCCAGCTCAATCGGTTCTATCTTGAATCCTTCCTCCCCGCTAATCGCAAGTCTAAGCATTTCATAGCGGTGAGCCGGACTGGAGTGGTCTTCATCTTGCTTGTGCGGCGGCAGGCTGTTAGGCATAAACCAGATCTCATCCAATGAGAGTGCCGCTTTCACCTCGTTCGCCATTAAAAGATGTCCATAATGAGGCGGGTCAAAGGTCCCTCCAAATATACCAATTTCTTTCATGTGAAAATCCCCTTTGTCTCTCCGTTACCGCACGTGCGATCCTCGTTTAAAGCTCCGGGAAAAGAATAGACGGACGGAAATGCTGAGCGAAAGTCCCGGTGGTGCAGCGATCCTGCATGGCTGCCGGATCGCGGTTCCATCTAGTATGGGGAAAACTGCGGTATGGAGGATTGTCCAGATCAGTTCGGCAGCTTAATTTGCTTATTCTCCCTTGATTCCTTATACAGGACAATCGTATGACCAATCACCTGAACAAGCTCCGCACGGGCACCCTTGGACAGTTTTTCTGCTACCGTGTCCTTATCCTCTTCACAGTTTTGAAGTATGCTTACTTTGATCAGTTCCCTTACTTCAAGTGCTTCCTCTATTTGCTTAATCATATTCTCATTTACGCCGGCCTTTCCAACTTGGAAAATCGGGTTTAAATGGTGTGCTTCTGAACGCAAAAAGCGTTTTTGTTTACCTGTTAGCATATCTTGCTGCCTCCTAGTTTTTGCAGCACTACAGCCTCCATTGCCTTTACATCAGGCATTTTCCCTGTCCAATGGCGAAATGATAGCGCAGCTTGATAAATAAACATGCCCACACCGGAAACGATGCGGCATCCATGTTTTTCAGCTTCTTGTAAAAACACGGTTTTTACGGGATTATAAATAATGTCGCTCACAATCGTCCCAGGAACAATGCCAGCTAAAGAGATCGGTTTTGCTTGTTCCTTCGGTGACATGCCAATAGACGTCGTCTGAATGATTAAATCATAGTCAGTGAGTGAGCACTGGGCCTGATCAAGAGTGATTACCTTGCTCGAAACAGGGGCACTGCAGCTTTCCAGGATCGCATACGCTCTGGAAGGGGTCCTGTTAGCTAAATCTACCCTTCCGGTCTCAGCATGGGCCATAGCTGAGTATATTCCCCTGGCCGCTCCTCCGGCTCCGATGATCAGACAGGATATTTCGGATAGCTCCTTATCTAAATACGGCAGGACAGATTCTATATACCCTTGTCCATCCGTATTGTATCCTTTTAACCTTCCATCTTCATTCACGATGGTGTTAACGGCTCCCATTCTGGCAGCTGTTTCGTCAATAGCGTCAAGAAAGGGGATGACGTCTTCTTTATGCGGAATGGTCACATTCACACCTTTAATGCCAAGCGCTCTAATTCCTTTAACCGCGGCTTCCAAGTCCCTTTTTTCCACGTGAAACCTATGATAAACGGCATCGATGAGAAGATCCTGAAACGCCAGGTTATGAATTTCAGGAGACATGGAATGGCCTACAGGACATCCGATGATTCCATATACGTCTGCTGTCATGGAAAGGTCCCCCTCCTTAAATCAGCGAGCTCCTGAGCCCTACATAAACACCTTTAGGGGCATATGCGGTAACCTTTTTATTTGGTTCATTAACTGTAATCCAGCCCAGTCCCGAAAAGACGATATCCGTTTTCTCTTCTTTAACCGTAAATGTATGCGGGACAAGTTCCGGAAAATCATCGAGCTGTTCCGGCCGCGGAGGAGACAGAAGTTCCCCTCTGTGCGTTTCATAAAGGTGGTCTGCCTGCTCTAGTTTTGTCCGGTGAATATAAAGCTCATTCGGAATATAGCAGGTAAACGTGCTTCTCCCGCCATGAAGGAAATCAAAGCGCGCCAGGCCCCCGAAAAACAGCGTTTGTTCTTCATTCAGCTGAAACACTTTCGGCTTAATTTCTTTTTTAGGAGACAGCAGCTTCAAATCATCCCTGTTTACATAGTGAGCCATCTGGTGATGGTTGATAATACCTGGTGTATCGTAAAGGGCGGATCCATCATCAAGCGGAATTTCAATTAAATCAAGGGTAGTCCCCGGGTAATGAGAGGTCGTAATCAAATCTTTTTCACCAGCCACCTCTTTTATGATCCGGTTAATGAATGTTGATTTCCCTACATTGGTACATCCCACTACATACACATCTTTGCCTTCGCGGTAATGATCAATGGCTTCCATCACCTCCCGGACACCCTGCCCGCGGGAAGAACTCACGAGAAAGATATCAACAGGCTTCAGCCCATTTTCTTTCGCCTCGCGCTTCATCCAATGAATCAGCTTTTCTCTCTTAACCGATTTTGGAAGGATATCTGCTTTATTGGCCACCAGGAGAATCGGGTTATTGCCGGCGAACCGCTGAATACCGCTGATCCAGCTTCCGCTGAAATCAAAGATATCTACGATTTTAACAATCAGCGAATCCGTTTCCCCTACCCCGTGAAGGATTTTCAGAAAATCAGCATCGGTTAACGACACATCCTGAATCTCATTATAGTTTTTCAGACGGAAGCAGCGCTGGCAAATAATAGGATCTCTTAACAGCGCACTCGAAGGCGTATACCCGATTTCTTCCGGATTTTCCGTCTGGATTACGGCTCCGCAGCCTACACACACAATTTCTTCTTTCACTGCTTTTCCTCCCATTGAATCATACCCTTTTTCTTTAATGTATCCATAATTCTTCTCTCTATTTTCCTGTTAAACTTTGTCACCGCCCCATCTGTGGAAGCAACGGGAACTACTAGAATGGTGTGAAACCCGTTTCGGTTTCCCCCCAGTACATCTGTCAGAAGCTGGTCACCGATAACGACCACTTCCTCCTTTTTCAGCTGCATATCATGAATGGCTTTGCGGAATGCCCGTCCCATTGGCTTTCTCGCTTTATAGATAAAAGGGATCTCAAGGGGATCCGAGAACTCTTTTACCCGCTTTTCAACGTTATTGGAAACAATTGTTACTTTAATTCCGCAGTCATTCATCTCTTTAAACCATTCAATCAGCTTTGGAGTCGCACTCGGTCTGTCCCACTCTACGAGCGTATTGTCTAAATCCGTGATGATCCCTTTTATATTTTTTTCCTTAAGCTTGTATGGGTTAATCTCGAATATGCTTTTTACAAATTCACCTGGTAAAAACAGTTTTAGCAAGGGGCTCACACCTCTGTAATCAAATTTTGCCAGTCTCCATCTTACCGAATTTCGGCACATCTTTCAAAATAATACTGCATCGTAACCACCCGAAAGAAAACTTTTCGACAAAATCCGGCTGAATCTTCCGCCTGTGGATAACTCTATACACAGCAAACAGCCTGTTTTCTCGAAAAACCTTTCAGTTTATAAACAAACTGTTAACAGGTTATCCACTTTTCCCTGTGGATAACGGAACGATTGTTCCTTTTTCCAAAACATGTTAGATTAAAATCAAATAAACCCAACCTGCCATCTTATTCAGAAAAGCACCGGGATAGACCAGTTTTTTCAGGAGGTGACGTGCCAATTATTTGGCCTTCCAGCATGCGTAAATTATCGGATGAACTGCTGATTGAATCGTATTATAAAGCAACTGAATTAAAATTAAGCAACGATTTTATCTATTTAATCGAATCTGAAATCAAGCGCCGGTCTCTTGCTCACTTTTTAAGGAACTCCTGAGCATCGAGAGCTTAGCGCTTTTCTTTTATTATTGCCATACCCTATCGGCCAGCCTCTCAAATCATGAATGCAAGCTATTATACCATGCCCACACCCTATTCCTCTACCCGGCTTGCATGCACAGAAAAAAACACCCCTTCACAAGAGGTGCCTTAGCTGTAAAAACCGCCATAATACCAATAGTAAGCTCCGAAAATCAAAAGCAGAATAAATGCCACAATCAAAACAGCATACCAGAAACCATAACCCGCACAGGGGGGGATATAAGGATACGGATACGGCAGCGGACCGCATCCGGGACTGCACGGATAGTAGCCTGCAGACATCCGAAAGACCTCCTTCACCATTCTTAACAGCATAGTATGTATGTACATATCACTGGGTATAGGCATGTGTCCCATTCTTATAGGAATTTGTCTATTTTTTTAAAAATCCGCTGTCCATTATGGCTTCATACAGCACTCTGGCCCCTTTAGGCGTCATATGATTACCTGAGGGGTCGATCATGCCCGAGGCAATGAGGGCTTTATCTGTATCTCCGCCTGCCTCTCTCACCATATTGCGCCAATGATCGATAAGCGGGACTTTCTCTCTGCCGGCTATTTCTCTTACAATATCGTTGTAGGAGT
Organism: Metabacillus sp. 84; assembly: GCF_050107715.1. Lineage (NCBI taxonomy): Bacteria > Bacillati > Bacillota > Bacilli > Caryophanales > Bacillaceae > Metabacillus > Metabacillus sp. 84. The sequence continues at coordinate 44,934 of NZ_JBNILN010000013.1, read as the reverse complement.
TGTGCCAGTTGCGGGCACCTTTTCCGGCATCATAATAAATTTTATCGTAGCGAGAGTAATACAGCTTGTCCGTTCCGTTTCCCTCTGCGATTGGCAGGCACGTCATAAGCACAGGCTGACCTCCGTGCTTTTTTATTTCATTTACAAAATACAGCAGATTCTGCTCAAAACGCTGCTTTGACACACGCGGCTTTCCATTTGGGAGAACAACAGCATCGTTCGTCCCGAACATGATAAACACCGTTTCAGGGTTCCGGTTCAGCACATCTTTTTTGAACCGTTTCCTTCCGTCTTCTGTTGTTTCTCCGCCAATCCCCGCATTGTAAATATTGGCTGTACCCTGCTGAGCCAAGGCAAGCAGATTTACCCATTTTTCGTTTTCGGGATAATCCCTTACAGGGTAATTGGCTCCCTCTGTATTGCTGTCTCCAAACGCGACCGCATTGTATTCATTGTTTCCTGCACCGCATCCGGCGGCGAACAGGAGACTGATCATCATGAAAACCTTCTTCAACTCTGGCACCTCCGTAAGCTATACCAAACTATAATATAGAACTTCCCGTGTTTCAACTGATGCAGGCGGGGTTCCCCACTTTCTGAACTTTATGCACGTAAACAGACACGGGCAGGCTTCCCGCTACATAAACATAACTAATAGGCGATTGCCTACATAACGACCGCGGGGGTGCTTACTTGTCCGGATTATTTACAGCTCTGGCCTACGTAATAAGGGAAATGGTTTTTCTTGTAAGCTATGTGAAAAACAACGCTTTTCCGCAGCCTTTGTCTGCCAGCGATGAAAAGAAATACCTGCAATTAATGGCAGAGGGCGATGAGCATGCAAGAAACCTTCTTATTGAACATAATCTAAGGCTTGTCGCTCATATCGTCAAAAAGTTCGAGAACACCGGAGAGGATGCAGAAGACTTGATCTCCATCGGAACGATCGGGCTTATTAAGGCGATTGAAAGCTATTCCCAGGGAAAGGGAACAAAGCTTGCCACCTATGCCGCAAGGTGCATCGAAAATGAAATTCTGATGCATCTCAGAGCCTTAAAAAAAACGAAAAAGGACGTCTCCCTTCATGATCCGATCGGCCAGGATAAAGAGGGCAATGAAATTTCCCTTATCGATGTTCTCAAATCGGAAAGCGAGGATGTCATCGATACGATCCAGCTGAATATGGAGCTCGAGAAAGTCAAACAGTTTATTGATGTATTGGATGAGCGGGAGAAGGAAGTCATCGTCGGTAGGTTCGGCCTCGACCTTCAAAAAGAAAAAACACAGCGCGAAATCGCTAAAGAACTAGGTATCTCAAGAAGCTATGTTTCCCGGATCGAAAAGAGGGCACTTATGAAAATGTTTCATGAATTTTACCGTGCCGAAAAAGAAAAGAACAATAAAAAAAAGAAAAGATAAGGAGAAAGGGTGCTTCCCTCTCTCCTTATCTTTTTTCAGCTAGCCGCTGTCTATCTCCACAGTGAGGTAGTTCGTCATTTCTTTTATCATTACAATCCGCTCCTTTCGTATATGGTTTTCTTTTTCCTACAGCATCAGCTGCCTGTTTTTCACACTTTCCATGATGCTCTTCACCTGCTGATCATAATTGGTTTTTTCTCTTGTTCTCACATTTCTATGGAACGTTATGTTCAAGAATAATAAATGAATGGTCATAAAAATCACCTCCTTTCAATCAAAGCTCTTTAGCCTGATATCCTGAAAAAGAGACCCTCACCGGTGGTTCTTCAGCAGCACAAGATTTGAATTATCATAAAAAAACGCCGCAGGAAGATACCCCGGGCGCTTTTACAGATACTATAAAACGCCGCAAGTAAGCAAATCGCTCAACCTGCGGCGTATTGTCTAATAAATGCACAGAAAAAGAAATACGTTAGCTGGATACCGGCCAAATCGATTTGAACTTCCTATTCAGTTGCTGTTGGGTCATCTCTGTATACATCATTTTAACCGGTCTCCTTTCATTCATTTTATAAGTACATGGTAATTATATCCACAAAACCAACTTTTGTGAACTCTAAATTCAAACTTTTTTGAAAAAAAATGAACTATGTGCGCAAAGGGTCTTCAATGTTAAACGCTCTATCTCCGTAAATATCAAGGCGGAAGTTCAGGCGATTGATGCATCTGCAGGCTTTGGACAAGAAAGAGAAATCACTAGAATGACTTCTTACTATGTAGAGCCGTGGCTAAAGTTTAAAATAACTCAGCATTTGTACTTTTTGCTGCCAAGCATAATAAAACCTGCAGAGTCAATCTGCAGGCTAATCAGCTTCTTCTTGAAGCTTCTTTTTATAAGCTAATGAGATTTTAAAGCAAACCATCGCTCCAGCAAGCATCACGCCTGATGTGCCCATCATCGCATACTGCTCGGCTGTCTGACTGGAAGCAACGAACACACCAATATAGAAAAATGTCCCTAATGCTAAGAGGACAAAAGCATAATTTTTGAAATCATTCACTAAGTTCTCCCACTGTTTTTTCAAGCCAATCACCTGCCGGAAAATGTTTTTACAAATACTAGGATAACATAGTCTGACAATCTATTTGACTTGTAATATCAGGAAATCAGGAAAGAGCCTGCTTTAAATCGGCAATCAAATCCTCTGCGTCTTCAATTCCTACAGAAATTCTGATCAGCCCGTCTGTGATGCCGAGCTCTTTTCTTCTGTCAGCAGGAATCGAAGCATGCGTCATTCTGGCAGGTACCGAGATCAGGCTTTCAACAGCTCCGAGACTTTCTGCAAGGGTAAAGTATTTCAGTCTGCTGAGCACCTCGTCTGCTTTTTCCCCGCTCCCTACATCAAAAGAGACCATTCCGCCGAATCCATTCGCCTGTCTCTTGGCGATATCGTGATTCGGGTGATCCTCAAGACCGGGATAATAAATTGTGGAGACAGCAGGGTGTTCTTTCAAGAACTGTACAATCTGCTTTGTATTTTTCTCATGGGCTTCCATCCTTAAACCGAGCGTTTTCACTCCCCGGATCAAAAGCCAGGAATCCTGAGGCCCCAGCACGCCCCCTGTAGAGTTTTGAACGAAGTGTAGCTCATCTGCAAGCTCCTGGGTGTTTACCGCGACAAGACCCGCTACGACATCGCTGTGCCCCCCTATATACTTCGTGGCACTGTGAAGGACGATATCTGCCCCTTGAGTAAGCGGCATCTGCCAGTAAGGCGTGCTGAAGGTGTTATCCACGATGGTAAGCAGACCCTTTTCTTTAGCGAGCCTCGCAGAAGCCTCAATGTCTGTAATTTTCAGCAGAGGGTTTGTAGGCGTTTCTAAATAAAGAGCCTTCGTATTGGATTGGATGGCGTCAGTTATGTTTTCAAGTTTACTTGTATCCACAAAGGTAGATTCAATCCCAAGACGGTTCAAAACCTTTGTCATGACACGGTACGTTCCGCCGTAAACATCATCCGTCATAATGACGTGGTCTCCGCTGCTGAACAGCATCATGACAGCTGAGATTGCCGCCATACCGGAACCGAATGCAAATCCGGCATGTCCCTCTTCCAGATCCTTAATCAATTCCTCGAGAGCATGTCTGGTGGGGTTCCCTGTACGGGAATATTCATAGCCTTTATGCTCGCCTACACGGTCCTGCTTATACGTGCTAACCTGATAAACCGGAACATTCACAGCTCCTGTCTGGACATCGCCCGTAATCCCGCCGTGAATCATCTTCGTAAGTTTCTTCATGTTCAGATACCCCCTTCGTAAATTTTCTTGCTCAAGTAGCGTTCGCTGCTGTCTGCGAAGACTGTAACGAGCGTACTTCCCTCTTTTGCTTTCTCAGCTTCTAGAAGGGCTGCGTGAAAAGCCGCTCCCGAAGAGCTTCCGACAAGAAGCCCCTCCCGCTTTGCGAGTTCTTTCACTCTTCGGAAGGCGTCTTCGTCAGATACTGTATGGATGGCATCGAAATAATCGGGATTCATATATTCCGGCAAAAACTCCATCCCGATGCCCTCTGTTTTATGGGGACCCGATTCCCCTCCGTTCAATATAGAGCCCTCGGGTTCGACAATGCACGCTTTTAATTCAGGATTTTGTTCCTTTAAATACTCAGCCGTTCCCATAAAGGTTCCACCTGTTCCTGCGCCTGCCACAAACAGATCCACCTTCCCGTCAAGCTGCTCCCAGATTTCTGGTCCGAGCGTCTTGTAATAAGCAAGCGGATTCGCAGGGTTGGCAAACTGCTGCGGACAATAGGAACCGGGAATCTCCTCTAGGAGCTCCTGGGCTTTTTTGATGGCGCCTTTCATTCCGTCTGCCGTGGGTGTATGCACAATCCTGGCGCCGAGCGCCTTCATGATTTCCTGTTTTTCCATACTGAATTTTTCAGGAATGCAAAACACCGCCTGCAAATCTTTATTCAGGGCAGCTAGGGCCAGGCCGATTCCTGTATTCCCCGCAGTAGGTTCTACAATGGTCCCGCCCTTCTGCACCTTTTCTGTCCGAAGCGCTTCCTCAATCAGTTCTTTCCCGAGCCGGTCCTTAATACTGCCGCCGGGATTGCAAAACTCGAGCTTCGCAAACAGACGTGTACCTTTAGGAAGAGGAAAATGCTGAATTTCCATAAGGGGAGTAGAACCGATTAATTCATGAATTCCTTTGATAACTTTCATTCCATGCACCTTCTCTGTCGGAAGCTAATTAATTTAAATGACGGACAATCCTCAGCACATGCTCTGCAGAATGCAGGCCTGCTTTTTCCAGGAACTGATCAAACGATACATCTGATTCTTTCCCTGCAATATCAGATAATGCCCGGATGATGACAAATGGAACTTGAAACTGGTGGCATACTTGAGCAATCGCAGCTGCTTCCATTTCAACCGCGTAAAGATTATCAAATTTTGTCCGGATGTACTCAACCCGTTCAGGATCATTCATAAATGAGTCTCCCGTAGCAATCATCCCTGTAACGGCCTGAATGCCTTCGATGTTTTTTGCCTGCTCTTCCGCAATTTCCAATAGGCGCTGGTCAGGGAGATAGGCAGGGGGAAGACCTGGAACCTGGCCGTATTCATACCCAAATGCCGTTACATCCACATCATGGTGCCTCACTTCCGCCGAAACAACCACATCTCCTACATTCAAAGAATGATGGAAACCTCCGGCTGAACCGGTATTGATGACATAATCCGGTTTAAAGCGGTCAAGCAATATGGATGTACTCATGGCGGCGTTAACTTTGCCGATTCCGGATTTCAGCAGGACAATCTCTTTTCCTTCGTACACACCCTGGGTAAATTCACTTCCGGCAATCATTTCGCTGCTTCTGCCTTCCAATTTTTCTCTCAGTATCGTCACTTCTTCTTCCATTGCTCCGATAATAGCGATTTTCATTAGAACAACCCTCTTTTTTTAAAATTACTGTTTTACTGCCTCCATGATCCATACAAATGGATTCATTTGAGTAAACGAAACAGAAAACCCATGCTTCAGAAAAATCTGCTTCATCACAATATGGGTCGTGTAATATTCTGTTTCAAGATCCTTTACAAGGCCCGTAAACTGCCTTCTTTTTGACTCATCGATCTTTTTCACATACGCATCCCGATCTGTGAAAACAGTATCAGCAAAGATTATTTTACCACCATTGGCAAGCATGCTTCCATATCTGCCGATGGCTTTCTCTTTTTCTTCATCAGTCAAATGGTGAAATGCATACGTGCTTACAATGGAATCAACCTGCTCAGGAGGCTCTGGAAAATCCAGAAAGTCTCCATCGTTTATCATAATCTCTGCAGGGAGCTTTGCTTTTGCCTTCTCACGCATGGCGCTTGAAGGCTCAATTCCATAAACCTTTCTGCCGAGTTCGTGCAGAATAGCGGTTAAATTTCCAGTCCCCACTCCAAACTCCAGCACAACATGGCCCGTACTTGCCGCTGTCTGGTTCAGAATCTCTTCATAATTTTGAAAAACCTCTTTATATTCTCTTGTCTTGCCGCTAACCGTGCTGTCATAATCAGAGGCCCATCCTTCAAACAATTCCAAAAACTCTCTCCCCATGAACCATCTCTCCCTTTTATTGAAACTATATAATTCCTATGTGTATAGTATGAATTAAGCCGAGTAACTGTTCAAATAGTATCATAAAGAGTTCTTCTTCTCAATATAAATGTTTTCCATATCCCACTGGAACAAGGTTTTTGGTAAACTGAACATAGAGATTTGAGGAGGAGCATCAAACATGAATTTTCAGCTTGATTATTTAAAAGACAAAGTCGAATTTTTCGAAGCAGCCAGCATTAAGGATCTGGAATTGAAAATTGCCGAGCAAATCGATCACAACAAAGCCATTATGATGGAGGTACATTCTGTTACTCATCAAATGCATGTGACGGAGGATGGTCGAAGGTTTTACAGTGCAGTTGTTCATTTTAAAGCGAAGTAATAAGGCCTCCAATTTGGCTTATTTCTTGAGTGACGGTTTCGCGTTGTCTGACATTGTTGTCTGACATGGCCCGTTGTCTGACATTGTTGTCTGACATCACCATAATGTCTGACATCCTTGTCTGACATCACCTCGTTGTCTGACATTCTTGTCTGACATGGCCGTGTTGTCTGACATTCTTGTCTGACATCACCATAATGTCTGACATCCTTGTCTGACATCACCTTGTTGTCTGACATTCTTGTCTGGCATCACCTCGTTGTCTGACATTCTTGTCTGACATCACCATAATGTCTGACATCCTTGTCTGACATCACCATAATGTCTGACATTCTTGTCTGACATCACCTCATTGTCTGACATTCTTGTCTGACATCACCTCATTGTCTGACATCACCCCGTCGTCTGAAACTCCACCTTCCCATCAAAAAAAGTGCTCTGAGCGTGTAATAGCCCAGAGCACTTTCTTCTGATGTGACTTTTAGTTGTTTCCTTGACATGCCCAATAGCGATTGAGAAGCGCTCAGGGGCTGCTTTGCACAGTATGGTGTTATTTCAGTTTTTCAACTTTAACCGGCTTCCATCCTTCGTTTTCAACAAACTGGATGGATACTCTTAGCTTTTCATCCGAACCTTTTGCTGAGATTGTGCCGATGGCATCATCAGGTGAACCGTTGTTTTCAAGGCGCCAGATGGTCATATTGTCTGCCTGTACACCTGTTGCGGCTGTCAATGCCTTGGTCATTTCCTGCCAATCAGTCGAACCTTTATCATAAACCGCGGTATGGTCACCTTCCTGGGTAGTTCCCACCGGCTTCCAATTGGGATTTTCAATGACTTCGGCAACATCTGATCCAGGTTCGCCTTCTGTTACAGTTGCCCCTTCGTTTGGATCTTCAGACTGCTCTTTCTCATTTTTCTGCTTTTCTTCTTCCTTCGCTTTTTCATCTGCAGCCTTATCCTCAGCAGATTGTTCATCGCCGGATGTATTTTGTGTTTCTTTATCCTTGTTTTCCGCTTCATCAGAAGCATTGTCTTCCTGATCTGCAGCCGGCTCTTCACTTTGAGTTTCCTGCTGGTCAGAGATTTTGCTGTTGGAAGTCTCTTCTTTTTCTCCGCCTAAGATAAGCTGATAGCCAACGGCTAAGATGAGAATTAGCACAATTCCGATGAGCGCATTGAGAACAACATTCGTTTTTCTGCGCTTATCACGATTGCCGTAACGGGTTTTATTCATTCTCTTCACTCCTTTTCCCACTTACCTTCTGTACTATTCTATCACCGGTATGCGAATGAAGCCAGTTTAGATTTACTCCTGGATGTCCAGACCGGAAGCAATCTGATAGAACACTTTATTTGCTGCTGCCCTGCTGCTGATTGTTTCAGCATCCAGGACGACAAGCGCATATTTTGGCTTGCCGGATGGAAAATAGCCTGCAAACCATTTATTGATGAGGTTGTTCCCATTCGGATCCTTTCTGCCTGTTTCGGCTGTACCCGATTTTCCGGACACCTCAAACGGAAGGGCCCCGAATCCTGCGCCTGTTCCCTGTTCATCCGTCACGACCAGCCGAAGGAGTTTTTGGAGTTTTTGGGCTGTGTAGTGGTCAAGCGTTACGTCTGACAGTTCTTTATCAGGAAACTGGAACATCGATGTGCCGTTTTTATATAAAATTTCTTCTGCAGTTTTTACGGCCATTCCTTTTCCCCCTCTTGCGATCGTTGCCATCATGTTGGCGATGGCGAGCGGTGTAGCCTGGACATCCTTTTGTCCAATGGCCGTCTGGGCAACGGCTTTTGCTGAGCTTTTGTCGCGGTGATCGCTCCAGACAGTACCTTGTTTTTCTTCAGGGAACTGCCTGAACGCGCCATAATGAAAAACGGTTCCTTCCCATCCAACCGGGTTTACAAGCCCGAGTTTTTCGGCGGTATTTTCCATATAATCCGCATCTTTACGAATCAGCTGGCTTGAAAGAACATTAAATGTATAATTGCAGCTTCTTGAAAAACTTGTATCGAAATCAAGCGTTCCAAGCTTCCGGTCTTCTTCTGCCCCCCCATAAGGGTTGAGATCGCAATTATAGCGGGCAGACGGGTGATCCAGGCCATTCTCGACCGCTGCAGCGGCGGTTACAATTTTATAAATAGAGCCCGGTTTCATGCTTTCGAGCATATAGTTTTTCAGGCTTGCCTGTTCCCCGTTAACATTTAAATCCGGTTTGCTGGCCATGGCGAGCAGGGTGCTGGACTCAATATCAATTAGCACGGCGCCTCCCTTTTGTACGCCGGCTTCAGTCAGTGCTTCTTCCATTAATCTTTGAATGGCCAAATCCAATGTCGTTTTTACTTTGACTGGAAAATGGGCGCTTGAGTCAGCAATGTACTTTACATTTACGCCAAAAAGCGGATTTCCATTTCCATCTACGTGATAGAGCAGCTTCGTTTCAGACTCAGGCAGCAGAAATTCATCAAACGCTTTTTGAAGTCCGGCGGCTCCGATTTTCACGGTAGACGGCAGTTTTTTGTCCGGGTATCTTTTTGCGAGCACTTTAGGCATTTCCGCAGTATACCCCATGATATGGAAGGCAGACAGCTCATTTGGATGATCCTGGACCATCACTCCATAAACGCCCGGAATTTTCAGAGCGTTTATTTTCTCGAGGTCTGCGCTGTCCAGGGCAGCTCCATCGCCGCTGGATAAAATGACCGGAGATTCGGCTTTGGATACTAGAGAACGAAGGATCCCATCTGACATCCCTGCAAGATCTGCTATTTCTGCGCTGGGCCAGTCAAGACCTTTAATAAATGGAAACAAAACGAGGGAGGGCTTTACTCCCGCGGACAGCAATTCCCCGTTCCGGTCGATCAGTGTTCCTCTTCCATCATCAATTAATACGGATTGCGTCCGCTGTGCTACGCTCTCTTCTATTAAATTGATATGATGGCTGCCAAAGGATTCTGTCCGGAACAGCTGAAGCTCTGCCAATCTCCATGCTAAAACAGCAATGCCTGCCGTGATTACAATGCAGACCGTCCTGACTCTCTTCTTGATTTTCCGCATAAAAAAACCACCTCATCCACATTGTCGACGAGGCGGTTCCGGTTTAATCGGATTTACTTGATATTTACGATTTTTACCTGCATTTCCCCACCTGGGGTCTGAACGGATACTTCGTCTCCAACCTGCTTGCCGATAAGGCTTTTCGCAATTGGTGAGTCGTTGGAAATTTTTCCTTCGAAAGGATCGGCTTCTGCACTTCCTACAATCGTGTAGGACTCTTCATCGCCTTTTGGAAGCTCCTGGAACGTCACGGTTTTTCCAAGGGCCACTACGTTCGTGTTTGATGTATCTTCTACGATAATCTTAGCATTGCGGATCATATTCTCGAGTGTCGTAATTCTTCCCTCAACAAACGCCTGCTCTTCCTTAGCGGAATCATACTCGGAGTTTTCAGAAAGATCACCGAAGCTGCGCGCGATTTTGATACGCTCGACCACTTCTTTGCGGCGTACCGTTTTCATGTACTCCAATTCCTGTTCGAGCTTTTCTTTTCCTTCTTTCGTCATCGGAAATTCTTTCTCTTGTGCCATTGATATCCACTCCTTCTGAAACAGCTGTCCCCCGAATTTTTTTGTATGTAAGACCTGTTAATAATACAAGAGCGAGGGCAAGCCTGCCCTCACACTCTTTTTCATATTCAGAAATGCTTCTGTTCACTCTCTGAACGCATTTTTACATGAAACGTTTAACAATCTATACATAATATGGGCACAGTGCTCTATATCTATGCTATGTTATTACAAAATAGCGTTTTGTTCAAGAATTGTTTGAATTTTTGTTACCATTAAATCCACGGCTACGTGGTTCTGTCCACCCTCTGGAATGATAATATCAGCATAGCGCTTCGTCGGTTCGATAAACTGGTTATGCATCGGCCTTACAACTGAGACATACTGTTCAATGACAGAATCAATCGAACGGCCCCGCTCCTTTATATCTCGCAGAATGCGGCGGATAATCCGTATGTCTGCATCCGTATCCACATACATCTTGATGTCCATGAGATCCCTCAGGCGTTCATCCTCCAGAATAAGGATCCCTTCCAGAATGATAACATCCTTTGGTTCAATGCGCAGAACCTCTTCTGACCTGGTATGAATGGTGTAATCATAGACAGGCTTTTCAATGCCTTCATAGTGAAGAAGTTTTTTTAAGTGATCAATTAGAAGATCATTGTCAAAGGCAAGCGGATGGTCATAATTCGTGTTCAGACGTTCTTCATACGGAAGATGGCTTTGATCCTTGTAGTAGTAATCTTGTTCGAGCATCATGATGGAATGTCCTTTGAAGTGCTCATAGATCGCTTTGGTTACACTTGTTTTACCAGAACCGGATCCTCCGGCAACCCCTATTACGACGGGTTTCTTTCCCATTGCCTCAGAACCCCTTCCGCATCATGTTGTATGGATAAACCGGCCGGTCCAATTTGAATGTAACGGTTTGAAGCGGGTGGCGCGCTGCATCCAGCTCATTTCCTTCTTCATCATACACCTTTTCGATGACTGTACGGAAGTTTTCGAGCTCCGGTCCGAAGAATTCGACTTCGTCTCCAGGCTTAAAATAGTTCCGCTGCTGAAGCGTCACTGTTTTTCCTTCCGGGTCATAGTTCAGCACCATTCCTACGAAATCAAAGTTCGTCTTTTTGCCGTGAACGCCGAACATCTGCTCTTTATGCCCTGGCACTCCTTCAAAGAAGGCAGGAGCGGTCTCGCGATTTGCGCACTTGTCCAGCTCCTCAAGCCACTCCTGCTGGATTGTAAAGTTATCAGGGTCCGCACAGTAAGCATCAATTACTTTCCGGTATACGCTGACTACAGTGGCTACATAGTGAATGGATTTCATCCGTCCTTCTATTTTCAGGCTGTCGATTCCCATTTCAATCATTCTTGGAATCGATTCGACCAGTTTGAGATCCTTTGGACTCATCGCAAATGGTGAATCGTTTTCTCCAAAGAGCGGTGTTTCCTTTCCATCCTCCTGCTTATAAAGATCATAATCCCAGCGGCAGGACTGGCAGCAGCCTCCACGGTTGGAGTCGCGTGCTGTCATATGGTTGGAAAGAGTACAGCGTCCGGAATAGGCAATGCACATCGCTCCGTGGATAAACGTTTCTATTTCAATATCCACCTTCTCTTTCATTTCGCGGATCTCGTCCCCGCTTGTCTCACGGGCGAGAACAACACGCTCAAGCCCTTCCTCTTTCCAAAACTGAACAGCTTTCCAGTTTGAAAGAGACTGCTGGGTGCTTAAGTGGATCTCGAGCTTTGGAGCGGCTGTTTTACATGTTTCGATGATGAGGGGATCTGCGACAATGATACCGGTAACTCCCGCATCTTCAAGCCCTTTCAAATAATCAGCGATCCCATCCATATTTTCGTTATGGGCAAAAATATTGGTGGTTACGTAAATTTTTGCGTTGTATTGATTGGCAAATTGGACGCCTTCTGCCATTTCTTCCTGTGAAAAGTTGTCTGCGTTTGAGCGAAGACCATATTCCCGTCCTCCTATAAATACAGCATCTGCTCCATAGCGGACGGCAATTTTCAGCTTTTCCAGATTTCCAGCCGGCGCCAAGAGCTCAGGTTTTTTCGTAATGACGCGTTTTCCATTGATGAGGGTGGAAATAGAATCGGTTACTCTATTCATACGTATACCTCCTTATTTATTTTTATTGCTTATATCGTCCGTCCTCAGTAGACGGTTTCTTTAAAGAAAAAGCCGGTGTCAAGCGGCCGGTGGGTAGGCTGGATTTCTTCAATTTCTGACAGCAGGCTGCTCTTGACCTCTTCATATTCCTCACGCGCATCTACGCACAGGTCAATGGCTTTCCTGTATTTTTTTGTGACTTCGATGACATATTCGCTCGTTTGAAGAACCCCGTCGATCTTAAAGGAATCCACGCCTGCGTCAATCAAGTCTTCCAATTCATCGATTATACACATATCGTTGGGACTCATAATGTGTGTGCCGTTCTGATCTTCATAAACCGGATATTTGTTTTCCCTTTCTTTATCATGAAGCAGCAGACCCTTTTCCATCTTATCCTGATTCACGACTTCCATCGATTTTCCCTGATATAAATAATAGTTTCCGATTAAAGAACGCTTGGACTGGAACATGCACGTCATTCCATGGACTTGGATCTCAATTTCCACTTCTGCATTTTCCTTCGTCTCAACGATTGAATCCATGTTGAGCTCCCTCGCAAGCACTGCTCTTTGTGCACCTTTCCTGCCCCAATAGTTGCAGGTAAAGTAGTTGGTCGCTGTCGTCTCTGTATTCCAGTGAAGTTTCATATCCGGAACTGTTTCCCGGGCTGTCATCAGAACAGCCGGGTCTCCGAACACAATGGCATCAGCCTTGGCTTCTTTAAGGAAAAGCATGTAATCGGCTAAGTCTTCGATAAGATCGTTATGAAAAATCGCGTTCATCGCCGCGTATACTTTAACCCCGTTCTGATGGGCGATCTCAACCGCTTTCCTGAAATCCTCACGGTTAAACTCCCCTGCGAGACGAAGACCGAATTTTTGCTCACCGATTATCATAGCCGTTGCTCCTGCTTTCGCAAGCGCCTCTATATCATCGAGCTTTGAAGGAGTGACTAGCAATTCTGGTTTTTTCACGTTTGCTCACCTCTTTTAATGCTTACGGCGATGCCGTCTCCAACAGGGATAATGCATGTATCGAATCCCTGATGTGACATCAGCCAGCTGTTATACCCCGCAATTTTTTTCACGAGGCTTCTGATTCGTTTATTGTCAATATGGTCCTGCTCTTCTGCGACAAGACCTTTAAATAAAATATTATCGGTAATGATCATACCGCCGTTATTGAGCATGGGCTCATATAATTCAAAAAAACGCTGATACTGCCCTTTTGCCGCATCGATAAACAATGCATCAAAAGGCCCTTCATTCCTTATTTGATCATGAATCTCCAGGGCATCACCGAAATATATCCGGATTCTGCTACTGAGATCCGACTGTTTCGTCCGTAAAAGTGCCTGATCGTAACGATCCTGGTCTCTTTCTATACTCACTATAGAGGCTTTCGGAACAGCGGACGCCATGCGGATGGCTGAATAGCCGATGGCCGTTCCGATTTCTAGTATGCGAAGGGGAGAATGGATACGGAGAAATTGCAGCAAAACTTCCATTCCTGCTGCTTCCATAATGGGAACTCCATGCTCTTGAGCATAGCTCTCCATATCCTTGATCGGGCCGGAGCGTTCGGGAATCATGCTTTCTATATAAGCATGAAGAGTTGGTTCAAGCACTGAATTGGCCTCCTTGCGCAAAAAGAAGAGTTCTGATTAGGAACTCTTGCCTTCATTATATCTGCGGTCGTGTCTGCACACAACTTGATATATTTTAGCACAAATAAAGAGGGAATGAAATAAATTTCACTCCCTCTCTGAGTTATGATTCTTCTCTCGGCCCGGTAATATATTTTTCTTTAAGCTGATTATGCTCTTTGAGTGTTCTTGAATAATATACTTTCCCTTCCGGCGATGCCAGGAAATACAGATAATCTGTATTATCAGGCTGCAGCGCGGCTTCCATGGACATGGTACCGCTATTGGAAATCGGTCCTGGAGGGAGGCCTTTGTTTTTGTACGTATTATACGGTGAAGAGACTTTCAGGTCATCATAGGTTACACGGTCTTTATGCTCTCCCAAAGCATAGAGCACGGTGGGATCCGTCTGAAGAGGCATGTCCTGGTTGATCCGGTTAACAAACACACTGGATATTTTCTGTCTGTCAACTTGTCCTGTGGCCTCCTCTTCAATTAGAGAGGACATCGTCAGGAAGGTGTGAACGGTCCACTTTTTTTCCTTAATCTGCGGAAGAAGCGGCTTTACCCGCTTATCTGTCTCCCCGATCATCTTCTCGAGAATGGCATCAAGTGAAGTATTTGGATCTTTGAAAGGATAGGTTGCCGGGAATAAATAGCCTTCAAGCTTATATTTCACGGATTTGCTGTCCACTTCTTTGGATACAGTATCCGGAAATTTTTCTTTCATCGAAGCGATAAACTCTGGATCCTGTACTTTTTTTAACACTTCTTCCTTTGAAAACTCGGAATTATTTTCAATAATTGCCGCAATTTGCGTTAATTTGTGGCCTTCTGGTACCATCAGCTGAATGGCTACATCTTCAGACATTTTTCCGGTTTTCAGAAGCTCGATCATATCATCCATCGTCATGGACCTGCTCATCAGATAGTCTCCTGCCTGAAAACCTGTTTCATTTTTAAACTTTACATAGTATTTAAAAACTCTGGCATCTTTAATCAGACCTTCATCCTTCAGTTCTGCAGCAATGCCTGTGACAGAAGAACCAAGAGGAATCGAAACCTTCACTTCCTTTTTATCTGCTGAATCTACGGGACTCAATGCATTTTGTATATAGATGATCCCTGTGACCGCTATCAAAGCCAGGGCAATTCCTGTTATAAGGACAATCCTGATTACAATCTTCCGGATTGATTTTGCTTCTTCCTGTCTTTCAAGTAAAGTCTTATGTATAGATGATTTATCAGATTTATGTTTCATCTTTTTCCCCCTTCCACTTCCCATTATTATACTACAAAATTCCCCTTTATTCGTCATTAACAATTTGTATCCATACGGCGCTTTTCCAATTGCTTTAGCTGCAGAGGGCCAGGGGGAACCGGCGGCTCTATTCAGAAACTGAATGAAAAAAAGGAAGCCGGGTTCCCATCCCGGCTTCCTTCTGTATTATTCTTCTTCCTCTTCGTTATCGAAGAATGTGTTCATCATTTCTTCAATCATGTCCCATTCTTCTTCAGTTTCAATCGGCTGAAGTTCGCCGTCTTCTCCGTTTTCGTTCGGAGTAAAGCTTGATGCATGAATCTCGACATCTTCTTCATCCTGATCTTCGCTGCTGATTGGATAGTATAGCACGTAAGATTTGTTAAACTCATCGGATTCGAACGTAAATAAGATTTCGCAAAGCTGCTCGTTTCCGTTCTCATCCACTACTGTAATTTGCTTTTCTCCATGTTCCATAACTATTCACCTCGTTTAGTACTCTCCGTTACCGGAGGCTGTCAAGATACCCTTGGAGGATCATGACCGCAGCCATTTTATCAATGACCTTTTTTCGTTTTTTTCTGCTGACGTCTGCTTCAATGAGCATTCGTTCGGCAGCCATCGTAGTCAGACGCTCGTCCCAAAGGACGACCGGAAGCGAGAAGGTTTCCTCTAATAAAGAGGCAAACCGCTGGCAGGCTTCCCCGCGCGGGCCGATGGTGCCATTCATATTTTTGGGAAGACCGACGACAATCTTGTCCGCTTCTTCCGTTTTGATCAGTTCAGAAAGCCTCGTCAGACCATAGTCTCCGCCTTCTTCGTTAATTTTAACCGTTTCGAGGCCCTGGGCCGTCCAGCCAAGGTAGTCACTGACTGCTACTCCGATTGTTTTCGTTCCATAATCCAAACCAAGTACTCGCATGCATTACTCCCCGCGGTTATTTTGCAGATACGATTTTACAAGCTCTTCAATCAGCTCGTCACGCTCAAGCTTCCGGATCAGGCTTCTGGCATCCCGGTGCCTCGGAATATAAGCCGGATCACCGGAAAGCAAATAGCCGACAATCTGATTGATCGGATTGTAGCCTTTTTCTTTCAGTGCATCATATACGGTAAACAAAACTTCGTTCACATCTGCTTGAACGGAATCCTCCGAAACGTTGAATTTCATTGTTTTATCGAATGAGCTCACTGTCTGCACCTCTTTCTCAAGTTCACATAGAGGACTGAATCCTGCTCGTCCTGACTCTTATCACCATTCTACACTAAGAATGGGAATTATAAAACGGATTTAATCCATTCCTCTGCATAGTTTAAAGCAGATTCAAGTTTTTCAGGGTCTTTCCCGCCTGCCTGAGCCATATCAGGACGGCCTCCGCCGCCTCCGCCGCAGCGCTCTGCCACTTCTTTAACGAGCTTGCCTGCATGAAGCCCCCGGTCGATCAGGTCCTTGGAAACACCGGCTGCAATATTCACTTTATCACCGCTGGCAGCTCCCAGCACGATGACAGCTGATCCCAGCTTTGCTTTTAAATCATCAAGAATTGCCCGAAGACTGTTCATGTCCTTGGCATTCACCTTGCTTGCAAGAAGTTTTACTCCGTCCACATCTTTTACCTGATCTGTCAAAGAGGATGCTTCAAGATTGCCCAATTTAGAGGTCAGCGATTCATTTTCGCGCTGCAGCTCTTTCAGTTCAGCTGCCAGGCTGTCAATTCTGGCCGGAACCTCTTTTGCCTTCGTTTTCAGCTTGACCGCAGCTTCCTCAAGAATCGACAGCTGGTCACTCATCGCTTCATAGGCTGTTTTGCCTGTAACAGCTTCTATCCTTCTCGTACCTGCTCCAATTCCCGATTCAGAGATGAGCTTGAACAGACCGATCGAAGAGGTATTTTCGACATGACAGCCCCCGCAAAGCTCGACACTGTAATCTCCGATTTGAACAACGCGGACAATTTTTCCGTATTTTTCACCGAATAGAGCCATGGCGCCCATTGCTTTCGCTTCGTCAATCGGCTTCAGGTCAATGTTCACTCCGATGCCTGCCCAAATTTTTTCGTTAACGGTGTGCTCGATCTGTTTAAGCTCACTGTCGGTAATCTGGCCGAAGTGGGAAAAGTCAAAACGCAGGCGGTCTGCCGTTACTAAGGAGCCCGCCTGATTTACATGGCCTCCAAGAACATCCTTCAGTGCTTGATGCAGCAGGTGGGTAGCCGTGTGGTTTTTAACAACGCCTTCCCGGATACGCCGGTCCACTGCAGCTGCAGCCTTATCATGTTTATGGATGGTGCCCTTCTCAACAATTGCACGGTGAAGGTTCTGCCCATTCGGTGCCTTTTTTACATCCTTCACACGGACGGTAAACCTATCATTTGAAATGGTTCCTTCATCTGCAATCTGGCCGCCGCTTTCCGCGTAAAATGGTGTCTGCACAAGGATAAGCTGAATCTCATCGCCTTCACTCGCCTCATCGGCAAGCTCGCCATTTTTTATGAGAGCCGCAATTTCCGTTTCAACGTTGAGCGTTTCATATCCAACAAACGTGCTTTCCTTTTTAAGATCACCGAGAACCCCGCCCTGAACCTGCATGGAATCGACTTCCTGGCGCGCGGATCTTGCCCGCTCCCGCTGCTTTTCCATTTCAGCTTCAAAGCCTTCCGTGTCGATCTCCATTTCTTCTTCCTCTGCATATTCCTCTGTCAGCTCTACAGGGAAGCCATAAGTGTCATAAAGACGGAAGACGTCTGCGCCTGGTATGATGCGGTGCCCGGCTTGCCTTTGTTTTTTTATTACCTCAGAAAGAATAGCAAGTCCATCATTGAGCGTTTCATGGAACCGCTCTTCTTCATTTTTGATTACTTTTTGAATGAATTCTGTTTTTTGTTGAACCTCCGGATAGAAGGCTTCCATGATTTCTCCGACTGCCGGTACAAGCTCAAACATAAACGGACGGTTAATATCGAGCTTCTTAGCGTACCTGACAGCGCGGCGCAGCAAACGGCGCAGCACATATCCGCGGCCTTCATTTGACGGCAAAGCTCCATCACCGACTGCAAAAGAAACCGTTCTGATATGATCGGCGATGACCTTGAACGCCTCATCCTTTTCCTTGCTGCCGTGATACTCCATACCGGAAATCTTAGCTGTTGCTTCAATAATTGGCATAAAAAGATCGGTTTCATAGTTAGTCGGTACGTTTTGGATCACAGAACACATGCGCTCAAGCCCCATGCCAGTATCAATGTTTTTCTTAGGAAGCGGCGTATAGGTGCCGTCCGAATTATGGTTAAACTCAGAAAAAACGAGATTCCACACTTCCAAATACCGTTCATTTTCCCCGCCCGGGTACAGCTCAGGATCTTCCGGGTCATGACCGTAAACCTCACCCCGGTCATAAAAAATTTCCGTATTCGGGCCGCTCGGACCTTCGCCGATATCCCAGAAGTTCCCTTCAAGGCGGATGATGCGGTCTTCCGGAACACCTACTTTTTCTGTCCAGATTTCAAATGCTTCATCATCTTCAGGATGAATGGTCACAGAAAGCTTTTCTGGATCAAAGCCAATCCATTTGTCACTCGTGAGGAATTCCCATGCCCATTCGATCGCTTCAACCTTAAAGTACTCTCCTATCGAAAAGTTCCCAAGCATTTCAAAAAAGGTATGGTGGCGTGCTGTTTTTCCGACGTTCTCAATATCATTCGTCCGGATGGATTTTTGAGCATTGCAAATCCTTGGGTTTGCCGGAATCACCCGTCCATCAAAATATTTTTTCAGGGTAGCGACTCCGCTGTTGATCCACAGCAATGAAGGATCCTCATGCGGAACGAGGGAAGCGCTTGGCTCAACGGCATGGCCTTTTTCTTTAAAGAAATCAAGAAACATCTGCCGTACTTCTGCGGACGTTAAAAATTTCATTGGTAATCCTCCTTTTTGTATGTAAGCCGGGGGACTCTGCAAAAACAAAAAACTCCCGTTCCTGCGCAAATCAGTATTGATTTGCACAGGGACGAGAGTTTGCTTGCTCGCGGTACCACCCTGATTATGGATGCAGGCATCCATCAGCTTCATTCGGCCATAACGCGGTCACGGGACGGCAGGGCTTTTACCTGCACTCAGGAATAGCATTCTGTTACCCTTCATCAAATGCCTTTTCAGCCTGGAGGCATTCTCTCTTTAGAATGGACTGTAACATACTCGTTTCCATCAATGTTTTATGTATTCTATTGATGATTATAGTCAAACCCTGCCCGCCTGTCAATCAGCTCTGAGCAGGCGAACTCCATGCTCCACCATAACACGCAGCACCGCTGTAACCGGTACGGCAATGATCAGGCCGAATATCCCGGCCAGCTCCCCTCCTGCAGCCAGCGCAAGCATAATAACAATGGGATGCATATGAAGGCTTCTTCCCACTATAAGCGGGCTGATGACGTTCCCCTCAAGAAACTGCAGAACCAATATAATAATGACTACTGTAATTACCGTCTCTGTTGACATCGCGGCCGCCAGTATCAGCGCAGGAACCGCTCCAATCACCGGTCCAAAGTAGGGAATGATGTTAGTAACCGCAATAATTATCCCAAGCACAAGCGGATATTTGACCCCGAAAATCCAGAGTGAGAGAAAAGCAAGCAATCCGATAATCACACAGACGAAGAACTGGCCCCGGATATAGCTTCCCAGCGATTCATCCGCATCCCGGATCAGCTCCTTGCCCCTTCTCCTCCACTTTTTCGGAGTTAAATACCAAGCCGTTTTTTTTAAAAGGGTAAAATCCTTCAGCATATAAAAAACCAGAAACGGGATTAATGTCAGAATCACCGCATTATCAAATAATGAACGAATCGAAAATATAATCGTATCAATCATCCCGGAGAGCCATTGTTCCGCCTCTCCAAGCAGGTCCTCCACCCGGTGATGAAGCCCCACCGGCCAATGATCCGTCTGATCGCGAACCATTGCAAGCCACCCCTCATAAAGCCGCACCATCCGCGGAGCATTCGCCGACAGCTCCATCAGCTGATTGATCAGCAAAGGAACCCCACGGTAACACCCGTAAGCAATCGACCCGAAAAACAGGAGATAGATAATTAGAATCGAGAGCGTTCTCGGCAGTCCCGTCTCATGCAGCTTCTCCACAATCGGATGAAGCAGATATGTAATAAACGAAGCGATTAAAAACGGAATGAAAATAGCCTGGGCAATAATCCACACTGGATTCCAGACAACCTTCAGCTTCAAAAACAAATAAAGGGACAGAAGCGACAGGAGAACAATCCCCGCTCTGTACAGAATCTTTTTTTCCTTCATGGGGCATTCCTCCGGTTTTTAGTTTGGGAGGATGGCGGGGGGATTATTCAAGAAGCGGCCACAACTTTACGAGAATTTAGACATTAATCCTGTAAAAACTTAATTTGGAATGTCCAACAGGCTTCATATTCATCTGATTAAATAATTTTTTCACGATCGAACTGGATGGTATATCCAAAAAGAATCGAGCCTCCCGGTTCGTTATGGTTTTCTGAAACAGGAGAGCGTAGTCTTCTAACGCTGGATGGTGCGCATTCTCCATTGTGTGACTGCAAATGGAACAAGTCCAAAGTGATTTAAATGCTTTTTTCATTGTGAGATTACAGCAGGCGCTACAATAAACTCCTGGTAAAACATCCTCTCTCTTGATTTCAAAGCGCTTAAGCATGTCAGTTTGACTTAATGCATGTTCATTGGCTAATCTTGCAACCAACTCGTTTACCTGGTCGGTAGTTAAAATCTTTTGATTAAGGACATTCTCTAATTCATTCATTTTAAAAGGAATAATTGAACTATGAAGGACTTTCTGATGGATAGAGCTGTTTTTGGATGACGTTTGCAGAATTGTTCGCGGATTTGCAATAATTATGAAGGTTTTAATCGGTAAATCAGGGAAATCAAACTTTTTTAGCCATGTTGAAAACTGCATCTCCTGTCGTTTTATTTGAATGAGCGGATCTGGAAACGGCTCTTTAACATCATTTTGGATACGGATCAGCTGTGAGAATTCGGAGTCGAAGTAAAGAGTTCCCGCAATATTTTTGACTTCAAGTATTACAATAAAAGCCTTAGTAACAATCAGCACATCAATTTGAAAGTAATGCTGACCATCAAACAACCTGACATCATGGAAAATTTTGAAGTCATTATTTATGAAACTCAAGGGGTATACTAAAGCTCTTTCTCCAACATAACCTGCCGTTCTTGCTGCTAACGCTTTTTTTATACTTTCTGTCTTGGGATGACCTGAGGGCAGCCTTCTTTTTAAGGCTTGTAATTGTTTTAAAGCAAGGGGAACTTCGAGGGGTTTAACAATCATTTGTTTACTCCTTTCCACATCTCCCATTTAGTTTCTGCAAACTCCCGCAAAACCCTGCTTCCACCCAATACTTTTTTGACAGTTAGCAGTCCTGCTTTAGCTATGTCGGATGCTGACTGAATCGGACCGGATCATTAGCTGTGCCGGCCGTCTTTTTATGTTTACGGGCCAACTTTTCACGCTTGCGGGCCAACTTTCCGCGTTTACGGGCCAACTTTTCACGCTTGCGGGCCAACTTTCCGCGTTTACGGGCCAACTTTCCGCGTTTACGGGCCAACTTTTCACGCTTGCGGGCCAACTTTCCGCGTTTACGGGCCAACTTTTCACGCTTGCGGGCCAACTTTCCCCGTTTACGGGCCAACTTTCGCAATATACGGGCCATACGACACCTCTCATCAAATTTCAACAGAATTCGCGACCCTCCCCAAACCACAAAAAACCCCCGCCAAATAGGCGGGGGGTACATATGCAGCATTCAATCAGTCGAACATTCTTTTCATTGAACGCTGAAGGCTTTTTCTCATTCTGCGGGTATTCATGCGTTTTCTGTTGCCCATGGCATAGGTGGCAGCAGCGCCGAGTCCCATTGAAATTAATGAGGTCATGGTGCGGTTCATGTCGGTTTCCTCCTCTAATTTCGTCAGCTTACGGTTCGGTCGTGTTCGTCAAACAAATCGTCCAATGAGCTTAAGGTTCCATCTTCTTCAACCTGGTGGGTCAAAATCATTCCTTTGGAGACGGAAAGCTCGATAAAGCAGCCCCAGCAATAGTACTGGTTCACTCCTATTTTCCCCAGGTCCTTGCATTGGCAGTTCGGGCATTTCAGCATACCGGGCACACCTCACTCCTGTATCACATTCATGACGATGGCATCTTTGCTTATTGTGAGCTCTTCACTTAAAGGGTTCACTTTTTTGCGCCCCTCGGTTAAATCCGCAAAGAATCCGTCTGTCAGTTCGTATGCTACGATTGTGCCCAGTTGTTCTGAAAAATATACGTCCTCCAGGAGACCGAGCTGTACTCCGTTTTTAGAGTATACGGTTTTGTTCAGCAGCTTTCCGTGTCCCTGGAACCGGTAATCCTCTTTTGCAGCGGCGAGCGGCTGCAGAAGTTCGGGATTGCCAACCATTACTCCATCCTCTCCGACTGACGAAATACAGGACAGAGGAATAAAGCGGTCTTTTTTGAACAGGCCTTTTCCATCTATTACCAGTCCGGAAACACGGCCGGCTGCACTGATGACGAGGTCCGTCACTTTGCCGATGCAGGCTGCGTTTCTTGCATCAAAAACCGGAAGTCCTTTTAATGTTCCGTATGTCCGCAAGATGATCTCCACCTTTCCGAACACTCTTAGGATTCTTCGGCTTGTCCCCGGTCATACGGCGTAACGTTTTCCATTCCGGTGCTGGCTTACAGGTTTGAACTTCCCCAGATGTGGTATTTAATAACAAAAAAGAGGACGTGAATTTATGGATGAACATAAAGATGTCGAGGTTAGAGAAAAAAGAAAGGACTCCAGTCTTGTTGCTTCCACATTTATCAAATACGCCGCATACTTAATCATTTTTTTCGGAGTCATTTGGTTTTTGATCAGCTATATTTTACCGATGTTCAATTAATTGAACAAAGCAAAAGCCGCCTGTTATCCAGCAGGCGGCTTTTTGCTTTGGATTCATTGAGCCGGAGGGTCTGGTCATCTTACATAAAATCAAAGGGTGTTGCATTCCCCATTCCGATATTCGCATCCTTAACATCAAATGGAAGAAGTTTCTGAAGATTATCTTCCTCCCCGGCTGACTTGTTCAGGCGCTGCCTCAGAGAGGTCTGTCGTTCCAGCTGATCCCTGTTTTCGATGCCGCGTTTAAAGGCTTCCTCTTCTCCGCACATGATTAGAAATTTCTTGCTTCTTGTTATCGCGGTGTAGATGAGGTTTCTCCTTAGCATTCTGTAATAGCTTTTCACAACAGGAAGAATGACGACGGGAAATTCACTTCCCTGTGATTTATGAATGGAGCAGCAGTATGCATGCGTGAACTGCGAAAAATCCGATCTTGTATAGGTGACTTCGTTTCCGTCAAATGAAACAACAATCATGTCTTCTTTTTCTGTATTTTCCTTTGCATAAAAAATCGATTCAATCTCACCCATATCACCGTTATAGACATGGCTTTCAGGCTGATTGACGAGCTGAAGGACTTTGTCTCCGATTCTATAGACGAGGTCTCCGAATTTCATTTCCCGTTTTGTGGAGGATGCAGGGTTAAAAATATCCTGGAGAAGAATATTCAGCTGGTCGATGCCTGCAGGACCTCTGTACATTGGCGCCAGCACCTGAATATCACGGGCGGAAAACCCCTTTTTCTTTGCATTCTCCACGACTTTCCGAACGACTTCCTTCACTTGGCCGGAGCCGCAGCGGATAAAAGAACGGTCTGCCGTTGGAGTCCTTAAATCGTCAGGAGCACGGCCTTCTTTAATATGATGGGCAAGCTCGATGATGGAAGATCCTTCTGCCTGGCGGTAAATATCCGTCAGTCTCACCGTTGGCACTTCATTTGATGCGAGAAGGTCCCGGAGCACCTGGCCGGGTCCGACGGAGGGCAGCTGATCCTCATCTCCTACCATAACCACTTGAATTTGCTTGGGCAGGGATTTGAAAAGCTGATTGGCGAGCCAAATATCCACCATCGACATTTCATCGATAATCAGGAGCTTTCCTTCGATCGGATTGTCTTCATTGCGGTCAAAGCCTTCCGCTCCATTCCAGCCGAGCAGCCTGTGGATGGTTACAGCCGGCATCCCTGTCGATTCGCTCATTCTTTTAGCCGCCCGTCCTGTAGGCGCTACAAGAAGGATTGGGAATGGCTCATCTTTTTTATAATCACCTGGATCAAGAGAACAGCCGTGCAGATCTGAATA
Source organism: Metabacillus sp. 84 (assembly GCF_050107715.1). Classification (NCBI taxonomy): domain Bacteria; kingdom Bacillati; phylum Bacillota; class Bacilli; order Caryophanales; family Bacillaceae; genus Metabacillus; species Metabacillus sp. 84. Next base: position 20,629 of record NZ_JBNILN010000013.1, on the reverse strand, counting down.
AAGCTCGACGATTCCTCGGATAACCGTTGTTTTTCCGGTCCCGGGCCCTCCTGTCAGCAAAAGCATCGGGGTCATTAAGGCCCGCTGTATGGCTTCCTTTTGGCTCGGAGCGTACGTAACCTTCATTCTTTCTTCTAGATTTCCGAGGGAAAGAAGAAATTCGGACTCTGGGAACAGTCCTTCATATTCGGTTTGGTCAAGAATCTGCTGAATATGCTCCGCTACTTTTTTTTCAGAGTAATAAAGAATGGGAAAATAAATCTTGCCTTCATCGGCAATGAGCTGCTTGCTTTCGGCGAGTGAAGCAATCTGCCTCGAGATTGCATCCGCCCCTACAGCGCCCTGATCGGAGCTGTTCAGCAGCTGCATCGTTTTATCGGCGAGCTGATCCTCCCGCAGGTATACATGGCCCTCTTGTGAACTGGATTGTTCGATTGTATAAAGGCAGGCTGCATTAATCCGCTCTGCATTGCTGCCAGAGATCCCAAGCTGCCGTGCAAGCTCATCAGCTTTGCCGAAACCAATGCCTTCCACATCCTTCACAAGCTGAAAAGGATTTTCCTGTATTTTCTGAAGCGTTTCATCCTGATACTGCTGATAAATCTTCATGGAAAGCTGCGGTCCGAAGCCGAATTGCGACAAGGAGATCATGATTTGCTCAAGTCCCTGATGCTGCTTCAGCGTTTGCGCTAAAATATCGGCTTTCTCTTTATTGACTTTCGGAATGCTGTGCAGCACGGCGGGGTCCTGCATGATTTTTGAGATGGCAGATGTTCCAAGATTTCCCACGATGATTTCTGCGGTTTTTTTCCCGATCCCCTTAAATAAATCACTTGATAAATATTGGACAATGCCCTCTTCTGTATTCGGAATATCCTTTCGGAAATGCTCTGTTTGAAATTGCATTCCGAATTTCGGATGATGCTTAATCATCCCGTAAAATATGTAAGTTTCTTCCTCTGAAAGGAGGGGGAAATATCCGGTTACTGTGACGTCTTTTTCATCGATGTCCAAATTGGATTCAACTTGTCTTGCTTTCAGAACAGTATACAGGTTTTTTTCATTGTGGAATATGACGGCTTTAATGATTCCTTTTAAAAATGGTTTGTCCCCGCTATCTCCATTTCCCAATTCATCTATGGACATTTGCATCACGCATTCCTCCCCTCCCTGGCTCCTCTAAGCTTATCCCTGGGCCATTTCCTGCGGCCGGTGAACAGCCATGATTACCATTATTTTAACGCTTCTTCCATCAGCTTTTTGCCATTCAAAGCGAGAACGTGGTCAGGCTGGATACGAACCGCTTTCGCAAACATTTCATAGGCTTGCTGTGCTTTTTCTTCAAATGAAAACGCAACACCAAGGTTATAATAGGCATCGGCATGATTTGGATCGAGCTCTGTTGCTGTTTTAAATTCGTTCGCCGCCTGACTGAGCTCTCCCTGTGAAGCAAGGCACAATCCATATTGGAAGCGGGCATCGGCGTCCTGGCCGTTTAGCTCTACTGCTCTCATAAAGTATGGAAGCCCAAGTCTTTCCTTATTCAGCTGAACGAGAGACATACCTGTCATAAAATAGGCGTCCGCTTCCTCTACGCCTTCAGTGATAGCCGATGTAAAAGCCTTGGCTGCCTTTTCATATTCTTCTTTTTCGTAGTAAACATTTCCTTTGCCGTATAGAGCGGTTCCTGACTTAGGGTCAAGCTCAATGGCTTTATTAAAAAAGCTTTCTGCTTTTTCAAATTCGCTGACTGAAGCAAGCAGATTTCCAAAATTCACATAGAAGACCGGATTGGCAGGATCCTCTTCGATCGCTTCTGTGAAGTGCCTGGCAGCCTGCTCAAGTTCGCCTTGTTTCATGGCTTGGATGCCTAATTGGTTGTTATCCATGTTCCATGCTCCTCTCTGTGTGCAACGTTCGCACCGTATCAACTGTTTCTGGAAATAGGCAAAGAGGACCGCCCGCCATTTGCCAGACCTTGATCATCAGCGGTTGCTGATTGGCTGAACATCTTTCGGAGCAGTCCTGCTGTGCATTTATCCTACGTACATTAATTTTTCGCTGTCTCTGAAAACTTCATCGATGGTCCCTCCGCCGAGGCAAGCCTCTCCATCGTAAAAAACGGCGGCCTGACCTGGTGTAACGGCTCTGATCGGTTCTTCAAACGTAATTTTTGCCGTTGTTTCAGTAAGCATAGTTACTGTTACTTTATGATCGCTTTGACGGTAGCGGAATTTAGCTGTGCACTGGAAATCTCCTTCAGGTGCTTTGCCTGCCCCCCAGCTGATGTCTGTTGCGATAATGGAATCGGAATAGAGAAGATCATTGTGAAAGCCCTGATCGACAAACAGAATATTTCGTTTTAAGTCCTTGCCGATAACGAACCACGGCTCACCGCTTCCGCCGATTCCAAGCCCATGTCTTTGACCGATCGTATAATACATCAGCCCGTCGTGCCGGCCCATTTTTGCGCCGGACAGGGTTTGCATTTCTCCTGGCTGTGCAGGGAGGTAGCCGCTAAGAAATTCTTTGAAATTGCGCTCTCCGATGAAGCAGATTCCGGTACTGTCTTTTTTGGAAGCTGTGGCAAGCCCTGCATTCTTCGCCATTTCCCTTACTTCGGATTTATCAATGCCGCCAAGCGGGAACATCACTTTTGAAAGCTGATCCTGGCCAAGCTGATTAAGGAAATAAGTTTGATCCTTGTTTTCGTCGACGCCTCTCAGCATTTTATAGATGCCGTCCCGCTTCTCCACTCTAGCATAGTGGCCTGTAGCGAGATAATCTGCCCCCAGGGACATGGCATGATCAAGAAAGGCTTTAAATTTAATTTCTTTATTGCACATGACGTCCGGATTCGGAGTCCTGCCCGCTTTATATTCATCCAGGAAGTAGGTAAATACCTTGTCCCAGTATTGTTTTTCAAAATTGACGGCATAGTACGGAATGCCGATTTGGTTGCAAACCTTAATGACATCGTTGTAGTCTTCGGTCGCCGTGCAGACGCCGTTTTCATCGGTGTCATCCCAGTTTTTCATAAAAATACCGATGACATCATATCCCTGCTCCTTCAGCATTAGCGCTGCGACAGAGGAATCGACGCCGCCGGACATCCCAACGACCACACGTGTATCCTTAGGTGCTTTTTCCATTTGAATTTCACCTCTTTTCTATGCTGTAAGCCGTTTTACAATAGCGGCTGTTTTTCGGGCTGCGGTTTCAACCTGTTCCACTGTATTGCCAAAACCAAAGCTGAAGCGGATGGATGAAGCCGGTCTGCCAGAGTCTTTCCCGAACATCGCTGTCAAAACGTGGGAAGGATCAATCGAGCCTGCTGTGCAAGCCGAACCGCTTGAGGCTGAAATACCTGCTAAATCCAGGTTAATCAGAAAGGATTCGACGTTCGTGCCCGGAAAATACACATTCAGTATATGAGGAAGACTGTTTTCCGGGGAACCGTTCACTTCAAATAGAATCCCTTCATCACGAAATACGTCCAGCATTTTACGCTTCATGGCCAAATACTCTTCAGCCTTCTCGTTTCTTGTCTGCTCAGCTAATGCCGCTGCTTTGTGCAAGCCTGCTGCGCCTGCGGCGTTTTCAGTTCCGGCACGTCTTTTCAGCTCCTGCTCGCCTCCGAATACCTGCGGTTTCAGCTTGATTCCAGCTCTTACATAAAGAAACCCTATTCCTTTTGGCCCATTCAGCTTGTGGCCTGAAACAGACAGCAAATCCGCACCCATTTCTTTTACATCAAGCTTGAGCACTCCGAATGCCTGAACGGCATCCGTATGAAATAAAGCCTGGTGATTTTTCAGCCGTTCACCAATCTCGTTCACCGGCTGTATGGTTCCGGATTCATTGTTCCCATACATAACTGTTACAAGAATTGTGTCATCCGTAAGTGCCTGTTCAAAATCATGAAGTGAAATCATCCCCTCTTCGTTAACAGGGAGATAGGTTACACGAAATCCTTCTTTTTCAAGAAATTGGCATGTGTGAAGCACAGCGTGGTGCTCTACTGCTGTTGTAATAATATGATTCCCTTTTGAACGGTTTGCGTATGCCGTTCCCAATATTGCCATGTTATCGGCCTCTGTACCGCCGCTTGTAAAAATAATTTCATTCGCCTGAGCTCCCAAAATGGCTGCAAGATCTTCTCTTGCAGCGTCCAGAATCCTCCTGCTTTCCCTGCCATGGGCATGAATGCTGGATGGATTGCCGAAGGTTTCAGCCATAAAGGAAGTCATGGCATCTATAACAGCAGGATGCATGGGCGAGGTCGCAGCATGATCCAAATAAATCCGAGACATAAACTCACCTCTTTAAATATAAGCACCGCCTGCCTGAACGGCTGTACGGTCTAAACCGGTTTTCCGCCGGGCCGCAAAGTTCTGATCGGCAGAAGCGGCCGCCTAAATATAAAACATATACGGTTCCTGTTCTCCATCCGTATAGCTTGCAAGATCATCAAGTGTTGTATTATCGAGGACATCTTTTACCGCATCACGGATCCGGATCCAAAGCTCCCGTTTGGCAGGCTCTTCATCTTCCAGCACTTCTACAGGACTGATCGGCCCTTCAAGGACACGGATGATATCACCGGATGTGATGTTCACGGGTTCATCTCCGAGCACATATCCCCCGTAAGCACCTCTGATGCTTTTAACGAGACCTGCATTTCGCAGAGGAGCAATCAGCTGCTCAAGGTAATGCTCTGATAGATCATTTGTCTGGGCAATGCTTTTTAAGGATGTCGGACCTTCTCCATGCTTCTTTGCTAATTCAATCATGATTGTCAGGCCATATCGGCCTTTTGTCGATATTTTCAATCAAAACACCCCTAACCCGGAATCGTATCAAAAGGACATCTGATAAAAACAAATATTCCTCACCTTTACACTAAAGATGTTTACCGGCCTCGCCAGCACACATTAATCTATTCGTCATGTGCACAGCTTAAACAGATCTCTGCTTTATGCACAATCTATATATCCATGAAAACCTATGCTATTATACCACATTTAGCAGGGGGTCCGCTTGAAAACCGCAGGACTGATTGGAATATTATAATGAAATCAGGCGCTGAATGCAAAGAATCTGTATTTTAGCAAACAAATTAAAAACGTACTATAATGGGGAGCAGACATGCATGGATGGGGAGAGATTGAATTGAAGCCTCTTGCTTACAGAATGAGACCGAGAAAACTGGATGAAATCATCGGACAGGAACATTTGGCTGGAGAAGGCCAGATTATTTGGAGAATGGTCCATGCCGGCTACTTAAGCTCGATGATTTTATACGGCCCGCCCGGCATAGGGAAAACGTCAATCGCTGCTGCTATAGCCGGGAGCACCGGGACCGCATTCAGGACATTGAACGCGGTCATACACAATAAAAAAGATATGGAAATTGTTGCTGAGGAAGCCAAAATGTCCGGCAAGGTCATTTTAATCCTGGATGAAGTCCACCGCCTGGATAAAGCAAAACAGGATTTCCTCTTGCCGCACCTCGAAAATGGCCGGATTGTATTGATTGGAGCGACAACGAGCAATCCATATCATGCGATAAACCCTGCTATCCGCAGCAGATGCCAGATTTTTGAGCTGAAGCCGCTTGCGGAAGAAGAAATTAAGACCGCGCTTTTACGTGCGATTGAAGATGAAGAGCGGGGGTTCGGAACGAAATCCATCGAGGTTTCAAAGGAAGCGCTTGATCATTTAGCCGCAGGGAGCGGAGGTGATGTCCGCTCTTCGCTGAATGCGCTTGAGCTTGCCGTTTTGTCCACACCTGAAAATGAGAAAGGCATCATCCGGATTGAGTTAAAAACGGCAGAGCAATGCCTCCAGAAAAAAGCGTTTGCTCATGACAAGGATGGCGACGCCCATTATGACGTTCTCTCCGCTTTTCAAAAATCGATCCGCGGTTCTGATGTGAACGCGGCCCTCCATTATTTAGGCCGATTAATTGAAGCCGGTGATCTCGTCAGCATTGCGCGAAGACTGCTCGTCATTTCGTATGAGGATATCGGCCTTGCAAGTCCGCAGGCTGGAGCCAGGACGCTTGCAGCCATTGAAGCTGCCGAACGGCTCGGATTTCCGGAAGCAAGAATTCCGCTCGCCAATGCTGTCATCGAGTTGTGCCTATCGCCTAAATCCAACTCGGCTTATACGGCTCTTGACGCTGCACTTGCGGATATCAGATCAGGGAAATCCGGCGATGTTCCAGCGCACTTAAAGGACGCCCATTACAAGGGAGCCAGCAAGCTAGGGCGCGGAATAGGCTATCAATATCCGCACGATTTTGAAAACGGCTGGATTAGACAGCAGTACCTGCCGGATTCTCTAAAAAACAAAAGCTACTATTCTCCGAAGACTACAGGTAAATTTGAACAGGCTCTAGCCCAGGTTTATAAGAAGCTGAATGGCCAGGATTCATAGCTTAACCGACTCTTCCAATAAAGTTTCTCAGCAGAAGATGAAAAATCGCACACAAAAAAAGACCGGGCTCCACCGGTCTTTTTTGTATAGGCCATTATGCCTGATTGGTCGGTCTTACAGTCACTTCGTTCACATTGACATGATCTGGCTGCGAAACGGCATAGTATACCGCTTCTGCTATATCCTCAGCGTTCAGAGGCTTCACATCTTCCATCATATCCTTGAATAGGCTGTGAACATCCTCATCGGTAATATGGTTAGTCAACTCTGTCTGAACGGCTCCCGGAGAAATGTTGGTTACTTTTATAGGCGTATTAGCCAATTCCTTCTCCATCCCCATCGAAATCGCACGGACTGCATATTTGGTTGCACTGTATACGGAAGAAGATGGGAACACTTCATGGCCGGCTACAGATGATACGTTAATGACATGGCCCTCACCTGCTTCAAGCATACCCGGCAGTACAGAGTGGATTCCGAATAGAACTCCCTTTATATTCACATCAACCATTTGCTCCCATTGATCGACATGATCATTTTTAAGGAAGGACAGCAGCATAATTCCGGCATTATTAATGAGAATGTCTACTTTTCCGAATGTCTCCCTTGTCTGATTGGCAAGCTGCTCTACAGCTTCTTTGGACGTGACGTCTGTCGGAATCGTTAATACTTCAGTTGAATAGGAGCTTTTTAATTCATCCGCCAGTGCATTGATCCGGTCCTCTCGTCTTGCGGCCAGAACGATATTTGCTCCCTCAGAAGCCAGCTTTTTGGCAATCGCCTCTCCGATTCCGCTGCTTGCTCCTGTGATGATCGCTGTTTTTCCCTGAATTGAAGTCATTTTATCTCTCCTTTTATTATCGTGACTTCTTATCTATACCCTTTTTGTTAAAGGTTAAAAATCCACGGGAACATCGAACCACAGGCTGGGCATCGCAGGAATTTTCCGCCGGATAGCTTTTTTCATATTCCTTGCAGCTAAATAAAGCAGCCTTAAAGGCTGCTCAGTCATTTACACGATGAATTTTAATGTCCTTAAGGAGCTTCATGATGACATGTCCTCCCATAATCAGCCCTGCCACTGAAGGGACCCAGGCATTGGAGGAAGGCGGCATTTTTGCTTTTCGGATGGGTGCATCCTCTTTTCCGACCACCTTGCGCACGTCTTCGCGGATCACGATCGGGCTTTCATCTGAAAATACGACCTCTATCCCTTTATGGATCCGCTCTTTTCTCAGCCTCGTACGAATAACTTTAGCAATGGGATCCGTATGGGTTTTGGAGATATCCGTCACTTTGAACCGTGTCGGATCCGTTTTGTTGGCAGCTCCCATACTGGAGATAATCGGAATGCCGCGTTTCAGACACTCTTTCATCAAGTGGATTTTATAAGAAATGGTGTCCGACGCATCAATCACGTAGTCAAGCCCATAGCTGAAAAATTCCTCATAAGTTTCTTCTGTATAAAACATTTTCAGTGAGATGACCTCACACTCCGGATTGATTTCTTTAACCCGGTCTCTCATTAAATCTGCTTTCGGCTGGCCGACCGTAGAGACAAGAGCATGGATTTGACGATTGACGTTGGTAATATCCACATCATCTTTGTCTACAAGAATTAACCTGCCGACTCCGGACCGGGCCAGAGCTTCCGCAGAAAAGGAACCGACTCCCCCGATTCCGAGCACGGCAACCGTACTGTTTTTTAATAATTCCAGGCCGTCTTTTCCAATGGCCAGTTCGTTGCGGGAAAATTGGTGCAGCACATTTACTCACTCCAATAAAAGGATAATCTTCTCATTAAAAACTGCATGAGCAAGCTTTGCCCATGCAGATATCGTTTATGGCCAAATGGGCTTAGTCCCAATCGTGCCGTCGAATTTCATCCTTTGTTTTGAACCCGCTCTCAGCAGGTGGGTGCCCTGTTCTGGAAAATTCGCAAGTCCTTATAAAGGCGTTTACTCATCCCAAAAACGCGGGCTCCCAATCAAAAAAATGTTCGGTCAAAACTCAAGGTTTACAACGTACACATCAGGACTTGGGCCCGTCTTTTTAAAAATTATACTATACCGGATTTTTCTAATCAAGGGGAATCCGGCCGATCCTCATTCACGTTACTTTGACTTTCTCGCAATATGCAATTCATCCAGCTGGGCATCACTGGCTTCACCAGGTGCATCGGTCATCAGGCAGCTTGCACTGGCTGTTTTAGGAAACGCAATCGTGTCACGAAGGTTGCTTCTTCCGGCCAGCAGCATGACAAGCCTGTCAAGACCGAGCGCAATTCCGCCATGCGGAGGAACTCCGTACTCAAAAGCCTCGAGAAGGAAACCGAATTGATCCTCCGTTTGCTCCTTGGACATTCCAAGCAGTGCAAACATTTTTTCCTGAATCTCTTTTTCAAAAATACGAATGGACCCTCCCCCCAGTTCATATCCATTGAGAACCAGGTCATAGGCTTGAGCTTTCATACCGGCGGGATCGCTCTCAAATTTATCCAAGTGGTCACTGGACGGCATGGTAAATGGATGATGGGCTGCATAATAACGGTTTTCTTTTTCGTCGAATTCAAGCAGCGGCCAATCTACCACCCATAGGAAGTTGAACGTGCTTTCGTCAATCAGGCCAAGCTCTTTGCCGAGTTTCAGGCGGAGAGCTCCCAGTGAATCGGCCGTTACTGATTTTTTATCCGCTACAAAAAGGAGAAGGTCTCCAAGCTCTGATTTGAGAGATGCAGTCAGGCTATTCTGTTCTTCTTCGGAAAAGAACTTGGCAATGGGACCTTTCAATCCATCTTCTTCATGCTTCAGCCAGGCAAGCCCTTTGGCGCCGTAAGGCTTTACAAACTCAGTCAGCGCATCAATATCTTTTCTGGAATAGGTAGAGGCTCCGCCTTTTACACAAATGGCCTTGACTTCTCCTCCAGACTCAACCGTACTGCTGAATACCTTAAATCCGCTGGAGGCAGCAAGCTCTGAAATGTCTGCAAGCTCCATGCCGAACCGGGTATCCGGTTTATCCGAACCATAGCGGGACATCGCTTCATCATAGCTCATGCGCGGGAGGGGAAGCTGGATATCCACACCCTTGACTGTTTTCATTACATAAAACATCATGTTCTCGGCCATCTCAATGATCTGGTCCTGGCTCATAAATGAAGTCTCAATGTCGATTTGAGTGAATTCAGGCTGGCGGTCTGCCCTTAAATCTTCATCACGGAAGCAGCGGGCAATTTGATAGTATTTATCAAATCCTGAAACCATGAGCAGCTGCTTAAACAGCTGAGGAGACTGAGGCAAAGCATAGAATTCGCCTTCGTGCACCCGGCTCGGAACGAGATAATCCCTGGCTCCTTCAGGAGTGCTTTTCGTTAATACCGGTGTTTCAACGTCAAGAAACCCATCCTGGTCCAGGAATGTACGAATTGCCTTGGTCACATCATGCCGCATCTTAATTGTGTTGTATAAAGCCGGCCGTCTTAAGTCCAGGTAGCGGTATTTCAGGCGCACGTCCTCTGAAACTTCCTCTGATTTGTCATCAATCATAAACGGAGGAGTTTTCGATGCATTCAGGATCGCTACAGATGAAGCATGAATTTCAATGCTCCCCGTTTTCAGGTTGGGGTTGATTGTTCCTTCCTCTCTTTTGGAAACCACCCCTTCTATATCAAGGACAAACTCACTGCGCACATCATTCGCCGTTTCCCACGCTTTCTTCGCATCTTCCGGATTCACAACGACCTGGACAATTCCTGTCCGGTCACGAAGGTCGATAAAGATAAGCCCGCCAAGGTCGCGTCTTTTTTGCACCCATCCCTTTAATATCACTTTCTCTCCAATAGCTTCCGGAGTCACTTCTCCGCAGTAGTAAGACCTACCAAACATGTTTATCTCTCCTAACTTTCATTTAAGATCGCTTTGACTGAATTACCGAGGCGAGTTCGGATATCGGAACTTCCTGCTGTTCGCCTGATTCCATATCTTTCAGCGTAATGGCCTCCCGGTCCAGCTCGTCATCGCCAAGAACGGCTACAAAACGTGCCTTAAGCCGGTCTGCGGATTTGAATTGGCCTTTCAGTTTTTTATCTTCATAATCCCTCTCCGAAGATAATCCCGCTTTTCTAAGATCATTCAGGATGGATACGGAGCGGTCTTTTGCTTTTTCTCCCATATATGCGACAAAGCAGTCGATCGAAGCCTCTGCGGGAAGCTCGGCTTTCTCTGCATCAATTGCCGCCAGGAACCGTTCGAGGCTCATCGCGAATCCGATTCCGGACATTTCCGGTCCTCCCATTTCTTTGACAAGACCGCTGTAGCGGCCGCCGCCTGCAAGGGTGGTAATGGCGCCAAAGCCTTCTGCATTGCTCATAATTTCAAAGGCGGTGTGGTTATAATAGTCCAGTCCGCGGACGAGATTTTTATCGACTGTGTAGCTGATGCCGAGCTCGTCCAAATAGAATTTTACTTTTTCAAAATAGGCTGCCGATTCCTCATTCAAAAATTCCAGAATCGAAGGGGCGGATTGAATCAGTTCATGCCCGCGGTCTTTTTTGCAATCAAGGATCCGGAGCGGATTTTGAGAAAGCCGATTCTGACAGTCAGAACAAAACTCATCGATGCGCGGATTAAAATGGGCCACTAACGCTTCTTTGTGCTTTGTCCTGCTCTCGAGGTCGCCAAGACTGTTAATGACAAGGGATAAATTCTTTAGCCCCGCCTTTTGGTAGACGCTCATTGCCAGAGAAATAACCTCTGCGTCGATAGCCGGGTCCACGCTTCCAATTGCTTCAATTCCGAATTGGACAAACTGGCGGTATCTTCCGGCCTGAGGTCTTTCATACCGGAACATCGGTCCAATGTAATAAAGCTTAACGGGCTGCTGGGGTGCAGCGTGCATTTTGTTTTCAACAAAGGATCTTACCGCAGAAGCGGTTCCTTCCGGACGGAGCGTCATGCTCCTTCCTTTCCTGTCTTCAAAGCTGTACATCTCTTTTTGAACAATATCAGTGGATTCCCCAACGCTTCTCAGGAAAAGCTCGGTGTGTTCAAAAATGGGGGTCCTGATTTCTTTGTATTGATACATGCTGCAGACTTCTCTTGCTGTATTTTCAATGAATTGCCACCGTTCTGACTCTCCCGGCAGTATATCCTGGGTTCCTCTTGGAACTTGAAAAGCCATTTTCATCACTCCTGTTGTCATTATAATCAGGGTTTAAAAAACCCGTATAAAGCATTTTTTTGGTGTAGACCGATTCCTTTCTTTTGCTGAAAATAAAAAAAACTCCCATCCCTGCAAAAATCGCAGGGACGAGAGTTTATACCCGTGGTTCCACCCTAGTTGAAGCAAAAAAACCGCTTCCGCTCAAACCGTTAACGCCGGCTGCGTCCTATTCCTACTAAGCGGGATGCTTTTCAGATAGAAACCTGAGAAGTGTTCGTTCATTGGATCATCATGGGGAAATGCTTTCAGCCTGGGCATTTCTTCTCTTTCCATGTGTACTTCCAGTTACTTTTCTTCCTCGCTGGTTAAAAATTATGTAAAAGATCTTGTTCGAATTTTATCTTATCATACGCACCTGCAGATGTCATGTCAAGATTGATGTAAATATTTTTTCAGGCTTTTAACATCTTTTTGAGCAAGACCAAATTCCGAAGCCATCTCTGGAGAAGCAGAATCCTGTTCGGTTTTAGAAAGGACGTGCAGATCCGCTGCGAACAGATTTCCCGGATGCTGGTGGGCCAATCTGCCTTTTTCACTGTACCTCATAAAGACTCCCCCTTTCATATGATTCATTTTATCTTGCCCATTTTGACGAAAAAATATTTCAAATGAATCAAGGAATTGCCGATATAAAAAGAGAATTAGGATTTATAAAGGGGGTTCTTATGTTTAAAAAAGCTGCAAGTCTGATTTTATGCATGGTTTTGCTTTTCTCCATGATTCCTGCCAATCCTGATAATGCAGAAGCTGCATCAAAGGAAACCGCTAAGATATTGAACGATACTCTTAATATCCGCAAGGGTCCCGGATTGAGCTATGGGATTGAAGCCATTGCAAAAAAGAACGAAACGTATCCTGTATTAGAGAGAAAGAAAGAATGGGTTAAGCTTTCTCTGCCTGGAAACCGGACAGGGTGGGCTGCAAGCTGGCTCGTCCAGATCCAGTCCTCCTCAAAAACCAAAATGGTCTCGACAAAGTCCAGTGATTTGCGGATCCGCAAGGGCCCTGGTACAGGGTATTCCGTTGTTGGAACATTTCCTGCAGGCAAACAGGCTGCCGTGCTAAAAACAGAAGGAGACTGGACGAATATTTCATACAATGGTGTGAAGGGCTGGATCTCCACCCGATACATTGAGGCGTCTTCCGGCAGCTCTGCTGAAAAAACACAGCCTGCTTCAGGTCCAACCGGTTACATAACGGCCGCCTCCCTGAATGTCCGCTCTGCACCGAATCCGGCTGCCTCTATGCTCGGTTCGGTCAAAAAAGGAACTCCGGTTACCATTTTAAAGACTGAGGGTTCGTGGCACCGGATTTCATACAGCGGAAAAACGGGCTGGGTCAGCAAGGAGTATGTAAAAAGCTCAGTGTCTGAAAACAAAGCTGAAACGAGCGGAACCGTTACTGCTTCATCATTGAATGTAAGAAGTGCTCCTTCCTTGAACGGACGTCTTTCCGGAAAAGTGATGAAAAACGAGAAGGTTCAAATTCTCGAAGAAAAAAGCAGCTGGTCCAGAATCCGTTATAACGGCAGCCAGACAGGCTGGGTCTCCAGTCTGTATCTGAAAAAACAAGGAGAGTCCTCCGGCAAGGAAGCAGCTGGGAAAACAAGCGGATCCATCCGATTAACGGCAAACGGAACAAACATCCGTTCAAACCCGTCTGTTAACAGCCAAATTCTTGCGAGAGGAACAGCAGGCCAGACATTTAAAGTACTTGGCGTTCAAAACGACTGGTATAAAATCTCCCTTTCCGGCGGAAAAACCGGATATGTGGCAGGATGGCTTGCCGAAGATACAACGTATGGCAAAATGATCAGCACCCCCGGGCAGCAGGCAGCTCTAAAAGGGAAAACCATCGTGGTGGATCCCGGACACGGAGGTATTGACGGAGGGGCGAAAGGGGCAGGAGGAACGCTTGAGAAGCACCTCACCCTTAAATCGGCTAACACGCTTAAAGGCAGGCTTCAAGCCGAGGGTGCAAATGTCATTTTAACGAGAAGCTCGGACTTATACATCAGTTTAAGCTCAAGGGTAACTACGGCGCGTGTTAAAGCAGCCGACGCTTTTCTTAGCCTTCATTATGACAGCAATCTGAATAAAACGGTCAAAGGGATGACGTTCTTTTATTATCATTCATCAGGCCAAAAACTAGCCTCCTCTTTGCAAAATGAATTAATTCGCAAAACGGGACTTAAAGATCGGGGCGTAAAATTCGGGGATTTCCATGTTCTCCGCAACAATAACCGTCCGGCTGCTTTAATCGAACTCGGATTTTTAAGCAGTGCTTCAGAGGAAATGAATGTGAACTCCAGCTCCTTCCAGCAAAACGCGGCAACCGGCATTACGGAAGGACTAAAGAATTATTTTAAATAACTAAGCGCGTAAAAAAACCGCACGGATTAATTCCGTGCGGTTTTTGTTGACTGCTTTCCAGGTTCCTATTGGTCCGGACTGTCCACTGTAAGAGTAACCGGGCCGTCATTTACAAGCGAGACGTCCATCATGGCACCGAATGAACCGGTCTCCACTGAGAGTCCCAGCTTCCGGAGCTCTTCATTGAACCGTTCATACAGCGGTTCCGCTCTGTCAGGCTTGGCTGCTGCCATGAAGTTCGGCCTTCTTCCCTTACGGCAGTCTCCATAAAGGGTAAACTGGGATACTGAGAGAACCTCTCCTTTTACATCAAGAATGGAGTGATTCATTTTCCCTGTTAAATCTTCAAAAATACGAAGATTGGCCAGTTTGTCAGAAAGATATCTGGCATCCGCTTCGTTATCTTCATGAGTAATGCCGACGAGCACCAGTATCCCCTTGCCGATTTTGCCTACTGATTTCCCGTCCACCGTTACCTCTGCTTTTTTCACACGCTGGAGAACCATCTTCATTAAAAGGAACCCTCACTTTAATTCATCAATCTTCTAACTGAATAAATATCTGAAATCTGCTTAATCCGTTCTACTACTTTATGAAGGTGGTTGATATTCGCAATAGATAGAGCCATATGGATCGTGGCAACTTTATTGCGGTCCGATCGTCCGGATACAGATGATATATTTGTTTTTGTTTCATTGACGGCCTGAAGCACTTCATTAAGAAGCCCTCTGCGGTCATACCCCATAATTTCTATTTCCACATTGTACTCTTTTTTCCCATCAGGCTGGTTTTCCCATTCTACCGGTATCAGCCTGTCCTTTGCATCATCAGCCTGAATGTTTGTACAATCAGCGCGGTGAACAGAGACTCCCCGCCCCTTTGTAATAAACCCGGCAATTTCGTCTCCGGGAACCGGATTGCAGCATTTTGAAAGTCTGATGAGAAGGTTATCTATGCCTTTTACTTTCACACCCGCGTCCCGTTTTTTATGAGTCGGGTAATGCTTTGTTTCAGTGGATACTTCTTCAACGGCTTTTTCCTGTTCTTCAAGATCACGCTTTTTCCGCCACTTCTCAGTCAGTCTGTTTGCAACCTGCAGTGCTGTGATCCCATTGTAGCCGACCGCCGCAAACATATCTTCCTCATTGGCAAAGTTAAACTTCTCGTAAACGCGTCTAACATTGTCGGCCGCAAGAATTTCCTTAAGATCGAAATCCATATTTTTGATTTCTTTCTCGACCCATTCCTTGCCTTTTTCAACATTTTCTTCACGGCGCTGCTTTTTGAAAAATTGGCGGATCTTATTCTTCGCCTGGGACGTCTGGGCAAGCTTGAGCCAGTCCTGGCTCGGTCCATACGAATGCTTAGAAGTCAGAATCTCGATAATATCTCCTGTTTTCAGCTTATAATCAAGAGTCACCATTTTTCCGTTCACTTTGGCGCCGATCGTCTTATTGCCGATTTCAGAATGGATCCGGTAGGAAAAATCGATAGGCACGGATCCTGAAGGCAGCTCGATGACATCCCCCTTCGGCGTAAATACAAACACCATATCAGAAAACAGGTCAATTTTTAACGACTCCATAAATTCTTCAGCGTTGTTGGACTCGTTTTGGAACTCCAGGATTTCCCTGAACCACGTTAATTTCTTTTCAAGTGATGCGTGATCATCCAGTTCTTTTCCTTCTTTATACGCCCAGTGGGCAGCAATTCCGTATTCTGCAATGTGATGCATGTCCATCGTGCGAATCTGGACTTCCAGCGGATCTCCTTTAGGACCAATCACCGTTGTATGGAGAGACTGATACATATTGGGCTTAGGCATGGCAATATAATCCTTGAACCTGCCCGGCATCGGCTTCCAGCACGTGTGGATAATTCCAAGAACGGCATAGCAATCCTTTATGCTGCTGACAACAATGCGGACAGCAAGCAAGTCATAAATTTCGTTAAATTGCTTGTTTTGCAGCACCATTTTCTTATAAATGCTGTAAATGTGCTTAGGTCTGCCTGAAAACTCGGCTTGAATCTGCACTTCCTGGACGCTGTTCTTCACATCATTAATTACCTCTTCTAAATACTCTTCGCGCTCAGCCCGTTTCTTTTTCATTAAATTAACGATCCGGTAATATTGCTGAGGGTTTAAGTACCGAAGGGCGGTGTCTTCAAGCTCCCATTTGATCTTTGAAATCCCGAGCCTGTGGGCAAGAGGGGCAAAAATCTCAAGGGTTTCGTTTGAAATTCTCCGCTGCTTTTCCTGCGGCAGGTGTTTGAGGGTCCTCATATTATGGAGACGGTCTGCCAGTTTTATGAGGATGACCCGGATATCCTGGGCCATTGCGACAAACATTTTCCGATGGTTTTCGGCCTGCTGCTCTTCATGGGATTTATATTTTATTTTCCCAAGCTTTGTAACCCCGTCGACCAGCATCGCAACTTCGTCACTGAACGCCCGCCGGATATCGTCAAGAGTTACATCCGTATCTTCTACAACGTCATGCAGAAAACCGCCTGCTATTGTAGATGGATCCATGTCCAGATCCACTAAAATACCCGCCACTTGAATTGGATGGATTATATAAGGTTCACCGGATTTGCGATATTGCTCACTATGAGCTTCTTCTGCAAAATCGTATGCTCTCCGGATAAAATCTAAATTGTCGTCAGCCAAATACCGCTTAGCCCGATCTAACACCTGTTCAGCGGTCAGGACTTGTTCATTCGCCATGAAATCACCTTTTTGAAGAAAACTGTATTGTCCCTATTATCGTGAAAAAAAACCGTTCTGTAAAGGGATAGGGAAATAATTAAGACCCCTTCCTGCAAAGCCCGTTAAACAATCCAAATAAAGAAGGCTGCAATACAAGCAGTGGTCGCGCTTTCACCCAAAGTTAAAAAAGCAGAATTTCCCGTAAATTACTTTACAAAACGAACCAAAAAAAGAACCGGCAGCTCAGGCCGGTTCTTCTAGTCAGGATTAATATTGCATGAGCGTCAGGACTTCATAGCCGTCCAGCTTGTCCCGCCCATCCAGATAAGTCAGCTCAATCAGGAAGGCCATGCCGGCAACAACTCCGCCTAGCTCCTCAACAAGCTTAATCGTAGCTTCAATTGTACCGCCTGTCGCCAAAAGGTCATCTGTGATGAGCACTCTTTGACCAGGCTTGATGGCGTCCCTATGAATCGTCAGGACATCCTTGCCATACTCCAGACCATAATCGACCTTTACAACCTCACGCGGCAGCTTGCCTTCTTT
The DNA here is from genome assembly GCF_050107715.1 of Metabacillus sp. 84. NCBI lineage: Bacteria > Bacillati > Bacillota > Bacilli > Caryophanales > Bacillaceae > Metabacillus > Metabacillus sp. 84. The sequence continues at coordinate 3,340 of NZ_JBNILN010000013.1, read as the reverse complement.
TCGAACCGGGGCGAATCCAACTTCAAGAGCATAGGCAACTGGGCATCCAATGATAAATCCGCGGGCTTCTGGCCCGACAACCAAGTCGATTTGTTTTTCCCGGGCGAATTCAACGATTTGGTCTGTGGCATATTTATAAACTTCGCCTTTATCCATCAGTGTTGTGATATCTTTGAAGCGAATTCCGGGTTTCGGATAGTCCTCAACGATCGTTACATATTGTTTTAAATCCATCTTTCGATTTTCCTCCTCAAACTTGAACAGGCGTCCGGGTACTCTTTATCCGCTCATCAAACCATTCCAGCAGCTCGCGGTAAGAGGAGTACAGCAGCCTGTTTTCCAGCTCCATTTGTTCTGTTTTCTGTTTATAGGCAATTGATTCACTTAAATCGCGTTTTGAACCGTTTCGATTAATTGAGATCAGACCATTTTTTATTGTAACAAAATCCAGCTCAAAAAACACCTCAGACATAAAATTGATTGTATCGGATGTCCAGCCTTTGTACTTCGCGAGCTCTGCCCCATGCTTTTTCAGGTCAAACATATCCCTTTTCAGCAAAAATCCATAAAACCATTTAAAGTGCTCCCTGGTTGGAATGGTCGAAAAAAAGTGGGTTTCGGTCTGCAGGAAAAAGGCATAAATTCTTTCAGGAACCCCTCTGGAAAGGAGCGCTGTGAGCATTTCAAGATCACTTGGCACATCCATAAATACAGCATACCTTCCTTCAAGACTGATCGAGGCAGCGGTTTTGGAATTCTTTATATAGATGTGTTCCCCAGTTATTTCTGCAGCGCTTATCTCACTGGCTGCTGGATCCCTAAAATAAATCAAGAGCTTCTTATCTGATGGTACCCTGTCCAAGATCGATTTGATCTGACGCGCACCGCGGTGGTCAAAAAGCTGCCAATCCTGCACGGCTGCATCCTGCAGCATAAACTGAGGCTTTCGGAAATTGTTCCATTCATTGACGGAGAGCTGACCCACTACAGCCACTTTTGAAACCGGGGATATCTCATCATGCAGATACCCAAATCCAAAACCGACACAATCAAGTTTGGTCATCTCCTGTTCAAGTGTCAGCTTAAGATGATTTTGGTTGGAACCAATTTTTCTCATTCCGGAAACGCTCAGGTCCTCAATCATAATCACAGGCTTGGGATTATTCATACCAAAAGGTGCAAGAAGGTTCATTTCCTCTATGGATTCAAGGGTTACATCCTCCAATTGGCACGATAAATCCACCTTGGTGAGCGGGATAAAATCTTCTTCTGTGAGCTGTTCTTTTGCAAGAGCATTAAGGCGTTCCCGTAGCTCATCCACGTCCTCTGCTGCAAGTGTCATCCCTGCTGCCATCGGATGGCCGCCAAAGTGCGGGAGCAGATCACGGCATTCAGACAGATTTTTAAACAAATCAAACCCCGCGATGCTCCGGGCGGAACCTTTTGCTTTTACTCCTTCTTCATCCAAACAGAGAATAATTGCAGGACGGTAAAATTTCTCTACAAGTTTGGACGCAACAATTCCGACCACTCCGGGATTCCAGCCGGTTCCGGCAAGAACCAGTACAGGATACTCTTCAGGAGGATATAATTTCTCTGTCATTTCAATGGCTTCCAGTGCTATATCCTGGACTATTTTTTGTCTCTCGCGATTCAGGCTGTCTATAGATAAAGCCAGTTCATCTGCCCTAACCGGATCGGATGTGCGCAGCAGCTCAACTGCCGGATCAGCAGATTGCAGGCGCCCGACAGCATTAATTCTTGGGGCAATCGCAAATCCGATTGTTTCTTCAGTAAGCTCTCCTTCTTTAGAAGAAGCAGCCTTTAACAACGCTTTAATGCCGGGACGTTTAGTCTTCTTCAGCCGGTCAATGCCTTTATAGGCAATCAGCCTGTTCTCTCCATGCAGCGATACCAGATCGGCGATTGTCCCAATAGCAGCCAGCTCCAAAAACGAATCTTGAACCGTGCTGAGCAATGCATGCGAAACCTTTAAAGCAACACCCACACCCGCAAGCTCCTTAAAAGGGTATATACTGCCGGGCAGCTTTGGATGGACAATTGCCAATGCTTCCGGAAGAACCGGGCCGGCTTCATGGTGATCAGTAATAATTAAATCTACATCGATTTCTTTTGCATAGGCAGCTTCATTAACGGCTGATATCCCTGTATCTACGGTTATAATCAGGGAAACTCCTGATTCCTTAAGCTTTAGAAACGCAGGGTTATTCGGACCATAGCCCTCCGTAAAGCGGTTCGGTATGTAAAAATCCGCATCCGCGCCAAGCTGTTTCAATGTCTCCAGCATGACCACGGTGGAAGTTACACCATCCGCATCATAATCACCGTACACACAAATTTTTTCCTTTTTAATTATTGCTTCATTTATCCGGTCAACGGTCATTTCCATTCCGTTCATCAAAAAAGGATCATGAAAGGATTGCCGGTCCATATATAAGAATGCTTTTGCCGATTCCGGTTCATCAATTCCCCGATTCACAAGCAGGGAAGCAGCCAGAATGCTGATGTTCAGACTTTCCGCAAGCACTTTTGACCTTTGGGCATCTGCGCCAGTAACGTTCCAGCGGGCTTTAGGTTTTAACATTTCTTCACCCCTCAATCATTCTATTATACTTTAGGGCGGATTCCGTTTCAAACGGCATAGGATTCAAAAAGCAGCACGTACTTATCGTTCTCTCGCTTTGCGCATTACCGGAATGCTGGCCGATCGGTGTATTTACAGTTCAAAAAAGCGTAAACGCTCCGGATAAGCGCAAGGAGGCCAATGCCTCACAGCGTAATGAAAAACCCAGCAGAATCATAGCTGCGCTGCGGCCAGCGGACATTCGCTCCGGCAGCGGGGAAGAAACTGCACGGATTTTGTCGAAAAGTCGATATATCGGCAAGGATGGTCGATATATTTACGTTTTGGTCGATATATTTACGTTTTGGTCGATATATTTACGTTTTGGTCGATATATTTACGTTTTGGTCGATATATTTACGTTTTGGTCGATATAATTGAGTTTCGGTCGATTTATATGAAGTTCGGTCGATATAATTGAAGTTCGATCGATATATACGAATTTCGGCCGATATAAAAAAACCAGGCAGATTTATATGAATTCCAACCGAAATGCGACAGCACCAAGTCGATTTATATGAAGTTCGGACGATTTAAATGAAGTTCAGCCGATTTCCGACAAAAACCCGGGTCAAGTCCATTTTTCTGTGTAAAAGTTCATTACAATGTTTTCAAGTTTATAAATTGGATAGGGTATTAATTTATAAAGGGAGAGAACTTAGTTCTCTTGCCCGTCATACATGTACTTTCGATCTC
>NZ_JBNILN010000012.1:0-93638 GCF_050107715.1 Metabacillus sp. 84 | reverse complement strand
AACTCTCCAAAAAGTAGTTTGACTAGCTCTTGTTTAAAACTTTAGAATTAACGTTGGCACTTCGATTTGTTTAGTTTTCAAAGATCATTTTGTTTCGTTCGCCTCGTTCAGAAGCGACTTTATTAATATAACATTTCCAGATGTTTAAGTCAACATCTTTTTTGAAAATTTATCGCTGCCGTTTCCAGCGTTATCGGCGTTGTTCAGCAGCGACGTTTATTAATATACCACCTGTTACCGACCAGGTCAATAACTTTTTATGAAAGTATACGTTCTGTGGAAAATCCCTTTTCCTTTTGTCTCTATTAAGTGAATGCCAACAAACTGTTTCTCAACCAGAAACTCAAGCAAAATGTTGAGGTCTACACTGTAGTACGCAATCTCCTCGTGCGACAGAAGCTCCGAAAAATGCCAATACTCCCTCTCTTCCAATATAGAGAGTAAGTGTGCCGCTCCTACGTCAGCTTTAGAATGAATCAGGAAATCACTTGCGAGAAAAAGGAGTTCAAGTCTTTTATTTAGAGGCTCTCCGCTGTCAATCAGCTCCTGGTAGAGCTTATAAACCTGCGGTTCAATTTGCTTCACTTGATTCCATACAGTAATTTCGGGGTAAAACCCCTGATCGATTACTTCAAGTCTTGCCAGATGGTGCAGTGCATGAACGATATGATTATATGCGTCCAGATACTGTTTTGCTTCAAAAAATGTTTTCCCTTCAAAATAACGCCGGATCAGTTTGCCGTACTCCATGACAATTTTAAGCTTTCGCTCTGAAAACGGGAATGTGCTCAGTCTCTCAACCAGCTGGTATAAATATTCATTCCGGTCAAATAAAACCTTTCCGTTTAATATCCAGTCAATGATCCTCCTGTTCGTTCCAAGCATAAGCCATTCGCTGATCTGCTTTTCCGTTACAATATGAAGCGAGGCTTTTTGTCCGCTGAATTCATAATGTTTCATATGTACAGGAACTTCTGCAGATCGGACGATTATCAGTAACGCTGCATCGAACATGTCCGTTGCCGGAGACCTCTGGTTCTTTCTTTCAATTATGATGACTGCAAGCGTGTCGGGATGACTTGCCCGTTCCTGATATATGGGACGGAGAGTGTTTTCCATCTTAAAAATTCCTCCAAGTACAAAATTGATTCGTGTCTTACTTCTACATTTTTTTCTAATACCCTTTTTCGACATATATTTATCCCTCTAAAGGATTAAATTCATTTCATTCACAAGGAAGAACTTCCGGGATTATTGGAGATTTTTTCAATATTTAATCCTTTGACCTGTGCTATATTTAGTATAAGGGGATGATGGGATGGCTCGAGCTTACTCTAGTAAAATTAACAAAATCAGAACGTTCGCTTTAAGCTTGATTTTTATAGGATTCTTTATTATGTATTTGGGGATCTTCTTCAGGCAGTCCATAATTGCGATGACTGTTTTTATGGTTCTCGGTCTGCTTTCCGTTCTTGCAAGCACCGTCGTTTACTTCTGGATTGGCATGCTTTCAACAAAGGCCGTCAAAGTTGTCTGCCCATCCTGCGGCAAGCCGACTAAAATTTTAGGAAGGGTCGATATGTGCATGCATTGCAGGGAGCCGCTTACGCTTGATAAGCAGCTGGAGGGAAAAGAATTTGATGAAGGATACAATACCCGCAGAAAAGCAAAAAAAAGCTGACAAGCATCGCCTGTCAGCTTTCTTAATGGATTTTCTTCTGTACGCATCCGCTGCATTCTCCGTAAATCTCCATCCGGTGATGACTCACTTTGAACCCTGTAACATGCGCTGCCAGGTGCTCAACCTCATCAAGGCCCGGGTAGTGAAAGTCCACGATTTTTCCGCAGGATTCACAGATCACATGATAATGCTCGGTCGTCACAAAGTCAAAACGGCTGGAGGAATCTCCATAGGTTAACTCTTTTACGAGTCCCACTTCCTTAAAGACGCGAAGATTGTTGTAAACCGTTGCCACACTCATATTTGGAAACTTACCTTCCAATGATTTATAGATATCGTCTGCTGTAGGATGGTTCATGGATTGAATAAGATATTCCAAAATGGCATGACGCTGCGGGGTAATCCGGACTCCGGTTTGCTTAAGTGTGTCGATCGCTTCCTTGAGCTGATGTTCAGACATCCGCCATGCACCTCTCTTCCGAAAAACATTATCACATTGTAATATTTATAATTAGTGTACTCTCCAAATTGAAGTTTTGTCAATGCTTGTGCTGCTAGGAATTCTTCACTCAGCTTTTTCAAAAAAAAAATGTGCAGAATCAGATTCTGCACCAATACCGCACTAACTTTTTGAGGAGGTTATGCCTTCCTTCATACTATATACACCTTGCGATCTTTTGGAATGGACGGAAGCCCCCTTTCCAAATTATTTTCTAAATTTGGAAATTTATTATGCTTTTATGATACTAAAGTGATATCATAATGATATAAAGATATAGGGGGTCATCTTAATGGCTGAGAAAAAGATCTGGAAGGTTAATGGCTTTATTGGGATTTTCTTGTTTTTGGTTTTCAGCGGAATTGCATTGTTTTTCTTCAACATTCAGGAGGAGACTGGCGAACTGGTCGGAATCGGCCTGGCCATTGCATTTCTGCTTATCGGGATGTTAATGCTGAGCGGATTGACGATTGTCCAGCCTAATAAAGCTCACGTATGTACGTTCTTCTGAACTTATTGCGGTGTGATTAGAGAGCAGGGCTTCTGGATGACCATTCCACTAACAATCCGAAGCGGCATTTCGCTGAGAGCCGTAAACTTTAACAGCGAAAAATTAAAGGTTAATGACTTCGAAGGAAATCCCATCCAGATTGCAGCTGTCATCGTATACCGTGTTCTTGACCCTGCTAAGGCGATGTTTGATGTAAATGATTATGAAGAATTCGTAAAAATTCAAAGTGAAACAGGCATCCGACATATCGCTACACAGTATCCGTATGATAATTTCTATGGCGATGACGGGATTTCACTCAGGAAGAACAGCGATGAGGTGGCAGACCAGCTCGCAGATGACCTTCAGAGAAGACTTCATGTCGCTGGAGTTGAAGTCATTGAAGCAAGAATTATGCATTTGGCCTACTCTTCTGAAATTGCTTCAGCTATGCTTCAGCGCCAGCAGGCATCCGCTGTCCTTGCAGCAAGAAAAGTCATTGTGGACGGAGCTGTCGGTCTGGTTAAATCAGCCATTGACCAGCTTGCTGAGGAGGGCGTGGTAGAATTAGACGAAGAGAAAAAAGCTCAAATGGTGAATAACTTGATGGTCTCCCTTGTTTCCGAAAAAGGAATGCAGCCGATCGTCAACTCAGGAAGCATTTATTAGGTTGTGATGAAATGAAGCGAAAAAACTTCCCTTTAAGAATCGATCCAGAGCTCTACAAGGCTTTGGAAAAATGGGCAGACGATGAAATTCGAAGTGTAAATGCCCAGATCGAAATTATTCTGAAGGAAGCGGTTAAGCGCGCTGGTCGCGGCAAAAAAGAAGAAGAATGATAAGAACCGGACGCCAATGCATCCGGTTCTCTTTAATTATTAGGAAGAAGCTGATCACTATACCAATAATATACGTAATCAGTCATTAGGGAGGATTTATCCAGCTGATGCAGCATTGCTGAAATGTTGCCTCTGTGATACGTGCTGTGATTTACGATATGAAAGACGATTTCTGCCAGACTGGTTTCTCTTTTACCGGCGTATGGATTGTTAATAATAATTTTCTTTTCCAAGTCAGAATTGCAGTCAAAGAACCTTTGAAAACGAGCGTTTAATCCCTGGAATTCCTTTTCAATCTCACTCAACGATTGTTCTCCAAGTTTTTCGCGAAGGTTAATGGCCTCATTCATCGCAGCCTCCATTTCCCTTCCTTCCAGCACTAGAAGCCATAAATATTCAGTTGCATAGATATGAACCATCGTCGCAGAAACAGAGGGAAAGGTACTTTTTATTTCCTTATTGAAGATTTCATGAGGCAAGGTCTTTAAATGGTCCAAAATCCGCTGATGTGCCCAAAAATTGTATTCATAAAGCTTTTTCGGATGGTTCTCCATCAAAATCGCCTCCTGACTGTTCACGTTATACCAATTCGTTTTATGCGCAAGGAATTCCTTCCATTTTTCCATTTTAGTTGTGGAATTTAATAATAAAAAGCCTGAGAACCAGTCTCCCAGGCTTAGCCATATTAATTAGACTCGCTCTTTATAAATTCCAGAGCTTCCTCCACATGGTCCTTCACTTTGACTTTTTTCCATTCTTTAATGATCTTGCCTTCAGGGTTGATAATAAAAGTAGAGCGTTCAATACCCATGTATTCTTTTCCGAAGTTCTTTTTCAGCTTCCAGACACCATATGCTTCCGATACTTTATGATCCTCATCGGCAAGCAGATGAAAAGGAAGATCATATTTGTCTCTGAATTTATCATGCTTATCTGCAGGATCCGGGCTCACACCGAGAATCACCGCATTAACATCAGAAAATTCATTGTGGCGGTCGCGGAAATCACAGGCCTGCGTGGTGCATCCTGGTGTCATGTCCTTTGGATAAAAATAAAGAACTACATATTTCCCTCTGTAATCGGACAGCCTAACCTTTTCGCTGCCGGCTGCATTCAGTTCAAATTCAGGAGCTTGAACTCCAACTTCAATACTCATGTTTTCCCCTCCAAATATAATAACTATTTAGAGCGTACCCAAAAGAAGGAGTTCGTACAACTATTTCGCGTTTTTATCAATTTCAAGCACTGTCCTCGCCACTAAAATAACAGGGAGCATATAGCCGACCAGCGCTTCGATTACAGCCAGCAGCCTCCCTGCTCCTACCGGAATTATTTCCCCGTAGCCAACAGAAAAAAGGGTGACCGCGCTGAAATAAAGGCTTGTATTCAGATGCTCAAGGTAATCACCTACAATTGGTTCATTGCCCTGGGTCAGCACACCCTGACCCGTTTGAATAAAAAGAAGGTACAGCATTGCAAACCCTATTAAAATCGATAAATATAAAAACGCGATCACGACAATCGTCTCGCGGGAAAGGAATTGCTGTTCAGCAAACGTTTTTGCCGTGATTCTCACAGACATCAGCAAACAGACAATGGTAGCTATGGCCATCAGAATTTCCATCGGACCCTCCATGATTGTCCTTTTTAAATGTATATGCAGGAGGGACGGCTTTTTATGTATAAATCAAAGACCGGCCATTCCAGCAGCCGGTCTTGCCAATCCTTGCTATCTCTTTTTAACCTTTTTGCCGATCAGCTTGTACAGCTTTTCCCATTCAGGAGCTTTTTTAGGATCTTCCTTTGACTGTTCTTTTTTCCTGGCCATGGCGGGCGCTCCTTTCCATGTTTGCTCAGTACCATTCTGCTTGAAAGCTCTTTTCAATTGTTCTCCGGATTCAGACGGTCCCTGAATTTCTCGATTCGCATCCGTGTCTGCACGAGCCTAGTTCCCGGCTCCCCGGTACTGCTTAACGCCCTGGTTCCATACAAACACTGCTATTGCGAAGAACACAGCGCCAACGACCGGAGTTAAAAACGCGTAGCCATACCATTCCTCTTTTCTCAAGAAGTAGGCAGCCGGATACATTCCGACAAAGGCAAAAGGCAGTACCCAGGTCAGAACAAACCGGATCGCTTTATTGTAGATATCAACAGGATACCGCCCGTAGTTGCCGATATTGTACATCATCGGCATGATGGATGTCCTGGAGTCTGAGTAAAAGCTGATGCTTGCAATCATAATAAAAATACCTGCGTAAACAAATACCCCTCCTATGATAAAAAGAAGGAATACAAAGGGGTCATGCCAGTAAAATGGCAGGTCAAGCCGGAAGCCTGCATACATCATAACGGCAAACCCCGTGACCGCTCCGAAAAGGGATTCAAGCTCCATCCTTTCAAGCGTCACCTGAAACAGGCTGTGGATTGGCCTTGTTAAGATCCGGTCCATTTCCCCCTTTACAATATATCGTTCATTAAAATCCCATATGTTGAAAAATGCCCCGAATACGGCAAACGGAATGAGAAAAAATCCATAAATAAAGATGATCTCATCCTGGCTCCACCCAACCAGCGACTGCGTATGGCCGAATACGACAAGGATGAAGATCAGGTTGACTGCCTGGAAAAGGAAATCTGACAGGATTTCAACCAATACATCGGCTCGGTACTGCAATCTTGTTTTCAAATATTGTCCTGCATATTGAATAAACATGGATACGTAATACATGGCTTACCCTCCCTGGATGACCATTTGCTTTTTTGCCAGTATCCACAGCAGCTGGATCGGAATGAGGAGGAGCAGGGCCCAGATTCCCTGATAAAGAATAGCCTGGAACAGCTCATTTCCTTTATACGCTTCCGTAAAAATCATATTCGGAACATAGCTGATCGCCTGGAACGGAAAATACTGCATCACATTCTGTGCCCAGCCCGGGTAAAAGCTGATTGGAAGCAGCAGGCCTGAAAACAAATCCACCGCTACTCTTTTTGCCCGGATCAGCCCGTCATTATTAAATAGAAAGAACGTCATGATTCCGGTAAGCAAATTGATTTGGGTATTGATGATGAAACTGAACACAAGTGACAAGGCGAAGAAGGCCCACGTGGACGCTCCCCCCGGAAACTCAAGCGGAAATACGAATGCAATGAAAATCATACCCGGCATCGAGAAGAACAGCAGCCGGAAGACACCTTCACCAAACGCCTGCATCGTTTTCATTCCAAGGTAGTGATAAGGACGGAGCAGCTCCACAGCTACCTTGCCTTCCTTGATTTCCAGAGCAATTTCTCTGTCAATGTTATTAAAATAAAAAGCTCTTGCCATCCAGGCGACTGCTACATAGGTTGACATCTGCAGGACGCTGAGGCCCTGAATATCTGCTTTATCCCCGTAAATGGCCGACCAGAGGAAAAAGTAGGCGCCAATATTGATGCTGTAGATGAGGATCCCGCTGTAGTAGTTGGTTCTGTAGGCAAGCATCATCAAAAAGCGGATGCGGACCATTTCCATGTACTTATCCATAATTTCGCACCCGCCTCATGTCAAAACTCTCTTCTCAGGCTGATAGCCTCTTTCATAAATTTGACGGATGATTTCTTCTGTAGAAACTTCGTGGATGCTCATATCCAGTACTTTCTTCGCTCCGACTACGCGGCCGATCAGCTCGGACATACCCGCTTCCTGAGCTGTAAGCAGAGCAGTCCAGCTATTTTCACTGTTTTGCTGCCAAAAAACGTCCAGCTCCTCTGACAGCTCCTTAAGAGATGCGGAATCCACAGGCTCACTGAATTGAAACTCGATTTTTTTTCCCTCACCGAAGTCCTGGCGAAGATGGGCGAGCGCCCCGTCGTATATGATCTTTCCATTATCGAGCATAATCACCCGCTCACACAGAGCTTCAATGTCTGATAAATCATGGGTAGTGAGGAGGATGGTCGTTTTATATTTTTCGTTCATTTCCTTTAAAAACTGGCGGATTTTCAGTTTTACGAGAACATCCAATCCGATGGTCGGCTCGTCTAAAAAAAGGAGCGGCGGGTTATGAATGAGTGCCGCAGCAAGCTCGCACCTCATCCTTTGCCCAAGAGACAGCTTTCTTACCGGCTTATCAAGGAGCGGCCCGATATCAAGGGACTCGATGACATGCCCCATATGATTTTTGTAATCCTCATCGGACACTTTGTACACTTTTTTCAGCAATCGGAATGATTCCTGCACGGCGATATCCCACCATAGCTGGGATCGCTGTCCAAATACAACCCCGATGGAGCTCACAAATTTTTCACGCTGTCTATGGGGATCCATCCCATTAACTCTCACCGTTCCGGCCGTGGGGTTCAGAATGCCGGTCAGCATTTTAATCGAAGTGGATTTTCCTGCTCCGTTTTCACCAATATAACCGACCATCTCCCCCTGCTTAATCGTAAATGAAAGATCGTCGACAGCCCGGATCACCTTATAATTCCTGGTGAATAAATCTCTAAAAGCGCCCCCTAAGCCTTCCCTGCTGGAGTACGCTTTAAATTCTTTTCGAAGGCCTTCAGTTTCAATGACATTTTTCATTTTGCACGTTCCCTTCATAATGACTGCCAAAGATAGTGTAGCTTATATCCCCCAAACTTTGAAGGAATTCATCTTCTAAGGAAAGAATAAATTGCTGATACCCGTATCCTTTTGATCCTCCCAGCCGTTTATTATACAAAGGTGCACCTTTAAGGAGTGAAAACGATGGCCAAAAGCAGCGCTGCCCGTTTTGGAAAGAAAGACTTTAATGAAATATATCTTTCCCTATACAAATACTGTTTGATGCTGACCCGTAATAAATGGGATGCCGAGGACTTAGCCCAGGCAACAATCTGCAGGATTCTGGAAAAAAATAATGACCTTTCGAACGATCTGCCTCAAGCATTTTACAATAAAGCCGCACAGCATTTGCACATCGACTGTTTCCGTAAGCAAAAACGGGTGATAACTGGATTTACACCAGATGATCGTGTCGAAGAAATAATGGAGAGCAAAGCCGCAGAGCTCAGTGAGTGGGTAGCCTCTGTGATGTCAGTGAAGCAGGCAGCGGTCTTCGTACTAAAGGAAGCTTTGCTTTTTAAAAATGAAGAAATCGCAGAACTGACTGGATTGACCCTGCCTGCTGTAAAAGCCCTTTTATTCAGAGCGAGACAGCACACGATGAGGGAGGACCCTGCGGATTTGGATGAAGAATTGGCTGCTGCCATCAGCCGGACTCTGACCGAAGAAAATCCGCAGCCTCTATTAAAGCTGCTGACCCTTGTTCCGAAACAATCAAGCGGCCCGATGGCAAAAATAGCCGCATAAAAATGGAGGAACACATAATGAATATTATCCCTTATGTGGTGGAGCAATCAAAGCTTGGCGAACGATCCTATGACATTTATTCAAGACTGCTGAAGGACCGGATTATTATGATCGGTGATGAGATAAATGATCACACGGCCAACAGCATTGTAGCCCAGCTGCTGTTTTTAGCCTCTGAGGACCCGGAAAAAGATATTTCTCTCTATATAAACAGTCCTGGCGGCTCCATCACCGCGGGATTTGCGATCATTGACACAATGGACTATATTCAGCCGGATGTGAAGACGATTTGCATAGGAATGGCAGCTTCCATGGGAGCGATGCTGCTGCTTTCAGGAAAAAAAGGAAAAAGGTACGCGCTTCCGAACAGCGAGGTCATGATCCATCAGCCGCTTGGCGGTGCACGCGGCCAGGCATCCGATATTGAAATTACCGCGAAGCGGCTGCTGCACACAAAGCAGATCATCAATGAAAAAATTGCAGAAAAGACTGGTCAGCCAATGGAAAAAGTGGCAAGAGACTCAGACCGCGATTACTTCATGACTGCTGCAGAAGCGCTTAAATACGGCATTGTCGATGAAATCATTACCAAGTAGGTGAACAGTAATCCTCCTAAAAAAGTGCTAGAATGAGAGAGCAAACTTTTTTAGGAGGATGATGTATGCAATTCACCAAATCTGAAGAACTTCAAAAAGAAGCACTTGAACATATAGTCGGAGGCGTAAACAGCCCTTCCCGATCCTATAAAGCTGTCGGCGGCGGAGCCCCTGTTGTTATGGAGAGAGGAAAAGGGGCACACTTCTGGGACGTCGACGGAAACAAATACATAGATTACCTGGCAGCCTATGGGCCGATCATTACCGGCCACGCCCATCCGCATATTACAAAAGCCATTTCAAAAGCAGCTGAAAACGGGGTTCTGTTCGGAACCCCTACTCCATACGAAATCGACTTTGCCAAGAAGCTGAAGAAAGCCATGCCGAACATGGAGAAGGTGCGTTTCGTCAATTCCGGAACAGAGGCGGTCATGACCACCATCCGTGTAGCCCGTGCCTACACAGGCAGGGATAAGGTGATTAAATTTGCCGGCTGCTACCACGGCCACTCCGACCTTGTGCTTGTAGCCGCAGGCTCAGGGCCGGCAACCCTAGGAACACCTGATTCGGCAGGCGTGCCAAAAAGCATTGCACAGGAAGTCATCACCGTTCCGTTTAACGACATTGAGCCGTTCCGGGAGGCGATGAAAAAATGGGGAAGCGAAATCGCAGCGGTCCTCGTAGAACCGATTGTCGGCAACTTCGGAATTGTTGAGCCGCATCCCGGATTCCTGGAACAAGTAAATGAAATCACACATGATGCAGGCGCACTTGTCATTTACGATGAAGTCATTACAGCATTCCGGTTCATGTATGGCGGAGCACAGGATATGCTCGGTGTTGCCCCGGATTTAACCGCACTCGGAAAAATCATCGGGGGCGGGCTTCCAATCGGTGCTTATGGAGGCAAAAAAGAAATTATGGAAACAGTCGCTCCGCTCGGCCCTGCCTATCAGGCCGGAACAATGGCCGGCAACCCTGCTTCCATCCTTTCAGGAATTGCCTGTCTGGAAGTATTGGAACAGGAAGGCGTCTATGAAGAGCTGGACCGGCTTGGTGCGATCCTTGAGGAAGGCATCTTAAAAGCTGCTGCTGAACATAAAGTCACAATTACAGTAAATCGTCTGAAAGGGGCCCTCACCATCTACTTTACAGATGAAAAAGTAGAAAACTACGAGCAGGCCGAAAACACAGATGGCGAGATGTTCGCCCGCTTCTTTAAAGAAATGCTCCATCAGGGAATCAATTTAGCCCCTTCTAAATACGAAGCGTGGTTCCTGACGACTGAACATACGGAACAAGATATCCGCCAGACACTGGAAGCTGTAGAAAAAGCATTCAAAGCACTTAGTAAATAATCAGAACCGGCCGGCTTCTAATTGAGCCGGACTTTTTAATAGATTCGGGCCAGCTTTGACTGGTTACGGGCCAACTTCTGCCGGTTGCGGGCCAACTTTGAGCAAATACGGGCCAACTTCAGCCGGTTGCGGGCCAACTTTGAGCAAATACGGGCCAACTTCACCCGGTTGCGGGCCAACTTTGAGCAAATACGGGCCATTCGACAATATTCTTCTTACTGTAATCCGTTCCCTTCACAGATTCCCTATGAATAAAAATACATGATTATTCAATCCTCCAGCTTAAAATGATTATGAATCTTTTTATCTGCAGCAATGAAAACGCTTACTACTCCATACAAATTGGGATTTGGAGAATATATGCCAATGTCGTTGACGTGCATGCTCTCCTCAGCTTTTTGCATAAATAATTGAAAATGTCTTTCCAAGATGATATGATAAAAGCTACAATTCTGAAAATTATATATATTCAATATAGGCAAATCCTTTCTTGTGCAATAATCTTTTCTTATCTCCGTCTCACTATTTACACTCTAAAATTCTCTTCAACTTTAGTTAAAATCTTCAACATTTATCAGCAGGAGGTGAAGGCGCGGCGAGCGGAATGAAAGAATTCCCTCGGAGGCAGCCGACAAGTATGAACCAAAAATGGTGTCCAAGTCTATTTCAAAACTATGAAAATGCTGAGCATGATGCATGCGGAATCGTATCCATTGTAGAGAAACACAAAATCCCTACAAAAGAAAACATCGATGCCTGTATACAGGCTCTCGTAACGATGAATCACCGTGCAGGTTTTATTAATGAAGAAGGCGATGGCGTTGGGATTCATATCGATATCCCTCGTAAACTATGGAAAAAGAAGCTTGAAAAAGCCGGTTTAGATCCGGCGTTGACAGACAGAGATGATTTTATCGTTGGTCATTTCTTCTTGTCCCGGCACGGCAGCCAGGAGGAAACGAAGAGCGCAGCGAAAAAGCATATCGCTTCCTATGGTTTTGAAGTTGTCTATGAATCAGACAAAGTGACATCCACTGACGCGTTAGGTCCAATTGCAGTTCAGGAGGAGCCTCTTTTCTGGCAGGCTGCCTTGATCCCTTCAAAAGAATCAAATGAAACATTGACAAAGCGTTTATTTGATTTGGCAATCGAGCTTGAGAAGGATGAGCATATCCATGCCTCTTCATTAAGCCAGCACGCAGCCGTATACAAGGTTATGGGCGCAGGTGATATTTTGCCTCTGTACTATCACGATCTGGCGGATCCCCTCGTAGCGTCCTCTATGACTTTGGGGCATAACCGGTACTCAACAAATACGCTGTCAAACTTTTTCAGGGTTCAGCCGTTCAGCATGCTCGGACACAATGGAGAAATCAATACGATCGCCAAGCTTCGAGATGAAGCACGCATGATTGATGCGCCCCTTACAATCGGAGGAAGTGATTCCCAGGATTTGAACCGTACTCTTGAAACCTTTGTTTGCAGGGACGCCTACAGCCTTTTTGAAGCACTGGATGTCCTGTTCCCGCCAATTATCAATGAAATGAAAGCATATCCTGACCATCTGAAAAATCTATATGCGTATATCCGTGAAGCCTGGGGACATTTTGCCCAAGGGCCGGCCGGCATTATTTCCCGCTTTGGAGATGAAGCCGTCTTCAGTGTTGATGCACTCGGACTGCGCCCACTTTGGAAGGTTGAAACGAAAACCTCTTATATTTTCGCGTCTGAGCCGGGAATTATCCCGGCGAGCCAATATATGGCGAATCCAAAGCCTTTGGCACCTGGTGAAAAGGTCGGGCTGAAATGGGACGAAGATTCAATAAAGGTATACGATTACCCTGCCTATCAGGAGGAAGTACACAGCCGCTTTACGAAACGCATACAAGTAAGCGGGTTCGGCGGACACCTTGCCTATCCATCTTCCAATGAGAAGTGCTCCACTGCTCCGGTCATGAAGCTTCATAATGGCCATTATGCTGCATTCGGATGGGACAGAGAGCATATTCAGCTTCTTGAGCAAATGGCGGAAAAAGGGGTTGAACCGATTCGTTCTTTGGGACATGATGGACCGCTTGCCGCCATTCATCCTGGGAGAAAAAACCTGGCGGACTTCTTTAAAGAAAGTGTAGCCGTCGTTACAAATCCGGCTATCGACCGCGATCGGGAATCCGAGCATTTTTCAACGAGAACGATTGTCGGCAAACGTCCGTCTCTTTTTGAAGCAGAAGCTGGCCATCATATATTGGAGCTCCCCTCCCCAATCATCCTGGAGGGCCTTCTTGCCGATGAGGCAGCCGATGCAACAGAACAGCTTCCTTATGAAGAACTTACGGACCATTTTTCCAAAAATAAGCAGCTCTATGTTCTGAACATCGTCTATAGTGAACAAGAAACACTGAAAGAAGCGCTTGACCGTTTAACAGCTGAAGCCATTCAAGCTGTACAGGATGGGGCTGCCCTTCTCGTATTGGACGACCGCCTTTCACATCAAGATGGAAATCTCTGGATCGATCCGCATTTGATTACATCTGTCATTGATCAATCTCTTGTTTCGATGCAGCTGCGCAGGAACTGCTCCGTTCTTTTGCGTTCCGGCTCGATTCGGTCGCTGCATGATATTATTACTGCTTACGGACTTGGCGCAAATATCCTGAATCCATATATGGTTTTTGCGACTGTGGCGGAAGATGGACAGACTAAACCTTCTATTAATCTGTTTGAGGCCTTGAACAAAGGGTTGGAAAAGGTCATTTCCACTATTGGTATTCATGAGCTGCGCGGGTATGGCAGGCTATTTTCAGCAATCGGCTTAAATCATGAAATTGGCGATTTGCTCGATATTCCGAACTTTCTCGGCTCAAGCGAACTGCGCTACAGCTTTGACCAAATGAAAACGGACGCAAAAGAGCGTGCAGAGGACTTTACAAATGAGAAAGCCCGTCCGACTAAAACGTTCCATCTGTTCCCGAGGATATGGAAAGCGATAGGTGATGTAGCGTCAACCGGAGACTATGATGCCTACCGGGAAAAAATCACAGAGCAGGAGGAAGCGAATCCGATTGCCATCCGCCATTTAACGAGCCTTAAAAAAGTTCAATCCAATGTCCGTCCTGAAAAGGTTGATTTAAAGGTTGGAGAGCATGATCTGCCATTCGTCATTTCATCTATGTCGTTTGGCTCCCAAAACGAAATCGCCTTCCGTGCTTATGCGGAAGCGGCCGATCAGCTCAACATGATCAGTTTGAACGGAGAAGGCGGAGAAATTAAAGATATGCTTGGGAAATATCCGAAAACACGCGGACAGCAGGTTGCTTCCGGCCGATTCGGAGTGAATGCTGAGCTCTTGAACTCATCCAATCTTCTGGAAATCAAAATTGGGCAGGGCGCTAAACCCGGGGAAGGCGGACACCTGCCAGGATCAAAAGTTACGGCTAAAATCGCCGAAGCCCGGAACGCAACCATTGGATCGGACTTAATTTCTCCGTCCAACAACCATGATATTTATTCGATTGAAGATTTGGCGCAAATGATTACAGAGCTGAAAACGGCTAATGACCAGGCACTTGTTGCTGTAAAAGTTCCTGTTGTGCCGAACATCGGAACAATTGCGGTCGGCATTGCTAAAGCAGGCGCAGACATCATTACACTCAGCGGATTTGACGGCGGAACGGGCGCTGCAAGAATTCATGCTCTTCAATACGTAGGGCTTCCGGTAGAGATTGGTGTCAAGGCAGCGCATAACGCGCTTCTTGAAGCAGGGCTTCGCCAAAAGGTAGAGCTCTGGGCAGACGGCGGTGTTAAAAGCGCAATGGATGTTGTGAAGCTGATGCTTCTCGGTGCAAACCGAATCGGCTTTGGCACCCTGTCGATGATTGCCATCGGATGTACAACGTGCCGCGGTTGTCATTTGGATACTTGCCACGTCGGTATTGCGACCCAAATTGAATCGGAAGCACAAGCGAAGGAACACGGATTAAGAAGATTCGTTCCAAGACAGTATGACAATGCGGTTCAAGGACTGAAAAACCTGTTCACAGCGTTCGGCGGTGAGCTGAAGGCACTTGGGGCTTCACTCGGAGCCTCGAACCTGCAAAGCCTTGTAGGACGCTCCGATTTGCTTGAACAAACGAAAGAAAACGATGCGATGGATCTGTCCCTCCTGTTAAAGCCGCTCGAAATCCAGAACCTGGCGAACGCCCACAAGGAAGTGGCAGCAAGCAGTCATGAACGCGGGCTTGCTGTAGCAGCAGGTGCAGAGTACTTGGATTACCGCGATGAGGATCTGCACCAATCAAGAGAGTTTGGAAGCATCACCTCCGAGCAGCGTGTTCTGGGAAGCCGGGTTTCAGGCCACAGAGTCCGTGAACGGCTTGATGGCTCCTATAAAGAGCTTGAGGACATCCGTTTGACATACAAAAATGGCTCCGTTCCCGGTAACGGGCTTGGCGCCTATAATTCAAGCGGGATCACGATTTCTGTCGAAGGCGGTGCCCAGGACGGCACAGGCAAAACAGCCTTCGGCGGTGCCATTCGCGTACTGAAAGGAAGAGGCGGCGACGGCAGATTTTACAGCGGCTCTGTCGGCAAAGGCTTCGGGTATGGTGCTCAAAGCGGGACCCTCCTTGTTCAGGGAGATGCCGATGCAAGGGCCGGCATCCGGCTATCCGGTGCAGATATGATTATCGGCGGCCGGATCGAAAAAGCGATTCCCGCCGAGGAATACGGAAACATCGGAGTGAACGCCAACATTAAGGGCTTTGCTTTTGAGTATATGACAAACGGCCGCGGACTCGTTCTCGGCGATCCGGGACCATGGATTTGTGCAGGCATGACAGGCGGAGTCGTCTATGTCCGCCAGCAGGAAGAAACGGGCCTTACCCGTGCAGCACTTGAGCGGCGGGTAGCCAAAGGAGCAAAGATAGAAATCACTCCCCTTGATAAAAAAGGGCTGACTGATATTCATGAGCTTCTGGGTGTTTATATTGCTGCACTTGAAGAGCACGGCCAGCAGGCAGAGGCGGAAGAATTGAAGCCTCTGCTCGATAATCCGGCCCAGCACTTCCTGCAGCTTATACCCGCGAAGGAACAGGCGGATCCATCTGTATCAACGGAATAATGAACGTACGAAAACCGGCCTAGTGAAGGCCGGTTTTTTGGAGTTTTTCCTATTTAGCGTTATACGCAAATGGAGGCCTCTGACCTCCGGTAAAGAGTAAAGCTCCGGCACCCCCTCTCCCTTACAGTGTGCCGTAAGGATTTAAACGTAAAAGTTTCCGACCCGTTGTTCAGAAAAGCAGTGCGGGGCTGGCATCGGACCTGTCCCCGCTTTCACTGCTGTACGAAAGCTCCGGCACCCTATCAGCAAGTCCTTGCGCATTTGGTCTGAATCCATTGTATTCTGAAATTGCATACAATAATCTATAAGTTAAGTTCTAGCGTACGATAGGATGAATAGCTAGTATTCAATTAAACAATTAGTCGTGTCCGGTTTCCAGTTTTTTTCTTCTGGGTTAAACTTAAGCTATTACACAGCAGTAAAAGCGTTTGAAACGAAACAGAAAGAGGGTCAGCAGCAATGGAAAAATACATTAAACTAAAAAAACTGGTAAGGGAGCTTCCTGAGGACGAAGTCAGGTCTTTCCTTTATCACGTCTTTATGAGATTGGAAATGGCTGAAGAACATTCGATGAATAAGGAGCAATCATTTGAATATCTCCTTCGTTTTTATCAAGATTTCCTGCGTTTCAAAGAAGGGCAAACCCTTCCCGTCCTCCCCTTTCATGCGGTTCATATCTGTTTCGGCGATTCTATTGGGGGCAGCCTGTATGCGGCTTTTAACGAGACTGGGAGCATCCGTCAACAGAAAATCATTACGGTACCTGCCCTCCTTTCCGTTGGACCGGTATGGAACCTCCATGAGGAGTCCGGAATTGGAAACCGGCAGGAATGGATCGAGGAGCGCTTCCTATTTGAAAATGACGAAGATCGGGAGATGGAGAAACATCGCCTTATCGAAGCACTGGCAGAGATTAATTCCATCCCTGAGAAAACGCCTGTCTGGATTTGGGCTGGGGATAATGCCCATGAGCAAGCCGGGCTGCGATTGTCCCTGTATCTATTAAAAGACAAGAATCACTATATCCGGCATTTGAATCCAAACAAGCTGTTCCAGCCAATAAAAGAGGGAAACTTTGAACTGCTTCATTCGGGAGAACTGATTCCCGAAAAATTAATCAGGATGTATGAGAACAATCAAACGCTGGCTCCTCTGACAGATGAAGAACGATGGAACTATGCTACGGAGTGGGCAGAACTGGCAAAAAGTACAGGCAGCTTAAGATTGTGGAGCAATGGGGAATTTCAATTTGCAGAAGAAGATTGCTATGATGCTCTTCTGTTAGAAGCAGTGGAGAAACTCCATGCTGAAGATCCTCAAACCTTATTTCATAAATCAGCCCGTGTCATCGGTGAGGTTTTTGGAAGTCTGGACCAATACATCGGCGACTCATTTCTGGAGTACAGACTCAGACAGCTCATCTATACCGGCCACCTTGATATCAAAGGTGTCCCGCAAGCAATGAGATTATACAGCGTCCGGCGCCGGGAAAGGAGAGCCAGCAGAATCGGCCAATAAGGTCCGCTCGGTTTTATCGTTTTTGAAACATAAGAGATAAAGTTTGAGAGGACATTCATAAGGGGGGAAATCACTATGAACTTTTCTTGGACAGGAAGGGATCACCTATATATAGACGAACCTGCCGTATTTTCCATCGGACCTGAAGCAGCCGGCATTTTTGGAGGCAGCTCAAAAGCCGGTCAGTATAAGAACGAAGACGGGTGTCTCATTTATATAGGAGAAGACTGGGAGCTTGGGATGATCCTGGATGCACATAAATCAGCAGAAAGTGCGGAGCTGGCTGTTCGGGAGTTCAGTAAGGCTGAACAGGATGTAAGGGCGATTTTAACCATGCCCACAGGTACCGCTTTAAAGGAGCTGCCTTTGTTTCTGGCAGATTTTTTTACTCACCCTGATTTTCTTGCAGCCTGCCGGGAGGTGGAGGGTGAGACGGCCTGTCTGATTGCTGTTCGAAAGGATAAGTATTTGTTTTGGTTTTCGATTGGTGACTGCGTCCTCCACCTTTACCATCCGGAGCTAGCCGCCCTCGGGGAGTACCAGCAAAATCACCGCAGTTTTTATGAGTGGGTCGGTCAGGTTAATACCTTTGAACTTCCCGTACCTTGCATCAGCACAGGTGTGAAGGAGTTAAGAAAAGGAAGCAACCATATTTTTCTCGCCACGGATGGCCTTCTTGAATGCCCGGAGCTTCCCTATAATAAACCTGAAGCATTTTCAGAGAGTTTCAAAACCGGACAATTGAAGACGGAATGAGAATTCTTCTGCAGCAGGCACACGATTTTCACATCCGCGACAGCTGTACCCATCTTTCATGGATCGCAGACATTTCTGAAGAAGGCAGTATGCCGAGTGATTTAATAAAATGAAGCTGAACTGAGCTCTTATGTGAAAATCCGGATTTATTTTACGAAAATACATTTCTTCATCGAAAAGGCTCCCATCCCTGCCCGTTTAGGGATCCCGAGGTTCTAGAATAGGCCGGTGAATGGGTGCAGTGTTATGAAATTCAGAAAAATGGGAAATAGTATCTTGAATAATCGTAATAAACCTTGTATATTACGTAGTTGTTTACTTAAACACTTTTGAAAGGAATGTAACCCTAACTTTTATGAAACTCGGTGCCCGAATTTTAAAGACAGGGATCGCCATTACCATTGCTTTATGGGTAGCGTCTCTGCTGCAGCTGCAGTCCCCCGTATTTGCCGGAATTGCAGCGATTTTTGCCATTCAGCCAACGATTTACCGATCTTATTTATCCGTTATTGAACAAATTCAGGCGAACTTTATTGGAGCAGCTTTTGCGGCTATTTTCGGATTGATTTTCGGACCCCACCCATTCATTATCGGACTGACGGCAGTCATCGTCATTTCCATCAACCTGAAGCTCAAAATTCAGAATACCATTCCAGTGGCGCTCGTGACGGTTATCGCCATTATGGAAACACCGGGAGAAAACTTTCTTGAATTTGCCCTTCTTCGTTTCTGCACAGTTATGCTTGGGGTATTCTCAGCATTTGTTGTCAATCTCGTTTTCCTGCCGCCTAAATACGAGACAAAATTGTATTACCGGATTTCTGACAGCACAGAGGAAATTCTGAAATGGATCCGGATCAATATCCGTCAGGCTTCTGAGCACAGTGTCCTCAAAGAGGATATTGAACGGCTGAAGGAAAACATGATGCAGCTCGATCAGCTCTATCTTCTTTATAAAGAAGAGCGGAATTACTTTCGAAGAAATACGCTTGTAAAATCCCGTAAACTTGTTCTTTTCAGACAAATGCTGCTGACCACCAATAAATCTCTGGACACGCTTAAAAAGCTTCACCGTCTGGAAAATGAACTGCATATGACCTCTCCGGAGCTTCAGCAAATCATTATAACGGAGCTTGATTATCTGCTCAGCTATCACGAACGCATTTTACTGAAATTTATCGGCAAAATCAAAACGGAAACACCGAATGAATTGATACAGGAAGGTTTATTTCATAAACGGGATCTCGTGGATGAATTCATGAAATATCAGAATCAATGCCATGATCCCGCCTGCTTTTACCACATGCTACCGCTCGTAGCAAACATTCTTGACTACAGCGAGCAGCTCGAACACCTTGATACTTTGATCAACAGCTTTCAGAGCTACCATAAGGATGAAAATGAAATTGAGATCAGCGAGACGAAAGAATAATACAATCGAGTACGAAATCACATAGATTTTGTACTCGATTTTTTTATGCATCCATTTTTACCGGGGATCTGTATTTTTTTCCTGCAAATATGACAAATTGATTCTGCATTTCTTGGTTTTAAGCTGCATTTTCGATTCAATTGTTACAGTTGTGAACTTGTCTGTAGCCGCTTTGCCTAGGAGGGCGTTAAGCGGGGGCTATGTTCAGCCAGTTTTGATTATTTTTACGCTGCTGAAAGACACTTACCAAGAGGAGATCAGCTGAATTTTAATTTAATGGATCGAAATGATCGTATAATGAACTAATTTACCCTCAATATTTAGAGGAATTAGACGGGCTCTCGGCCGGAATTTTATTTATTGTCCGTATTCTGTCATTTATTGTCCGTATCCGGTCATTTATTGTCCGAAATAAAATTATATTGTCCGTATCCGGTCATTTATTGTCCGTACTTTTGATATAAAGACTTTTCGACAGAATACGTCAAAAATCTCACAGCGATGCCTGTACGTAATCCGGCTACCGAACCCTGTGATCAGGAAAACGAGCAGACTGATCACACCCCATCCTTCACATAGGCTTTACGAAAGTATCAAACGCTCTAGAAACGCTATCTTCTCAGCATCCTTATTATTGTTTCGATCAGCCCGATAGCGATCCTTGGATGAAGCAGCATAAACACGTAAGTATTGCTCAGGGTTAAGCAAATAATACGCTGCGTCTCCGTCCTGATGCAGCTCTAAATCCTCTAGCTTCACTCCCGCGAACTCCGGCAAAGTATTAATGACTCCAAATTCAGCTGATAATCCTTCTTTAGAAAACTCATGCTCATGTAAATCAATTAAAGCGTAGTCCATTGAAATCATTAAGCTAACAATTGCCTTCCAGTTATATATAGACAGTTCCGGCGGCACTGCCCACCCTCTCTTATCACCGGGTACATGAATATCCAAATCCCGAGCATTCCAGTCTTGTTCCGTTATAATTCCTAATTCATTTAAATTTTCTAGCTATCTTAATAAACTCCTCATACTTGGAATGTTTCAATTTTCCTTAACCTCCGCACAGTTCGGTATCTATCCATTTCACCAGAAAATCCGGCAAAGCCTGTCAGCTCCGCCGGATTCCATCTCAATTAAACTCAATCAGTTCTTTGATTTTGGGTCCAGAGCATCTCTCAGTCCGTCCCCCATTAGATTAAACCCGAGGACCGTCAGCATAATGGCCAGGCCGGGAAAGACCATTGTCCAGGGAGCCTGAATCAAATACTGCTTGGAATCTGAAAGCATTTTTCCCCATTCCGGGCTCGGAGCCTGAGCGCCCAGGCCAAGAAAACCAAGGGCAGCCGCTTCAATGATGGCTGTAGCAACCGCCAAGCTTGCCTGTACGATGATTGGAGAAAAGCTGTTTGGCAGGACATGCCTCAGCAGGATGCGCGAATCCTTCATCCCAATTGATTTGGCGGCCATTATATAGTCCTCCTCTTTCACGCTCAGTACTTTAGCACGAAGAAGGCGCCCGAAGTTCGGGATGTTTATAATGGCGATGGCGATTAATGCATTTTGCAGCGATGGACCGAGAACAGAAATAATGGCAATGGCAAGCAGAATACTAGGGAAGGCGAGCATAATATCAAACAGCCTTGAAATAATAGTGTCTGCCCATTTGCCATAATAGCCGGCAATGATCCCGAGAAGGCAGCCAATGATTACGGAGCCGAGGACAGCGAAAAAACCGACAAATAATGATATTTTCGCTCCATGGACGACTCTTGAGAAAATATCCCTACCAAAGTCATCTGTGCCAAGCCAATGCTCTGATGAAGGCGGCAAAAGGCGTTTGGTTAAGTCCTGCTCGTTAATCCCGTAAGGTGCAATCAGCGGCGACAAAATCGCAACGAGGATAAAAAACAGGACAATCCCTGTACCTGCCACCGCGATTTTGTTTTTTACAAACGAGCGGAGTCCTTCCTGAAACGGGCTTAGCGGTTTTTCTTCGTGAGGCTGAACAGGTGCCGTCAGCTGCGGTTCTCCCAAGATGATCCCCTCCTTAGTATTTAATACGAGGATCTATGGCTGCATACAGCAGATCCACGACCAGATTGACTAGTACAAAGATGAGTGCAATGACCAGGATTCCAGACTGGATGACCGGATAATCGCGGTAGCCGATGGCTTCCACAACATATCGTCCGAGGCCCGGCCAGCCGAAAATGGTCTCAGTGAGGATGGCTCCGCCGAGCAGCAGGCCGGTCTGCAGGCCAATGACTGTCAAAATCGGAATAACGGCATTCTTCAATGCATGGCGGTATACGACCCAGCTCATTCTTAAGCCCTTTGCACGGGCAGTCCTTATGTAATCAGCATTCAGCACTTCAATCATGCTTGAACGGGTAATTCTTGCGATAATCGCCATCGGAATTGTCGCCAGTGCGGTGCCCGGAAGGATTAAATGCTTAAATACTTCCCCAAACTGATCGAATCTCCCTTGAATAAGGGTGTCGATTAAATATAAATTTGTGATGGAATCAACAGGATTCCGTATATTTTCCCGGCCTGTTGTGGGCAGCCAGTCAAGCTGAATGGAGAAGAACCATTGTTCCATCAATCCAAGCCAGAAAATCGGCATGGAAATTCCGATCAGTGCGATCATCATAGCAAGGTAGTCGAACCAGGACCGCTGAAACCAGGCGCTGATGATTCCCGCATTGACCCCGACTGCGATGGCAACCACCATTGCAAATACAGTCAGCTCAGCAGTGGCTGCCAGATAGGGCATTATTTCTTTTGTAATGGCTTCTCCGGTACGGATGGATTCTCCTAAATTTCCTGAGAGCAAATCAAGCAGATAAGAACCGTACTGCATATAAACGGGCTGATCAAGTCCAAGTTTTACCGTCAGCTGCTGGACGGCTTCCTCTGTCGCCCTTTGCCCTAAAATAACCTGGGCCGGGTCCCCGGGAATGGCCCGTATGATGGCAAAAACGATGATGGTCATACCAAGCAGAACCGGCACCAGCATTCCGATGCGCTTAAGGGAATAAGACAGCATACCCGCATCTCCTTCCATTATGTTTTCAAACACGATGATTCCTTTTGATGAGAGTCGGTGAATCTTCGCAGCCGTCAAGCGATCTGATGGTCAGCGTTTTAAAAAAGGGAGGAGCTTGCACTCCTCCCTTTTCATACGTTACTTAAATTCGACTTTTGTAAAGAGATCCGTGCCTGTTGGATGCGGAACAAAGTTAGCGATATCCGACATCCCCGCCATCATCGGTGTTGAGTGGACAAGCGGTATCCAAGGGGATTCATCGTGCACAATCGCTTGAGCTTTTTTATAAAGCTCGTTGCGTTTTTCCTGGTCCGTCTCTGTCTGTGCTTCGATCAGAATGTCATGCAGCTCCGGATTACCGTAGTAAGTGTAATTGTTGCTTCCAATACTGTCTTTATCCAGAAGGGTATAAATGAAGTTGTCCGGATCTCCATTATCTCCCGTCCAGCCCAGCAGGAACGAGTCGGCCTCCCCCTTGCTGGCTTTATCCAGATAAGTCGGCCAGTCATACGTTACGATCTTAGATTTAACACCGATTTTTTCAAAGCTTGACTGCAGCACCTCGGCAATTTTCATTCCTTCCGGCATATAGGGACGCGCTACCGGCATGGCCCACAGCTCCATTTCAAATCCATCCGCAAAGCCTGCTTCCTTGAGCAAAGCCTTTGCTTTTTCAGGATCATATGGATATTCTTCAATCGAATCATCATATCCTTCGAGTGATGGAGGCATCGGGTTTTTCGCGGGCTCAGCAAAACCTCCGTAGAAAGAGTCAATAATGGCTTTTTTGTCGACTGCATGGTTTAGCGCCTGTCTGACCAGCTTATTATCAAGCGGCTTCCTTGTCACATTTAACCCTACATACCCTACGTTCATGGAAGGCCGTTCAAACAGCTGAAGATTTTGATCGCCTTTTACTTTAGAAAGATCAGATGGATTTAAGCCATCCATTAAATCAATTTCTCCTGTTTGCAGGGCATTCAGCCTTGCTGAATTTTCCGGAATGGTTTTAAATACGACCTGTTTCAGCTTTGGAAAGCCTTCCATCCAGTAATCCTCGTATTTCTCAAGCACAATCCGGTCATTAGCTTTCCATTCGACAAACTTAAAGGGGCCTGTACCGACAGGGTTTGCTCTTAAATCATCACCATATTTTTCAACCGCAGCGGGACTGGCGATTCCGAACGGAGACATTGCTACATTTTTAAGGAATGGTGCCTGCGGACGCTTCAGTTTAAATTCTACAGTATGTTCATCCACCGCCTTCACTTCCTGAATGACATGTCCTTCATCCTTTTTAAACCCTCCGAACATTGTATAATACGGGAATTTTTCTGCATCTCCGTTCATCCAGCGGTCAAAATTGAATACAACGGCTTCGGCATTAAAATCCGTGCCATCGTGAAATTTAACCCCTTTCCGCAATTGGAAGGTATAAGTCAGACCATCTTCGGAGGTTTCCCATTTCTCCGCAAGACCAGCTTCAATCGTTGTATCTTTTTCGCTGTAGCTTAATAGACTTTCATAAATATTCTCTGTTACCTTAAATGCTTCCCCTTCAGTTGTCGTAATCGGATCGAGTGAAGTGGAATCCCCGCCCCTTCCATAAATGAGCGTATCTTTCCCGTTTGCTTTTTCTCCGCCTTCGCCATCCCCGCCGGCTGAATTGCTGCATGCGGATAGCACGAGTGAAAGAATAAGAATGAAAATGACCGCAACCCTGGAACTTTTCCTTCTCACCATTTGTTTCCCCCCTATTGTGTTGGCCTTATCTATCATTCACGCTGCTCATGCGTACAAATGGCAGGCAGCGAAACGACCTTCCCCTGCCGGAAAAAGATCCGGCTTCACTTTTTTGCAAATGTCCATCACTTTCGGGCATCTGGTATGGAACGCACACCCTGCAGGAGGATTGGCGGGATTCGGCATGTCTCCTTTTATGACAATCGGTTCCTGCCTTCCTGCAGGTTCAGCAACCGGTACACTCGAAAGCAGAGCTTCCGTATATGGATGCAGCGGGTTCCGGTACATTGATTCACTGTCTGAAAGCTCCGCCAGCCTGCCAAGATACATCACCGCAACCCGGTCGCTGATATGTCTGACAACCCCCAGATCATGGGAGATAAATAGATAGGTCAGTGAAAAGGTTCCCTGCAGCTCCGTTAGCAGATTCAGAATCTGAGCCTGAATGGACACATCAAGTGCTGATACCGGCTCATCCGCAATGATCAGCTTTGGGTTTGTCATAAGCGCTCTGGCAATTCCAATCCGCTGCCTTTGCCCACCGCTGAATTGGTGTGGGTATCTATTTCCGAGGTCCGGGTCAAACCCTGCAATTTTCATGATCTCGGCGACCTTGTCTTTTCTTTCACTCTTGGATCCTATTTTATGGACGATCAGCGGTTCTTCCAAAATGGACTGAACCTGCTGCCTCGGATTCAGGGACGCATAGGGATCCTGAAACACCATTTGCATGTCCCGCCTGACTGCCTTCATTTCCCTTTGATTTAGTTCAAAGAGAGATTGTCCATCGAACCGGACCGCTCCGGAAGTCGGCTCAGTCAGTCTTGTGATCAGACGGCCGAGTGTCGATTTCCCGCAGCCTGATTCTCCCACCACTCCCAGTGTTTCACCGGTTTTTATGCTGAGTCCGATGCCATCGACCGCGGTTACATCAGTCCTAGTGCGTTTTAAAACCCCTTTGTGGCTCGTATACACTTTTTTTAAGTCTTCAATCTCTAGCAATGGCTGACTCAAGCAACGCAACCTCCTCTTTGTAGAGCCAGCACCGAACCTTCTGCTGGCCGTGTTCAATCAAGACCGGATCTTCCTCAAGACATACCGGCTGAACAAATTCACACCGGTTGGCAAACGGACAGCCTTTCTTAATGCTTCCGGGCTTTGGAACCTGGCCTTCGATGGAAAAAAGCTTTTCCTTTTTTGTCCGGATATCTGGAACAGATTGGAGAAGCCCCCTTGTATAAGGGTGCTTTGGAGATGAAAAAATCGCATTAACATCTCCTTCTTCTGCAATCTGTCCTGCATACATAATCGCAACACGGTCACATACTTGAGCCACCACCCCTAAATCGTGAGTGATCAGGAGGATAGAGGTGTTCATTTTTTTATTCAGATCCTTCATCAAAGCTAAAATCTGAGATTGAATTGTAACGTCCAATGCCGTTGTCGGCTCATCAGCGATGAGTACTCCAGGCCTGCATATCATCGCCATTGCAATCATCACACGCTGGCGCATGCCTCCTGAAAGCTGGTGCGGATAGTCGCTGAGCAGTGCTTCAGGCCTCGGCATCCCAACAAGTCTCAGCATTTCCACCGCCTGATTTCTTGCCTCCTTCTTTGAGCATCGCTTATGAATCCTGTATGCTTCCATAAGCTGCTCGCCAATTTTCAGGAGCGGATTCAATGACGTCATCGGCTCCTGGAAAATCATCGCCATCTCATTTCCCCTTATTTTCCTGAGTGAGGCCTCCTTTTCATTGAGGAGATTTTTGTCCTTGTAAAAAATTTCACCTCTAACCGCAGAAGTTTTTGGCAGCAGTCCCATCATGGCCATTGAAGCCACACTTTTACCGCACCCGGACTCACCAACAATCCCCAGTACTTCCCCTTCGTTGAGCGTAAGATCAATGGACTTTACCACATCCACAACAGATGCATCTCTTTTGAAGCCTACTGAAAGACCGCGGACGGACAAAACTGTATTTTTTTTCAAAAAACATCGCCCCCTTCGGACTATGTATTCGGTTTTGAACAGAACCGGATTAACCTGCTTTTGCAGGCAGGGCAAAACGTGAAACCGGCTTTCTCAGCCGGCCATCCCGGGTTTTGGCCTTTCCCTGATAAGAAACTATTTTCAAAAGGCTTTGCTAATGCATGGAGTTGATGTGCGCTAGGCGTGAGACTCTGGGTTAAGAGGAGCGGGACAGGTGCGTCCCCCAAAGCGGCAAAGCTAAGAGAAGGCCCACTGCCCCGCTCTTGGATAAGTAAACGGATGTTAGCTGCAATAAGCAGCCAGGTTTACGAACACTTTAAAAAAATGCTCGGGGATCGGAACCGTACTTAAATTATGTAGAAGATGCAGCAGACTTTTAGATAGTGGAAAATGCAAGCTAGCTTTATATTTCAATAATATATCAAACTTTTTGATTAGTGTAAATATTCAGAATAAATAGGGTGTATTAGCCTATATTCCGATAAGGGATTATATTGAATCTTGTTAGAATCATCCTATATTTATAAGTAATTTTTTCCATATAAGGTACTTTATGCTTATGCGTTCAAGCGATCAATCATGACATCTGGAAAAATTCGAATGCAGTCTTTCAGAACGTAAAAAAGGAAATTTGAATTATCTTTTTACGGTGATTTTTCAATCACATATTATATGATCTGTGGAAAGCAAATTCCAGCCAGCTCTTCCTTTATCAAAATGAAAGACCACCCTCAGCATAATTGCCTTCTGGGGTGGTCCTGCTCGAGCGCGCAGTTATGAAGTTTTATCGTATTAGCTCTTCACAAATCAAGCTGCTGAATCTGGAAGAGGTTATAATACAATCCTTTTTTCGCCATCAATTCCTGGTGGGTTCCTTTTTCAGCTATTTTCCCGTGCTCCATCAGCACAATCTGTCCTGCATGGGTAATGGTGGAAAGACGGTGAGCAACTATGAAGGTGGTGCGGTCTTTAGAAAGCTTTTCCAGCGCTTCTTGAATAAGATGCTCGCTTTCCAGATCGAGGGCGCTTGTTGCTTCGTCCATGACAAGGATCGGCGGATTTTTCAGGAAAACTCGCGCAATGGAAACCCTCTGCTTTTGCCCTCCGGATAGCTTCACTCCGCGTTCTCCCACCCTGGTCTCGTATCCTTTAGGAAGCTTCATGATGAAATCATGGGCATTGGCTGCTTTTGCCGCCTCAACCATTTCCTCATCCGTTGCGTTCGGTTTCCCGATTAGGATATTTTCTTTAACGGTGTGGGAAAAGAGGAATGTATCCTGCAGCACCATGCCGATTTGACCTCTAAGGCTTGTTGCTTCATAGTCCCGGATATCCTTTCCGTCAAGCGTAATTCTGCCACCCGTCACATCATAGAATCTTGGAATCAGGCTGACGAGGGTGGATTTCCCCCCGCCGCTCATCCCAACAAGGGCAACTGTTTCCCCCTTTTTCGCTTCCAGGCTTACATCGTCAAGGACCTTTGCCTCTTCCTGATCGTATTGAAAGGTTACATGATCAAATTGAAGCTGCCCTTTTACATTCTCCGCTTTAACTGCATCGGGCTTATCCTGGATATCATACGGTTCATCCATGAACTCAAAAACGCGGTCCATCGAAGCGAAAGCCTGGGTTAGCAGGGTGGAGGAATTGATCAGCCTTCTTAGCGGTCCGTATAGCCGTTCGGTGTAAGCGATAAAGGCAACCAACGTTCCAACTGAAAGGTGTCCGTGAATTACCTGATACCCTGCATACGCAATGACAATGAGCGGAGCTGCATCCGTAATGGTATTCACGACAGCAAACGTTTTGGCGTTCCAGCTTGTATGATCGATTGCTTTTTGCAGAAAGTTGCCGTTTTCGTCTGCAAACTGACGCTGCTCATGGTCCTCAATCGCAAAGCTGCGAATAACCGCCATCCCCTGTACCCGTTCATGCAAATGCCCTTGAACTTCAGCCAGTGCCTGTGAACGCACCTTCGTCAGATGACGAAGCTTTCCATAGAAGAATTTGACGGAAAACCCGTACAGCGGGAAAAGCATGATGGAAACAAGTGTGAGCGGAATATCCATCGTCAGCATGATGGCAATGGCAATGATGATGGTTACAATATCAAGCCAAACATTCATCAGGCCGGTCATGACAAAGTTTTTGGTCTGTTCCACATCGTTTATAACCCGGGAAATGATTTCTCCGCCCCGGGTGTTGGCGTAATATTTCAAACTGAGTTTCTGCAGGTGGGTAAAAAGCTGATCCCTTATATCAAACAAGATTTTGTTTGAAGCCAGCTGGGCGAGATACTGCCGGTAATACTCCACAGGCGGCCGCATCACAACGAATACCCCGAACATCACACCTAAAATGGTAAATAAATGCTCTGTTTTTTCCTCGGCTGTACCAGAGCCTCCGACAATGTCATCCACTACATATTTAATTAAAAGCGGAATCAGGAGAGGGATTGCAAATTTTACGATTCCAATTGCAACCGTCCCCGTGATGTGCCATTTATAAGGCTTAACAAATTCCATATAACGCTTTATTGAACCCATTATTCAACCCCCATGATGACGATAACCCAGAAGCACGTGTTCCTTATGCAAGCAAAAAGCCTGCTGAACCATTCCAACAGGCATTTTTATCTCGAATATCTTAAATACTGCTCGTACCACGTATCGATAAATTCAGCAGAAAATGGACCTTCTCCATTTTGTATCCAGTCAAGCAGCCTATCTACATTTTTCCTGAGAATGAGGTCAATGACACCAGGATATTTCATTTCTCTTTTATGCGTTTCATACTCATCCTCATCCAGGAGGATATAAGATTTATCCGGAAAAACTTTTACATCCAGATCATAATCGATGTATTTCACCGCTTCCTCATCCCATACAAAAGGGGAACTGATGTTGCAATAATAATAGACCCCGTCCTCACGAAGCATACCGATTATATTAAACCAATGCTTAGCATGAAAATAACAAATGGCGGGCTCTCTCGTAACCCATGTCCGTCCATCTGATTCCACAACAGTCGTTCTGTCATTGCCGCCGATAATCAGGTTATCCGTACCCTTCAGAATCATCGTTTCTTCCCAGATTCGATGCAGCTTGCCGTTGTGCTTATAGCTATGTATTTGTATTTTTTCTCCTTCCGCCGGTAAGCCCATCTTTATTCGCCATCCTTTGAAGCAGCTCCTGAAAGATTTCCGTCCATTTCAAGAAGCCTGAATTCATATTTCTTTTCATTATACAGTTAGTCGATTGAAAAAGAAAACAAAAGGCCATACCGGCAGAAACTCGAGTTTCTGCAAGACCATGACCTTCATCGTGCCTATTGTTCCCATACCGGGTGATTTTTGTAGGATCTGATAACGTCCTCCGTCTGTCTTTCAAACGTTTGCTGAATAAAGTGAAGCTCTGCTTTCATCAGCTGAATTTCTTCCTGGACAACCATGAGCTTGTCCTTCTTCTGAAGCCTTTCAAGCTCTCTTTCAATTTTTTGGCAGCGCTCGACTTCGTTTTGAAGCTCAAGCAGCCTGTCCATTGTCTTAAGCTGCTCGCCGACAAGAACGTCAAATTTGCTCATAAGTGAGCCCCTCTCCCAATCCGGCTTCTATTCCCCTATATATTCGTTTTGCGTTATCCGGGCTCCTTTAGAAGAAAAGGCAGAAAGGTGAAAGATTTTGTCGGATCAGCCTGAATAAATCTGTTTTTGACTTCTGAAAAATGAAAAGAGGCCGCCCATATGCAAGCCGTCCTTTCTCTCCCTTTGCAGCCGGACCCGCTCACGATTAAGCGGCCCTTGTACAAAGCAGCGGAAATAAGCACAATTCTTGCAGGCGGCCCCTCATGCATTTCTGCATTCAGTGGTGTGAATTAGCTGTTTTTAGATTTGTTTGCTTCTGCTTGCTGGTTATACTTTTTCACGTGCTGAGCATCTGTTTCAGAAGCGTACTCAGTTCCGTATTGTCCCTGAGAAGCTTGCTGATTTTGCTGCTTAACATGTTGTACGTTTGTACCTGAAGCAGTTTTACCAGCTTGTTGTTGTTGTTGGTTTTGGTTGTTTGCCATTGTAATCACCTCCACGAAAATTATGTTGTCCCGCGGAGGTAAGTTATATGCGATATATTATAAAACTTTTTTCGCCTGGCTCTGGAAGGTGTTTTCTTTCAGTCAGACGAGCAGGGATCTGCCGCCGTCCACTATAAGCGTCTGTCCCCTGATCATCCAGGATTGATCGGAAACAAGAAAATCAACGGCATTCACAATATCTTCGATTTCCACCATACGGCCCGCAGGTGTTTTAGAAATTGCATCCTGCAGCAGCTCTTCCCGATTCGGAAAATGCTTTAGCGCTTCCGTATCCACGGCTCCGCCTGAAACAGCGTTTACGACGATGTTTCGGGATGCCAGTTCAACCGCCAGATAACGGGTAAGGGCTTCTAGAGCCGCCTTCGACACTCCGACTGTCGTATAGTTTTCAAGTACCCGGATCGAACCGAGCGAGCTGATGCTCACGATTTTGCCTCCTGTTTCATCCATCCGCTTTGCCGCTTCCTGTGCGCAAAACAGGAGCGCCTTGCTATTAATGTCCATCGTCCAGTCCCAGTGATTTTCCTCTAAGTCCATCAATGGCCTTAATACACCTGAAGCAGCGTTATTGATAAATACATCCAGGCGTCCAAACGTTAAATCAATCTGCTCAAACAAGTCTTTGATTTTATCTACTTTTCCTACATTTGCCTTCACAACCAGAGTTTTCACACCCAGTTTTTCAATTTCTTCAGCGGTTTCAAGAGCAGCCTGTTTGCTTCTTGCATAGTTAATGACAATATGGTATCCCTGCTTTGCCAAGTTTAATGCAATTGCCTTTCCTATTCCTCTGCTGCTTCCTGTTACTAATGCGACTCGATTTTGTGCCATTAATAATCCTCTTTTCTTTCGAATAGATATGTTTATTGTATCAAACAATATGTTTATTACGCCATAATATGCAAGGAGACACAGCAAATGTATGTAGGACGCGATATGACAGAGCTTTCCATGATCCGCAAGCGGGACTGGAAAGACGAAGAACTCGCCTATTTTCACCATTCGCTTCAGCAGATCCTTCCCTACATGAATTCAGAAGGCCTGACCATACACAGAGAAATCATGCAGGAGATCGAAGAACGGGGCGGAATGAAAAGAAACGAAGCCGATTATACGCACGGTACACGAATCAGTTATGATTGAGAGCTCCCAGTTTATTAAATTTGGCTGTTCTCGCTGATTCCTTCTCCTGACTGCTCAGAGTCGAGCGGGCTGGCCTGCCGCTTCTCCAAAGCGGGGTCTTTCCCGTTCCTCTGCTCTATCCCGGATTGGCACCTTCCGCTTCCATCACGGGCCATTTTTACAAAAATCCCCCGGAATGCTTTGCAGCTGACCCGGGGATTTTTCATCGCAAAAGGACTTTTCAGACAAGCCCTACCCTTATTTGTTTTCCTTTTCTAAATAAAGCTTGAAAATTTTTTGGTGGGGTATTGGAAATGCGTACTGTTTCATTTCTTCTTCTGTAACCTTTACGAGCCCGCTTCCTTCTTTTACGTTTTCAACGATTCCTGCAAACAGGGCGATATTCCATATCAGATGGCTGAAAACGTGCTGTATGACACCTTCCACAGGATTCAGTTCAGGTATGGCTTCAAGTTCTCTGATTAAATATGTTTCGAGCTCTTCCTTTTGAGTCAGCGTATCAGATACGGTTTCACAGTTTGGAAACTCCCAAAGATTGGCCAGAAGGCCCTCGGAAGGCCGTTTGCGGATCCAATAGCTGCCTGAGCTGTCCCGTAAAACTGCAGCAGCCATGAGCATGGATTTCTGCTTTTTCTTTTTGCTTTTGACAGGAAGCTCGTGCTGCCTCCCTTCTGCAAATGCCTGACAGTGCTCTCTTACGGGGCACAGCAGACACGATGGCGAGGACGGCGTGCATATGAGGGCGCCTAGTTCCATTAGTGCCTGGTTGAAATCGGACGGATTGTCCTTTGAAATGACCTCTCTAATAGCCGTATCAAACAGCTTTCTCGTTTTTGGCTTGGCGATATCTTCATCAATAAGAAGAATTCTGGACATTACCCTCATCACATTCCCATCCACTGCAGGTTCTGGAATATTGTAGGCAATGCTCATGACAGCCCCTTTCGTATAGGGGCCGACCCCTTTTAGTTCCCCAAATTTTCCGGGATCAGCAGGAACGATGCCGTCATATGCTTCGCTGACTTCTCTGACAGCAAACTGCAGGTTGCGGACTCTCGAGTAATAGCCCAGCCCTTCCCATGCCTTCATGACCTGCTCTTCATCCGCTTTCGCAAGAGACTCGATATCAGGGAATTTTTCCATAAAATTAAGAAAATAAGGAATGACCGTATCAACCCGTGTCTGCTGAAGCATGATTTCAGACACCCAGACCCGGTATGGATCCGAGTTTTCACGCCACGGCAGAATCCTCTGTTCTTTTTGGAACCAGCCAATCAAATCTTTTTGAAAGGAATCTATAGGAAAGTCAGATAAAATGGTTTTCATGGTGGAGCCTCCAGATGTTAAGATTTATTCTAAAATGGGAAACATAGCTGTAGAATGAATAAAACTCTTCAGCATTGCCGGGACCAGCGTCCCAATAATTCGAAAAAAATGAGCTGGGAGGGATGATATGGATACTGCCACCCACGTAGTCATGGGGATTGCCCTTGGAGGGGCGGCAACTCTTGATCCCTTAATAGGAAGTGACCCTGCGGCTTCCCACGCCGTCATGGCAGCGGCTATTATCGGCTCGCAGGCACCGGACCTGGATACTATTTTAAAACTTCGCAATAATGCTGTCTATATCAGGAACCACCGCGGAATCACCCATTCCATGCCAGCTGTCTTAATTTGGTCGGTTCTGATTACAGCGCTGATCTATTTACTTTATCCGGGGATTGATTTGCTTCATCTGGCTCTTTGGACATTCATAGCTGTGGCCCTGCACGTTTTTGTAGATATTTTCAACGCTTATGGCACACAGGCATTAAGGCCGTTTTCGCATAAATGGATTGCGCTCGGGCTGATTAACACCTTTGACCCGATTATCTTTTCCATACACGGAATAGCCATCACCGCCTGGATCCTCGGTGCGCCGCAGGGGTATACGTTTGCTGTAATGTTTGCTGTGCTGGCAGGATATTATGTTCTGCGGTATGTTATGAATAAGAAAATCGTTCACGAAATACGCGAACGATTCAATGAAATAACGGACATCACGATTTCTCCTACATTGAGATTCCGGGACTGGCATTTAGCCATTACAACCAGGACCCATTTTTATGTGGCGCGTCATGCAAAAGGAAAGCTTACCGTCCTGGATGAGTTTGACCGCGTTCCAGTTCCGCAGACCGATATGATCAGGGCAGCTGAAGAAGACCACAACATTTCAGCCTTTCTCTCCTTCTCTCCTGTTTACCGGTGGGAAGTGGAAGAATACTCCGATCATTACGAAGTACGGTTTATCGATTTGCGCTACCGAAGCAAAGGCTACTATCCGTTCGTTGCCATCGTACAGCTTGACAGCAGCCTGGAAATTGTCAGCTCGTACACTGGATGGATTTTCAGCGAAGAAAAATTGAGGAAAAAGCTCCATATTGTCCCTGATTAAAAGGCAGACCCGTTTCCGGGCTCTGCCTTTCTTAATGTTTCAAGTAATCATCCTGGTTAAGCAAATGTCTGTATTTCGGATTTGTTGCCACAAATTCATGCAGGCGAGGGCCGTATTGTTCAATCCATTTTTGGACAATTGCCTCAGTCATTTCTTTTCCCCTGTACTTTTCACCGGCTTTGGCATAGGTGGCTTCAAAATCCTCCCAAAGCAGTTCTACCCATGCTCTGGCCTGTGCATACGCAAGGGATTCATTTTTTAAAAGCAGCAAGTCCGTCAGACGCTCATGGTAAGGTCCCATGCAAAGAGCACCTCCTTTTTTGCAGGCAATCCTGCCTGTATGTACTAATCATAAAACAAATCAGCTGGTTCATAATAATGGTATGCTTCTGAAGCAAAAGAAGCAATCATTGGAGGCGGTTCGATTGAGGAACAAAGCAAAGGATTTCCCTATTGCAGCACGTTCTGAAGGAGAAGCGCGTGCTAAAGGCGCATATGCCTCTAAACGCGCGGACGGCTCGATTAACGACCATCCCCAGGAGCGCATGAGGGCCTCCGGCCAACGAGAAGATTCCAACTAGTCTAAGACGCGGAGGCTGATTCGATTGGGCAATCACAAACCATCCTATGACCATTTTTATTCATCTAAAACAAAAGCGTATCCGCAGCCATGGGCGAACCCGAAGCATGCCCATTCACAGGTAAACGGAGAAACCCAAATGACGCAGGATTTGGTTATTTTAAAAAACCAGACCCGCAAACAGTCTTAAAACCGTGGCCGGCCGCCTGATTTGCGGCCGGCTATTACTGACGGATAAGGACAGAAATGGGCAGGGCTTCTTCATGATCCGGCGCTGCGAGACGGTGGCCCCACGCAAAAATCCCATTCATATAAACAATCTTAAATATTTCTCCCGGTGCCCCTTCTATTTCAAGTTCATCTCCCGCTTTATAGTCAGCAGGGTTAAGCATATAGGAACGGGCCATGGAAATTTTCCGGTCCAGCACGGCAAATTCGTTCACCATCCCCATTTGCTCCGCTTTCCTTGCTTTTTCTTTTAAAGAGGCAATTTCTGTTTTTAATTCGTACTCTGTCATGTCACTGTATCTTTTGGTTTCCATCCTTGCTCCTCCTAATGTGTTTCATAAACAGGAATCAGCGTAAATAAAGCGAATACTTACTCATGTATAAAGTCCTCCGGGCTGTTCAAATACTCTTCAATCAGTGCAATGCTAAAACCCTTTCGGTATAAATACTGCTTCATTTTTTGCCTGTATTCAAAGTCGTTCCCTTTATTGTATTTTGAAATGACTTTATTCGCCTGCCGTACAAGGGCTTCTTTTTCCTGCTCCTGATCATTGCCGTACTCAAGAGACTGCAGTATTTCAGAAGTCAGATTAAAGCTAAACCCTTTCCTGACAAGAAGCTGTTCAAGTTTTTTCCGGACCTGAAAGCTTGAAACCCCGTGGTTCTTTTTCAAGAACTTTTCAGCGTGGACCATAGCGGCGTCACGCTGCTCTTCATGGGCATACAAAGAGAGAGCCTGTTCGATATCAAGCGGAGCAATTCCTTTTTTGATCAGCTCCTGCCTGATGACATCGGGACCTTTTCCGGAGGTCTGCCACTGCGTCCTTGTATACGCGTCTGCAAACTGATGATCATTCACAAGGTCCGAGTGTTCAAGCTGATGCAGCACTTCCTGAATGACCTCAGCCGCAAATTCCTTTTTCTCAAGGTGCTCCCTGATTTCAGCGCCGGAGCGCATTCTATAGCTAAGGAAATTCAAGGCAGAGTTGTATGCTTTACGGACTTGATCGCCTGAGCAGATTTCAGCCACGTCCAAATCGGAGAGTTCTTTTCCTTTTGCAAGCCCATATTTAATGAGCGTGTGCTCGTCCACGCCAAAACCGAACTCTTCGCCTTTTCCAGCATCTAAATAAACGTTGTACCGTTCAGCATTTTTTTGCTGGGACGTTATTTTTGTAATAAAAGCCATCCTCAACACCTCTCCCTTATTTTATCATACGTTTATCATAATAGAGGCAGGGTAGAGCTTATAAAGTGCAGCTTAAAATACTAACGCGAGGTGATTATTATGAAAATTGCAATCGCAGGAGGATCCGGT
The DNA here is from genome assembly GCF_050107715.1 of Metabacillus sp. 84. Lineage (NCBI taxonomy): Bacteria > Bacillati > Bacillota > Bacilli > Caryophanales > Bacillaceae > Metabacillus > Metabacillus sp. 84. Next base: position 57,439 of record NZ_JBNILN010000012.1, on the reverse strand, counting down.
TTTGTAGGCAGGCATATCGCCCAGTACTTTGCACGCGAAGGACATCAGGTGATCATACTGTCCAGGAGCGAAAAGGAAGGCTATGGGAACATCGAATATGTTCAGTGGATGAAGGACGGCGCAAATCCCGCTCCGCATTTAGAAGGCACGGATGTCATGATTAACCTTGCCGGAAAATCAATCAGCACAAAATGGACTGAAGAAAACAAACAGGAAATAGTTGAAAGCCGTGTGCAATCAACACGGGAAACGTATAAATTACTAAATCAGCTAAGCAAGAAGCCGGAGGTTTTTATTAACGCGAGTGCAATAGGAATCTACGGTACATCTGAGCAGGAGACTTTTACTGAAGAATCCAAAACAACCGATGAGGATTTTCTTTCAAGCACGGTTCAAAGATGGGAACAGGAAGCATCCATGATCAGAGACCTCGGAATAAGAACCGTTTATGCCCGCTTCGGAATCGTGCTCGGTGAAGGCGGCGTGCTTCAGAAAATGATCCTGCCGTACAAGTTCTACGGCGGGGGTCCGCTTGGGTCCGGGAAGCAATGGATGTCCTGGATTCATGTAACCGATATCGCAGGAATGATCGGCCATATTATCCAACACAAGGAGATCAGCGGACCCGTCAATATGACCGCTCCAAATCCGGCACAAATGGAAACCTTCGGACAAAAGCTGGGAGAAGCATTAAACCGGCCTCACTGGCTTCCTGCTCCAAGCAGCGCCATTAAGCTTGCGCTGGGCGAAATGAGCATCCTTCTTCTGGAGGGGCAGCGGGTATTGCCGAAAAAAGCGATTCAAAGCGGCTATTCTTTTATTTTCCCTGAACTTGAACGCGCGCTCTCAGACATAATAAAATAAAAGAAAGTGAAGCTTCCTCAGCGGGGGTCATTCATGGATAAAATTTATATTCACTAGGAGCTAGAAGATGACCTGCACATTATTTAAGAACGCTACTATTTTCCCTGTTACCACGGATATTCTGTACGCTTCCGACCTTCTGGTCAAAAATGGAAAAATCGCTAAAATAGGAAAAAACCTTTCTGCACTCGAAAATTGCACCATCATTGACTGCCAGGACCAATATTTGTTCCCCGGTTTAATTGACGTTCACACCCACTTAGGACTGTATGATGAGGGAACAGGGTGGGCCGGTAACGATGCGAACGAAACGGTTGAACCCCTGACACCGCATATCAGGGCGCTTGACGGTGTGCATCCCCTTGACTCCGGATTCCGGGATGCGATTACCTACGGCATTACTACCGTTCATATTATGCCGGGGAGCGCCAATGTAATCGGCGGAACGACATCTGTCATTAAAACCTCTGGAGTGAACATCAGCGATATGCTTATCAAGGAAACGGCCGGTCTTAAAATCGCCCTTGGCGAGAATCCGAAACGCATTCACAGCCAGGGTAACAAAGACTCCATAACCAGGATGGGAATCATGGGCATGCTGCGCGAAGCCTTTTATCATGCAAAGTTTTGCGATGAGAAGGAAGACTTCCGTTCGCTGCCCCTTCGCCGTGCACTGCGAAGGGAAATTCCGGTCCGCATACATGCCCATCGAGCAGATGACATCCTCTCTGCGATCCGCTTTGCGGAAGAATTCAGCCTCGACTTCCGCATTGAACATTGTACAGAAGGCCATCTCATTGCCGATGAGTTTTCCGGAAAACACGCAAAGGTCAGCGTTGGTCCGACATTTACAAGACGGTCCAAAGTCGAATTAAAAAATAAAAGCTGGCAAACGTACCAGGCCCTCGCCGACAAAGGCGTGGAGGTATCCATAACGACCGATCACCCGTATACCCCGATCCAATACTTAAACGTTGTAGCATCACTTGCGGTCCGTGAAGGCTTTGACGAACAAAAAGCAATCGAAGGCATTACCATTACAGCAGCCCGCAATCTGCAAGTCGATGACAGGGTCGGAAGCCTGGAGCCTGGAAAAGACGCGGATCTCGTTCTATGGAGCCACCATCCTTTTCACTATCTGGCCAAACCAAAATGCACAATGATAAACGGAAATCTCGTTTTCCAAGACCCTGTATGGGCCTCGAAAAAAGGGATAAAAATTGGCCAAAAAAACCAATAAAAATCCGCAAAAAAGTTGTATCTTTTTTAAAGAAATTCGAGTATGATATCAGTGCATGGCTTGCTGACAAAGCCTTGCTATACATGACAATTTCATGACCTGGGATCAATGGGAAGGCAAATGGTGCGCCACCGGTTTAACCGGTCCTAGTGGGTTCGATTCCCACCCCGAAATTTTTTGGCTAATTTAAAAAATTTCGAGGGTGGGGCTAAGGCTACGCGTCTGCCCTCATGTTGGAGGGAGCGAGAAAGATGCTTAAAAAACGTGACATTCACGATAGTCATGCGCTGTATGAACTCATGGTACACCCTGAAGTCTTCCCTTATGTTCGTCATAAAGCTGAATCCATCGAAGAATACCTGTTTTTAACGAAGCAAACAATCGAAGCCGAAGAGCGCAGTGAATTGATTTCACGGACCATTCTCGACGAATGGGGCTCTCCAATCGGGACCATCAGCCTCTTTGACCTTCAGGAAAACGCCGGGTTCCTTGGAACCTGGCTTGGCAGGCCTTTCCACGGCAAAGGCTACAATCAGGCCGCCAAAGATGCTTTCTTTAACGAACTTTTTTACGAGCTTGGCATTGAACGGATTTTTCTCCGCATTCGTAAAATCAACGTCCGTTCCATGAAAGCCGCAGAAAAACTTCCATATGTAATGAACGCCAACGACACGAGAAAAGCGCTGCTCGATCAAATCAATAACGGGCAAGACATTTACAGCCTTTATGAAATCTCGAAAGATTTATATACACTCTATACAATGAGAACTCCTTCCCTTGCGGAAGAGCATCATTTAAAGGAAGCTTGACTAACACAGCCCGCCAAGGATTTGGCGGGCTTTTGCTATTGGAGTTTGGAACGGCATGGGGGGAGGGGCAAGCGGCGGATCGGGTTTTGCAGGGGCTCGAGCAGCTTGATGACCAGAGTGTATCGGCTGCAAGCGGTTCGCTGTTTCATGAGCCGGGCTGCCGCTTTGGGGTTTACGTGCGGTTGGAAATGCTTTGCAGGCGGGATGGGGACAGTTGCGTGTGGAGCGTGCATTTTTTACTAGCCGGGTCGCCTCTTTTCCGTCTTGTTATTCACCCAACCTTTTTTTCCAGCCAAAAAGAGGTTCTTCCACAAAACAAGCATCACCAAAATCCTATCCATTTATCACCAAACTGCTAATTTCACCTGCAGGTCCGTATGATATGCTCTCCCATTGACCATGCTAATTTTAGTCAAGAGAATGGAGCTGATTCCCTATGGAAAAGAAACGCCATGAAAATTCCAAGAGAACACTGACAACTACTCAGGAAGTCCTTTACGGAAGAGAGTTCAAAGCTGCTGATCGTGCTGGCGGTTTTACGAAGAAGAAGAACTAGTTACCAGCATGGCTTTTTCATGAATGGCCATCCTATTATTGAACGACAAGTTCAACCAAACAGGAGGCGTTCACAATGGGAAGAGGACACAAGCAGCATACTCGTGATAAAAACAAGAATGGTCTTGCTCAAGTTCCAAAACAGCTGAAAAAAGAAGCCGATGGAACGTATGAGGAGTTCTCCCGTGAATTAGCCGACCAAGCGGATATGGAGGCTCAAGCAAGAGCCAATGCAGCAAACCAGCGCCAATCCAAACGCAGTAAATAATTGCCAAAAGCCCCTGCAAGGAGTCTGCAGGGGCTTCTTCATTCAGATTCGCTTTGCTTTTATGAACTTGCCTGACCAGTAGCTGCTTTCTTTGTAATGGACCGCTTTTACCCCTTCGCTCGAAGCAACGATCACTTGACCGTTTCCTGCATAGATGGCGGGGATAATGGAGTCTGCCTGAAAAAACACAAGGTCACCGGGCCTCAATTCTCTTTCCTCAACTTCCTCACCTGACTGAATCTGCTGACGGCCATACCGCGGCAATTCTTTCCCCGCTGCTTTGAATACATATTGTGTGAATCCACCCGTGTCAAAGCCCGTTTCCGGATCTGTGCCCCCTTTTTTATAGGGCGAGCCAATCAGTGATTCAGCGGCTTTCACGAGAGGATGGCTTCGGTCAATTTGGAGCCCGTCTACCCGTTTCACTCCTGCTGATTTTTCCTGCAGGTAGCTGCTGGACAAATAGCTGATGGTTACTTTATTGGCACCGCCAATTTGGGTTGCGTTTAAAATTTGGTTATTGCCGGCATAGATTCCCACATGAGAAATCCCGGGCCTGTGTGTATTTTTGAAAAAAACAAGATCACCCGGCAGGATGTTTTCTATTTCAACGGTTTCACCGACTGCCCATTGCTGCTCTGGTGTCTCCGGCAAGTAAATGCCAGCAGCTTTTTCAAATACATATTTCGTATAGCCGGAGCAGTCAAACCCAGCTGGAGTCTGTCCTCCATGTATATATGGAATATCCAGATGGTTCAATCCTTCATTGATTACCGGATGGTCTGCAGTTTTGAGCGGTTCTGTTATGCGTCTTGCTCCAGCGTACCGGCTGTTCCAGTAATCTGACCTGCTGAAGCTGATGGAAACTACCCCTTTAGATACGGAGCTGTATACCATTTTTCCTTTTCCTTCATAAAGAGCAGTGGTGATCAGCTTGTCCCCTGCTGAATCCTTGAAAAACAGGACATCACCCGGCTGAAGGCTTTTCCGGTCGACCTCCGTTCCGAAGCTCCATTGCTCACTGGAAAGTCTGGGCAATTCTATTCCTTTCGATTGTTTAAAAACATACTGAACGAACCCTGCTGAGTTAAACCCGGCTGAAGGAGTGTTTCCTTTTTCCGAGTAGCTTGTTCCTTGAAGCTGAAGAGCAGTTTCGATAAGACTGCTCTCTGCTTTGCTGCTGTTTAATACAGGCAGAGTGACAGCAAGGGATGCTCCAATCAGTATTGCGGCAATGGATTTCTTATTCATAAGGGAAGAACTCCTTTCTTATAGTCCCTTCCATTATGTCAGTCTCACCTGCCCGAACCAATAGCGCCTTATCCCCAACTATATGTACTCACTTTGATCGATGATTTTCTTGAATTTGGACGTTTTTTCTACTTTATGTGGGGATTTTTCGTTATAAGAATCAGGACATTTCCTCCAGCCTTAACTTCTAGAACGAAATCTATTTGGAGTCTCTTCTCCTTTCGCCCTATACCTCTCAAGGCTGTTGCTCTTCTTGATCTTTTGAAGGTTCAGGTGAGGGCATTCCTTTTGAACAAGTTTATATACATCCTCCAGCAATCCTTCCAATAGGATTAGCCCTTTTGCCGGATGCTCGAGAAACACGCTCTCCATCCGCCCGGCAGCATCACATGGCTTAATGTTCATTTCATTAAGGGAGTTTCTCTGCCATTTATAAGCTGGATGATGAATGTACATTTCATTTAAAGCAAACAACACACTCATGAGCTTATTTTCAGTTGCCGCCATCAGCTGGCAGAGCATGAGCCAATCTTCTCTTGCAGCCAGCGGACCGCGGTTTTTCCATCGATTCCCCAGTTCAAGATTCTTTAAAATCATGGCATCTTTTAATGCAGCCGGATAATGGGTTACCTGGTTTCGCAAATAGTGAAAGGTACGATGCCCTTCTAAAGGCTTTCCATAAAAAAGAGCTGAGGCCAGACATTGTTGATCGGGACTGGTTGAGAAGCTTGCGGTTAGATCATTAAGTGCAGAGCTTACAGCAGAGGTTAAAAAGTGGCTGATTTCCATTTTGGTTTCATCAGCGAAATAGGTTTCAGACCATTCTCCATCTTCATAATCATGGAACTCAATTATTTCTCCCTGTACCATTAAAACAGGCTGCAGGCGGTCCTCTTCATTCGGTTCTCCCTTCCAGCAAACGTATAGCTCGATGTCGGAATACTGGGCCTGCCAGCCGCGAGAGACAGAACCGCCAAGCCAAACCGAGTCTGTCTTGGGATTCTTTTTATAAATTGCAGCCAGCCTCTTGGAAAGCTCATGTAAACGGCTGGAATGATCCACTTGTTTTCCGCTCCAGTTCCATCACATATTTGTACCGGTCTCCCCGGTATACGGTCTTCGTATATTCAACGGCCAGATCCCCCTCGGTGTAGCTTGTCCGCTGAATTTTCAAAACCGGTGCTCCCTCGTGAATTTTTAATGCCTCCGCTGCCTTTTTCCCGGCTTCGGACGCTTCAATTTCCTGTCTTCCATATAAGATCGGCATTCCGGACTGCCTTTCAATATAGTCGTAAATCGATCCTGCCGCATGTATTTTGGCCAAATCCGGAAATAGCCTGCATGGGAGGTAGGTCGTTTCGTAAGCGACAGGGTCCCCATCTGCAAGCCGGGTGCGTTTTATTTTATACATGGCTTCCCCCTGTATGAGACCAAGTTCCTTAGCCGCCTGTTTTGACGCCGTGATTTCTTCAAAGCTTTGAACTTTGGTTTCAGGGCTTTTTCCCAGTTCCTTCATTTGCTCGGTAAAGCTCGTAATCCCTGTGAGATCCTGCAGGACTTTGCCTGCTGAAACAAACGTCCCCTTGCCTCTTTTCCTCTCAAGTATGCCTTCATTAACGAGATTGGTGATGGCCTGCCGCACGGTCATCCGGCTGATGGAGTATTGTTCGCAAAATTGCCGCTCAGAGGGAATGGCCTCTCCCTTTTTCCACTTTCCTGAATCGATGCTCTCTTTAATGATCTCTTCGACCTGAAAATAAATAGGGACCGGAGAATCTTTTTTTACCATGGTACCAACTCCTATTTCCTATGGATTCTTTACCCAGATTTTATCATTAAAAGATCTAGTCGTCTGTACCGGCAAAGGATCCTTAATCAATTTTCTAGATTTTTGCTACTCGTTGGATTTTCCTCTGTATATATCATTTGAAAGCTTTCCTTGTGTAGCATTATCGCCGGCGTCATTCTACAAATTCTGCAAAACTGTGTATAAGTTATGCACAGCCCTGTTGATATTGTGGAAAAGCATGTTGGTAAGCGGAACGTCCCTTCTCTTCTATCCACAATAATTGACAGGCTCATGCTTTTAGATGTGGATAACGTGAATAACTCTTGAATTATTCTATACTGTGCAAATTCTGTGTGGATAACCATTTTCACCAGTAATCGACACGTTGTTTTTCTGAAAACATAAACTGGCTATATACAGAGATGGAGAGTGAGAGAGTGAAATACCCTATTAATCGTTCCTATATTCGGGCGGGCAACTCAAGGTCCGGCCGAAAATTGGGAGAAGTCCGTTTCATTGTCAGCCACGACACTGGAAACCCAGGGTCCACTGCGGCCCAGAACCGAAACTATTTTCATCAGCAGCAGCCCTCTGCTTCTGCTCATACCTTTATCGATGACAAAACGATTCTGGAAATCATCCCTTTGGAAGAAGTCGCATTTCATGTCCGCTATAACATTACGGAAGACAATCGCATTTTCGGTGCTGACGCTAATGATGCTTCGATTGGAGTAGAATTGTGTTTTGGGGGAGCTATTAACTTTCAGCAAGCATATGACCGCTATGTATGGTATCATGCGTACCTCTGTACCCGGTTTGGTTTGAATCCGGATAAACAGATCATCGGCCACTATGCACTCGATCCTTCAAGAAGATCCGATCCACTAAACGCCCTGCAGCAATATGGCCTGTCATGGCCGAAATTTATTAACAGTGTAAAAAAAGCAATGGCAAGCGAATTTGGTCCTGCTCCTTCTTCTACGCCTGCGTCTGCAGATCTCCCTGTTAAAAAAGGGGACAGCGGAAGCCTTGTGAAAGAAATACAGAAAAAATTAATTGCTGCCGGCTATCGCTTAACATATGGAGCAGACGGCATTTTCGGAAACGAAACAGAGAGTGCCGTGCTTGCCTTTCAAAAAAGCAATAAATTGGCTGTAGATGGAATCGTGGGGGCTCAGACTTATGCTGCGTTAAACAAAATAAGCACCCTGCCACTTCCTGCAGGAGTGTTTAGTGAAGGCTCCAAGGGAGAATCTGTAAAGCAAATTCAGCGCGCCCTCCAAAAGCTTGGAATCAATCCGGGGGGCATAGACGGTATATACGGACCTAATACAACAGCAGCAGTCCGACGTTTTCAAAGCCGCTATCGGGCTCTCGCTAATGACGGTGTATATGGACCCAATACAAGAGCTTACATGCTAAGCGCTTTATAAAACAGAAAACAGGAGTGGACCTGAAAGGAGGGGCCGCTCCTGTTTTTTAAAATACGCATTTATTCAATAAGGTTGTGGGGGTGTCAGGCTGCGATGGTTTGACCGGGCTCGCCATAGCGGCATAGCCTAATACATCCGCAGCCGATAGCTTTCATCGAGCGCTTTTTCTACCCGGTCAGCATCGAGGCCTTCACAATTTGCATGAGCAGCGAGGATTTCATGTGCTTTCGGCAGCCTGACCGAAGCAGGCCATGAGTCTGTCTGCCATAGCTTAGATCGTTTTATCGCCTTTCCGCAATGAATAAAGCATTCTTCTACCTCCAGCACAATTCCGGCAAACGGCAGCTTTCCGTTCACCCGCATTCTTTCCAAAATATCTTGATCTTTCATTACAGAGGCTTTTCCCGTCATTCTCAACGATTCATCCATCCCCGGAATCATGCAGATCAAACCAGCCTTCGGGTTATCCAAAATATTGCGGATCGAATCAAGCCTTTTATTGCCCGGCCGCTCTGGAATCACCAGCTGCTTCTCGTTCAAAACAAGGATAAAGCCTGGATGGTCCCCCCTTGGAGAAACATCGCATTCCCCCTCTGCATTCGACGTACCCAGTAAAATAAAAGGAGTCATCGCCAGAAAATTTATACAGTGAGGATCCAGATGATCAATTGCTTTATTTGAAACAAGCCGGCTTGGTTCCCCCCAGATTTCATTCAGCTCTTCCTGCGTTTCAATGACATCTGCAAACGATCTCAGCACACAATCCCCGTCCTTTATATGATTTATCTTCTGCCAAAGGGTATGTTCGTAAATTAGCCGGCAGTACCAATTTCTCTATTTCCATTTCTTTACTACCTTACCACAATAGCCCTTGTAAAAAAGAAGGCGTCCAGAAAAGGGGCGGGGTGCAAACCTGCCATTTCAGCAGCGGGTAACGGAGCTTTAGCGGAGACCGGACTGGTTTACATTTTGGTGACGGGATCCCGGCTGCTCAGAGTAAATCCTGGTGTTTAGCCCGAAGCCCGAGGCTGATGCTTACTATTTCTCCTCAGACGGCCGATCCGGTTCAATAAGCGTGACATTAGGAATTAACGATGCAATTTGGGTACTGTTTTGAGACCTATTACGCTGCTTCAACGCATTCAGAATCAGGATATTGTCCGTACCCGGTCATTTATTGTCCGTACTCATCAACATAAAGACTTTCCGACAAAATTTGCTAAAATTCGCAGCTGGCACAACGGCACAGCTGCAAAAAAAAGTGCTCAGAGGCTCTGAGCACTTTTTTGCTGTGATTTAAGCAACAGTCTATTTCAACAGCTGCCAAAATAGCGTTTCAGACAGGCCCCCGGTCATCCCCGGTCAGCATTCTGACTGCTTGATCAAATTCCTGTTCCATCTCGCGCGTCGGCTTGGCTGTCAGCAGGCTCGTCAAAATAATGGCGATCGCACAGACGATAAAGCCGGGGATGATTTCATACACTTCTGTAAAGAACGGAAGCTGAATCATTTCCCAGACAATAACGGTGATGGTTCCGCTCAGCATGCCTGCCAGCGCTCCCCACTTCGTCATCCGTTTCCAGTACAGGCTGAGCAGAACGACCGGTCCGAACGCCGCTCCGAATCCCGCCCAGGCATAACCGACGAGATTTAAAATTGTCTCACTGGGATTCAGCGCCAAAATCAGCGCGATCAACGCAATGCCAAGCACGGCAAGACGTCCTACCAAAACCAGCTCCTTGTCCGATGCCCCTTTACGGATGAATGCTTTGTAAAAATCCTCTGTAATGGCACTTGACGTAACAAGCAGCTGTGAAGCAATGGTACTCATAACGGCAGCCAGAATCGCGGCCAGTAAAAATCCGGTAATCAGAGATGGAAACAAGACGTCGGAAAGAACGATAAACACCGTTTCCTCATTTTCAAGCTTCATGCCATTCAGGCTGAAATAAGCGATGCCGACGAGTCCTGTAAACATCGCTCCGACAATCGAGAAAAGCATCCAGCTCATCCCGATCCTTCTGGCACTCTTCATTTCTTTTACAGAAGAAATGGCCATAAACCGGACGATGATGTGAGGCTGTCCAAAGTAGCCAAGTCCCCATGCGAGCAGCGAAACGATGCCGATCAGTGTCGTTCCTTTAAAGGCTTCAAGAAGTGCGGGATCGACAGACTGTATTTCATTGAATGTTTCCGTGAATCCTCCCACATTTGCAATTGTCACAGCCGGGACTAATATTAGAGCGATAAACATAATGGTTCCTTGAACGAAATCCGTCCAGCTAACTGCCAGAAATCCTCCAAAAAGGGTATACAATATGACAACTCCGGCGGTCAGCCAGATCCCCCATCTGTAATCAAGGTTAAACGCAGTTTTAAACAGTTCTCCGCCTGCTACCATCCCGGAGGACGTATAAAAGGTAAAAAAGATCAATATAACAGCTGCGGACGTTACACGCAGTATACGGGATGTATCTTTAAACCGGTTATCAAAGTAATCGGGAATGGTAATTGAATTATTGGCCACTTCCGTATAAGTGCGGAGGCGAGGCGCTACAAACAGCCAGTTAAGCCAGGCTCCGGCCGTTAACCCTAGTACAATCCATCCGGCGCTGATGCCGGAGAGGAACATCGCTCCGGGCAGACCCATCAGGAGCCATCCGCTCATATCCGATGCCCCGGCACTCAGTGCTGTAACAGCAGGTCCGAGATTCCGGCCGCCGAGCATGTAATCATTTAAATTTGCTGTTCTTCGGTAGGCAATATACCCGATCAGCAGCATCCCTGCCATATATATTCCAATAGACAGCAGTACTCCAAAATCCATGTGCTTCCCCCTCGTTTCACAAAAAACGCTTTCATCTTATTTTTATATAGAAATAGAATACCAGTATCTTTAAAGGTTGTTAAGAACTATTTGCACTGGATGGACATGGTATTAATTGGTCTCGTTTTCCTTTAATCGTGGTATACTATTTTCATTGAACAGCATCGGCAGAAAAGGAGCATACCAGGATGAACTTTAATCAAGAAATGGCCAACTATTTCAGAGCCCGCTTCCCCTTTTTGCACATTACGACCTGGGAAGAGGAAAGAGTGATCAGTGAGCTTAGAACGCTTGCCCAATCCGAAGAAATGATTAAGACCCCCCGCACCTTTTTCACATGGAGCGTAACAGAGGGGTTTAAGCGGAATGAGGAAAGCGGACCTGATGCAATGAAAACACCGGTAAAGGCACTCGATTTCATAGAAAAGTATAAAGAGCCCGCCATCTTTGTCCTGAAAGACTTTCATGTTTTCCTAGGGGGAGAAAATCGGACAGCGGATCCGTCCATCATCCGGAAAATAAGAGATTTATCCGTGGTGCTTGAGAAAAGTCCGGCACCCAAAAATGTGGTGTTCCTGTCTCCTTCAGAGCATATCCCCTTTGACCTGCAAAAGGATTTAACCGTCGTGGAATATGGTCTTCCAACCTTTGAAGACATCAAGGAAGTCCTTCGGAAGATGATCGATGTGAACCGGTCAAACTCAAGGATCACGATCACTTTGACCTCCGAGGATGAAGAACGTCTTGCAAAGGCCGCGATGGGGCTTACACTTCAGGAAGCTGAAAATGCTTTTGCACTCGCACTCGTCACCAGAGGCGGACTTGATTTAAACAGTCTGGAGAGCGTTCTGCATGAGAAGCAGCAAATCATCAAAAAAACCGGCGTTCTGGAATACATAAAAAGCGAGCCAAGGATCAGCGATGTCGGCGGGCTTGAAAACATTAAACGCTGGCTGAAAAAAAGGAACCGCTCCTGGCTGGATTCGGCAGCTGAGTATGGGCTGCCTTCCCCTAAGGGGCTGCTTCTGACAGGAGTGCCCGGCTGCGGAAAAAGCCTGATCGCCAAATCCATCAGTTCCATGTGGCACCTTCCGCTTCTGAAGCTCGACATGGGGAAAATCTTCAGCGGCATCGTCGGCAGCAGTGAAGGGAATCTCCGCAAAGCCATCGCAACAGCGGAAGCCATCTCCCCATGCATTCTCTGGATCGACGAAATCGAAAAGGGACTGAGCGGAATCGATTCAAGCGGCGACAGCGGAACAAGCTCCCGGGTATTCGGTACCCTTCTTACATGGATGCAGGAGAAATCGAAGCCGGTGTTTGTGATCGCAACGGCCAATAACATTCAGAGTCTTCCTCCTGAGCTTTTGAGGAAAGGGCGTTTTGATGAAATTTTCTTTGTGGACCTCCCGACTAAGAAGGAACGGATGGATATATTCAGCATTCATTTAAGCAGAAGGCTGACAAGTCCAAAAGCACGCGGAGATTTCCAAATCGATGAAGAAACACTCAGCCTCCTTGCGGACAGGACCGAAACCTTCATCGGAGCAGAGATTGAGCAAATTTGTATTTCAGCGCTTTTTGAGGCCTTTTCGGAGGAAAGAAGCCTGACTGTAAATGATCTGAAGAAAGTCATTGCCAACACGGTTCCGCTTTCCAAAACCCAATCCGAGCAAATCAGAAAGATAAGGGAATGGGCGAACCTTAGGGCTGTGGCAGCCACACCTCAAGAAGACAGAGCCGGATACGATAAGCTTCCTAAAATAAATGGAGCCGATTCCGCAGAACCGGATCAGGATATCAGCAGCACCAGGGGCGGACGGTCCCTCGATTTTTAAGAAAAGAGGTGTCTACATGAGTATTGAATTAGCTCTCATCCCCATTGCGATCGCAGCCGTTCAGGGAATTGGCACAGCAATGGAAAAGAAGATGGACTCAAAGTCTTACTCCTTGACCACGATTATGAAGGACGAGGCCATTCTGGCAAAAGCCCTCGACCATTACGGGTGCAGTCCTAAATTTATGGATCACAAAGGCATGGAGTCGGAAATCGGGGACATCAAAATTCTCTTTCAGCAAAATCCCGATGGAATATTTGAAGCGCTGTTTGAACAGGACATCCCACAGGAAACGGCGCTGGAATTCATAAAAAATCTGCAGGAGGAATACACCTCCATCGTACAGCAGGAAACCTATCTTAAGCTCCTTGAACGGGCGCGGGAGCAGGGACTGCTTCTTGAAACCGAACAGGTAACCGAAGACAACTCCATCGTTTTGACGTTTAAAGTCAATTGATAAAGGAGGAGAGAGGATCTTGGATAAAAAGATTATGATTGAAATAGGAGCAGACGGAAAAATCAAAGCTGATACGCTTGGCATTAAAGGAAAAGACTGCCTCCCTTATATCTCAATGCTTGAAAAGCTGCTTGATGCCAAGACTGTTGATTCGGAATATACAAACGAGTATTTTGAAAGCGAAATAAAAGATTCACTCACTCAAAAACAAAGACTTAGAGAGGAGTAAGTTATTTTGTCCAGAACCATTACCTCAAAAGGGAGAGGCTGGGAACTGCTGCATTCCATCTGGATGCTATGGACCTTTTTCCCAATGGGATTTACCAGCTTTATTTCCTTCTTATATATTGCTTTTCGGGTAAAGCAAAAGAAATGGACCATAATGGGTTTCTTATATGCAGTCCCGGTCACCATCACCATCATTGCTATAGATGTTGCGAAAGACCAGCCGATTTCAACGTTTATGATCATTATCTTATTTCCTATATGGATTATGTCCATATTTCACGCTTTTAAAGTCCGGACGGAGTACCTTCTCCGCCTTGAAGCTCGGAAGGCATTGGCTCCTCAGGAGAGAGAAAGACTGCGGAACTCCATTAATAAGGAATATCAGCCTGTTTCTCCAGCATCCCCATCTATTGAAGAAAGGCCGGCTGCAGCAGAACCCGCCGCTTCTATAGATGTAAATACCGCTTCTGAACAAGAGCTGGCCTCCATTCCCGGTATTGGCGTCATTTTGGCTAAAAAAGCGGTTACCGTAAGAAATCAGTCCGGGGCCTTTGATTCGGCTGACCATTTCGGAGAACAGCTCGGATTGAAGCCTCACGTTCTTGAAAGAATCCGGCCGTATATTAAAGTATCATCAGCAAGTACGGACTCTGCCCCATCTCAGGATGGAAGGGTCATCGACTATTAATGCTTTTGAATCTGCACCGCTTCCTGCCTCTTACCGAAGCAGAAGGACCCGGAAAACGGGCCTGTCTGTGGGTGCAGGGCTGTCCAATCCGCTGTGAGGGCTGCGGTGTGCCCTGGACCTGGTCAAAGGACGGCGGGAAGGAAACATCCGTTGATGAGATGTACGAGGAGATTATGAAAAGTTATCAGGTGAACGGTATTGAAGGAGTCACCTTTCTTGGAGGTGAACCTTTTGAACAGGCAGCTCCGCTCGCTGAACTGGCTAAAAAGCTAAAACGTGCAGGTCTATCCATTATGTGCTTCAGCGGGTATCCGTTCGAAACGCTGGAAGCTGCCAACAGAAAGGACTGGGATGATCTAATCAGCGAAACCGACCTGCTGATTGACGGCCCTTTCGTGAAAAGCAAGCTTGATTTGAGCCGGCCGTGGGTCGGTTCCTCCAACCAGCACTACCGCTTTCTCACAAACCGTTACTCCCATCTGGAATATGAACTTCACACCCTTCCAAACCGGCTTGAAATCCGGCTCGGGCAGGACGGCCGGATCATGGTCAACGGAATGGCCGCGCCTGATACGATTAAGGATTTGTTCCTCGATATAGGAAAGAAGCAGAGCGGAACACCGATTACGTCAAAGAAGCTTAGAGACTGATTCTCTAAGCTCTTTTTGCGCAATTGCTGCAGCAGCCTGGGACCCGATTATGCATGCTGCACTAATCGGGGTCTCAATTCCTTATAGATTTCCCCAATTAACCCTTTCATCTGATGAACACCCAAATCAGCATTCATCATAATCACTGCACCGGTCCCTCTCTGCGGATAAGCGAAGAGCATGGATTGAAACCCGGCTCCCCAGCCTAAAGAGGAGATTTCAAGTTCCCCGTCTGCTGAGTCAAGGAAACATCCCAAGCCTGTAAAGGGTGAACAACCTTGTGAGGCTGTCATTTCCTCAGCCAATGCTTGGGTAATTCCGACCGCACTTTTGCCTTTCCAAGCATTCATGACTTCTCCAATCAGTTTACACATGTCCAGAGGTGCAGACCATAATCCGGCTGAGGCAGGATACGGGTAGACAGGATATTTGCAGGGCTTCAGCACTTCACCCTTATGATTGTGCCCTGCCGCAAGCTCTCCTTTGCCATCCTCAAACAGGTAGAAGCTATTTCTGAGGCCGAGAGGAGCAAAAATCAGCTTGCTCACCGCCTCGGTAAAAGGGGAATCCAAGACATCGCTGATCACCTGTTCCACTACACAGAACCCGGCATCTGAATAACGGAACACACTGCCCGGTTTATTGACTGGAACAGCCGGAGCAGGTAAAAAAACCGTATTTCCCTCTAATATGTCTTTCATTAAAGGATAAGGCCCGGGGAACGTGAATTCCATAAAGCTGTTCTCAGGATCCAATATACCGGATTGATGGCTCAGCAAATGTCTAAGCGTCACGCCAGCGCCGGGAAACATCCACGATTTGAGCTTCCTGTTCACATCCTCATCCAAATCAAGCTGCCCCTCACTGACCAGTTTTAAAGCAAGCAGAGCGGCAGCGAATTTACTGATGGAACAGGCGCTGAAAACCGTAGAAGATGTAATTTTTCCACCAGTGCCATTTTCACGAAGGCCGAATCCGTGCCAAACCGCCCGTCCCTCTTCTATTACGGCAATGCTGACTCCCGCCGCCGTATATTCATTCAAGCGCTGATCCATGTCCATACCGGATAAGTAATGCATCCTTCAATCTCCTTTACTTGGCATCCATCTCGATTTGCCAATCCTTGAGTTTCTGATCCGTAGGCAAAAAAACCGTCAAGATCCCGATAACCGGAAGCAGACTGCAAAGTATCATTACAGCATATAATCCCCAAGCATCTGCGAGCATTCCAAGAAACGCAGAACCAATGGCACCCATCCCAAATGCAAGACCGATAATCAGGCCGGAGACTGTGCCAATTTTTCCGGGGAACAATTCCTGAGCATACACGACCGTTACAGAAAAACTGGACAAAACAATAAGCCCAATAATAAAAAAGAGCGGATAAATCCATATGAGACGGACATGCGGCAGTATCAGCGCAAACGGGGCTGAACCAACCATGGAAAAGAGAATAACATTTCTTTTGCCGAACCGGTCAGCGAGCGGACCCCCGAGGAAGGTCCCGATTACACCGGAAGCTAAAAAAAGAAAAATAAAATACTGGGCTTCTTTTATCGAAATTCCGTAATCCTCAATCAGATAAAACTGAAAATAATTTGAAATCCCGGCAGAATACCACGATCTGGCAAAAACGAGAAAAACGAGCAGTGTAATCGCGAAACCGCTCTGCATTTTCCGCTTCCCTGTTACAGGCTTAGGATGAAATTTTGCTGCTTTGGGAAACCGGACGAGCTGATGGGAATACCATCTGGATACAAACAGCAGCACGAGCACAGCGAGAGCCGCTACAAGCGTAAACCAGATCGACCCGAATTGGCCAAGGGGAATAAAAATCAGAATGGTCATGAGCGGTGCCAGGGACTGGCCAAGGTTCCCCCCAACCTGGTAAATGGATTGAGCCAGTCCCCTTTTTTCTCCTGCCGCCATATAAGCGACCCTTGATCCCTCCGGATGAAAGGCTGCGGAACCAAGTCCGATAAAGATAACGGAAAGCAGGACATATTCAAAGCCCGGCGCAAAAGCAAGTCCCAGCATTCCCGCCATAGACAGCCCCATGCCAAACGGGAGCACATATGGCGCGCTTTTCCTATCAGTCAGCCACCCTACAACCGGCTGCATGATAGATGATGTCATACTTAGTGCAAAACCGATCCAGCCAAGCTGGCTGTATGATAGATTCATACTCTGTTCCAATATGGGAAAGACGGCAGGGACCACTGACTGCATCGAATCATTAAGCAAATGGACGAAACCGATGGCAAACAATATTGGATAGACGGTTGGATTCGGGGTGCTCATTCGTTGAGCTGCTTGCATAGATGAGTCTCTCCTTTATGCATGAAAGCGTATTGCTTTATTCTACCACTGATCCACAGGGATATCTTAAATTAGATAATAGTGGAAATGTGGTACAATCTATTTGTCTGAAAATTTACTATTTTAGGAGAGAAGGCTATGGACCAAGTATGGACAGATGTAGATGAATATTTCAGCACAAAGCTTCATCCAGATGATCCAGTCATGGAAGACGTTTTGAAAGCAAACGCTGAAGCGGATCTTCCAGCGATTGATGTTGCACCTAACCAGGGGAAGCTTCTGTTCCTGCTAGCCAAGATGAAAGGGGCAAAAAGCATTTTGGAAATTGGAACACTCGGCGGCTACAGCAGTATCTGGCTGGCAAGGGCTTTACCAGAGGACGGGCATTTGACGACATTGGAATATGAACCGAAGCATGCTGAAGTGGCAGAAAAAAACATCCAAAAAGCTGGGCTGGCGGATAAAATCAGCGTGCTTGTCGGCCCTGCGCTTGATACGCTGCCGACCCTCAGCAAAAAATTCGATTTCATCTTCATCGATGCAGATAAACCGAATAACCCAAACTACTTAAAACGGGCATTGGACCTCGCAGAGCCGGGAGCTGTTATTATTGGGGATAACGTTGTGCGTGAAGGGGAAGTCATGGAGGAAAGCAGTGGCGATCCAAGCATTATTGGCGTGCGCGAATTTATACAGCTGCTGGCGGATGACCCCCGCATCGACTCAACCGGTATTCAGACTGTCGGATCGAAAGGGTACGACGGCTTTGCTATCGGAGTTGTGAAGGGCTGATGAAATGAAACTCCGCAGGTTTCAGCTGCGGAGTTTCATTCGTTCAACCAAAGAGCTTCCCGCGAAGATTCTCCACCTGACTGCCAAGGTCAGCCATTTGTTTCTCTATTTCTTCAGCTGCACCTTGAACTGCTGCAATTGCGTTTGAGAGTTCCGCTGCCGCATGACCCCAGTCTTGGAATGCTTTAAGACTGTCCTGCAAATTTTCAATTTTGCTTTGAATTTGCGTTTGATAATCATCATACGTTTCACCGAAGATTTTGCTCATTTCTTCATAGGCGGCCTCGCGTGATTCATCAAATTCATCAGCGAGGGCCCCCTTCCAGTCATTCTCAAGCGCAGGCTTTTCGATGTTTTTGATTTCCTGTTTGCCCACTCCCTGTTCTGTTTCTACGCTTTTTTTTGCTCCTTTGAGTCTTTCAATCTTCTCCTCCAGCTCCGTAATCGAACTGCTGATAAATCCTTGAGCATTTCCTAAGAGGCCTGCAATATCCATCTCGATCACCTCAAAATCATCATTTTTCTCCATAATCCGATCAATGTCTATCAAAATTTTATCATTTTTTACCATATACCCCAATTGGCAAAAAGTCCTCATCTTGCTTATGAAAAATGAAAAATTGATCAATTTTACCTACAAAAAGAGATTTTGTCTGCTTGTATTTATGTACATCAGATTAAAAAGAGCCTAGCCTTTATAGTCACACAGCTCAATAATCTGACCGTGCGTATGGGCGGGATTCATATAGATCAATCTCCTGCCGAACGGATTTGTGCGGTAGGTTTCCGATAGAAATGTTATGCCGCGGGCTTCAAAATCTGCTATTGCATCGTCCAGGTCCTCCACCTTATAGGCAAGGTGATGAACCCCCTTCCCTTTCTGCCGGATAAACCGTTCGATCGGAGAGGTTTTGCTTGTCGGTTCGAGAAGCTCAATTACCTGGCCATCAAGATGAATGACAGCAATATGTGTTTCAACTCCCGGTTTTTCACTTGTATATCTCTCTATGAGCGTCCCTCCGAGAATATCGGTATAAAAAAGGATTGCCTCATCGATTCTTCTCACGGCGATGCCGGTGTGGTCGAGTTTCATTATTTTTTTCCTCCTAGTAAAAAGCTTGTCCGCTCAATGACGAGACTGCCATGCAAAACCTCTCCCACCCTGGAGGCGTATGAATGTGTCCGCTCTTGATTTCGCAATAGGTGTCATATTCAATCCGGATAGTCCAATGCGTTCCGTCCAGTGCGAAGGGAAGCATATACTCTTCCGCCCAATTCATGAAATCGCTCGCATAAAGCTCTTCCCTGAACCAGGCAGCTTCTTCTTGCTTTAACCTTCTAAACTCGGCAGCAGGAGAGGAATTCGGATTTTCTCTTGATGAGCTTTCTGCCATCAGGCCTTTCAAGTCGATGAAGGCAGAATGGAATGGGCCAGGATAACCGCCTGCATCCGCGTATATTCTCTGAATGGTATCATAGGGTTTTTGTCCGGTGTATTTTTTCCATCTGTGCCCGCAATCCCTGCATTGGTAATCAGCATTCCCAAGTGAAGTTTCACTCATTTGAATCAAGCTTTCTTCTGATCTGGCCAGCTGATCATCCTCCCGAATGCCCGGGATGATATCATACGTTTTCAGGCTGGAACAACGCGGACAAGTTGGTGAGATTGTTTTAAAATTCATGATTGCCGATCTCCTCTCTTTACTAACAGTTTACTATGAAGGAGGTCAAAACGGCATAAAAACGCCCCTCCAAAAGGAAGGGCGCCGTCCATTAAAAGTTCCCGCTATTTACATACAGCAGGAATGCAGAGAGAATGAGCAGTACAGCAGGTGTCGTAAATTTTGCAGCAGCATCCTTTACCTTTAAGTGCGTAACCACCGCGCCAATCATGCAGAGGGTGGCAAGAAGCGAACCCCACGCTGTCAGCTGATCGTGCCAGAAACCGGCAAGCAGCAGCACCCCTGCTGCCAATTCCACGATTCCGGTCACCACTCTGAACCATTGCGGATACCCGTAGCGTGCAAACTCCTCGGTCATCTGCTTAGAGCCGAACTTCATCAGTCCAAAAAATAGAAACGCCAACCCCAGTAAAATTTGAATAATAAAGACAACTGTACCCATCTTGACTTCCTCCTCTTCATGTAGTCGTGCTCTCATTTGCCAGGAAGATTGAGTTACAGTATTATATATTCTTTTTTTCTCTATTTAGTCTAAGTAACCATTCAAAAAATTAAATTTAGATTTCAAATCAAATTTTATGTAAATTTTTGGAATTTACCATGGAAAAGTTCATATATTTCGGTATTATTATCCTATATTTTATCAGGAGGAAAGCATGATGACCGTATATGGAATCATTGTTCTGCTTCATGTTATTGCCGCAGTCTGCCGATTGGGAGCGACTTTTGCACTGCCGATCCTCATGAGCCGTCCTAAAACAGCTGGCCAAACTCGGTAGCATTACCAGCGCTCTTATCTTTCCTGGTCCAAATGGGTATTTATCAGGACCGGGCAGGACGGAGATAAAAAATATATGGTCATATAGGGACTCTTTAGCGGGTCTCTATTTTATTTTCCAGCCCGGTTGGGTAAAGGTATAGAAAACAGGCGGTTCAGAAAGGAAGGAATGGCAGTGTTCCCTAGTATTCACCGGCACAAAACCTGGACGAGCTTTCT
Organism: Metabacillus sp. 84; assembly: GCF_050107715.1. Lineage (NCBI taxonomy): Bacteria > Bacillati > Bacillota > Bacilli > Caryophanales > Bacillaceae > Metabacillus > Metabacillus sp. 84. Next base: position 36,752 of record NZ_JBNILN010000012.1, on the reverse strand, counting down.
TTTTTTCGGTGTTATTTATCTCGTTTCAATCATTGTTTTTGCGGCCATTTATGCTCTGCTTGATTTAAATGGGATGGGTTACCTTAAAGAGCACTATGTGGATGACAGCAAGATTACTTATTACGGGTTCATTCTGAAATGCCTGTATTTCAGTACAATCACAAATTTTGCAATCGGTTTTGGGGATATTACTCCATTTGGAACAGCCCGCCTGTTTGCAAGTATTCAGGCCTTCATCGGATACCTCCTTCCGGTGGCTATCGTGATTAACCTTTTTCCGAAAGAAGCGAAGGAGGAACTGGAGAAAAAAGAGCAGGAAAAAGAAAAAGAGAAAGATCTTGAGCACTGATTCTTACTTTCCTGGCATGATTAATTGGAACTGGTGATACATAAAAGTATAGAAAGAAGACAGGAGTGAAAAGGTTGGAAAAAATCCTGGTTATCGGAAGTGCATCTATTGATCTTGTCGTTACCTCACCGAGAAGGCCGCAAAACGGAGAAACCGTGCTTGGAGAATCGTTCATTATGGTACCCGGAGGCAAGGGAGCGAACCAGGCGGTTGCAGCTGCAAGGCTTGGGGCTGATGTCTTTATGGCCGGCTGCGTGGGAGATGATTCTTATGGGGAAGCCATTTTGAACAACTTGAAGGAAAATGGCGTAAAGACGGATTACGTGAAAACACTCCCTGAAACAGCGAGCGGAACCGCCCATATTATTTTAGCTGAAGGAGATAACAGCATTGTGGTCGTGCAGGGAGCGAATAAGCTCGTTACTCCCTCTATTGCAGATGAAGCACTGCCTGTTTTAAAAGAAGCCAAAATGGTCCTTATTCAGCAGGAAATTCCGGAAGAAACCGTTGAACATGTAAGCAGGCTCTGCCAGAAGCACGGGGTGCCGCTGCTTTTAAATCCTGCACCGGCACGGACGGCAGCGGGCAAGGTCCTGGACCGTGCAGCGTATATTACGCCGAATGAAACGGAAGCGACGCTCTTGTTTAAAGGTATGCCGCTGGAGCGGGCTCTTGAAGCGAACCCGAATAAGCTTATCATTACCGAAGGGAAAAACGGAGTCCGGTATCATGATGGCAAGGAAATTCGATCAATCCCGCCCTTTCCTGTGGAAGCCCTGGATACGACAGGAGCTGGAGATACCTTTAACGCAGCCTTTGCTGTTGCTTGCTCAGAGGGAAAAAACTTGGCCGAAAGCATTCGGTTCGCCAACCGAGCAGCCTCTATTTCCGTAACAAAAATTGGTGCCCAGGGCGGGATGCCTTACCGGAAAGAGGTTGATCAAACGCTTTTGGAAGCACCCGAGTAAGGAACTGGGCAGGAACTGGGCCGATCTCCTGCCGGCGAGGTTCCGCCTGTATTGAAATGATAAAGAAAAACTCCTGTCTCTTAAAACCGTTTATATTTTTGCCCAATTCTAGTTCTTGTCCTTGTTTATTTGCCTCACAGCAGGACCCCCCCATTCAAACTGTGAGAATCCTTTACAAATTTAGGTCAGCAGGAGCGGGAAAAAAATAACGTGCGGGAAACCGCACGTTATTTATCGTTATTTCCCATTAGCAGCTTCGCTTTTAGGCTGCTCTTTTGACAAAAACCAGCCCGCTACGGCAATGACCAGGAGGACAGACCAGAAAATGACTTTCCAGGTCAGGCTTTTCCCGAATCCTTCAGAAATAATGGCAAGTTCCGGGTGAGAAAGGGCATAAACGGCAAGCTTTACCCCAACCCAGGCTACAATGGCGAAGGCTGCCGTTTCAAGGCCCGGTCTCCGTTCGAGCAATACAACGAAGTAGCTGGCGGCAAATCGCATAATGACAAGCCCGATGATTCCCCCTGTAAGAATCACAGCAAAGTGTCCGCCGTCCAATCCTCCGATTTCCGGAAGATTTGTTTCAGGTAAAGTAACAGCGAGGGCAACCGCTGCAAGGATGGCATCAACAGCAAACGCAATATCGGCTACCTCTACCTTAAGGACGGTCATCCAGAACCCGGAGCCTTCGTTCTTCGGCTTTTCGGCTTTCACCTTTGGCTTCAATACGTGCTTCTTCAAAATATGGTAAATGGCGATCCCGAACAGATAAAGGGCTCCAATTGCCTGAACCTGCCAGATATCCACCAGATATGAGATGATAAACAGTGAGCCGAATCGGAATACAAATGCTCCTGCAAGCCCGTAAAATAAAGCTTTTTTCCTTTTCTCTTCAGGCAGGTGCTTAACCATGGTGGCAATAACCAGGGCATTATCCGCAGCAAGAATTCCTTCCAGCCCAATTAATATTAACAGGACCCACCCATATTCCAGCAATATTCCAGCGTCCATTGTGCTTCCTCCTTTACGAATCCTATTGTTTAGTTTCTTTCTTTTTTAGCAATCCATTCTACAAATGTCATCTATGTGGAAGCGGAGCACGCAGCTGTTCTGCCGGGCTCTGCTGTAATTGCAGGAAAAGGCTTCTCGGCGGATGATAAACTTCAAGCGTTAAAATCGTGACGGCATATAGTTTTATGGTCACAAGTAAAAGGATTTTCTTTTGCAGGTTACCTTCCAATTATATTTCGGCTTCTCCTTTAGTTTATTAAATTGGGTTGTGCAGCGCAGTCTGCATAATATCAGATTGCAGGAAGCCTCCTTTTTTATACAATGGCTTTGTTAAAGCATGGTATTGATTTTTCACACCTGTTGATTGGACGGAAGGCGTGAGACTCCGAGCTAAGAGCAGCAGTACAGGTGAGACCCTGCGGAAAGGGAACGCCTGCAGCGGAAATCAACAGCCAAGTTTAACAGAGCTTATACAAAAAAACCTTCACCTGATCCGGTGAAGGGTTGAATTCCATACTTTTTCCTTCACCAAAAATGGCAAAGGTCCCGCAAACAACATACAGTTGCCAACTGAGCCGGTGATGAATCATCACGTATTGTCGACGCAGCTGTAAGCTACTCCCCTTTGGAGTATATAAGCTCTTAATGAGCACAGCCTTAACTCTTCGGCTATAAGAAAATAATACCGGATAGCCAGGCATGCCGTCAATAAATAATACTTTTGAAAATGCTTGTCCAAAATGGAGGCTGTCAAAATAGAGAGGGGGCTGTCGTTTTTTTTTTATATGCATTATCGGAACTTTTTGTTCGGTGAAGTGTCCGGATTTTCCCCGTCCGGCAGCTGCATGTCTGCAGTTAGCTGGCTGATTTGCCTTTCTAATTGATGAATCATATCTATGCCTGCTGTAATTTGCTTTCCATATTCCGATACCCGGGATTGCAAGTGCTGGATTTTCTTTTTTTGGGCCATTGATGTTTGGATGAGCTTCCGATTTGGCATGTGAGAAGCAATGCGCTCCTTCGAGTAGAAAGAACGAATGTCTATCATCAGCTGGTATATTTTTTTCTGCAGCTCTGATTGAACAGCCTGCATGGATGATTTCTCCTTTAATAGCCGTCTTTTTTCAGCCTCCAGCAGCTTATTTTTTTGCTGCAAGTCACTAATGGAGTCCTGCATTTCTCTATGCTGACGATCCATCTCGCCCAATTCCTGATGAAGCGAGCTGACGATCGTTTCCAGCTGCGGGACAGAATCAGCTGTTTTTCGAACCATCTCATATTTTTCCTTCAGCTCTTCATTCCCTGATTGAAGATTTTCTAAAACGGAGTTGAGTTCTATAATTTGATGGTTGAGAGAGTGAATGGTTTGAGTGCTTTTCTCTTCGCCTTCCATCTTCTCGCTCAGCTGCTGCTTCAATTCAATGCATTCTTTATTTTTAACATCATAATCGTTTTGAAGAGTCATGATGTGGTCCCTTAAGCTGTCAATCTCTGTTTGCTTTGATTCGATATCATGTTTCACGTTCTTCATTTCCTGATTTTTTTCACTTAATAGCTGGATGGTTTCTAAGTAATATTGTTCCTGGACTGAAAAGGCCTCTGCTTTTCCAGCGTATTCATTAAGCTCAGCCTTCATTTCATTCAGCTCATTTTCCTTCTGCTGAAGGTTTTTCATCAGATCTGCATTTTCCAGCTTCAGCGTCTTTACCTTGTGATTATGACCATTCTTCTGATATTCGTCCACTACTGCCATGTACTTATTTAATTCAGCCTTAAGACGAATGTTTTTCTGCTGTAGAGTCAGCAATTCCTGGAGCTCCTCCTTCACCGCATGCCTTCTGTCCATAGAGCGCCTCCTCCTTTTCACATAGGCTCATACACAATCTATATATATGTGCAGGAAAAGAGTGGTGTTCCGCTGCAGAAGAAAATAAAAATACCCGTGATGAACACAGGTATTAAAATGAAAACGAAATGCTGTTATTAGAACTGAATACATGTTTTCCTTCATTAAAATAAACAAATCCCCCGATTGCTATCGCGTTTCTTTCCTCTGCATAGTCAATGGTGATTTTATAGGCAGGAAAAACAGCCGTCTCACCAGGGTTGATTTGCAGCGCCTGGATGGATGTAATCCAGTATTCACCCTTTGATTTAACCCTCTCTCTCCAATCCTCATACACATATCGCCACCCTTTTTCCCCGCTGCTGCCGATTGTAGCCATACCTGAAACCATTCTTGGAGGAATAATCTGCCCTTGGAGCGAAACGCCTTGTCCAGCAGGGACTTTAATGCAAATGACAGGGCTATGGAGGATTTCATTACCGGTATTCTTCATATATAAATTTCCATTGATTAAAAACCCTTCTCCTTCTGAATCCTTTTGAGGTGGAAGCACCGTATAATCAAAAAAGATTTCAGCCTTCGCTTCTCTCTTTACAGCCTGAATGGTCTTTTGGCTGTCAGCTTCTTTTATTTCAGCGGATGAAGCTTCCCCTGCTTCCTCCGTTTCCCGGGATGGAACCGATTCGGAGCTGCTCCATAACCGTTTCAGCATAGCCTTTTGTTTGTCAGCCGGAAGATACGCGAACGGCTTCTCTTGATGGTACCGGTGTAGATAACGCATGATGGCCCTTGCCAGAATCAGTTTGACCTGTTCATAAACGGAGGAAGTTTCCGTTAGCTGAGGGAGACGGCATTTGATTCGGATCAGGCGTCCTGAGGCAGTTGGAACGGCTGGTACTTCTTTAAGCTGAAAGGCCATTTTGTTTTCATTCAGTTCACTCATCAGCATGTTCCGCAGCCGCTCATCGACCAATGGCTGATGCTCAATCAGAATGGAAGGAGAATGCCCATGCATGCCTTCCGTTACATCCAGCAGGATGGAAAGACCCGGCACAGAATTTGCAGCTTTTCCTTGATCTGTTAAGGAAGACAAACCGCCTGCAGCTAACAAGCGGAGAATTTCCTGAACAAAGTCTTGGCTTGCCTTCCCTTTATTCTCAGAAAAGATGCAGACACGTTCCTGATGCAGGCTTGAGTACAAATCCATTCGTTGCTCTGACATATTATAGCTTGAATAGAGACCTTGCTTTTCGCAGAACAGCCGAAAGCCCACCAATGAATCATATGGAATTTTCATATGAAATTCGCGGTCAAAAAAAACGGAAATATTCATAGAACAGTCCCCTCTTTGCTTACTTATAGGCTACTTCCTATCTATATGGTCTTATCACCAATTTATGCAAGGTTATCCAAAACAGGCATTTGCTTCAGAACCATTTTAAAAATCTATCCATAGTATGGAGAGAAAACACAACTTATTTAGAAAGGAAGATCCTTTTGTTAAAACCTATTAGGGGGTCTCAATTGACTCCTAACAACGTGCAAGAAGAATGTATCCGCGTACCAAAGGTTTATGACTGGGTATTTGACGCAATCTCCACTGATACAGGCATTGCCTTGTCAGAGGATTGTGAAGCAGCTGTTGCTGCAGCAGTAGCAGCTGGCAGAACTCCGCTTGATGTAACATGTGAGGTTCCGGATGTAGGCGGTTTCTTCCCGCTTGATCAGCCACAGGATCCTAACGCATTGTGTACGGTTTCTTCAAGAATCGAAAGAAGAGTCATCAATGGGCAGGAGCTTGCCATTGTAAAAGTTATTTTTACAATCAGACCATTGATCAACATTTTTGACAGCGAAGGAACACTTCTTTGCTCATTCCGCCCAACAATCAGCGAATCTCGCCGCCTTGTTGTTTGTGCTCCAGAGCCGTTCACAAGCGACAACGTATTTTGCCGCATCATTGCTCTAAGCTGCGACACGAATTTCATCGAAACGGGTGTGCCTGATCTTGGCCTTCAAGTTATGCTTGATATTTGCTTCGAAATTCAAGTTGAAGCAGATGTAAAACTGGAAGTATTGGCTAAGTTCTGCTTCCCGCGTCCAAATGATATCGTAATCCCGCCAAGTGCCGTCTGCCCTGAGTTTGAATTCCCTGCTCAATGCGACTTCTTCCCGCGCGACAACTGTGACTGCCAGGCGTTTGTTGACACAGATCCGCTTTCACCTCCGGGAGTTGCCATTACGTTCTCTGCTATCCTTTTCCCGACTGATTTGGATGCAGGAAGCTTTACAACTGAATTGAACGCAGAAATTTGTGACAACTGTAACTTGACTGGAAGCACAATTGAATGGATCGTAGAAGACCTTCTAGTTCCTACAGGAACTGCGGATCAAAGCTTCACATTTACGGCTACTGAAATCGGTATGCCTACTTGCACAACCATTCCAGGAGTAGCAACAACGATGGTGGTTACCGGTTCAGGTACTGTAGCATTTGCAGACCCTGGTGTAGCGGACCGTCCAGTGTTGTTTACAATGACATTGGTTGAAAATGCTGCGCTTCTTGATTCTTATGCTTTCGTACTGACTGACTTGGCTGCAGCACCTTTAATCACATTCGCTGGTGCCGGTGTAGCATTTGTTCCAGACGAAGACTTGGTTGTTCAGGACTGCTTGACATTCCCTAATATCATCGGTTAATACCGGATCATGAAGAGAATATCTTGAAAAAGAAGGGGAAACCCTTCTTTTTTCTGACTATAACCCAATTTTTCCTTCATTTATCGGATTAAAAATAAACGTACAGGGAGATTGATAGTGTGAAAGGAGTTATTCTTGCCGGCGGTACAGGATCCAGGCTACGTCCATTAACCAAGATTATCAATAAACACCTATTGCCCGTAGGCAGCGATCCTATGATCTATTGGCCGATTTCTAAACTAAGGGATGCAGGAATCTGCGATATTATGATTGTCACGAATCAGCATCATCTAAGTTCCTTTATCGAGCTTTTAGGATTGGGTGAAGCAATGTCTGTGAACCTTGTATATCAAATTCAAAAGACAGAAGGCGGAGGAATTGCTGACGCTCTTTTAGGTGCAAAGGAATTTATTGGTGAAGATAAATTTGTGGTGCTGCTTGGTGATAATATTTTCGAAGATTCATTGGCCTCTTATGTTCATGCCTTCCATTCACAAAAGACCGGTGCCAGAGTCCTTTTAAAACAAGTGGAGGATCCGGGCCGCTATGGTGTTCCAGAGCTGGATCATGCAGCAAACAGAATTCGTAAAATTCGGGAAAAACCCGTTCACCCTGCATCTTCTTTTTGTGTTACCGGCATATATATGTACGATCAGGAAGTTTTCCGCTTTATCAAAAAAATACAGCCTTCTGAACGAAATGAATTAGAAATTACGGATGTGAACAACCTCTACATTCAAAGCAATGAGCTTCAATTTGACATCCTTAGCGGGTGGTGGATTGACGCAGGAACCCATGAATCACTGTTTAAAGCAACTCAGTATGTATACGAAGGTTTTTCAAAGGAGAGTTCCTTTTGACTAAACATCTATTAGTAACTGGAGGAGCAGGCTTTATCGGGTCCAACTTCATCTCCTATCTTTTAAAAAACACGAATTACCGCATTACAAATATTGATTCATTAACCTATGCAGGGATGAATGGAAAAACCGAACTTTTTTCAAAAACGAACCGCTATCGTTTTATCAAATGCGATATTGGGGACAGCCGGGAACTAATCCCTGTTTTGGACCATGAATATGATGCCATTATCAACTTTGCAGCTGAATCCCATGTAGACAGAAGCATTGTCGATGCGGCACCATTTATCCGCACAAATATTAATGGCACATTTAATCTACTGCAAGCTGTTTTAAAAGGAAAAGCCAGGAAAATGATTCAAGTCTCAACCGATGAAGTATACGGGTCGCTTGAACCATCCGATCCTCCCTTCACGGAAAAGACCCCTCTCGCTCCTAACAATCCTTACTCTGCAAGTAAAGCGAGTGCTGATTTATTGGTAAGATCCTTTTTCCAAACGCATCAGCTTCCGCTAATTATCACGCGCTGCAGCAATAATTATGGACCCAGGCAGCATACGGAAAAATTAATTCCTAAAGTCATTTTTAATGCATTGCGCAATAAAGAAATTCCTTTATATGGCGACGGATTGAATGTACGGGATTGGATTTATGTGGAAGATCATTGCCGCGCGGTGCTTGCAGCACTTGAAAAAGGAGCTCCAGGTGAAATCTATAATTTTGGAGGATCTGAAGAAAAGACAAATATGGATGTGATCCTGAACATCCTTCACCACTTAGGGAAAGACACAGCATTGATCCGCAAAGTGACAGACCGTAAAGGGCATGATCGAAGGTATGCGATGAACTCGTCTAAAGCCATGAAGGAGCTGGGCTGGAAACAAAATCTCTCTTTTGATGATGGGTTAAAAAGAACGATTGACTGGTATGTTCAAAACGATTTTGAAGGACGGTGAAACCTTGAAGATAGTGATTACCGGTGCCGGCGGACAATTAGGAAAAGAATTGGCAAGAAAACTAAATCCCAATCATACGGTATACAGCCTTGCAAAAAACGAGCTGGACATTACGAATCAGACAGAAGTGAATCGCACGATTTCTAGAATCCAACCGGAAATCATCATTCATGCTGCAGCCTATACAGCGGTCGACCTATGTGAAACAGAGGTAAAAAAAGCATTGGAAGTAAACGGCATCGGAGCAGGGAATGTTGCCTTGGCTGCTGAAAATGCAAATTCAAAAATGTTCTATATCAGCTCTGATTATGTCTTTAATGGAACGAAGCATACGCCCTATGAGGAGACGGATACACCCGACCCAGTTTCAGTTTACGGAATAAGCAAACGGCTGGGTGAGCAGCTCGTTCTCCGATATGCGGGAGGAACGATTGTCCGCACCTCCTGGCTGTATGGACATGATGGGAAAAACTTTGTCAAAACGATGCTCTTCCTTGCAGGGAAGAATAAAGAAATCAAAGTGATTGATGACCAAATTGGATCACCAACCTACACAGGTGACCTGTCTGACACGATCATCCAACTTTTCTCAAAAAAACAAGGCATTTACCATGTGAGCAATTCCGGGTCATGCACCTGGTATGAATTTGCCCGAACAATTTTCGAAGAAGCGGGTTTCAACCCTAATCTCGTATTGCCAACGACTACAGAAGAGTATGGTTCCAAAGCTCCCAGACCACATTATTCCGTTCTGGCTCATACAGCGATGAATCGGGCGGGAGCGGGACCGATCCGCCCATGGAGAAAGGCATTAAAGGAATTTATCAGAAAGGAGCTTACCCAATGATTGAAGGTGTAAAAGTGAAAAAGTTAAAAAAGCACTGTGACGATCGGGGTTTCTTTGCAGAACTCATCCGTGATGATGAACCGGATTTAATGTCAAAGTTTGGGCAGGCATCCTGGTCCATGAGCTATCCAGGTGTCATTAAAGCCTTTCACTATCATGAAAAACAGGATGACCTTTGGTTCTTTCCTTCGGGAAACGCCCAGGTTGTTTTATACGATATGAGAGAACATGCTTCTACAAAAGGAGAAACAGATGTGTATTACATGGGAGAAGAAAATCCCATGATGCTTTTGATTCCTAAAGGGGTAGCACACGGTTACCGGGTGCTTGGGGAGAAGCCTGTTTCCATCATCTATTTCACAACCGAATCATACAAGGCTGAATCTCCGGATGAAAAGAGAATTCCCTGGAACGACCCCGGCATAGCGTTTAACTGGGAAACAGAAAACCGATAAGGAATGTTCAGAGGTGGCGTATGAAAAATGGAGTAAATCTAATCGGGTATACCAGAGCAGAATCCGGTTTAGGGGAAGCCTGCCGTTCAGCAGCTAAAGCTTTGCAGGCGGCAGGAGTCCCTTTTCAGCTGATCAACTTTCCCTTCCATTCCTCTAGGGAAGGGGACCTTAGCTGGCAGCATAAAGAAGGACAAAATCCAATTTACAGAACGAATATTTTTTTTCTTAATGCCGATCAAATGTATATTCAAATCCGGAAAAAGAAAATTAAAACCGGCTGGCTCAGTAACCGGTATAACATTGGATACTGGCATTGGGAATTGCCTGAATTCCCGGATCACTGGGTAAAATGCTTTGAATTAGTTGATGAGATATGGGTCCCCTCAAGCTTCACCCACCACTCAGTGTCAAGCAAAACCGGTAAACCTGTACGGATTATTCCCCATGCCGTTTCTTTTGATATCCCCGCAGACCGTGACCGCAGCATTTTTCAATTGCCCGAAAGCCGTTTTCTTTTTTTAACCATGTTCGATCTTTTCAGTACTGCAGCAAGAAAAAATCCATACTCCGTGATTAAAGCATTTAAACAAGCCTTTACAAAGGAAAATCAAGATGCGGGTTTAGTCATCAAAGTTAACAACGCATCTTTTCACCCCGTAGAAATGGAAAAAGTAAAACAAACAATCGCAGGGTGGCCCAACATTTTCCTTATAGAAAAAGATCTCTGCCGCCAGGAAGTATATGGGCTTATGAATGCAGCTGATTGTTACATCTCGCTTCATCGTTCCGAAGGTTTTGGATTACCCCTGGCTGAGTCGATGTTCCTCGGGAAACCAGTCATCGCTACGAATTGGTCCGGGAATCTGGAGTTTATGGATCCTGGCAACTCGTTATTAGTTGGCTACACCTTAAAGAAAGTAGAAGAAAACTTCGGTCCCTATACCACTGACCAAATGTGGGCTGAACCTGATACGGAGCAAGCCGCTGAACGGATGAGAAAAGTAGTGGAGAATAACAATTTTGCGATACAGATTGGTAGACTTGGAAAAAAAACTGCAGAAAGCAAATTATCTCCCCAAACCATAGGAAATATCTATAAGAACCGACTTAAGGAACTTAAATTATACTAGGAATACACCTTCAAAATAAACGAAAACCATGAAAAATAGATTATTGCAACAAGCGAACCAGTATATAAGCACATATCATAAAACAGCTACTTGTTTGACTACTAAAAGAATTCTGAGGTGCTGTATACATGAAGGTCGTAATAATGGCAGGAGGAAAAGGGACACGATTTTGGCCATGGAGCACAAAGAAAAGACCTAAACAATTCTTACCTTTAGTAACGGAAGAAACGATGCTGCAGCAAACTTACAGCAGATTTCAAAAATGGCTTGCGCCTGAAAAGATTTTTATTGTTACATCAGAAGAGTTTGTTCCGCTCGTAAAAGAACAAATCCGTTTCATGCATGACGAACAAATAATCATAGAACCTGAACAAAGGGACACCGGACCATGCATGGCTTTAACCGCACTAAAATTTTTAGAAGAAGAAGATGATGAAGTGTTTGCAGCAGTGCCTTCAGACCACTTCATTCCTGAAGATGCCCAGCTTTTTGAAATATTTGAATTAGGCGAAGAAATAGCTGAAGCAGATCACTCGATTGTAACAATAGGGATTACACCGACACGGCCGGAAACAGGCTATGGCTACATTCAAGCAAAAAGTGAAGGCCCTAAAAACAATGTTCTACCTGTGGAAGCTTTTATCGAAAAACCAGATAAAAAAAAGGCGCAATCACTAATTTCCAAGGAGAACGTATATTGGAATGGCGGAGTGTTTATATGGAAACCTTCAACGATTGCTTTTTATATGGAAAAGCTTCAGCCGGAGCTTTGGAAAATGGCAACAGAATCCCAAAAAATCACAAGGGACCAGTATTCCCTTTTCCCAAAAATTTCAGTGGACTATGCCATTTTGGAAAAAGCAGAAACGATCTACACGATTCCGGTCAATATGCTTTGGGATGATATTGGCAGCTGGGGCGCATGGGATCGGCTCCACAAAAAAAGCGGCGATGATAATCTGCTAATTGGCAATATTTCTATATCAGAATCAAAAAATTGCATTATTAAATCTGAAGATCGTAAAACAGTCGTTATAGGAGTAGAGGATTTGATCATAGCCTCTACTCCTCACGGGCTATTAATCTGCCACAAATCTTACGAAAAAGACCTTAAAGGGATCCTTCAGGAAATTTCAAATCGGGAAGCGTAAGGAGCCTAAAGAAATAATTGGAGATGGTCATGTGAAAAGAGCATTGATTACCGGGATCACCGGTCAAGATGGATCTTACCTCGCTGAATTACTGTTAAAAAAAGGGTATAAAGTCTTCGGACTAAAAAGAAGAACGGCTACCCCTAACTTTCAGAACATTAGCCATTTGATTGACGATATAGAATTAATTCCAGGTGATTTACTGGATTTGGCCTCACTGATCCATGCGGTAGACATCTCAAACCCTGATGAAGTATATCACCTGGCTGCCCAATCCTTTGTAGGGGACTCATGGACACACCCCCTTTATACCGGCCAGGTCACAGCATTAGGGGTAACCAATATGCTTGAGGCTGTAAGGACAGTAAAACCGGACGCCCGTTTTTATCAAGCTTCAAGCAGTGAAATGTTTGGGAGGGTTTTAGAAACTCCCCAAACAGAAAAAACTCCATTTTACCCGCGAAGTCCCTATGGTGTCTCCAAACTATACGGGCACTGGATTACTGTCAACTATCGGGAAAGCTATGGGATGTATACATGCTCAGGAATTTTGTTTAACCATGAGTCTCCAAGAAGAGGACTGGAATTTGTCACGAGGAAAATTACAGACGCCGCAGCTAATATTAAACTCGGCAGGCAAAAGGAGCTGCGCCTGGGAAACCTGGAGGCAAAGCGCGACTGGGGTTATGCAGGGGATTATGTAAAGGCGATGTGGCTCATGCTTCAGCAGGAAAAACCGGAGGATTTTGTCATTGCTACAGGAGAAACCCATACTGTAAAAGAATTCGTAGAGATCGCGTTTGAACATGCAGGTCTAAACTGGAAAGATTACGTGATTCAGGACGAAAAATTCATGCGCCCTGCTGAGGTCGATCTATTACTAGGCAGCCCTGAAAAAGCTAAAAAACAATTGCAGTGGAGCCCTGAAGTTTCTTTTAACGAATTGGTGAAAATGATGGTGGATCATGATATTGAAAAGGTTCAATCAAAAATATGAGAGCGTTAATTACAGGAATTAACGGCTTTGTCGGCCCTTATTTACAGCATCAGCTGAAAGCTGAAGGTGCTGAAGTTTATGGAACCACTAGAAGGCAAAGTTCCTGTAAGGAGATCTATCAATTAAATTTGAAGAATCAAGATCACATCCTTCGTTTATTAAATAAGATAAAGCCAACTCATATTTTTCATTTAGCAGGTCTGAGCAATGTGAAAGAGTCATGGTCAAACATCTCAGAAACATTGGAGACCAATACGATTGGCACGATTAACGTACTTGAAGCCGTAAAGAAGTATAAAAATCATGTAAGAGTCCTCACCATCGGTTCTTCTGAAGAATACGGGAAGATTTCTGATGGAATCTATAAAACCGGTGAAAAAACTCCTTTAAATCCTCTAAGTCCTTACGGGACCAGTAAAGCAGCGGTAAGTATGATCACACAGAACTACCATAAAGGGTACGGCGTAGACGTTATCCATATCAGGCCGTTTAATCATATCGGAGCAGGGCAAAAAAAAGGATTTGTAACTGCGGATTTTGCTTATCAAGTTGCTATGATCGCCAAAGAACAAACGGATTCAAATAAGATCACGGTTGGAAACCTGGCATCCTTCCGGGATTTTACGGATGTCAGGGATATAGTCAGAGCATACCACCTGCTTGCTTTAAAGGGATTTTCAGGAGAAATTTATAATGTTTGTTCTGGAATGGCTGTAAAGATTGAAGAACTTCTTAATACGTTCATCTCATTTTCTTCTAAGGAAATAACCATTAACGTAGATCCTGAAAAACTAAGACCTTCCGAAGTACCTCATCTTGTGGGAGACTGTACAAAGCTTACTGAATTAACTGGCTGGGAACCGGCTATCCCTATAGTCAACTCCCTTCAAGATATCTACCAAGACTGGATCGATCAATTGTAATGGCTGCAGTGGCTGTGTTCGCAATAAAAAGGAGGATTTGTTTTGGAAATTATTAAGATTTTAAGAGAAGTCTTCCTTCAGGAAGATCAGCAGTTTATTTCAGCTCTTTATATGGAAATGCTAAACCGGCCGCCTTCAAAAGAGGAAGCCAATGATTATTTGAACCAATTTTCATCCGGCGCTTCAAAATTGGACGTATTAGCTGCCATAATAAGCAGTAAAGAAGCGCGTATATTATATGATAAACCCCTCACATCCTCGGGCAAAGATCAGCGAAAAACGGCTGCAAATAAAATGCGCAAGATATTCAAATACGAGCAAACCAGGTTAATTAAAGAATTATACAGGGAACTGCTCTGTAGAGAAGCTGATCAAAACGGCCTGCAAAATCACCTGTATTTTTTGAATAAAATGAAGAGAAATGGCACGGTGTTTAAACTCTTTATGAACATTCTCATGTCAGAAGAAGCTTTAAACAATCTGCTTCTATCTTCCCCTGATAAGGATGAAGCACCAAAAGCAGTATTTGGAGATTTTAAATCCTCTCCTATTAAGAAGCACGATCAGAAAAACCCCCTTAGTCATTATGTCTTGAACAAAAAAACTTCCATCATCATCCTTACGTGGAACGGAATTGAGCATACAAAAAAGTGCTTGGAATCCCTCCGGAAAACAATCAGGCATCAGTTAGTCGAGGTAGTTGTATTTGACAATGGAAGCACGGACGGCACAGTGGAATATTTGCAGTCACTTAATTGGATTAAAGCTGTCTACAATAACAAAAATATAGGTTTTACCGCCGGCAACAATGAAGCGCTGAAATATTGTGATCCTAACAATGATATCGTGCTTTTAAACAACGATATGATTTTAGAACAGGAAGACTGGATGGATTTGCTGCAGGAAACTGCCTACAGTGATGCAAGGATTGGGGTAGCAGGAGCGAGGCTATGCGGAGCTGATGGAGATTTAGAAGGGAAATTGCTTCATGCAGGATCCTATATTTATCCGGATGACCTCGCCGGGCAGCAAATTGGCGGAGTGGAAACGGATGTTAACCAATATTCCGCCATAAGAGATGTTCAGGGAATCGTATTTGCGTGCGCCTATATAAAACGGGATACTATTGACCAAATAGGCTTTTTGGATACTGACTATTTTGCCTACTTCGAGGATACTGACTATTGTTTAAGAGCAATTTCAAACGGCTTGAGAGTCGTGCTTGATGGAAGGGTAACGTTAAAACACATTCATAATGGAGCAACAAAGACAAATAAGGTGAGTTTCTGGAATATTTATAAGCCTTCCCAGAAAATATTCGAACGCAAATGGAAAAATTACCTTCAATCTCAATATCAGCAGTCCGTAAATTGGCATTCCACCGTCAATCTTCCTTTTTTTGGATATGCTAACTCCTCCAGAAATATCATGCTTGCTCTTGACGAACAAAATGTAGAAGTCCGCTACCGTTTCGTGTACGGTAAAGGGACGCCCATCCTTCTTGAAGAATCCTCTAAAATTGACGATCATCGGCTAAATCTATTCAGCCGGAGAGCACGCGATCCACATGCTCCGGATGTTATTTACGGCCAGGGAGATGTTTTCTTCAAAAATAAAGGACGCTATAATGTCGGATACACCATGCTTGAGGTTGATGGCCTTCCTGCAGAATGGGTCAGACAGTCCAACATGATGAATGAAATATGGGTCCCTTCGCAATTCAACGCAGAAACGTTCCGTGAAAGCGGTGTTAACGTCCCTATCCATGTTGTTCCGTTGGGAATCGATCCTAATTATTTTAATCCTGGCATACAGGGCACTCGTTTCTCAGATAAATTCACCTTTCTATCCGTTTTTGAATGGGGAGAACGGAAAGCCCCGGAAGACCTATTCCGTACATTTTTAACAGAATTTGCTGCTAATGATGATGTACTGCTGGTATGTAAGATTACCAATAATGATCCGTCTGTAAACGTTGAACATGAAATTCAAAAACTCGGGTTTAAAGACTTTGGATCCAAGGTTTTGATTTTGCTCAATCAGAAATTACCTACCCACTTAATGGGCAGCTTGTATCGTTCTGCTGATTGTTTTGTGCTATCGACTAAGGGAGAAGGCTGGGGAATGCCGATATTAGAAGCCATGGCATGCGGGATCCCCTCGGTTGCAACCGATTGGAGCGCACAGCAGGAATTTTTAAACATTCATACCGGTTATCCTGTAAACGTCAAAAAGCTGGTTCCCGCAATCGCCAGGTGTCCCTATTATAAAGGGTTCAAATGGGCCGAACCAGACCTTGAGCATCTTGCCTTTCAATTGCGTCATGTTTATGAGAACCGGGAAACAGCGAAAGAGAAAAGCCATCATGCTGCCAATAAGATAATAGAAAGCTGGACTTGGAAAAACACCGCTTTAAAAATTAAACAACGATTAGATGAAATTGGTTCGTGAAAGGAATCCGGCTATTCCAGAACGGGGCATAATTGATATTTTTAAAAGAGGCGATATTCATGAACTTACCAAGAATATTTGTAAACTCAGTCCCGAAAAGCGGGACCCACCTTTTGCTGCAGATTATGCTTGGGATCCCCGGGACTCGGAAGGTTAAGGGGATTTTAGGTGAGAATGCAAATTATGTAAAGGAAATGGTGCCGGGAGAAGTCACCTATGGCCACCTCTATTATGTAAAAAGCACAATTGATCTTCTGAATAATGAGAACATTCGAAGGTTTTTCATCTACAGAGATCCAAGAGATGTAACGGTCTCCATGGTGTATTACGCATTATATATGAGTGAAACGACGTTTTTGCATAATTATTTAAAAAACACTCCCGGCACTGTCAGTGACCATATAATGACTGTTATTAACGGCATTAAAAATCTTGATGTCCAAACGGCCGAAACCCTTTTGCATGGCCATACCGAGTATCCGAATATTAATGAATTTTACAATCAGTTTATGGATTGGTCTCAGGATCCTAACACATTTTCTGTCCGATATGAAGAGCTTATTGATCAACGGAACCGGCACCATATCCTTCATAATATGGCTGGTTTTCTTGAGGAAGATTTGAAAGGTTTAGACCTGGAAAAAGAAAAAATTGCAGAAATGATGAATCACAACATTAATCCGAAAATGTCTCCCACCTTTAGAGAAGGGAAGACTGGAGGATGGAAAAACCATTTTACAGAAGAGCATAAACGGCGTTTCAAAGAAGTGGCAGGGGATTTGTTAATCAGGCTGGGGTACGAAACGGATGATCATTGGTAGTCCTCCTGCTCATGCCGAACCTCAATAATAACTGGATGGAAGATGACTGTCAGCCATCCAGTCTATTTATGTTCTATGACTTGTGGTTTTAAGACTCTTGCTTTCCTATTATTAACCAAAGTCTATTTTTTAAGAGGCTGTCTTTACCATCTTCGAAGTAATAGTTATCAACCCTTCCCTTCTTCCCTCCGCACACATATAGTATACAAATCACAAATTTTCTTAATGGCTGGCCTGAATCCATACTCTCTCATCCTGATTGGAAAGAGAACTAGATTCAAGCTGCACCCTTATAAAAAAAGCTTTGAATTAAGATATTGTGGTTTAAACAAATTTGCTTCAAAGGAAGGAATGACTGCCCTTATGTTTATTTACTCCACCGGTCAAGTCAACACATCCATTCTAAACCTTGCCCTTATCCGGTTTGATCTTATGAACCGGGCAACAACCCCCCAGACTGTCAGAGTTCTTGTTTGGAACACTGCAGCTTCACCTAAAGTCAATGTGTACGATGAAACCCTCACCGTTCCGGCATTGAATGGATCTGAGCGTCTGTTTACCAGTGTAATCTTCCCTGCGGAATTTGAAGCAATCGTGCAAACGAATGACCCTAACGTTGTTCCCAGGATTACCGGACTAAATGCTTTGAGCACGAGTCTGTTAATCGAATACAAGTATGGGGACTTGTTTAGAACAATTGGTAACGGTGACGTTATAGCTTAGGCCCTATTCTGTCACATTCCAATCAGATAGCTCGGGGTAAACCCCGAGCTGTTTCTATGAATGAAAAATTTTGTCATTTTCAATTGCTTATTTGAATGAACAATATAAATCCTCATGAGTTCCGCCAGACATCAGCTGCATCAGGGTTGAGTAGTCAGCTGCTTTTACAAGGGTATTGTCGCGCTTTAACACGTAAATGCTGGGATATCCGGCTGTCTTAATCATATTGTATAATTCCTCCGGTTCAGCACCTCCAAGATCGGAAATAGCGATTGGATTAAATTCGACAATTAAATCAGGCTTCCATTTTTTTATAGTGTTTGATGCGCCCTGGATCGCTTTTATTTCAGATCCTTCGATATCGATTTTAATAAAATCAACCTTTTGCACATTGGTGTTTTGCACCCAATCATCCAGTTTGATGCAAGGGATTATTTCGTTAGGTGTTGCATCTATTTTCGTTTCATCAAAAACAAAGGACCATCCACCGCCGCCTGCGCCAATTTCACAGAAATTTATGTTTGTATTCCTGTCATACACCCCTACATTTATAGGGGAAATGTTCTTAATATGATTATCCTCTATCGTTTGCACCAGGAAAGGAAAATTCGTCTTGGAAGGTTCAAAGGAATAAACTTGCCCCTCTTTAGCCAAATAGCTCAGTGCGAGGGAAATCAGACCGATGTTGGCGCCAATATCCAGGCAGACACTTTCATGACGTATGATTTTTTTTAAAAGCCTCATTACATGAGGTTCATACGTTCCTTTCGTTTTTACAGGCTTAAATACACTGCTATCGAGTTCATTTCCGTTTATTATAAACGTTTTGTTATCATAAGGAAGATGTAACGCTGCCTTTGCCAACTTATTCAACTCCTATTTATTCATGCTCTCATTATATGAATCATACGGTGAAACGGCACAGTATATAACTGTTTAGTTACATAATAGACGCTTGGCTGAGCACCGGGATGCCCGCTGCATAAAGGGATCTAATCATAGGGGACATAGTGCTTTTCCTTTAAGAATGGCTTTTCCAGTTCTGCCGCTTCCTTAATCAAGCTTAAATCATTTATTTTCCACTTTTGAAAAAATTTCGCTTCACTTTGTTTGATGATTTTTTTATGCCGTTCACGGTGATCTTTGAAACTGCTGCTCCCATAGTGGTGGATGAATACATCGTTTGCCACCATTAGCCTTTTATCCAGGATGAGGGCTCTTAAACATAAATCGGTGTCCTCATAATACCCAGGATAAAATCTCTCATCAAAGCCTCCGATTTCATTTAATAATGTTTGATCAAAGGCCATACAAAGACCGCTTAGATAGTCCGCTTCATAGCTGTCTTCATGATGGCGTTCTGACCACTCGGCAGCAAACACATGCATTTCTTCCATTGTTTTGTAAGGTACGGGAGCTACTATTTGATGAGGTACCGTATAATTTGACCTCGGTCCGGCGATGCCGGTCGAAGCTTTCTGATATAAGCATGCTAAAAGTCTCTTAAGCCAGTCTTTCGTTACAACCGTATCATTATTTAACAGAACGATGGATTCCCCTGATGCCATGGAAAGGCCCTGATTACACCCCACTGGAAATCCTCTGTTTCTTTTATTTGCGATCACTTTGGTTTTTGGAAGAGAACGTAGGTACTCCACCGTTCCATCTGTAGAGCCATTATCAACAGCGATTAATTCAATCTGTTCTTTTGTATGGGCGAATATACTGGCTATGCATTCCTTTGTGTAAGGCAAGCCGTCTTTGGTCAGGAGAATAATAGATGTCAGAGAACCCAATTTACACCCCTTTCTTAATAATCAATAGTAAACTTCCTAAAATACCAGTCATCATCAAATTTTCTCTTCCTCAAATATCTTTCTCTCGTCATGCTAACACCGTCCCTCAGCACCTGCTGTTCAATATCCTCCGCGTTTCCTTTTACGATCATTTTTTTGCATTTTTGAATCCGATCCGGGCTGAAATGCAAATACGCCATCCTCAATAAATTGTAATAGTACTCATCCATGCTTACGTGGTAAGGCTGCTGCTTCCGGAATAGATGCAATACCTTCACATCAGGTAGAACACTGCCACGGTAACCAAAAAGCCAGAGCTTTATGGAGAATTCAACGTCCTCATGGCCCCACGTTTTAAATCCGGTTTCAAAGCCTCCGAGCTTTTCAAACACCTCACGCTCGATGGCAAAGCATCCGCCAGGCAGAACAGCAGTATCAAACATTTCATGGTGATATTGATTCCAATGCGTCCTCAGATTTGAATTATTTTTTGGGTTAGACCATAATGTCTGGCCATACCCTATAAATTCCGGATTCCCGATCGCTCCGATTGCAGGAGTCACTGCGTTCGTTTCCCCTTCAATTAATGGCCGGATTATGCGGTCCAGCCACCAATCCTCGAATTCCAAGTGGGCATCGCAGAATACGAGGTAGTCCCCCCGAGCATGTTCTGCACCTAAATTCCGTGCATTCGCTGCCCCGATGCCGTCAGTGAGAAGAAGCTTAATCCGGTTTTTATGACGAAACGTTTGCAGAAAATCACAGCAATCATCCACTGAAGCGTCATCCACAACAATGGCTTCAAATAATTGATCGGTTTTGGCGGAAAACAAAGAGTCTAACGTCGTTTTCACATGAATTCCTTCATTCTTTACCGGAAAAATAATTGAAATAAATGGATGGTTCTCCAAAAATCCACCTCCGCTCCATTAATACACCGGGAATATTCTTGTTTCAAGCTCATCCATAGGAAGCTTGCCTGCGATATAGCTGCATAGCAGTGAGTGATTATAATGAATCGCAAAAAGTGTTCGGTGAATAGGGGCTGCTGTTCCCTGCAGGTGAATGTAAGGCTCGAGCACATAAGCATCCATGCTCTCAGCCCCGCTGTCAGACAGGCGAATCGCTTTATCCACTCCTTTTAGAATGACGTATTTGCTGCTGATTGGAGGATAGAATGCAATCAGCACGGATTCATCAACCGAAGACTGCCGGTTTTTCAGTTTGCCTCCCTTTGCCTGCTGGATGGACGATTTTAAGCGATCGATGGAGATGACCGTTTTGGAGAGCTTCTCTTTGCTTACCAAATATTCCAGTTTGGGCACCACCCACTCCATTGTGTAGAACTCCTCTTCACTGACAGGCACCTTAAGCTGGATCCGCTCCTCCTCGGATAGGATATAGGGAGCTTGCGAAGCAGCTTTTAGCCGATCCTTGTAATACGCAAATGTCTCGTTCAATTCCGCAGGAGGTTCATTCACAACACTGAACCCGTTCTTTTTAACAAGCTGCTTCATCGCATCCGCCGTTAAAAATTTCTCAAGCTTAAATATACTTTCCAATGCTTTCACCCCGTTGTTATTCACATTCTGTTCTTGTTAAGCTTTTGCCTTTGTTTCACCATGCACAGAAACAAACATATACTGCTATAAGCGGTTTTCCTTTTAAGGAGAATCGACCATGACGAGGGAAAACAATTTTTAAAGCCATAGAGGAAAATCTCCCCGCTTTACTCCTTAATCCAGTTAACGCAAAACATAAACGAAACTCCTTCCATCATCATATACAGGATTAGAAAAAAAGTTGACACACCTGCAGCCGGGAAAATCACGATTCTATAACTGAGGCTCATGGGTATAGTCGAGCGGTAAGATTTTAAAAAAGCCCTGACCGGGCGCAGCACAATTGGAGAATAGCTAAACAGGAAAAAGCAATTCATTTTTCTATAGGAAGAACAACAGGCTTATTGTGCATTCAAAATCAGGCACTATCTTTCAAAGTTTAAGGAAAAATTGGGCAGAGACAGCGGTGAAAGAACCTATGCATGACCGGCAGGAGTTGAATACCATAAAGAGAGGGAGCTGGATTCAAATGGTTTGGAATTTCTGGAACAATGAAGAATCGCACTATCTTGCAAAAACAGAAGAATTAACGAGCACCATTCAGGACTTAAAGGAAAATTTAAGTCACTATGAACAGCTGTTAGAAAAAATGA
The DNA here is from genome assembly GCF_050107715.1 of Metabacillus sp. 84. Classification (NCBI taxonomy): domain Bacteria; kingdom Bacillati; phylum Bacillota; class Bacilli; order Caryophanales; family Bacillaceae; genus Metabacillus; species Metabacillus sp. 84. The sequence goes on along the minus strand of NZ_JBNILN010000012.1, from coordinate 14,553 downwards.
ACGGCCATTTTGAGCGCTATGAACAAAATGAATTGAAGTTCTCCGAGGAAATCAAGGAGCTCAAATTCCAGCTTCAAAGCTCAATGGCTAACGAGAGTGTATACAGCAGCAGGCTAGAGGAACTTAAGAATGAACTCAGTATTTCGGAAGAGCAAAAAACAGCATACAAGGAAAAATTCGAAGCAATGGAACGATCCATCCAGAATATGAAGCAAACTACAGCAGAATACGAAGATCAATTGGAGAAATTGAGAGCGAAAGAAGCGGAACAGTCCAGCCAGCTAAAAGAAACGATCCGCTCCTACCAGGACAAGGAAAAGCAATATGCTGAAAAATTTCAGAAAGCACTGGGACAGTCTCAAGGAAGAAGCGAAGCGCAAAGAAAAGCTGCTGCACAATCTCAGTCACGATACCAGCAACAGGCAGGCAGTCCTATCAATCCGAGAAATCAGAACCAGATTGTTCCAAGAGAAAGAATGCCCGAAAGAAGAGCAGCCAGCCATAGTGAATTGCTGAAGAAATTTTACCCTCAAGCACAGTCTCAAACCAGTATTTTTAATCCATTTAAATATTCAAAATAACCGTTTATTGGAGTGGTAGGAAATGATGTCACCTGAACAGTTTTATCATTCATTTACTCAAGCAAAAAGATTTCCGGCAGGAACGAAAGCAAAATCAGAGTCCAAACTCTTGAAAGATAAAAATCAGGAGCTTTCCCCTAAAGTCGCAAGTGAAAAAAGAGTATACCAATCCGGGGGTCAGCCAAGACGCCGCAGAAGCTGCTGCGGACGCTAAGCGGAAGCCGTTGCGTGAATCCGTCTATATAAAAAAATCAGTTTTAGCTAATATGATCAACCATTGCCAGCAGGAGCTGCCCTATGAAGCATGCGGATTGCTTTCAGGCAGGCTTGGCAAAAATGAAACACAGTGGATCATGAATAACACGGAAAGAAGCCGCACCTCATTTGCAATGGACCTTGGTGAGATGACCCGGACCTTAAATTTAATAAAACAAAAATCGGAAGGGATGACCGGCATTTACCATTCACATCCGACCGCCCCCCCGGTCCCTTCACGGAATGACATAATCCATGCCTATTATCCGGATGCAGCCTATTTTATTATCTCACTCGCTTCCGGGAAGCCAAGGGTTAAGTGTTACCGGATCCGCAATGAGAAAGTCAGGGCTTTAACCATTATTGAAATGTAAGTATTCTGCCATTTTCTAAAAAAGTTGTGTTCATTTGAACGTTGTGTGTTTTCACCCAAAGATTGCTGACAATCTTTGGGTTTTGTTCTGTTTTCAAGGAAAAAAAGGAAGGAGAACCGTCTCCCTCCTCCCTTTTTCCAGCCGTTATTTTTTCTGTTTCCTTTTTAAAAATCTGTTTTTCAGCTGATGAATGGTTTTCAAATCTGCGTGCAGCTGCTCCAAGGTCTTCCATGTTTGAAGAAGGGGCAGTTTAGGATCCTTTCCTGAATCCTTTTCCCAAACCTCACATCCATGGAATGGATTGGCTGTTCCTAAATACAGCTTTCCATTCTTGGAAGAGAACAGGTTTCGCACTCCATAATTTTCGGGATTGCCGAATCCATTCAATGAAACAGGAAGCCAAATGCAGCCATTTCCGGACTTCCATAGGTCAAATCCGGATAGTAAACCCGGGATTTGCAGTTTATAATCCTTTTCCATCCCTTTATTATGCTTTTGACCGTTCCACGTTTCTTTAAGAAGCCTCAATAGGGCTTTACTATAAGGTAGCCGATCTGCAGCAAGTCCAACCCCTTCGTTCAGTTTTTCAACTAAACCGTGCTGAGTGTTCAAAAGGCTGAGTAACAAGGGGTGAAGAGCTGAAAGCTTTAAATGCGGAAGGGACTCGAGAGCTGTTTTCACTTCTTCATCAAAGGTAAGCAAAGCATCCGCCTCACCGTCCCAGATTGCCTCGCATAAAGATTGCAGGGCAGGAGGAATGACCGAGGTCCAATCAAAAGAGCCGGCATAAATGGATCCCTTATAGCTTCTGATCTGCCAGCAGTATACGTTAAACGGGTTACCGAAGCCGGACGGAATCATTGCCAGATTCCTTTGGCCTGTAGACGGCTTTGTCCTCTTCATCGGCAGCCCCCCAACCACGACTTTCCACGTATCATTCCTGCTGATTTTAATCATATCAAAGCCCTTCGTAATAACTGGAACGCCCGAAAGCAGAGGCAAGAAAGGAATCATGCCCGTCCCTAGATAAATGGCCCCCTCGAACTGATCCATGACGAACGGAATGCTGTTAATCGCATCGCCCGCTCCTTTATCTACAACAAGCTTCCAGCCCGAGCATGGCTCTGCCCCATCTGTTCTCCATACATCCAACCCGTCCTCTTTAGCCAGTCCAATGTAAAGGCGGTTATTAAAGCTGATCATGCTAGTAATTTCACCTGTTATGGCTGGCGGCAGGGAGACGGCCTCAAAGGAGGTTTGAGACTCATTCAAGATGAAAAGCTTCGGGACATTGCCGGCCGATGTGAGCGGTACGGTCGCCACGTATAGCCTGCCGAGATGCTCAACCATCGAGCGGGATGAACCTCCCTCAAGTTCGGCGAACACACTCCATCCGCTGCTTACTGTTCTTCTGTATATGACAGCCTTGCTCCCGTCACTGGAGGTAGCGGCTGCGTAAAGAGCTCTTTTTGATCGGCTGTTCTCGGGAAATTGAATCATATACCGGAAACCGTAGGATTTTGACGGGGTTTTGAAATCCAGCTCCCAGTCTGTACCCCCATCCTTTTTAAGTCTCCAAATCTCAGCACGGTAGTCGTCGTTCGGCAAGAAGGCTTTTGGAACCGGCAGCCCCAGTCCATCAAATGCCAGGTTCGGAATATTCCTGCCCGTACCCGTATACAAGTAGTCCCCAAGCTCCTCCATTGCCCACGCATAGTCATTCTGTCTCGCATTCCCCTTGTCGGATGAAAATCCATTTAAGGGAGTGATTTTTTTAAAGCCATGAGTAATCACCAGAACTCTCCCTTCTCTTTGCATAGTCTATTATTTTCCACTGCATAAACCTTATGGCAGAAGACAATAGCTTTTCCTGATAGTTTATGGAACGGGGCTGCTGTTCGGCAGGGCAGACTGAGGAGAAAATTGGCGGAATTTGAGCGGACTATTAATCTATTAGACTAGCCGGGCAAAACCTGAAGCCTTCCAGTAAACGCCTGTTAAACCCGGCTCAAGCCAGCAGGAAAAACCTCTCTTGTGACCGGGTTTGCTGTTTCTGCCCCGTCCCCCCTTTCTGTTACAATGAGGAAAACAGGACGAGTGGAGGATGCTGCTATGCAAAAGCTTATTATCGGGCAAAATTTGAATGATTCTTATGTGAAGCAAATTCAGGAGGTGATCCCGGATTGGAAAATCATAGCCGGAAGAGACGCCTCTGTGTGGGAACGGGATATACAGGGCGCTGAAGTCATCGCAGGCTGGCGGAAGGAAATGGCTAATTATCTTAAGGATGCCAGCAGACTCCGGTGGATTCAATCGTGGAGCGCAGGTGTAAACAGCATGCCGCTTGAAGAGCTGAAGAGGAAATCGATTGCTTTGACAAGCGCTAATGGCGTGCATGCCTATCCGATTTCAGAAACGATCTTCGCCTTAATGCTTGGTCTATCCAGGAACATTCATGCCTACGTCCGCAACCAGCAGGAAAAAAGGTGGCACCATGCCGGCCTTAAATTGGAAATCCACAACAAAACGATTGGCATACTTGGAATCGGAGCCATCGGCAAAGAAACAGCAAAGATCGCCAAAGCCTTTAACATGAAGGTTCTCGGCATGCGGTACTCCGGCAGGCCAGAGGAGTTTGTGGACGAAATGTACACACCGGATAAGCTGCACAGCTTGCTGCCGGAGTGCGATTATGTTGTCGTCACACTGCCCCTAACGAAGGATACAAAACAGCTTTTTGGAAAAAAACAGTTCCGCATGATGAAAAATTCAGCCTTTTTCATCAATATTGGCCGGGGGGACATTGTGGAGGAAAAAGAGTTAATTTCCGCACTACATGAAAAGGAAATCGCGGGGGCCGGTTTGGATGTATTCGAACAGGAACCTCTTGAGGAAAACAGCCCTCTTTGGGAGATGGAAAATGTCATCATCACCCCTCACACTGCAGGCTCCACAGAATATTACGATGAACGGGTCATCGGAGACATATTTCTGCCGAACCTGAAAAAGTACATAGCAGGAAAGGAGCCAGATCTAAACCGGGTGGATTTTGAAAAGGGATACTAGGCCCTGAATCTGCATTCGGCAAGGGAGGAGGGCATATACATTGGGTGTAAAGGAGGCGAAGGCTTTTGGCTGACAAAGAGAAGCAGCGTCCGTTAATGTACATCATCGATCCGCTGATTAATGAGCGGGATCTGCCCCAATCACTGCCGGCTCACCCGAGAAAGAAAAAGCTGGAGAAGAAACAGTTCGCACAAAAACTTGCAGAAGAAATGAAAAAGCTTCAAAGCGGAATGGTCATCCTTTTAGGCGCGCCAGACCCAGAACCCGGTCCCCTTCAATCTGACGCCTCAGCTGAACCAGGCCCTGCAGAAGCGTCAGGTTTAGGAGCCGGCGTTCATAAGCAGCCAGAACAGCGTCTTCCTAACCGGGAGACATCCGGCGATCTGGAGACAGACCCGTTTAACCCGCTGGCGGAGATCCATGGGCTGGATTGTTATTTTCAGCTGACAGAAGCAGAATCCCTCCCAGATCATGAGGAGTTTCTATTAAACTATGATCCTGAAGCAGCAGCCGGAGTCTCATGGCTGTCTGAACCTGCTTCTCCCACAGAGACCGCAGTCTCCAGCGCTGCCGGCCAGGACGCTGAACCCGTGGCCGAAGGAGCACCATTACAAAGCCTGCCTGAAAAGCTGTCTGCTGAAACGATAAACCCAGTTCATCAGACAAATTTACGACCTGCAACAGATACTGAAATAAGGGAATCAGCTGCAGATGACGACGAGCCGGAAAGTCTTGGGGATTACCCGAATAACATGTACCGGGGACCGGTAAAAATCCATTTTCGTACGAAACGAAAAACCCCTTCAAAACCGTTTAAACATTTAAGCATTCCCGAAAAAGCAGCATTCCTTTTAAGCCTCCCCAAACCATTCAACGGCATCATCACTGAAATCAAAACGAGCAAACGATCCTGTGTCGGAATCGTCTGCTCGTTTTCAGAAATAAACGAATCCCTTACCATTTTAAATACAAACGACCTCCATTTCTACACGATGGCGATACAGGAAATACAAAGCTTTAAAATCATCAGTCTTTGACTTCTACAAGCTTTGAATCCAAATACTGCACGCCTCCGAACACGGTGCTGTTCATTTCAACGCAGAACCCGGTTTTTATCAGGTTATACACATCGAAAAGATCTTCCGGAACCGCCTGGCCATAATGAGGCTTTAATAGTGTAAGGGTGACCATGAATGAATCGCTGATGGTTTCAATGCGGAAAAAAGGAGTGGTAAAATGGCCCTTTTCATCACGCCGGCCAATACCTCCTGATGATTGAAAAACACTTCCGTTATTTAGAAAAAAAACAACCGGAATGGTATCTCGAATAGGTGCCGGGAAAAAGAGACTCTCAATCTTTCCTGCCTCTTCGACCGCATCCTGTAGGGTCTTGATCTGTTCCAGCCTTCTAATAAGGGGGTTTACATGCACACGCAATGTCCTTCCCTCCCTGCATGTTCTGTTCCTAATTTATGTTCCATTCATGGAATTATGAAGTGTCCCTGGAATGCTGGTCAAGAAAACCTCCGCTATCCTGTTTTAAGCTCCCAATCCAGGATGGTTCTCTACTATTAAATAAAAGAAAGAAAGACAGCCGTCAGAGCTGTCTTTCCTATAGCCTAATATCGATTTATTCTTAACCTAGTGCTGGAGCCTGAGGGCAGGTGCTTGCATTAACAGCAGGCAAGCAGGAAACTCCGCAGAAGCATCTCAGGTCAACAGTTATGCAGATTCCTGTTCTTTGATAAAGCGGTGTAACAGTTTCCAGGCAGTCATTCAAGTCGCTTACTCTCGGACCATATCTCGGTGTATCTCCCAATCCGGTAACACATAGCAATTCAAGCTCTGCACAGCATGTTTCTGTATCTACAGCAGATACTCTAAAGAAGCTGGAAGTAGCCGCTTCCAGTTGTCCATTGTTTCCGTTTGCAGCTCTTTTAAAGCCTTGCGCGATGAAAACCGTTCCGCAGAATCCTCCGAAATAAATATCTTCGTCTCCAACTGTTCTCGGGTTAGCTGAATTGCAAATCAACTGAACGGGTACTGTATTGTAATTAGGAGCAGAACCTCCCATTAATTCGCGAACAGATTCAGAGCAGCTTCCGAGACAATCCTGGGTGTTATCTTGTTGAGCATCTGCAATTTCTGCTAAAATATCGCACACACAACTGCCTGTATTTAAGTGACTTCCACAACCCATTTATCATTTCCTCCTATTATCTTTCAATTGACTCTCGTCCGTACATCTTATGTTGATAGAATGGAAGGGTGTGGGAGGGTACCCCTGCTTACAAAAAATGGACAGGGGCATTAAAATCATATTTTGCAGCGGAAATTTTCATAGAGGATGCTAGAATCGTGCCTCATCCCTGAATATAAGGATCGTTGACTTTGATCGGGAGGCTGATGAATAACGGGGGGTTCTGGTCTATATAACAAGTGATACGGCGGGGTCTGTCCCTCACTCTGATAAAGAGCTAAATCTCCGGCACCACCTCTCAAAACCGCTGTGCCGCAGCGGTTTATGAACAATGGCCTCTGTCCCCTGCTGCATTAAAGCAGAAGGGGCCTGGCACCGTGCCTGGCCCCACTTTCGCTGCCGTACTAAAGCTCCGGCACCTGATCCTTCAACCCATGGCACACACCGCCTGACAGAGTGCTGTCTCTGTCCCCCGCCGCTTTACAGGAGGAAAGCTCCGGCACCCGCTTATCAACGTGATCATCCGGGATACCTGGTTAACATGAACCGGATCGCAGCTCCTTCTTTCTGCACCGGACGGGAAGCCACCTGCACTTCACACCTTTTAGTAGAGGACTTAACCCGCCAGCCCCAGAACCTCACCCATGCAGCCCACCCTTCAGCCACGCCCTCTCCCTGTAACCGCCAATCGGGATCTGAATCAGACAGGTTTCCCCGGTTTCCTCCAGCTTGTAAAGCCTGTCACAGCGGGATACATCATATCCAAGCAGCGGATGTCCGCCAAGTCCGAGGGCTGACGCTGCCAGGAGCAGACGCTGGACAAGCATGCCCGCTTCCATCTGCTGGACCCGGTATCCCCTCCAGCTGAGCTGATCCATCAGATGTCCCCGGTCCCCCGCCACATGCAATACGATTGGAGTTGTGTACAAATTGACATTATGAAGCGTCAGTCCATCCTGAAGATACAAGCGGTGATCTCCAGGCCGGATACATTTCAGCGTGCCTTCTTCATACAGGTAGGCTCCGTCTTCAATACCTTCTACATGATAAAAGCATGCATACACAGACAGCCGGCTCCGATTGATTTCCGCCCCATCCAGATCATTCCGGCAGACAGATGCGGACACGGCTTCCCGAAGAAGATCTCCTGCCGTTTCTGCATGGATATCACCTATCATAAAATCCATATCCGGTGAAAACCGGCTCCGGCAGGACGAAGCGAGGTCATATAAGAACCTGCTCCCGCCAAGGTTTGTCTCCTGTCCGTCACGGACCGGCTTTTTCCATGAACCAATTTTCCGGAATTCCTTCGCTGACTCCATAAACGATGCCTCATTGATTTCACATAGCAGCGAATAATCCAATATTCTTTTGGAGCGTTCATAGGACTCGGTTATAATCGGGGGAATGGACCGGCACAGCTCCTCAGCTGACACTAATCCGCGGTCCGTTCCGGCAAACCACCGCATTGGCTCTACTGACAGCGGGATGACGGCATAGACGCTTTCTTCCTTATCATTCAAGCCTAGAATATGATTGAGCGCCCTGTCGAGAAACTGTACATAAACACCGCATGAGAAGCCAAATCTCTTTGCAGCTTCCTGCAGCTGTCCGGCCAGCACTCCTGCATCAAGTCCCTGAAGCCGGTAGGAGAACTGATTGTATTTAAAAAAATTTTTCCAGAACTTTGCCGAAATCAGTACAGCGCCGAAACAGGAGGAAATGTCACAGCGTTCTCCGAGTGCTTCAGAAAGATACGTCTCCCAGTTCCCTTCCCTCAAAAGGACGAGCTGGTGACGGGCAGCGTCGTAATGGTAAATTCCAGAAGGTGCCTCATCCACATTCAGATACAGATACAACTCATTCGGGTAAAGACCTCCCCCTGAAGGAACGAATCTTCTGAGCGACTGAACCGTTTCCTCAGCCGAACCGCTTTGGGTAATCTGTGTCAACCCATACGTATACCACAAAAAATGCCCAATCCTTGTCAGAGAAGGCACGGCGGGTTCTTTCCATTTCGCAAGTGTAAGCGGGACCTCGTTGCTTAGAGGTATAGCAGGCAGCCCCCGATACAGTTTGTATGGCAGGGGCGCATCCTCCCAATCCGGCTCCCAGCCATCAGGAGCGGTCTTTTCGGTATGAAAGTGCAGGTTATAAAGAAATTCACCAAGATCCAACAAAGTCCCCTCCTTACGGAAACGGATGCGGGTACGGATTAAGCTCCCCGATTTTCAAAGGTTTGGAGCAGTATCCTAATTCATACGGGACCTCCAGCAAACGCTTTAATCCCGTCACACGTCTTAAATGATGGCCGAACGTCATCGGGAGCATCCCCGGGATGAGAACCTTGACACAGTGCAGTCCATTACGGCTTAGCTCCGGCGCTGTCTGGTCAACAACGATGACATCCATATCCCTTTTCGCGAACCGCTGCAGCACATCTTCGAGATCCTCCTTAAGGTCAGAGCGGAAAGGAGTACGGTCGAACGCTTCACCAAACGTGAGCGGCGGCCGCTTATCCTTCAGCAAAAAGTCCAGCCGCTCCTCTGCCTCCGGAAGGCCGTACAGCATCCCGTGATCATCCATCTGCTTTACAAGCGCTGAATCCTCCAGCAGCTTCCGGTGCACGTCCCGTTCCTTATCCAGCCTCTGTCCGAGCGATTCCATTAAACCTGCCAGCTCAAATACAGCACTTTTCACCGCTTTGACGGGATCGAGATGGGCCCCGGCCGCACATTGCAGGTTAATGCCCTTTCCTGTACCGTTTTTCATGACGGCCCAGATGCTTGGGATCCCATGCTCCATCGTCGCCTGGAAAAGGTGAAGCTTATAGCCGTACAGGATTTCGAGACGGTCAAGCATGACGTTCAGTTCAGCGTCGTCTGAAGATCGCGGATCAACCCTTCTCAATGGGAGCTCCGCGTACCAGGTTAGAAGAAACGCATCCCGCTCTGCCACTTCCATGATGCCGTGGAAGATCGCTTCCTCCAGGCTCCCCCCAACCGCGCACCCGTTTGAGGATTCATACACAAAACCGCCTCCGTACCCGCAGCTCATGCTGTAGTAGGCGAGAAGCTCTGGAACAAGGACCGGGCGGTTTTGTAAAAATGAATAGCCCCATACCCAGCTGAGCTCTCTTTCCGGATCGAACGGCTTAAAAGGAAAATCAGGCTGTTCGTATTGCGCCTCTGCATGCACCCCGACAGACATAGGATCGATGGCATAATCCTTCAAGCGGCTGTACCGGTCCCGTACAACCGGATATTTACCCCTCGGGCTCATTCCGCAATAGCGTTCAAGCCCCTCCAAAATGGCGGTCATCTCGCTCAGTTCATAAGAAAGCGTTCGGCCGGCCGTCCCTTCGTCCCCGCCAAATAAGGGCAGATTTACGCTCATATCAGCGAATGGCGTGGACAAATCCAGCAGCTTATCATTAAACAGACCTGTCCGTTCATCAAGATAATCCCTGATTAGGAAGCCGGACAGCTCTTCGATCGAGCGGCACCGGTAGCTGCCCGCGCCCGACTTTGGACTGGATTTGAGCATAATTCGTGCAAGCTCCGGGGAATCATCCGGCACCGTGCCGCAAACTCCGCAAAATGGGTCCGGAAGAAACGAGTGCCAAGCTCCTTCCAGACGTTTTAAATGAAGGAGATAGATCCGGCCATCCGACCGAATCTCTTCTCCTCTGAAAAAGGATTCAGTCTCGTTTTCAAGCACATGAAGGAGCTGCACCATTCCTGTCCGGGATGCCCAAGCATCGGGAGCCTCTTTCGTTTCGGCCAGCCTTTCTGTCAAATCCCACATGTGCTTCCGGTCCCTGCCCGCCATCAGCTTTCGGACAGAGGAACAATGGACACAGCCGGGCACTGCCTTTTTCTCAAGCGGTCCAATGACCCCCTCCCCGAACGCCATGTATGCAAACAATGTTGGAACACTTGTGGTCACAGAACGGAAAAATGCCGGATTCCAGCTGTCCTGAAGGACCACGGCCAGTTCAGCTGAGTCTCCTTCAGCTCCAGATAAAACGCGATAATGCTTTGAAAGCTTTTGACGGGCGAGTGCTGCCAGCTCTCCATCTCCGAAAATAACAATCTGCCTCATTGCACCTCCCCCTTTCGGAGTGTCACCCTGAATATCTCCGCAGCTCCTTCTTTTAGAAAAGGGACACCTGTCAGTTCATCCACATCCAATACAATCTCTTCACGCTCCAGAATGGTTGCTGCATATCGGTAAAGCGCAGTCCAGCTTACATCATACTCAGGAATCATCAGTCGGAAGGAATGTTCAAGCAGGACAGGGGGAGCAGAAGGCTTTCGTTTTTGCGGGACTTGAATCAGCTCCAGTGATCGTTGAAGGGCTCTCCGGGCTGCAAGAGTTACATTTAATCCTGTGCTTTTTACCCATCCGTGTCTCGTACCCGCCCATATAACAGGGAATCCACCCGCTTCCCTTCCTACACCGATGACCGGAGTCAAATTCAGCGAATTCAGCACCTGCCAGTAGTACCGGCAGCGACAATCCTCCGCAGCGAGCTGAACAGGGTAAACCGGTATCACTTCTTCCTTCTGGCGCTTCAGCTCCTCCTCTAGCGCCTGCTCAATTCCCCGGCAGACAGCCTCTGCTGCCGTTTCCCCGGCTCCGATACCGTGAACCTCCTCATCGCATTGAAAAAGCTCCGCTCCATAGGCTTCAAGACCGGCCAGTCCCGCTTCCTTCCGTGCCTCTTCATGGGTAGCCCCGCTGCTAATAATTTCAGGCAGCAAGTCGCCCGTTTCCGGATGAACGGCCTGCACCCGGCACAAAGCCAAAGGAAGCTGACTCAGATTTCCTTCCTCCCACTTGCGGAAGATTCCCGTTCTCGCTGAGGCCAGTTTGCTGAAAAACAAAAACCATTCCTGCGGATTTCGTTCTGTTGCCTCCCCGATTCTCATCTTTATGTCGACCGGCTTGAACTCTATACTCTTCTGTCCGCGTGGCACCAGGGTTTCCCAGCTTCCCTCAAGCGTCTCTGCATTCAGCAGATAGCATTTCTGTTCGCCGTTTTGAACCCCTGCCGCTTCCTTCATCCATTCAAAAGCAATCAGGTTGGCTAGCATCGCATAGGCTGTCCTGGAGGGAACATATCCCCTTGACGGAGGAAGACTTCGAATGAGCTGCCATACTTCTCCGTACTGTTCAGGCTGCAGGACCGATCCTGCAGCCCCCGCTTCTCCTTTGAAAATAGCAGGAATAAGAAGTTTCCCGCCCCTCCTGCAAACCTCAATAATCCCTTCAAGCTCTTTCTCGCCGTTATGATCTGATACAAATAAGACAGCATCGAACTGCTTAATGGCGTCCTCCCATTCATCTGGCTCCGCTGTCTCCACCCTCACTTCCGGATCCTGAAGCTGCGCACCTTCTGCAAGCTCCTTGATGCGGTCCCAATCGGTCTCCCCTGCAGCCAGCAAATGCAGTTTTGCCGTGCCAGATTCAAGAATTGCGGATACAAGAGAAACAAAAAAAGGCCCCGAGCCTGCCGCCAGAACAGGCGTCTGGCGAAACTTTTCAAACCTGGCCGCTCCTGACCCTCCAAGCTCATCGAGAAATTCAATCTGAGAGCCAAATCGCTTAAGCACCTCTTCAGGCAGCTGATGCGGGAGCTCTTTTTGCACATCCCGTACATATCCATTTCCAAGCAGAGTCCCGACAATATCAAAAACCCGGTCACGGTATTCCGGCGACAGCCCGGCGGTCAATTCAGCCAGGCTCCGCTCCCCTGTAAAAAGAGGCAGCAACTTTTCTATCCACTGAGCAACCGACTTGCCTTTCATTTCAAACGAACTTGTATTATTCCGGAAATACACACTGCCTGAAGGATCAGGGACAAACACCGTATCCCGGTTCGTTTTCAACCGTGAAGAAGGATCCAAGTTCTGCATTCCGCTCCTCCTTTTCCTGAAAAAATCATGATCATTTCAGGATATGCGGCAGAAATTGTCCGTTATGTAAAAAAAAGTCTCTGTGCCCTTTAGACACAAAGACTTCCCCTGATACTATTCGATGCGTCCGCAGCGTCCGCAGCCGCCACATCTTGCACAGCCGCCGCATCTTGCACAGCCTCCACATCTTGCACAGCCGCCGCAGCCTCCGCAGCCTCCACAGCCTGCACAGCCTACACAACCCACACAGCCCACACAGCCGAAGCAGCGGAAGAAGATTAAACGGGAATCATCGCCATACCCATTTCTGGCATCCCAAGGAATAACCTGCCCTGCCTGATAGTCTCCCAGCTGCAGCGCCTGTAAATCATTTTGAATTGGATACATATTCATAACCTCCGCATATTTTTATTCATTTTTTCTGTAAGCCTATTGCTAGATAGGTCAATTCACCAAATTCCTGGTCACTCCCCCACAATTTATGAAGAATGGCCGATTTGGGTTCGTAGTGGGTAAGCCCAACTTTTATTGAACGAAAACTAAAGGTATGCGGAGGTGATATGATTGATCTTATAAAAGAGAATGGAGGCAGGAGGGAAGCAGGCTGTCCCGGCAGGCCTGTACTTGTTCTCCTGCACGGATTTCCAAGTTCACGCCTATATTCCGGGATCTGATCCCGCTTCTTAAAGCGTTATACTTTAAACGAGCGGGGTTCCCTCTGCTGCGAACCGCCTCCTCTAATTTTTAAGGCGCACCGGGGCATGTTAACCGGCGGGGTAAAACCGGACACATGGTTCACAAAGAATTTAATCCCCGCCGGTTATGAGCACATACTGCCGGTTTTTGAAAGTAAACCTCTCCCAGATCCTGATAAAGCCGTTTTTATTTAAGCGGAAGGTTCCGAGATAATTTGTATAGCTTCTCTCCTTAAAATCGATTACTACATCCAGACTATCAATTTTGGGGAGCATCTCATGATGATCATAGCAGGTATACAGCTCAATTGGACCTGTTTGGAGTGAGTGTTCATGGATGTATTGAAACAGATATTCCAGGGTCTCCCGCGTTCTGCTTGATCCAAGCTCATAGATAGATGGATGCCTGAGCTTTGATTTAATCCCATCAAATCCTTCCATCTTGCTTATGCTGATTCCGGCAGCTGCATCCTCTTCTGTTTCGTAGACAATGAGGGACTGCTGTGGAGTTTCCTTATATTTGTTCCGCTTTTCCTTTTTGGTTTGCATGCCTCTGATTTTCAGCTGTGACAAGTCCTTAATCGGGACGACTGAAGCTTTGCTGTGAAAAGGCACAGGAGGCAGTTCATTCTTTGAACCAATAAAATGATAGAGCATCGTCATGCTTTCATTCAGCATCCTTCCTCCATTAAGCAGAAGCAGCAGCCCGCCGTTAGGTATCGGACTGCTGCTGCCGTTTACTTCACCGTTATTTTTCTGGTGATGCTGGTCTTGTTTCCGGCTTGATCTTTTGCATGATAGGTGATTCTCTGCAATCCCCTTTACCTTCGTATTCACCGAGCCTGATACGGTTATCTTTTATGTAACATCTCCGTCTGCATTGTCCTTTGCCGTAACTCCCGCCATCGGATTAAAAGCAGATATGTATTTTACGGTCTTGGATCCTGTTCCATAAATAACAGGCTTGACTGTGTCCACATACTTCGTGATGTATGCAGAGGATGAAAATAGGAGAATAGAGTTTGCTTTAGAAGATGTTCATAAAGGAAATCAGGTTCCCGTCCCGAATAGTATCTATCCCCTAAAATCAGGAGGCAAAAAAATGGACCACCATTACTTTACCTGCACGGAAGTCCGACCCGGCGTTTTTGCAGCGATTGCAAAGGAAGGGACGGGGGCAGCTGGCAATGCTGGATTTGTAAATTGGGGAAAAGGGACGATCGTATTCGATACCTTTTTGCTGCCGCAGGCTGCAGCTGAGCTTTGCGCAGCAGCAGAGGAACGGACAGGAAACCGTGTGAACTATGTAGTGAACAGCCACTATCACGGAGACCATTTGAGACTCCCACGGCTAAAGCCGCAAGCCCTACACCTTACGGTGTGACGGGTGGGATTCTTGAATGACTAAACGTTCGCAGTCCATTTCTGTTTTGAACAGCCTTCAAGACAGGGGCATCTCAT
>NZ_JBNILN010000011.1:0-111201 GCF_050107715.1 Metabacillus sp. 84 | reverse complement strand
AATGAGATGCCCCTGTCTTGAAGGCTGTTCAAAACAGAAATGGACTGCGAACGTTTAGTCATTCAAGAATCCCACCCGTCACACCGTAAGGTGTAGGGCTTGCGGCTTTAGCCGTGGGAGTCTCAAAGAGCCTGATAAAAAAAGAAACGTAAGTAGGGGGTAAACCGTATAAAAGGGTACAAGACATCGAGGAGGATGCAAATTGCTGAAAATTATGTTTATTTTAATCTTTGCCGCAGCCATGTACTGGCTCATTCGCCACAGACTTCATGTCAAGCTTGCAGCTGATCTTGCAGAGAAAGCCTTGTACCCGGTTTCAAAGGATGAATTCGACACATTGCTGATCCCTGCAGACTGGAAAGAGATGAAGCCGATTACGAAGCAATCGAAGTCCTATCAGATGGTGAAGTGGGGAACCGCCGTTCTTGCGCTGTGTATGTTTGGAGTCGTTTGGCTCATATTGACGGCAGATTCTCCTGAATACTATGTTTTAAATATCGTGTACGCTTTTATCTCAATTATTCATCTTGTTAAGCACCCCGGGAACTTGTATATGTTGCCGGAAGGAATGATTTTAAATGGCCGATATTATGCTTACCGTAAAGTAAAAGGGTTTAGTGCAGAAGAAATCGATCGTCCTCACGCGCTATATGGGCTGGATTCACGTATCAATGGAGCCTTCAAGCTGACGGTCCGTTTAAAAAACCACTACAGCGGTGAGCGATTCGCTGTTGTTGAAGACGAGGGGCATCTGAATAAAATAACCGGTCTGCTCAAGCAAAAGGGGGTACCTGATTTATCTGTTTCACCCGTTCCTCCTGCAGAAGCAATCAAAAGCCGATTTTGAAAATGGTTTATCCCTGCATCAGCATTCTCTGCACTAGCTTCCTGTTTTTTTCTTTGAATCTTTCATTGTGGGATGAAACCATAGCGTGCTGCTGTGCGTCTGGCTGGACAAACTGCTTTGCCTTGTTCACAGCATTGGCCGCATCCTGAAAGGCCCCTGCAATTAAATGGAGTTTTCCATCGTGCTTAAGAATATCACCAGCCGCATAGAAACCGGGAACAGACGTCTCACTTGAAGCGTTGCCTGAAAGATAAAAGCTGTCAGCGATTGCAAGATCCAGGCTGCTGTTTTGGAGAAGTTCGGCATCCTGCTCATACCCGTGACTGACAATCACTTCATCGATAGACAGAGAGTAAACGTTCCCTGATTCCTGATGGCTTAGTTCAACACTGTCAATTTTTTCGTGGCTCCGCTCTGCGATTAGTTTTGTGATAGCGGTATGAGGCAGGCATTCGACCAAGCTGTTCATGACTTGGGAGGCTTGGGCTTCATGCCCGGCCAAAGCTTCTTTACGGTACGCCAAATATACCTTCTTGGCAATGGGCTCCAATTCATTTGCCCAATCGATGGCTGAGTTTCCTCCGCCTGAGATGATCACCGTCTTGCCTTTAAACTGCTCTAACGATTTCACCGTGTAATGCAGATTGGTAACCTCGAATTTTTCAGCGCCGTCAATGGCCAGCTTCTGAGGCTTTAGTATGCCGCTTCCTACCGCCGCAATCACCGTTTTTGAATAATGCATCCTGCCTGAAGCAGCACGCAGAACAAAAACCCCATCTTCCCTTTTTGCAACAGCTTCAATTTTCTCATTCAGAACAACTTCAGGATTAAACGTCAGCCCTTGTTCGATGAGCTGGTTCATTAGTTTAGCGCCTGGGAGCGGTGTAAGACCTCCTACATCCCAAATCATCTTTTCGGGGTATACATGGATTTTCCCGCCTAATTCCGGCTGGAACTCAATAATCTTAGTCTTCATTTCTCTTAAACCGCTATAAAAAGCAGAGTAAAGACCCGCCGGCCCTCCTCCAATAATGGTAACGTCAAACAGCTCACCCATGAGTACCTTCCCCCGATTCAATGTGATTGATTATCATTCTCACTCAAATATACCTGTAATAACGGTGCTTGACAACAAATTAATGATTGACAGTGTTATAAAAATAGATGAAAATGAGAAAAGATGCGACATTGATAATCATTATCAATGTCATTTGCCTATTTTGCTATAGAAAACGGGGGTTTCCATATGGTTCGCCTTTACACAGATAGCTTACAAATCAGCTATGGTGAACGAATGATCGTAAACAATCTCAGTGTAGAAATCCCGGACAAAAAAATCACAGCGATTATCGGTCCAAACGGCTGCGGGAAATCTACCCTTTTAAAAACCATCACGCGTGTAATAACCCAGCAATCTGGTGCTGTAATATTAGATGGAGGAAACATTTCCCAGGAACAGACGAAGGTTTTGGCAAGGAAGATGGCGATTCTGCCTCAAACACAGGAAAGCGCAAGCGGGCTTACTGTGGGTGAGCTTGTTTCTTATGGCCGGTTTCCTTATCAGAAAGGGTTCGGAAGGCTGTCAAAAAGGGATTTGGAAGTCATAGACTGGGCGCTTGAAGTTACCGGAACAAAGGATTTCAAATACAGGCCGGCAGATGCTTTATCAGGCGGACAGCGTCAGCGGGTATGGATTGCCATGGCTCTTGCCCAGGAAACAGACATCATCTTCCTCGATGAACCAACAACTTATTTGGATATGGCTCATCAGCTTGAAGTCCTGGAGCTGCTGCAAAAACTGAATGCAGAGCAGGGAAGAACAATTGTTATGGTCCTTCACGATTTGAACCAGGCAGCCCGGTTTGCCGATTACATGATTGCCTTAAAAGACGGGGAAATTGTAAAATGCGGGGAATGTGAAGAAGTCATCCATCCTGATATTCTAAAGAAAGTGTTTCAGATCGATGCAGAGGTAGGGCGCGATCCGAGAACAAACAAGCCAATGTGCTTAACCTATAATTTAATATAAGCAGGTTAAGGATCCGATGAAAAAATTCCGGCGGAAGCAGCGGGAAGACGGCGCCGCTTTTTCGCCAGGTTCCTGAAGTGAAAGCGAAAGAGTTCTGGTTATCTGCCCCTCTCGACGATTAGCTGTAATTCTATAAAAGGATTCTTGAAAGCACACCCAAAATTTGAGCAGAAAAGATGAGCAGAAATGAGAGAGAAAGAACGAAAATTTCCATATTTTTATAAACTGCTGATTGCTTTGGCTGTTTTTGCTTTTGTGTTTATTTATGCTATGGTCTCCGGGGCGGCAGAAACGACATTTTCCGATGTATGGAAGGCTCTGTTTACAGATGAATCCGGCGGCAAGCTTTCGATTCTTAGGGAAATCCGATTTCCCCGTGAACTGGCAGCCATCTTTGTCGGAGCCGGTTTGTCTGCAGCAGGTGCGATCATGCAGGGTATGACACGCAACCCTCTCGCAGACCCGGGTCTGCTCGGTCTGACAGCAGGAGCCAATGCAGCCCTGGCCTTGACATTGGCGTTCATTCCTGGAGCCAATTATTTTGTTATTATGGGCGCCTGTTTTGCCGGAGCAGCAGCAGGTGCAATGATGGTTATGGCGATAGGTGCCTCTCAAAAAGGAGGTTTTTCACCGTTTCGGATTGTACTGGCCGGAGCAGCGGTATCGGCCTTTCTATTCGCTATAGCGGAAGGGCTTTCCATTTATTTTAAACTATCAAAGGATGTTTCAATGTGGACCGCAGGCGGGATGGCCGGAACAACATGGACACAGCTTCAGCTTGTAATTCCAAGCATAACCGTCGGCATCCTGATCGCGATCCTCCTGTCGAAGCAGCTGACGATTCTCAGTTTAAGTGAAGAGGTTGCGGTAGGCTTAGGGCAGCGGACCGGTCAAATAAAAGCGATTTTGTTTATCGTGATTATCATTCTTACAGGTGCCGCTGTGGCGCTGGCTGGAAATATGGCCTTTGCAGGATTAATGGTCCCTCATATCGTCAGATGGATTGTCGGTACGGATTACCGCTATATCCTTCCAATGTCTGCAATTGGAGGGGCCGCATTCATGCTGCTGGCTGATACAGCGGCCCGCTTAATCAATGCCCCATATGAGACTCCTGTTGCGGCCGTCATTTCTATACTCGGATTGCCATTCTTTTTATATATTGTTCATAAAGGAGGGAGAGCTTTTACGTGATTCCTTCATCCCTTCTCAAAAAACAGAAGCTTGTGCTGATTGGGCTGGCTGTATGTATTTTCTTAACTGTATTTACAGGAATGGGGTTAGGATACTCCTCCATTTCTTTGGATCGTTTTGTCCCGGTCCTGCTCGGTCAAGGGACGTTTAAAGAAGAGTTTATCCTTTTCTCGATCCGTCTTCCGAGAATCGTGATCACCTTGCTTGCCGGTATGGCTTTGGCTCTTTCAGGCGTGATCTTACAAGGCGTTACGAAAAACGATTTAGCTGAACCAGGTATTATCGGAATCAATTCGGGTGCCGGTGCTGCAATCGCCATTTTCTTTTTGTTTTCTCCAATAGACCCTGGTACGTTTATCTATTTGCTTCCGTTTGTTGCATTTATGGGAGCCATGCTTACTGCCTGCCTGATTTATCTTTTCTCGTTCAGCAAACAGGAGGGCCTCCAGCCGGTAAGACTGGTACTCGTCGGAGTTGGTTTCTCTGCCGCCCTGTCAGGATTGATGATTGTCCTCATCTCGTCTGCAGAGAGGGAGAAAGTCGATTTTATCTCAAAATGGCTTGCGGGCAGTATTTGGGGGACAGATTGGCCCTTCGTGTGGGCTCTTCTTCCATGGCTGGTGATTCTAATCCCATTTTCTTTATATAAAGCCAACAGGCTTAACATCCTCGGGCTTAACGCCCAAACGGCAATCGGACTTGGGATTTCACTTGAGAAGGAACGGGTTGTTCTGCTGCTTGCAGCTGTAGCACTTGCAGCTTCTGCCGTTTCTGTGACAGGAGGAATTGCTTTTATAGGTCTGCTCGCCCCGCACATCGCAAAAGCAATACTCGGCCCAAGACACCAATTGTTCATGCCTGCTGCGATTCTTTTAGGCGGCTGGCTCCTGCTGCTGGCTGATACAATAGGCCGGAATGTAATCGAACCAGAGGGGGTACCGGCAGGAATCGTGGCAGCCATCATTGGAGCCCCGTACTTTATGTATTTGCTTATGAAAAAATAACAAGGAGCCGTACTCAAGACGAGTACGGCTCTTTCATGACCAAATTCCGTGGACTGCTCCAAGCAGGGTGAAAATAATGAGATGGTCACCGGCCGCGATGAAAAGAGCTCTTCTGCTCAGTAAGCCGAACAAAGAATTTTTCAAGTAAACGAGAGTGATGATCAGCCCTACTATGAAACCTGCAGCGGCTCCAGAAATCCATGTTTCGGCACCGGCCGAAACGACAAGAATTCCAATTAAAAGTGAACTGATGAACGCGATTGCAGCTGAGGCGGCATATTTGCCCGGCCCTTTGCTTTCATTAGCGGCAAATTCACCTTTATTTTTTAGTAAAATAGAATAATAAATGGCTCCATAGAACATGTATAGTGCACCGCCGGCTAAAATCGCCCAAACATTCATCTGTGTCCAGTCAATTCCCATATATTTTTCCTCCTATTCTATTTAGGTTCAATAGCAAGTGCGATGGCTTTGATCCTGCAATCAAGCTTGAGGGTTCCTGGCAGAGGTCTCACCTGAACCAGTTCAACAGGTTTTCCTAAGTATTTGAACCCGCTCCCGGGAAGCCAGAAGCTGTATAGTTCAGAATAACACTCAATCAGCATTCCCCGATCGCTGTATGGTACCGGCTCATCAAATTCATACAGCACATGCTTCCCTCCATGAAATGAGGACAGGTTCACACCCTCTGCGGTCCTGCTTTCTAGCTCTATATGACATTCGTACCGGCTCTTCTCTGGCGGGGTAATGTAAGGGTTATTCTTCGGATAACCAAGCATCAGCGCATCTTGATGTATAAGGTCTCTCGCGTTAGCCCAGTGATAGAGTTCCCCCCAAGTCTGGGGAATTCCGCTGATGTAAGAACCCATATGATGTCTTTTTTCAGTTTTGCAGGAAGGGAGATGAATGATCTGAACCTTGCTTAAGTCAAGCCACCTAAACTGATTATAGTGGTGAGGGGTCCATATTGCTTCTCTATTCTTGCTGAAAAGTTTCGATTTCTTGCTATCTTTATACTCACGCGGAAAGCGTGCCAAATAAGATCCTTCACGCCATTCTTTCGGACTGCTTTCAAATGCTTCCCTGAAAGAAGAGGTAAAATAAGATAATGATGAAAATCCGCACTGATGTGCCACATGAGTTACAGGAAGGTCTGGCTCATAAATAAGCAAATGGGCAGCATCCTCCAGACGAAGCCGCTTTACATAGGTGGCAGGGGTTTCGCCTGTCATCCTCTTAAACAGCCTCTGAAAATGGAAGGCCGAATACGTGGAGACGGCTGCAAGCTTTTCCAGCGGGAGAGCCTCCTGGATATTATCTTCTATATAATCGATGACTCGTTCTAAATGCTTCTGCTGATCATGTCGGATGTTCATTTCGGTTCCCTTCCTTTAAGAATTCATATCCATTATGGAGGTACGTGAACATAAACTCTACTCTTTTTTAATCTGATTCAAAGCTGCTTCCACTGCTTATGAAGCATGCCGGCATCTAAAATATGGCTGAAATGTAAAATGTATAAAGCCATTGACCTTCACGCTGCGTCAAGGTGTAATCTGAACTTATCAGGAGGTGAACACAGATGGAATATACTGTGCAGAAGCTTGCGAAGATTTCGGGAGTTACAGCCAGAACCTTGCGATATTACGATGAGATCCGCATTCTAAAGCCGGCTAGAATGAACTCGTCGGGGTACAGAATTTATGGGGCTGCAGAAGTAGATCGGCTGCAGCAGATTCTTTTCTACCGTGAACTGGGCATCAGTCTCGAACAAATTCAGGCAATACTGGCTGACCCTTCCTTCAGCGGAGCCAAAGCCCTTATAGAACATCGTGAAAAACTCCTGGAAAAACGGAAGCAGCTCGATTTGCTCATTTCCAATGTGGAAAAGACAATCGCAGCGGACGAAGGGAGAATAACCATGTCAGATCACGAAAAGTTCGAAGGCTTTAAACAAAAGCAGATAGACGAAAATGAGGAAAAGTATGGAAAGGAAATTCGCAGTAAATACGGAGAGGATGCCATTAGGCGGTCAAATGAAAAATTGAAAAACATGTCCAAAGAGCAGTACGAGGAAGTAACCCTGCTTGAACAGAAAGTGAAAACGGCATTAGCTGAAGCCTACAAAACAGGTGATCCTGCTAGCGCTGAAGCGCAAAATACAGTCCGCCTCCACAAGCAATGGCTCAATCACTACTGGGCAGAGTACAGCAAAGAGGCACATGCGGGACTGGGGGACATGTATGCAGAAGACGAACGGTTTAAAGCGTATTATGATGAGCAGCAGCCCGGACTCGCTGAATTTTTGAGAGATGCTATTTATGTCTATACCGGCCGGAAAAAGTAATTTGACATGAAACAATACGGGGCCTTAGGCCTCTGTACCTTTAAGTCCTGTTAAACAGCGCCGAAGCGAGGCCAAAAAATAGCCGGCAGATTAGTTTAGTCACCCAGCGCTCAGGCAATCTTGCCAGGCAAACAAGGTGCAGAGGGGCCATGCCATTCTTGCTGAAACCCTTATAGAAGACGAATAAAAAGGCCGCGCGGCATCAAAAGCCGCGCGGCTATTTTAAATAAGCAAACCGACAATTGCTGCTGATAAGAAACTGACCAAGGTAGCTCCGTATAGCAGTTTCATTCCGAAGCGGGCCACGACGTTTCCTTTTTGTTCGTGCAATCCTTTTACGGCACCGGTGATAATACCGATGGAGGAGAAGTTTGCAAAGGAAACGAGGAAAACGGATATGATCGCTGTCGTCCGTTCGGAAAGCTCTGTCATTTTCGACAGATCCAGCATGGCGACAAACTCATTGGAGACGAGCTTGGTTGCCATTATTGTACCGGCTTGTACAACTTCTGCTGCAGGTACTCCAATCATGAAGGCAAATGGAGCAAATACATAACCAAGCATCGTTTGGAACGTGATACCGAAAATAATGCTGAACAGGTCATTAATCGCTGCAATAAGAGCAACAAATCCAATCAGCATAGCTCCAACGATAATCGCTACTTTGAATCCGTCCATGATGTATTCGCCAAGCATTTCGAAAAAGGTCTGCTTTTCCCCCTCTTGAACCTGGACGAAGTCCTCTTCATCTGTAACCTCGTACGGGTTGATAAGATTTACGATAATAAATCCGCCGAAAAGGTTAAGCACCAAAGCTACAATGACAAACTTCGGATCGATCATTGTCATATATGCTCCAAGGATAGAGGCCGAGACCGTTGACATAGCTGATGTGCATAATGTGTACAACCGGTGATCCGGCAGGTATCCGAGCTGTTTCTTAACGGATATAAATACTTCAGATTGACCGAAAATAGCTGAGGCAACTGCATTATAAGACTCAAGTTTGCCCATACCGTTTATTTTGCTCAGGACCAATCCAAGGTATTTGATGATAAGCGGAAGAAGTTTAATGTGCTGGGCAATTCCGATTAAAGCGGAGATAAATACGATCGGAAGCAGGACATTCAGGAAAAAAGGCATTTCTTCTGCGTTTGCGATTCCGCCAAAAACAAAGTTGATTCCACTTGCGGCATACTCTAACAGTTTCGTGAATAAGGCAGAAATTCCTTCAATGATAAACAAACCAATGCCTGTATTTAAGAGGATGAAGGTTAAGATTATTTGAAGTACAAGCATGATGATGATCGGTTTATACTTAATTTGTTTTTTATTGTTGCTGACTAAATACGCCAGCAGCAGAACGACCGCAATCCCTAGTAGCGGAATGATGATATTCAATGCTGAAACCTCCTTATGTAGTAAACGAATGATGACAAGGGACCGTATAAGCAATTGCTGCATGTACTTATCTTTACCCAAACTTTCCCAAGCTAGCACACGGCTGCAGAAAAAACTGTCGATTAATGACGTCGAATGCCCTTTCCTATTATACTGATTTCCAACTAATAAGAAAGGGGTTAATTGAAAAAAATGAATTCGTTTTCTTAATAGGAACAAGTAAAAAGTCATAATCTTCCGCAAAAGTATGAAATTCAGAGCAAATTCCGGATATTGGAACGGCAATGAATCACAGGCTGGCTTATAGTAAAAATCTCACATTTACATAGGGCTATGGGTGAGAGTAATATAGACATGAAAATGTAAATGGCTTAATCCCGCACAGCGGGAGCGGAGGAACCAATTTTCAGGGGCTAATTCTATTTATAGAAGGGATGAAAGAACTCTTTCGCCATCCTGCCCGTCAGCTAACTTCGCAGGCTAAAGCGAAGGAGGTCACGAGACCGCCTTGTTCTAAAGGGCTTTTTATGCTGTTTTTTTCTGCAGCTTTTGCCTTTTGGAAATCGACGGTCTTTTTGTATTGCCGAACTATATACGAAATCAAAAAGGGGTTAATATGCAAAATGAACATAGCGTTTTTCTTGCTCCCAAAAAAAGAAGTCATTCACTTGCCCGTTCAATCGACCATGAGACAGGCGCTGGAAAAGATGGAATACCACCGTTATACGGCCCTTCCGCTTTTAGATGATGAAGGAAGATATGTTGCCACCCTTACGGAAGGCGACTTGCTTTGGAAATTAAAAAATACTCCCAACTTAACTTTTGACACGACGAATAGAATCAGTATCAGTGAAATAGAACTGCACCGAACGAACGAACCTGTTCCCATACATGCCAAAATGGAAGAGATTATTTCCAGGGCAATGGAACAGAATTTTGTTCCTGTAGTGGATGATCAGGGGATATTTATCGGTATTATCCGCAGGAGGGAAATTATTGAATATTGTGCGGAGCAGCTCTTTAACAAAATCTGAACATTTATGGATGTATTTCATATAAACCGATAGCTTCGCACTCGTAATGGGTTAACTGGCATCTATATGGAGACACTAATTCTCATAATCATTAGCTTACTGGGAGGATTATCGATGTCTGAATCTGAGTTCCAGATCTACTGCGAAACCGAATTTGCTCCATTGAAGCATGTTTTATTGTGCCCTGCGAAATATTTGAAAATTGAAGAGGTTATTAATGAGACACAAAAACATTATCAGCATGAAAAATTAAACACAGAAAAGGCTGCCAGGCAGCATAAAGAGTTTGTCCGGATTCTTGAGTCTCAGGGTATTGAGACGCACCTTCTGGAACCGTCTGAAAAGTACCCCGAGCAAGTGTTCACAAGAGATATAGGGTTTACGATCGGAAGGAAGATATTTATTGCCAATATGGAAATGGACATCAGGTTTGGAGAAGAAGCTTTATTAAAGGAATGGCTGACAAACGCAGATGCTGAATTCGTGGATTTGAAGGGGGCTGGAATTGAGGGGGGAGATGTCCTCATTCATGGCCGGACCGTTTATGTAGGGATCAGCGAAAGAACTTCCTCTGAGAGTGTTCCACTGCTTCAAAATTATTTGCCGGGGTATGAAATCGTTCCTGTTCCGATTAAAAAAGAATACCTCCATCTGGATTGTGTGTTTAATATTATTTCGGAAAATGAAGCGCTTTTATATCCACCGGCACTTAATCAGGATGAAATTGATAAGCTGTCGGCACGATTTAACATGATTGAAGTAAACGAAGAGGATCAATTCAGACTGGGTGTGAATGTGCTCTCGATCGACTATAAGAAGCTGATCGCCCTGCCAGGTAACAAGCACACAAATAATCAGCTGAAGAAACTTGGTTATGAAATCATCGAAGCCGATCTATCGGAAATTATTAAATCAGGTGGCGCTTTCCGATGCTGTACTCTTCCGTTGTTAAGGGGATAAGCTGCGCCTTTAGGCTATGCAATAAATAGCGGCTGCACCCATTCTCTTATTTCACACTTAAAGTAAATCCAACGTATCCCTCCCTCATGAAAAATCAACCCTGATATGGATCAGTGTTTTACCTGTAACGCATATGATCTACATAAAGAGGGGGGGAATGTTTATGAGGCGCCGTTTCACTGCTTTTTTGATTGACTACATAATCATAGTGGGATATGGGATGGTATTGGGTCTTTTATCTCCTCTGTTATCGCCTTTGTTTATGGGTAATGCGTTTACTGCGCATCTTAGCAGCTTTTTTATTTTAACGTTGCCTGTGTATTTGTACTTTAGCATTTTTGAAGCTTCTCCATTTCAGACGACCCTGGGGAAAAGAGCAGCAAAATTAAGAGTAGCGGGCTCAGTAAATACAGGGGTAAGTCTATCCAGGTCACTTGTTCGATCGATGATAAAATTTTTACCTTGGGAGATGGCTCATTTTGCCGTTTGGAGATTTTTTTTGCCGACCGATTTGCCAGAGCTGGTCATAATCATGGTTGCCTACGCTGCAAATGGTGCCGCCTTGGTTTATTTGATTGTCCCTTTTTTAAATCATGACAGAAAATTCATTCATGATTGGGCATCAGGAACCAGAGTGGCGGTGAAAGAAAGGAACTGACCTGGATTAGGCACCTCCGTTACTGGGTTTTGCAGTGGACTATGTCCCTTATATAGGCTTAGCCTCCTTTTTCCATTGCTTCATACAGTATATCTGCAAGATGATATGCTTTCATTTTATCGCTGAGCCCTTCCCGTTCAATCCCGAGCTGCATTTGCAGAAGGCATCCAGGGTTGGCGGTTGCGATTACCGCTGCATGTGAGGCTTTTGCCTGCTCCATTTTATGATCAAGAATTTGCATACTCATCTCTGATTCAACAATATTGTAAATTCCGGCTGACCCGCAGCAGCGGTCTGCATCCTTCATCTCCCTGAGCTCGGCTCCTTTAATGGCATGAAGCAGTTTTCTGGGAGCGGAGGAGGTGCGCATGACATTCTTAAGATGGCAGGAATCCTGATAGGTAATTACCCTGGAGGAGAGAGAAAGAGGGATGCTGTGATGAAACCCGCACTCAATCAGCACCTCTGTAAAATCCTTAAGTTTTGCGGAAAACGCTTCTGCCCTTTCCCGCCAGTCCGGTTCATCCTGCAGGAGATGACCATATTCAATAAGAAAGGCTCCGCAGCCGCCTGCATTGGTGATGATATAGTCTGCATTCAGATTCTCAAAAGCCTGAATATTTCGTTTTGCAAGCTCTTTTGCTTCCGCTTTTTCTCCGCTATGTCCGTGAAGGGCCCCGCAGCATGCCTGGTTTTTCGGAATGACGATCTCACAGCCAGCTGCCTGAAGGAGCTTGGCGGTCTTATTATTGGTGTCCATAAACATCGTATCCATTAAACAGCCGCTGAAAAAGGCCACACGTTTAGAGGCCGCTCCTTGAGAGGGCAGGAATTCAGGACGATTTTTCAATTCTTTCATCGGCGGTACGGGAGGGAGCACTTTCTCCATTGTCGCCAGCGTTTCAGGAAACAGCTTCAGAACCCCGATATTCCGGGCAATCTTCTGCAAGCCCGACCGCTGATAAAACCCAAGCAGACCGGTGATATTTCTCATCCTGCTCTGATGGGGGAACAAATGGTGGAATGCAGCCTTCCTCAACACCCTGACAGGAAGGGAATGCTTTTTATTTTGATTGATAATATCGCGTGCTTCCTCCAGTAAATGTCCGTACCTCACACCTGATGGACAAACCGGCTCACATGCCCGGCAGCCAAGGCAAAGATCCAATGACCGCTCCACATCTTCATCAGGTTCGATCAATCCATCGACGACGCCCTTCATCAAAGCGATCCTTCCTCTTGGTGAGTGGGCTTCGTCAAAGTCTGACTCGATATATGTCGGGCAGGAGGGAAGACAGAAGCCGCATCTCATACAGTTCAGCAGTTCATCTTCATTCATGCGCTGCTTGAACTGGTCTTGTATTTTTTCCCTTTCCTGTTCTGTTGTCATGATGACACGACCACCCTTTTTCTTGTGTCTTTCGCAAATACTTTCCCCGGGTTCATGATGTTGCCGGGATCCAGCGCGTTTTTAACAGCTTTCATTGCCGATATGCCAGCTGCCCCTAATTTTAATTCGAGATAAGGTGCCTTCATTTCACCGACTCCATGCTCTCCGGTAATGGTCCCGCCGAGTTCTATTGCTTTTTCAAATATTTCTGCAAATGCTTTTTCAACCCGTTCCATTTCGTCATTGTCCCGGGCATCGGCTGCAGCAGTTGGATGGAGGTTCCCGTCGCCTGCGTGTCCGAACGTACAAATCTGAACCCGGTATTTCAACGCAATTTCATTGATGGCTCTGACCATGTTTGCTATTTCGGATCTTGGTACAGTCGCATCCTCGAGAATGGTTGCAGGTTTCAATCGGGCAAGAGCGGATAAGGCTGACCGCCTCGCAGTCCGCAGTGCTTCTGCTTCCTGGTCCGTTTGCGCAAGCTGAACCGAAACGGCCTGTTCCTTTTTGCAGATGTCCGCCATTTTTTGCATATCCCTTGCTACAAGATCTTCAGGACCGTCCTGCTCTATAAGCAGAACCGCTTTCACATCCGTCGGCAGTCCAATATTGGCGAAGTCTTCGACTGCCTTCAAGGTCGGCTGATCTAAAAATTCAAGCGTTGCAGGAATGATTTTTCCGGAGATAATGGCTGAAACGGATTTTGCGGCTGCTTCCAGATCCTGATACATGGCGAGCATCGTGCTTTTTGATTCCGGCATTGGGATCAGCTTCAGTGTTGCCTCAGTTACAATTCCAAGTGTTCCTTCAGAGCCGACAAACAAACGGGTAAAATCATAGCCTGCCACGTCTTTCGCAAGCTTTCCCCCTGTCCGGATGATGTCTCCATTAGCGAGAACAACCTCTAAAGCCATAACATAATCACGGGTAACACCGTATTTCAGTCCGCGCAGTCCTCCGGAATTTTCACTGATATTTCCTCCGATTGTAGAAATTTTCATAGAGCTGGGATCTGGAGGATAAAACAGTCCAATTGCTTCAACTTCATGGATGATATCCAAAGTAAGCGCCCCAGGCTGAACTGTGACAGTCAGGTTTTCTTCATCGATTTCAAGAATTTTGTTCAAGTGCTTAAATAGGAGGACAATCCCGCCTTCTGTCGGGCAGGTCCCGGCACAAAGGTTCGTACCGGATCCTCTAGGCACAATCGGGACACTGTATTGTCCGCAAAGCTTGACTACCTGGGATACCTCTCCAGCAGATCTGGGTGATACGACAGCTTCCGGAAGCGCCTGGAAATTCGGTGTCGCATCATAGGAATAGACAAGACGGCTTGCGTTCGAGTCTTCTACGTTGCTTTTGCCGACAGCGGCAATCAATCTTTCTTTGAATTCTGCGTTCAGCATATCAATCCCACCTTTATAAGTAAGCGCTTTCTAACAGTATAAAAGAAAGCGGGCTCAGCCCGCTATGTAGATTCCTATAAAAATAGATTAGAATATACCATTAGGTTTTGGGTGATCATCCATGAGCAGAACAGCGAGATAGAGAATAAGGGCATCGTTGATACTCGATGGATTCAAAGACGTCAGCTCTTCTATTTTCTTCAGCCTGTAATGTAAGGTGTTGATATGGATATGCAGTCCTTCTGCTGTTTTTTTGAGTGAATGGTTTTTCTCAAAAAGCATGATAAGGGTTTGGTACAGGTCTCTCTCAGGCAGCAGCGGGGATAGAATCCGTTCAATGTACTCTTCCTTTGTTTCCGGCCGGACTTCGCATAGCAGCATTTCGACCGTCAAATCTTCATCAAAAATCACTCTGCGCTTTACTCCTGAAGATTTTAGGGCTCTTTCAGCCTGGATATAAGATTCTGATAGCCTTTGGGGTTTGACAGTTTTTCCAGCACCGAGATAAACAGGCTGATTGAGCTGTTCCTCCAAATAAGTGTGATATGCCGCGATTCTGCTTTTGGTATAGGCTGGATTTTCTGCTTGAAAAAGCATCACAATCCGGTTGTGACCCCATCGTACGAAGATATCCTCCTGGTGGCTGTTCTGCCACGTCTGCAGAATCGCGGAAATTTTTTTGTGGAAAAGGGCTTCCTCTTGAAATACAGCAATCGCCGCCATTCTGTGAGGCAGCAGATCAATATGCAATACCTGAGCCCGTCTGATAAACGGATCAGACCATTCTTTCAGCTGGATCCAATCAAAGATGAAGGCTTCCCTGCTGCGGGCCTCCCAATTGAGCTGCTCTGAGTAATAGTTTTCCCTTATAAGCAGCTCTGTCATTTTGCGGACTACTTCCCCTAAAGGCAAGATGCGCTCTGGCGACCCGGTAATTCCGATTACACAGGCAACCTCCCCCTGAAAGAAAACCGGCAGATTCATGCCAGCCTTTACTCCGGAAAGCTTCTTTTCATCTTCTGTTGAGATGATGACATTCCGTTTCCCGACAGAGGCTGTTCTGGCGCCTTCATGAAAGCTTCCTTTTCTTCTTTCGTCTGTACTGGCAATAATGGTTCCTTCAGAAGAAACGACAATGACATCTTCATGAATTACTTTTTTGACTTCTTCCACAATTTTGTCCGCTAAATCAGGCAACAGCATCGATTGCA
Source organism: Metabacillus sp. 84 (assembly GCF_050107715.1). Classification (NCBI taxonomy): domain Bacteria; kingdom Bacillati; phylum Bacillota; class Bacilli; order Caryophanales; family Bacillaceae; genus Metabacillus; species Metabacillus sp. 84. Next base: position 95,717 of record NZ_JBNILN010000011.1, on the reverse strand, counting down.
CTCCTTTGAAGGGTTTTAATAGAAGGATAGTCCCGGTACTCCATTTCCTTGCGCATCAGCCTGTCAAAATCTTTTACCATTCCTGATAGTCCTTCGGTGTATAAAAGTGAACAAATCCATGATCAGCTGAATATTTTGCACTCTTTGCTTTCTCCTTGCTTGAAACGGTAAAAATTTTGAACCCGTGCTCATCTGACAAGCCGCGCATTTTTTTTATCCAATTTAAAGACCATTGATCCTCCCTGATTTTCGTATATTGAAAACCCTCCCACATAAAGCCATCAATATAGGGTGCAGTTTTGGCAGCGGTATTCATCCCCCAGTTTTGGATGATGGAGAGGCCGCGGTTTTCCAGGTCCTGAAAGAGAAGAATGAGCCCTTCCTGCTGAGCATTCATTTCTTTAGGATCATCAGCAAAATAGTCATCAATATCCCCCACAGTATCCATAAAAACACCGTCAAGCTGTTTATCAGAAATCTGTTTGTCTGCTTCGTTCAGTAGCTTCGTACGGTATCCCGTTGATTTCATATCCATTAAATAGGCATCCCATTCTTCTATATAGACCTTTTTCCCATCCTTTTTAAAAAAGTCCTGTTCTGTGAATTTCTTAAATAGATCATGATTCCAGCGGTCGGCTTCCATCGAGTTTATGTAGCCGTAAACCAGCGTGCCATCTTTTTGGATCTCGCTGATTTGCTTCCCGGAATAAAATACAGGCTCAATGATCACCAGAGGGAACTCAGCAAGCTTTTTAATAATTTTTTCATTGGGAGATCCATAATAGATTTTATAGCGGGTTACATCCGCAAGCGGATTAACGGGTTTTCCTGAATGATAAAAGAACCAGAAAGAAAGCATGAGAACAGCTCCTGTACAAATGAGTACGATTATTTTCTTCTTCAACTTGCCACTTCCTTTTAGAATGCTTACTTCTCTTTCTAACCTACCATACTTCCCACTGGAAAACTTGATTGCTTCGCAGCGGGTGACTGCAGCTGTAGAATCTGAAACAAAATAGACAAATATCTTCGTTTCTGCCTATTTGAATTTTCCAATATAAGGTGTAAAATAAACATGTGAATTAATTCACAATGAAGTGAAATTCTTGAATAAACTCTCGATTTCTGAAAGGATGAGTCATTATGGCAAGCGAAAGAACAAACCGTGTTGTTTTGATTGGAACAGGATTTGTCGGATCTAGCTATGCTTTTGCACTTATGAATCAGGGGATTGCAGATGAATTGATTATGATTGATATGAATGAAGAAAAAGCTATGGGCGATGTAATGGATTTGAATCATGGAAAGGTTTTTGCTCCATACCCGACAGCGATCAGGCAGGGCAGCTATGAGGATTGTTCAGCTGCAGATTTAGTGGTGGTGTGTGCCGGTGCCAATCAAAAGCCAGGTGAGACCAGGCTGGATTTAGTAGAGAAAAATTTAACGATCTTTAAAAGCATTACAGATCAGGTAATGGCAGCGGACTTCGATGGGATCTTCCTTGTGGCTACGAATCCTGTCGATATTCTAACCTATGCTGTCTGGAAATACAGCGGTCTTCCGAAGGAACGGGTGATTGGTTCTGGCACGATTCTCGATACAGCACGGTTCCGGTTTGAGCTGGGCGAGTATTTTAAGGTTGCTCCTCATAATGTGCACGCGTACATCATTGGAGAGCATGGAGACAGTGAACTGCCGGTATACAGCGCAGCAGATGTGGGCGGGGTGCCGGTTTTAAAACGGATTGAACGCGATGAAGCTTGTAAAAAAGAAGATCTGGATGAGATTTTTGTTCATGTACGAGATGCAGCGTATGAAATCATAAAAAGGAAGGGAGCAACCTTTTACGGCATTGCAATGGGCCTTGTCCGGATAACAAAGGCCATCCTTCATAACGAGAACAGTGTATTGACGGTATCTGCTCTGCTTGAAGGGGAATACGGAGAAAAGCACGTATATATTGGGGTTCCTTCTGTCATTAATAGACGCGGGATCCGCGAAGTCATTGAGCTGGATCTGAATAAGGAAGAGAAAGAGAAGTTTGCTCAAAGCGCTGCTGTCCTAAGAAAAACTCTTGCGCCTTATTTTGAAGAAGTCCATGTTAAATAATAGCTGCTAAAGAGTAAAACGCAGCTTGTGCCTGCCGGGCACAGCTGCGTTTATATTTATTTTAGCGTTCCGATTTTTTCAATGGGAGAGAACCTGAATTTAGCTTCCCCGACTACCGATTCTTTTGAAATGCAGCCGAAAACTCTGCTGTCCATGCTGCCGCGGCGGTTATCCCCCAATACATACAGGTATCCATCAGGAACCGTTACTTCTATATTCTCCGTAAGATTCTCGCGCGGGGCAAGTCCTTCTTTGTTGGATTCGAGATAGGGTTCACTATACGTTTTCCCGTTGATGGTAAGATTGTCATTTTTAATTTTAATTGTATCCCCGGGAAGACCGATGACTCTCTTAATGTAATCATCCCGGGTTAGAGGTGAATGAAAGACAATCATGTCGAAGCGGTCAATTTGACTAAGCTTGGAAACAATAATCCGGTTATTGTTTTCAAAAGTAGGCATCATTGATTTTCCTTCTACGGTAACGGGGGTGAAAATAAATTCCCGGCATATAAACGCCACAATAACAGCTGCCAGTAAAGAACCCGCCAGTGACAGTAACTCTTTCGTGCGTTTTTTCATACGGCCCCTCCTCAAGCGGATATTTCCAGCTCCTATTCTACACCTTGGAAGACAGGAAGTGTATTCTTTTTTTCCATTATTTAGAGGGTGTTTGCTTCCTTGTGAAGAGTTGGCCTCGGACGCGCTGCTTTATACCATTGGAAGCAAAAGATGACTGCTATAAAGATGTCAATTGCATCACCGCCGTAGTACATGAGCATTCCGCCGATTTCTGCCTGGTCCTTGCCTACACCGCTTGGCGGGTGCGCGTATACATACTTAGAAAGAATGCCATGGCCTGCAAAAGCCAGTACCAGTACAATGCTTCGGAATGTATATGAGGACCGATGAGCGAGAGGATCGATCGTAATAAATGAAATGGTAAACAGATAACCGGCTAGAAAGATATGAAGGTGGATAAGGATATGAAGCCATAATAGCTGGTGCATCCACCCGTAAAGATCAGTAGTATAGAGGATCCACAAGCCTCCGATGTTCAGCAGGGAGGCGGTTATAGGGTTTCCAAGCCATCGGATTGGAGCGCTTCTAAGAATTGCGGATAGCTTTCTGCCGGTTTGGACAGGGACTGATCGGAAAACGAGAGTCAGAGGTGCAGCAATTGCCATGAGCACCGGTGCCAGCATGCCCAAAAGAAGGTGACTGATCATATGAGCAGTAAAATCCGATAATGCACGCTCAGCCAGGGGACCGGCTACAGAAAAGAGTGATGCGGCAGATCCTGCTGCCCAAAGCCAAATCCTGTAACCCGGCCAATTCTTTTGCTTACTGGCTGCCAGCACATACAGAACCAAGGAGGCAAAAAAAGGCAATGCCAGCAATATCTGACCTGCCAAATAAAGGTCTGGGTTTGCATGATGATGATGCATCAGCCGCCGGCTCCGCGATTTCTCTTTGTTTTAATCAGCAAATACGCTCCCGCTGCCAGCATAAGAAGAGCAGTTATGTTCCAGACCAGATCATAAGGCAAAATGTTCACGTTGTACCTAATTTGATGCAGGCCCATCACTTTATGCTGTATCGTACCGTCATAAAGCTGAAAGAAACCGGCTCCGGTTAAAACCCCGCCCCACCAGCGCTTGACCCGCCATGAGTTCCTTCTTCTCAAATCTGCCACCATAAATAAAGAAGCTACTGTCGCAAACCAGCTAAAGGAATGAAACAGGCCATCCGATACCAATCCGGCATTCGTAGTGGATTTATCGTAAAAATGATGCCAATGAAGCAGCTGATGGAAAATCGTTTCATCAATAAAAGCTACCATTCCAAGACCGAACAGGACTCCAGACCAGGCATTCCGGCCGGAAAGCGAGATTCTTTTTTCCATATTAGTCCTCCATTCCGCTGTTAGCCGTTATTTTTTGTATATCCTTCTAAAAGTGGATGTAAACGTCCATAAAGAAAAAGAAAGATTTCCCCCCCCCATGAACGGGGGTGAAACGCCTGCAGCAAAAGCGGGAGGACAGGTAGTGTGAGGTGAAAATTGTTCAGCAGGCGGTTTGTCCAATTTTTTACAGGGTATAGACTAAAGACTTTACTATTAATAGGGGTGATGAAATGTTTGCAAGATTTGATAAGCTGCTTATTGATCTTCCTGCCGCTAAACATCCAGACCCGGAAGGCGCCGCTGCCGCACAGGAATTATTGGGGGGGAAGTTCGGAGAGATGTCGACTCTGAACAATTATATGTTTCAATCCTTTAATTTCCGCGGCAAAAAGAAGCTGCGCCCATTTTTTGACTTAGTCTCAAGCATTACTGCCGAGGAGCTTGGCCATGTCGAATTAGTAAGTCACGCGATTAATTCATCATTAGAGGGTGTTACGAGTGAGGGAGAGCCAGACAGTGCCCCGTTAAAAGCAGCAAGTTCTATGCCGAATAAATTCCACTTTGTCCCTGCTGCACAATCCGCATTGCCGGTTTCATCTTCCGGACAGCCCTGGACAGGAGACAATGTGTTCAACAGCGGAAATCTGATTTTGGATTTGCTTCACAATTTCTTTTTGGAATGCGGAGCACGCACACATAAAATGAGAGTATACGAGATGACTGAGAGCCCGGTAATCAGAGAAATGGTCGGCTACCTTCTAGTCCGCGGAGGTGTTCACGTTGTAGCCTATGCAAAGGCGATTGAGGCTGCTACAGGAGTGGAGATTGGAAAATTACTGCCGATCCCCGACTTGGATAATAAACGCTTTGACCATGCCAGAAAGTATGAAGAAGAGGGCCGGCATACAAAGTTATATACATGGAGCGAAGCAGATTATCAATCAATCGACCAGATTTGGAAAGGGACTCATCCGATTGACGGGCAGCCTTTATCGGTGCACGCTGGCATGCCGGAAGGATTTGAAACCCCGGAGTATCATGAGCTGCCGCAGCAGTTCGCCCCTGGTATCGGGCCTGATGAATTTATGCAAATTGCAGACCGTCTGAAAAAATCTGCAGGAATATAATAGAAAAGAATAGGTTTGAAACACCTCCCAGACATTATAAAAATGACCCCGCTGAATGCGGGGTCATTTTTTCTAGGCATCGGACTGCGGCCTCCGGATGTAAGATTCAGCCGTGGGAGTTTAAAAGAAATCACTTACACCTTTTCTACATAATAGGTTCTTTTCTCAGTAAATCCACTGCTGCCTTCGTTTTCTTTATGCTCAAAAAAACCTTCCATTTCTTTAACCACTTTGTATTCCCTATCCGGATCTTTGAACAGGCTGCTGTTATTGCTGGAAACCAGGACTGCGTCATTCTCTGAAAGGTACGTTTCCAGGCTGCGTGCAGTATAGTTCTGTCCCTCATTTAACGTTTTTTCACTCATGCCTGATTCCTCCTCATTCTAAGGTTGTTTGTCTCTTCCCGTCTGTGGCTCACTTAAACCGGATGATGTGCTGAGACCTGTTGTTTGGAAAATAAACAGAATATCAACATTGCGTTAAAAATCCCCAGATTGGGTACTGAGCGGAACGTCAATGGATGCTGGAGTATTGAGTAAAATAGGTAAAAGGGCGCAATTCCCAAAAACAGGTTTAACATTCGCTTCCAGTGGTTATGCAAAGTTTTTATCTGTGTTATAATAGAAACGAACGTTCGGAAATCTTCGGACAGATAGGAATGATGCAAATGAACACGGCTCTTGAAAAGATGGTTTTATCCGGTAATCGGGTAGCCGAAGTATTTTTGCACCAAACAGCCACTGGACAATATGTTGCAGCAGTCCCTGATATTCACTGGTCAGCAAAGTTTAACCAAATAGATGATCTTCATGAGCAATTTGTGCACCTTCAATCCTCGTTAAACTTTCATATGTTTGAAGGGAATACGGATGAGCTGGCAAAAGCCATCATTGGTATGGTCAAGAAATTCAATACAATGAACGAAGTACTTTAAGACCGGGATTCCGGTCTTTTTTTTGAAATTTCCCCAGCGGCTGATTGTTGATGAAAGGAGCATACTGATGGAAAAAGAGCTAAGCGGGCATATTAAAATTCTTGAAGAACGGCTGCTTCAGCCTGAAACACGCCAGGACATCCTGGAATTGAACAGACTGATCGCGAAGGAATTCATCGAAATTACCAGCTCTGGAATGATTAAAAACAAGCACGATTGTTTAGACGGGCTGGAAACTCCAGCTATGAAGCTCTCAGAATTTTCATGCCGTCTCTTAAGCGAAGAGATGGTACAAACCTTCTATAGAATCTTGCATGAGGGGCAATTCAAAATAACCATGCGAAGCTCTATCTGGAAAAAACATAACGATACGTGGCAGATGACTTTCCACCAGGGGACCATCATAAAGGAATAAACATACAGACCGAAATCAGTTCATGAATGCAATGGCGTAAACTGTTTACGATCATGTTCATTTTTGCCAGATCAAGGAGAATATAAGGGAAAACACTAAAAAAGGTGAAGGACAATATGGGACACAATCATGATCATCAGCATCATCACGGAACAAGCAATAAAAACGCTCTCTTACAGGCGTTCCTATTAATAGCCGTTTTTATGCTGGTCGAAGTTGTCGGCGGAATCCTGACCAACAGTCTGGCTCTGCTTTCAGATGCCGGACATATGCTTTCCGATGCCGCAGCACTTGGATTGAGCTTTTTTGCCATTCAGTTCGGCGTAAAAAAGGCAGACGCATCCAAAACCTATGGCTACAAAAGATTTGAAATTCTGGCTGCATTTATAAATGGGCTCACTTTGATGATACTCTCTCTTCTAATTATCTGGGAGGCTGTCAAAAGATTCTCTTCGCCGCCTGAGATTGCCGGTACGGGAATGCTTGTTATTTCGTTTCTCGGTCTCCTTGTAAATGCCGCAGCCGCCTTTATTTTGATGAGGGGTGATAAAAAGGACAATTTAAACGTCAGAAGTGCATTTCTCCATGTGCTAGGAGATCTCCTGGGTTCAGCGGGGGCCATTATCGCCGCATTCCTCATTCTCTTTTTTGGCTGGGGAGCAGCAGATCCTGTTGCCAGTATTTTCACAGCCGGATTAATAGCGGTCAGCGGGTGGAGAGTAACAAAGGATTCCTTCCATGTATTAATGGAGGGTGTGCCGCCGAATATACCGATAGATGCGGTAAAAGAAAGACTGGTCAAAATAGATGGTGTATGCGGTGTATATGATTTGCACGTCTGGTCCATCACATCCGATTTCCCTGCCTTGAGCTGCCATTTGGCGGTTCGGGAAGGATCCAGCGGGAAGCAAATCATTAAGCTTGCAAATCAGCTTCTGCGTGAAGAGTTTGATTTGCATCATACAACCATACAAATAGATGAAGAAAACCAAACCAGCCATGACCATTGCAATTAGGGAGGGAGCAAATGAAAACAGAAAAAGAAAAAATGCTGGCGGGCGAATTATATAAAGCCAATGACCCGCAGCTGATGGAGGAACGCCTAATCGCCAGACGGCTGACCCGGCTGCTGAATGAAACAGAAGATTCAGCAGAGGAGGAAAGAGTCCGCATTATAAAAGAGCTATTCGGTTCTACTGGAGAGGAAATCTGGCTTGAGCCGTCCTTTCGCTGTGATTACGGCTATAACATTCATACAGGAGAAGCCTTTTTTGCTAACTTCAACTGTGTCTTCCTGGATGTATGTGAGATTCGCTTTGGCAGCCATTGCATGCTTGGTCCCGGTGTCCATATTTATACGGCTACCCATCCGCTGCACCCTGCAGAGCGCAATAGCGGAAAAGAGTATGGGAAACCGGTTTCCATCGGGGACAGCGTATGGATTGGCGGGGCGGCAGTCATTAATCCAGGTGTCACGATTGGCGATCATGCGGTTATCGCAGGCGGGGCCGTTGTCGTGAAAGACGTGCCGCCGAATTGTGTTGTCGGCGGAAATCCTGCAAGGGTGCTGAAAGAGATTGAGCTTTAAGCAGGAATCAGGAATCAAAAAAAGGACCTGTTTTCAGGTCCTTTTTTCATGAAACAGAATCATCGCTCTCTTTTTCCTCAAACAGCTCTTGAATGGTATCCCGGTTTTTTTTAGAGACAAGAATGTAAAGAGTATCTTTCCCTTGAAGGATGGTATCTCCACGCGGGGTGATCAGCCTTTCCCCGCGGATAACTCCGGTAATGAGCGTATCTGTCGGTAAATCAATGTTTTTCAATTCAATGCCCGCATAAGGGGTTTCCTTCGGTATTTCCAGTTCAATCAGTTCATTATTTGTTTTCCCGATGGAGACGAGTTCAAGCGTATGGCTTTGCACCTTCGTTTCCCCTTCTGAGAGCTTAAGCCTGTTTGCAAGGGGAGAAATCGTTGCTCCCTGTAACAAGGCGGAAAGCAGGACGACGAAGAAAACGACATTGAAGATGAGATTATCGTTTTCGATGTTGGCCATAAGCGGGTAAGTTGCCAGAACAATGGGAACCGCTCCTCTAAGCCCCGCCCAGGAAATAAACAGCTTTTCCTTAAATGAATATTTACTGAACATCATACTGATAAAGACACCTAAAGGCCGTGCAACGAGCATGAGAAGGAATGCAAGCAATATTCCGGACCACGTGACTTCGACCAGCTGTTCAGGAAACACAAGCAGACCGAGAAGAATAAACATGAGAATCTGCATCATCCACGCAAATCCTTCGTGGAAACGGATGATGCTGTGCCGGTATGAAAGTGGAGAATTCCCGATGATAACCGCTGTCACATAAACGGCAAGCAGCCCGCTGGCATGAAGGGTCGTTGTTACACCATAAGCTAAAATGGCCAGTCCAAGTGTCAAAACGGGGTAGAGCCCTGAGGAATCAAGGTCAATTTTATTAATCAGCCATACGGATCCCTTCCCTACTAAGTACCCCATGATTAAACCGAAGCCCATTTCCCAAAAGAAAGTCAGGATCAGTGTTCCGGCATTAGCTTCGGGATGCTGAATCAGCTCAACGAGTGTTACGGTCAGAAACAAAGCCATAGGGTCATTGGATCCTGACTCTGCTTCAAGCGTGGAGGTAAGTTTTTTGCGGATGTTTTTACTGCCCAATACGGAAAATACAGCTGCAGCGTCAGTTGAACCTACGATTGCACCAAACAAGAGCCCTTCCAGCCAGCTTAAATCCAGTATAAATTTAGCAAAGAGCCCTGCAACAACAGTAGTGACTAGGACTCCTACCGTTGCAAGCGAGCCTGCAGGCTTAAGCACGCTGCGAAGATCTTTCCACCTTGTTTGGATTCCGCCTTCAAAAATGATGATGATTAATGCTAAAATACCAAATAGCTGTGTAATTTTTGCGTTATCAAAATAAACGTAGCCTCCAAGGCCCATTCCAACAGCTACGAAGAATACCAATGCAGGCAGTCCGAGCCTTGTAGAAAATTTGGCTGTTAATACACCAATGATGAGTAATAACGCAAGTACAAAAATGATGCTGTCTATAGAAAAATTCAATCTAACCGAACACCTTTCTTTCCAAAAATCCTGCTGTTCACTCAGAATCAGTCCGCAGAGTAATTGATATAATGCTGGTAAATGAATCGCACATTAGCCGCAGAAGCGGCTTAAACGCTGTATAGCAGAGGGTTAAAGAAGGAGCATCATGAGGGAAGGATTCCATTTAATTATACACAAACTTTCGATTGAACACTCTCCATTTGCTCAAGGCAAACAGCAAGGATAAAAAAAGCCTGTGAACAATGATCTGTTTTCATTATTTTTCCGTTACCTATATAGACCATTCCATTTCCACTTTAGGTATTATATATGGTATTTTTTTCTTAGCCCTAACGATAAAGGAGATAACTATGGTCGAAAAAAATGACGCAGTACTTTACGAGCGGCTTGCTGCAAAAGATAAGCAGGCCTTTGAAACTCTCTATGACCGCTATGAAAAGCTGCTGTTTTCCTTTGCTTACAAAATAACCAAAGATCATGGTTTAGCCGAGGAAGTGATGCAGGATGTTTTCGTAAAACTATGGAATGGAACCCATGCCTTCGATTCAAAGAAGGGAAAGTTTTCATCCTGGCTGCTTACTATTACACGAAATAAGGCGATTGATATGATAAGAAAATATGCAAAACACGAACATTATGAACTGCAGGATAAGGATGCCTTGATCAGCGATGAAAAGCCGGTTGATATAATGGCAGAGTGGAATGAAGAAAAAGCAGAAATCCGGAAGGCCGTAGCCAATCTCAATCCAGATCAGCAAAAGGTTATTGACCTCTTTTACTTTAAAGGCTTCAGCCAGCAGAACATCTCCGAAAAATGCGGGATTCCGCTTGGGACAGTTAAAGGAAGAATCCGCCTTGCACTAAAACATCTAAGGGAAACAATGGAGAAAGGAGGGAGGTCCGATTATGAAGCATGAAAGATGCCATGATTTAATTGATTATTTTAATGGAGCCTTAACGCAGAAAGAGGCGGCAGAATTTGAACGCCATCTTGCAGATTGCAAAGAATGCAGGGAAGAGCTGGAAGAGCTGCAGAATCTGACTGAGGACCTTCCTTTCCTTTCTGAACCAGCTGATCCGCCAGCAGGTCTTAAAAGCAGAATATTGGAGGCGGCATATGAAGAAGAACAGCAGGAAGGAGCACCTTCAGAGCTTGAGCAGCAGCTTTTGAATAAGCCTATTCATAATGAACCTGAATTAAAGAAACCAAAGCGAAGTCATGCTCTGCTGATCGGCAGTCTGGCAGCAGGTCTGGTGCTATCGCTTGCAGCGAACGTCATACAGCTTACAGAAGATAAAGGAGAATCCATTCTCCAAAGCGAGGCCCTGCAGAAAAAAGTGACGCTGGCGTCCATGGAAGGACAGGATTCAGTTAATGCAACTGCTTCTTTTCTTCAGGAAAAAGATAATCAATTTATGGTTCTTCAGGCAGATGGCCTGCCTGAAATAAAAGAGGGAGAGTTATATCAGGTCTGGCTTATTAAAGGCGATCAGCCAGTTCCAGCCGGGCATTTTAAACCGGATGAAAATGGAAACGGTGCGCTGGTATATGAGGTGGATAACGAAGAATTTGATTGGGATACGGTTGCAATAACGGTAGAGAACGAACCGAACCTTCCCGCCCCGAGAGGGAAAGTTCTATTAGCCGGGAAAAGTTAGGAAATGAAAACAGAAGGCAAAGCCGGCCTTCTGTTTTTTCTTTTTTGAGGATATGTATAAAGAAAATACCCCTGATTCCATGTGCCTAAACTAATGAACGAAACTGGTTCAAACGGCTCTTTTTTACTTGATGCGGTCTATTCCGAAGCCTCGATCCATACGTAATACACAGAGGTGATGGAATGAAGGTTCTCTTATTCTGCGATCCCGGAATCGATGATTCTCTTGCGATTATTTATGCGCTTATGCATCCTGATATTGAGCTGCTCGGAATAGTAACAAGCTATGGAAATGTATCGAAGGATCAGGCAACTGTGAACGCAGCTTATTTGGCAGGTCTGGCAGGCCGTTATGATATACCGGTCATATCCGGTGCTGAATTCCCTTTATCCGGAGAGAATACGGTGTATTATCCGGAAATTCATGGTTCACAAGGACTTGGCCCGATCCGGCCGCCAGGGTCTGTACAAGGAAATTATCAGGAATTTCACTATTTATACAAAATCATTGAGGGGAATATCCAGGATTTGGTCATCGTTGATGTTGGCAGAAGCACATCCTTGGCTGCAGCCTTCAACTTAAATCAAAGTCTCATGACGAAAGTGAAAAAAATCAGTCTGATGGGCGGAGCTTTTTTGGTGCCGGGAAACGTAACCCCGATGGCGGAAGCAAACTTTCATGGAGATCCGATTGCAGCCAATGTAGTGCTGAAATACGCTGCTGAGGTGGTCATCTCCCCGCTGAACATCACCAATTCAGCAATCGTCACAAGAGAGATAGCCAATTTTATTTATAACCAGTCTGCTTCACCTTTCAAAAATCTGATCCCGCCTGTGACCGATTATTATTCTGCCTACTATCAAAAAATGAACCCTGGAATGAAAGGAGCCCCTATCCATGACGTGATCCCGTTTTATCAATTGATGAACCCTGCCTTTGTCCTGACAAAAGAACGGAAAATTACCGTTTTAACCTGCCAGGAGGGACGCGGAACAAGTGAAGCAGATTTAAGAAGCTCCAGCCGTAATGACGGAAGCAAACGATTCATCGGGCTGCAGTTCGACTACCGCCATTTTATTTCTGATTTTATAAAAATCATGGTGAATAAGGTATAATGAATGAAAAAACGGAGGAAACATGAATTATCTTGCCATAGGTATCGCAGGTGCTGCAGGGTCTATCCTCAGGTATTTGACCGGTCTTGCGGGAAATGCATCAGCCTTTCCTGCAGGCACCTTTACAGCCAATATGATCGGCTGTTTCCTGCTGAGCTTTTTAACCGCCGGGGTTTTTCGTCTGGACAAGTTCCCGAAGCAACTTGCTGCACCAATTGGAACCGGGCTGATTGGATCTTATACGACCTTTTCAGCTTTTAGTGTTGAAGCGGTTCAGCTCCTTGAAAAAGGGAAGCTGGGAATAGCAGTCCTATATGTCTTATCCAGTGCAATTTTAGGGTTTTTGTTTGCCTCAGCAGGATTTATAATGGGAAAAAAACTTTCTGAAAGGCAGCCCCGTTTATGACTTACCTATACATCGCAGCCGGAGGCTTTCTCGGCACGGTAGCCAGAGCGGCTATAAGTAAAAGAATAAAAAGGAAAACATTTCCAATCGGCACCCTTTTTGTCAACTGGCTTGGAGCCTTCTTACTGGGATGCATGACTGGAGCAGAAATAGCCGGGCATGCATCCTTATTCGCAGCGGCAGGGTTTCTTGGGTCTTTTACAACATTTTCAACGCTGAATCTTGAGCTGTGGATGCAGGCAGAAAGCAAAAAAATAAAGGTGTTTCTCCTGTATGCGGCTGCATCTTATATAGGTGGGATCGCCCTGGCTTTTGTTGGTTATTGGATAGGAAAAGGTCTTTGACACTCCCGCAGCTGGGAGCTGAAGTGCTGCTGAATAAGTTGAAACAACCCCCATGATCCGGGGGTTTTCTTTTGCAAAAAAATCATAAAAAGCTGGGTTAATTGGAACCAAAAGTTAAGGAGAGGCCGCTGCTTTTGGAAATTACACAAAAAATAGACAATCTGAGTGCTGATATTTTACTATTTCAAGGAACGTTCAAACAACCATTTGACTATACTGAAAATACATACTAAACTTATATTCAAATAATCGTTTGAATAAAGGGGCCTTTTTTATGGAAGAATTAAAGGATCAATGTACAGACGTTTGCGGAACGAATGAAAAAATTGAAAAAATAAAACAGAATCTTCAGGTGAAAAATCCAGGGGCTGTAGCCAATTTGTTTAAAGCTTTAGCCGATGAAACAAGGATGAAGATTGCCTATGCCCTGCTTTTGGAAGGTGAGCTTTGCGTTTGCGATGCGGCGGAAATTACCGGATCATCCACTGCAACGGCTTCCCATCATCTGCGTCTTCTAAAAACAATGGGATTGGCCAGATTCCGTAAAGAAGGAAAGCAGGTTTATTATGCTCTTGATGACGACCATGTGAAACAGCTGATCGAAATTGCGTTTGCCCATCAGGAAGAGGTGACTGCCCGTGGCTGAAGCTCAGAATAAAAACGTATACAGGGTTCAGGGTTTTACGTGTGCTCACTGTGCGGGGAAATTTGAGCGGAATGTTCAGGCGATCAGCGGAGTGGATGAGGCAAAGGTTAATTTTGGGGCTGCAAAGCTTACCGTGTTCGGATCAGCTTCAATTGAAGAAATTGAACATGCAGGTGCATTCGAAAATTTAAGAATACAGCCGGACCGCCTTCGTGCAGCGGCTGAAGAGGAACCTGCACAGCCTTTCTGGAGACGATATATGCTGCTGCTTCTTGCCGGAGCCTTTCTATTCGCTGCTATTGTGCTCCAATACAGGCTCGGGGAAGATAACCTCCTGACGATCTTAAGCTTTGCTGCTTCCATTTTAATTGGAGGATCCGGCCTTTTTTTAACCGGCCTGAAAAATTTGGTCCGGCTGGAATTTGATATGCGGACCTTAATGACCATAGCTATTATTGGAGCAGCGATAATTGGAGAGTGGAGCGAAGGGGCAATTGTCGTTATTCTGTTTGCAATCAGTGAAGCACTTGAACGCTATTCAATGGATAAAGCAAGGAATTCAATCCGTTCCCTCATGGATATTGCACCTAAAGAAGCCTCCGTTAAAAGAAACGGCAAAGAATGGATTGTGGACGTAGAGGACATAGAAGCAGGCGATATCCTGATCGTCAGGCCCGGCCAAAAAATTGCAATGGACGGAGTCGTTGTACACGGATCGTCTGCGGTTAATCAGGCCGCGATAACAGGAGAATCCATGCCGGCCCTAAAAAATCCAATGGACGAAGTATTTGCCGGGACCCTCAATGAGGATGGGGTACTCGAAATTCAGGTGACAAAAAGGGTCGAAGATACAACGTTAGCTAAGATTATCCATCTTGTTGAGGAAGCCCAGGCAGAGAAAGCCCCATCGCAAGCATTCGTTGATCAGTTTGCGAAATATTATACACCTGCCATTATTCTGATTTCGCTGTTCGTCATGATTGGGCCGCCATTATTCGGCGGTGCTGACTGGAACACATGGGTCTACCAGGGTCTCGCTGTCCTGGTGGTCGGCTGTCCTTGCGCACTGGTAGTGTCTACTCCTGTTGCCATTGTAACGGCCATCGGAAACGCAGCAAAAAACGGCGTACTCATAAAAGGCGGCGTCTATTTGGAAGAAATGGGTTCCCTTAAAGCAATTGCTTTTGATAAAACCGGGACTTTAACAGCCGGTAAACCGGAAGTTGTCCATTTTGAGGCATTTGGAAACGCTGAAGTGAATTTTGCTCATTTCGCTGCATTAGAACATAAGTCCCGCCATCCTCTTTCTGCCGCCATTTTGAAAAAAGCGGACCTTGACAGAGTTATGTTCGAAAAAATTAACGTGCATGACTTTATTTCCATAACGGGTAAAGGAATCAAAGGAACGATTGAAGGAAAAGAGTACGCCGCCGCAAGTCCTTCTTTCTTTAGCACCTGGTCCAGCGGCTTTCACGCCGCCGGTATAAAAGAACAGATTGAAGCTCTCCAGCGGAAGGGAAACACGGTCATCCTGTTTGGCACGAAGGAAAAGATCCTCGCCATTTCAGCCATTGCCGATCAGGTAAGGGAGACCAGTGTGGAGGCAGTGAAAAAACTAAAGGAGCTTGGCATCGAAAAAACGGTTATGCTCACCGGCGATAACCGAATAACAGCAGAAGCGGTCGGAACTGAATTGGGTATAGACGAAATCCGTTCGGAACTGATGCCAGAGGGCAAACTGGAGCTTATAAAAGATATGAGAAAAAAAGCCGGACGTGTCGCAATGGTCGGAGATGGAGTAAACGATGCTCCCGCATTAGCTGCTTCCACAATTGGAATCGCAATGGGGGGCGCCGGCACGGACACCGCTCTTGAAACCGCCGATGTGGCTCTCATGAGTGATGATTTGAAAAAGCTCCCTTTCACAATCAGCTTGAGCAGAAAAGCATTGCGCATTATCAAACAAAATATAATCTTCGCTCTGGGAATTAAACTGGCCGCCCTGTTTCTCGTTGTACCAGGCTGGCTGACGTTATGGATTGCCATTTTTGCTGACATGGGAGCTACTTTGATTGTCACATTGAATGGATTGAGGCTGCTGAGGGTCAAAGATCGTTAGGCTGGAAGGATAGGACCATTAACAAAAGAGCTTGCCTTTTACTCATAGGCAGGCTCTTCTTTTTGAGGGGTGAACATTCAGCCAGGCGGGTGAAAAGAAGAAGGGCTCGGCCGAAGAACATAAGACGGGTGCCGGATTCATCATGATGAAGAGCCTTAAGCATTCTTTGCAGAGCTGAATGACTATGTGAATATAATGCAACTGTAATCAATGGGCCCCACCCGATGAAAAGAACTTGGCTTGAAGATTGCTGAAGCAGAAGGAAATGCAGCCCTGCTGAAATATGGTATACTGACGGTAAAGAAGGTGAAGATCATGAATAACAAAACATCCATTCTGAAAAAGGCCGTGGATTACGCCAAGAAAAATCCCGATCAAACCAAAAAAGCCATAAACCTTGTTACAAAAGCGCTGAAAAATAAAAAAAGATAAACTCCGGTGGTCTATTCTAAGGCCACCTTTTTTAATTTCTTAACATAAAAACGCCTCTTAATGGAAAAATAACGGTATCTATTTTTACTGAAATGAGGCCTGCTGCATGAAACCAATGTCTTCTTCTGAATTAGGTAACCTCTGGTCTACGTACCAGAAAAAAACGATGCTTCTCCGAATTTTAGAACATGCTTCGGATGTCACAACCCAAAAGGACATCACCTCCATTCTGCAGTACGCGTATCAGGAAGAGTCGAAATTCGTAAAAGAAATCGCTCAGCTTTTAGAACAAGCAGGGGCAGCAGTTCCAGAGGGATTTAACGAAACCGATGTAAACAGGAACGCAGACAGGCTGTTCGATCAGTATTTTTATATCCGATTTTTGCGTATGATCATGAAGCTCGGAATCGGACTCAACGCTGTGCACCTCTCAATGGTCTATAGAAACGATATCCATGATTTTTTTTCAAGAACATCTGCTCATTCCAATAAAGTATTCGGGATGTGTACGAATTGTCTTCTGCAAGTAGGGAATGGGTCCATTCCACCTGTTATACAGATGCCTGATCATCCTAAATTTGTCGTAACCGACAGCTATTTATCCGGCTTTCACTTTAAAAAGAGAAACTTGAACGCGATAGAGCTTGCGATTATTTACCATATTGTTGAAAATAATAATTTTGGCACCCAGATGATGAAAGGCTTTGCCAAGGTTGTAACTCATTCTGAAGTCAGGAACTATTTGAAAAAAGGAGAAAAGCTCGCATTTGATTTGTATGTATCGTTCGGAAAATTAATGGAGCACAGCGGGATCCCTGTATCGGCTTTGCCGGGAGCAGTGATTACCGAGACGAAAACCGCACCCTTCTCCGACAAGCTTATTATGTACCTCGTCAACCTTTTCAGCAGCCTGGGACTGACAAGCAACGCCCTGGGAACGACATATAGCCTTAGACCGGATCTTCCTCTTAAAATGGCACTGGCCGCCAGAGATATTTATTCCTTCGCCAAGCAAGGCGGAAGAATGATGATTGAACATCAATGGATGGAAGAGATTCCGGAAGCGGTTACCAAACGATAGTTGAAGTTTCTCCTGAACATGGTATGATAAAAATGGAAAATAAAATACCGCATTGCCGCTAGGGGAGCCTGTTGAGGCTGAGACCGGAATGACCCGGGACCCTTTGAACCTGATCTGGTTAATTCCAGCGGAGGGAAGCGGGAGATTGGCTTATTCTAATCTTTCCCGCTCTTATCCGCTGAGAGCGGTTTTTTTATTTTTACTCAGCAGCAATAGGGGGAACGGTTCAATGAAATCATTTACACAGCATCTAAGAGAAAAAACAAAATCAATTTGGGAAGCAAACTTCAGGCACCCTTTTGTCAAAGGAATCGGTGACGGCACCCTTCCATTAGAAAATTTTCGTTATTATGTAAAACAGGATGCGTATTATCTGTCCCACTTTGCAAGAGTACAGGCGCTTGCAGGCAGCAAAGCCGATGATCTTCATGTAACGGCCAGGATGGCATTTCATGCTCAAGGAACGTATGAAGCAGAACTGTCCCTCCACGAAAAGTTCTCAGCGCTGTTAGACATATCTGAGGAGGAAAAGCTCGCTTTTGAACCGTCCCCAACCGCCTATGCCTACACCTCCCATATGTATCGTTCTGCTATAAACGGGGGCCTCGGTGAAATCATCGCCTGCATATTACCGTGCTACTGGATTTATTACGAAATTGGAGAAAAATTAAAAGAATGCAGACCGGAAGAGCCGATCTATCAGGAATGGATTGCAGCATATGGGGGAGAGTGGTTTAAAGAATTAGTAAACGAGCAGCTTGACCGGCTGGATGAATTGGCGCTTGCAGCATCCGAAAAAGAAAAAGAGAAAATGCTTCATCATTTTACTATCAGCTGCAAGTATGAACTGGCTTTTTGGGAAATGGCATACAATATGGAGCAATGGCCCGACGCTTCTGCCATCGGCGTAAAGGAGGAGACCTGCTGAAAAAGCATCTGGCGGGATGGTTTGTCTGGCTGGAACTGACCAGTATATGCTTCTGGCCTCAGGCCACTCAGGAGAAAAAAAGCAGCCCAAAGAAAGGGCCTGCCCTGTTGCGGGGGCAGGCCCTCTTTTTAATTTACTTCATCATCGTCAAACGGGTTGATTACGTAAATATAAGCGTGGGCTAAGTCTATGCGGAGAATCCATTCCCATGGAACATCCAGTCTTTTATAAATGCTTTTCCAAAACTCAGCGGATTTTGTTTCGAATTCCAGATATTCCTGCATGAGATCCTTATAGGATGCTCCTTGAATCTGAATATTCGAATCCATAAGACGCATATGGGCTAGGTGCCTGCACTCCAAGTCCTGGGCCATCTGCAGTTCATCCTGGGTAGCTGTTCCAATAACGGTACCGTCTTCAGGGATGTCTGTAAAAACGTTTACATTCTCGTTTATCGCTGGTGGCTGATCGTCAAAGCGCATGAGTCATTTCCTCCTTGTTTTGGAATTTTGGTGGAGCCTCTTTATCATACCGTAACAATGCTCTCCTGTCATTTTGTTTAAGGTATGAAAAATGGGGAAATAGCCATTACAGCTTAGATTCACAATAAGGAGGTAACATTCATGTTCGAGTTGAAAGACGTTTTAACACTGCTTTGGTCCTTATGCATTGTGTTGCCGATTGCATCCTTCGTTCACCAGCTTGGACATACGGTGATGGCGCTGGTATTCGGCGGAAAAGGAACATTTACGATTGGGAGAGGCAAGACGCTTTTTTCGTTTAAAAATCTGACGGTCAAACGTCTTTACTTTTTAGACTCTTTTTGCCAGTATGAAGGACTGAGATATGACAACCGGGCAACCCACGCCCTCGTATACGGCGGGGGAGCGCTTTTTAATCTGCTTTCAATACTGCTGGTGAATTTTCTAATTGTACAAGGAGTGGTGGAGCCTCATTTGTTTTTCTACCAATTCGCCTATTTTTCCAGCTACTATGTCATATTTGCCCTGCTGCCTGTCCGTTATTCTGATGACCATCCAAGTGACGGGATGGCAAT
Source organism: Metabacillus sp. 84 (assembly GCF_050107715.1). Lineage (NCBI taxonomy): Bacteria > Bacillati > Bacillota > Bacilli > Caryophanales > Bacillaceae > Metabacillus > Metabacillus sp. 84. The sequence continues at coordinate 76,339 of NZ_JBNILN010000011.1, read as the reverse complement.
CTATGAAGTGCTGCGGCATGGAAGAAAGTGCGACCCTATTGATTAAGATAGGCTGTTAAAATCACAATTAAAAAACCGCCTTCTGGCGGCTATTGGCTTATAGCTTTGTTAAATAATAGAGGAACCAAACAGAATGGTTTTGTTCATCGGCTGCCGCTCTTCTGAAAATACGTTTCATATAGGCATTTGTGGACTTATCGGACAGGTCAAAATCAAAATCACCTGTTTCCGGTTCATCCTTGAATGCAGCATATAAACCTTCTCCGTATGCCGGCGGACATCCTTCCAGTTGTTTCGGCTTATGCTGCCTTCCTGTCAACGAAACATAAATTTGCGAAAATTCGTAATGTCTTTTCTCATCATTCCGTATTTCCAGAATCTGATCTTTTGAGCCTGATCAGGGGCTTGTTTTGCCAAAACCTCATAGCAATTTATGGCACTGTACTCTCAACTAACGCTTTAGCAATATCTTTTGCAATCAGCGCATTCTGCCTCATTTGCCGCTGATACTCCTGTTGATTAGAATACTGCATGCTCATATCCCCTTTTAAGCCAGATTCCATAAAACATATGACAGAAATTTTGAAATAGTAGTGAAAAGGGAGAGGATAATCCATATAATAAGAATCACATAAGTTTGGATGCCAACGGATATTAGATGTGAACGGGATTGGCAGCAGGCATAAAAAAACGGATAAGTGAGCAAACAGGATGATCAGAATACAGGATACATATCGAATTTGGGCTGCTTCTGGGGCGGCCTATGACGGAAAATCGAACATTGATAGGAGGGCAGCAAATTAAAGCTTAGGGAGGGCAAGGGATGATCAGACAGCTGACGGCAGAGGATCATGAGCAGTGCTATGCTTTTGTAGCGAAAAAGCCTGCTGAAAATCTTTTTTTTATAGGAGATATTGAAGCATTCGGCTACAGTGAACCTTTTCAGAAAATCTGGGGTGATTTTGATGACAAGGGAACATTGAGAGGAGTGCTCTTAAAATACGAAATCAACTATATTCCTTATGCGGATGGCGATTTTGATGCGGAAGGCTTTGCAGAAATCATGAAAGGCGATCCGGAATGGAGAATGCTTTCAGGTCTTGAAGAGGTAACACGAAAGCTAGAACCATTTCTAGATCGGACCATTCAGAAGCGGGTGCTGTATTATGCGAAATGCGATAAGCTTGAGCAAATTGCTGAAAGGGAATCCTATGTAGCGGTGAAAAGGGCTGTACTCGAGGATGCGGAAAGAATAATTGATTTGTACAGACAAATCGATGAATTTACTTCAGGAAGTGATAATGCAGAAAGCCGGCGCAGAAATATGGAAAAGGGTGTTTCCAGAACGTGCTATGTGGAGGAAAATGGATTGATGGTGAGCGCGGCTTCTACTGCGGCTGAAAATACACTGTCAGCCATGATTGTCGGAGTTTGCACCTTGAACGAACATAAGCGGAAAGGCTATGCGACCCGGTGCATGCTAAAGCTTTGCAAAGAAGTGCTTGAGGAAGGCCGGGAACTTTGCTTGTTTTACGATAATCCTGAAGCAGGGAAAATTTATAAGCGGATTGGATTCAAGGATATAGGCAAGTGGACCATGTATAATTGTTCATGAACCGGCTGTTGCCATAAAGGGCGAAAGCCGGCTGTATGAACAATCGGGGAATACTGTTTATTTGTCAAACCACGCTTTTCTCAATAACAGCATCCCAGTTTTAATCTCCTCCTCTGTCACCCCTCCAAATCCAAGGAAAATCAGCGGGCGATCCGGCTGTGAATGGATGTAATAGGGGGAGGTCGGGTAGACTTTGACCCCGTGTTGCGAAGCAGAGGCAATCAGTTCTGCTTCGCTCATCCCATTCATGACTTCAAGCAGAAAATGGGTGCCTGATTTTTCCCCAATGAATCGGACATCTCCTTTGAAAACCTCGTTTACGTGCTTCAGCAGCAGCGAATGCTTTTTCCGGTAATGGGTTCTCATTCTGTTTAAATGCTGCTCCCACCATCCGTTTGCCATAAAAATAGAAAGGGCGTGCTGATGAAACCTGGATACCGTTTGCTTTTCCGTCATAAGCTCCTCCTGTCCCGACTCCAGCAGTTTTAGGGGAAGAACCGCGTAGCTAATACGCAGGGAAGGGATGAAGGTTTTTGAAAAAGTGCCTAAGTATAGAACATCCCCGTTTTCGCTTAAGCTATGTAAAGAGGGAATCGGTTTTCCTTCATACCTGAATTCTCCGTCATAATCATCCTCTATAATCCATGCATTGCTTCGCAGTGCAGACCAGTTTAGAAGTTCCATTCTTCGCTGTACAGGCATTACTGTGCCCAGCGGGAATTGATGGGAAGGAGTTACATACACAGCAGATGCCGGGGTTTTTGCCAAAGCCTCTGCTTGAATGCCGCTTTCATCAAGAGCGATCGGTTCGATCCGGTGATTACTTAGCGTCTGCCGTGTCCGGTGGTAACCGGGGTCTTCTACTGCAATGCAGCTATCCTTTAGCATGCGTGAAATTTTTCCGAGAAGCATTTGTGTGCCGCATCCTACTATGACTTGATTTGAACGGCATCTTACCCCTCTCGTCTGGTGCAGATAGCGGGCTATTTCCCTCCTGAATGCAGCTTCGCCAAAGGGATGGCCTGTATGGTAAAGCTCCTCATGGTCAAGAGCCTCCGCTGAACACTTTTTCCATTGGGCGTAGGGGAATTTTGCAGGATCCACTGTCTGGCTGAAATCAATGACGTTTCCATTTATCACGGTCTCAGGTTCAGAATCAGCAGGTGCCGGTTTTTCTTCAAAGCAAATGACTCCGGGTTCAAACTCAAGCACGAACCAGCCTCTTCTGGGAATGGATTTAACATACCCCTCTGCCTCCAGCTGGGTGTATGCAGACTCTACTGTATTAATACTGACATTTTGAAGAAGAGCCAGTTTTCTCTTTGAAGGGAGCTTTGCCCCGGGGTGCAGGCTGCCGTTGGCAATATTCCTTTTAATATGATCATAAATTTGGATGAACATGGGCTTATTTTGATGAAAAAATAGAGTTTCCATAAACAGCTCCCTCCATCTCTGGACCTGCCGAAAATGAAAAAACTGACTCTCCCGGCCATTCCAGATTCTTGTTATATTCATCTTATCATAAAGGAGGAATGAGAAATGGAGAGAGTAGGAGAGCTTATCGGAGAGTCTGAATGGATAAAGGGTTACCCAATCATTAAACAGCTTCGGCCGCATTTGGATGAAATAACGTTTATTGATTTAGTCGCTTTAGCAGCCCGGGAGGAAAATTATCGGGTGAAGCTTATGTACAGCGGATTAGAGCCAGTAGCCTATATTGGATTCCAGCCGATGATTACTCTATATTATGGAAAATACATCTGGGTTTCAGATTTAGCAGCTGATCAGAATCACCGGTCCAGAGGATTTGGAAAACGTCTCCTTGAGCACGTGGAATATGAGGCAAAAGACAATGGCTATGAAGGGATTGCACTCTCTTCCAATCTTCAAAGAACAGCGGCCCACCGGTTTTACGAGGAGAAGATGGGGTATGAGAGGTCGGGCTACACGTTTAAAAAAGGATTTTGAATGGCACGTAAATTCCAAAAGGAACTTTGGAGAATACAGCTTCCTGTTCCGCTGCCCTGGTCCAGGCTTCATAAAGAAAACAGGGAAACGCTGATTTGCGTCTCCCTGTTTTCAGATAGTCCAATTGTTTATAACCCATTCAGAAAATCGCGGCTCGCCTTGTTTCCAACCAGTGCTTCTGCTCTTTGGGGGTCTGCTTCTTCCGGTTCATTTGATGAAAGCTTATAAATGAGGATGCGCTTTACAGCTTCATCTATTCTTTCCTGTTTGATTTTTCCAGATTTTATTGCTGCCACGATTCCGTCATACACTTCCACCTGATTTTTGTATTCGTGACAGACCAGTAAAAGATCTGCCCCTGCATTTACGGCTTCTACTCCCATATCTTTGTAGGTGTAGTACTTATTTACGGCACCCATTTCCAAATCATCCGTCACTACAATTCCTTCGAAGCCGAGCTTTTTCCGCAAGAGATCTTTTATAATGACGGGAGAAAGGCTTGCTGGTTTTTCTTTATCATAAGCCGGATATTTTATATGCGTAACAAGTGTAAAAAAGTTTTGGTTATCTGTTTCCGCAATGATCCGTTTAAACGGATAAATGTCTGAATTCTCCAAATCAAGCTGATCTGCCTCGACTGCTGAGGAATCCTTGTGAGGATCCACCTGGCTTCGTCCGTTTCCGGGAAAATGCTTAAGTGCACCCGTTATTCCGGCATCATTCAGTCCTTTTATGGAAGAAGTACCATACTCATATGTTTTTTCAGGATTTTCTCCAAAGGACCGGGTATCTGTCGAAGATAAATCTAAAACAGGTGCAAGGTTAATTGTAATTCCCATTGCTGAAAGCTCTTTCCCGTTTAAATTGGCTACATCGTATACATCTGCTGCAGTCGATGTATGCCCCAGCTGCTGCTGTGAAGGAATTGGAGACACCTTTTCTTTCATCCGGGTAACCATTCCGCCTTCCTGATCCACAGAGATCATTAGGGGCAGGGATAACGGGCTCTTTTTGGCAGCGTTTTGCAGGGAATTTGTCAGTTCAGCCACTTGTCCGGGAGACTCCATATTGCGGTCGAATAATATAATCCCGCCAGCTGAACGGTTGTTAATAAAATCAGCGGCATCCCCAGCAGCTTCTTTTCCTCTGATGCCGACCATCATTATCTGCCCCGCTTTTTGTTCCGCCGTCATGGAAGAGAGGATTTTTTTTGCTTCCTCTTCAGGAGGCAAGGTTTCTTTCTCAGGCTCAGGTTTATTTGAAGAGAACCCTTCTTTTTTTGTGTGAATGGAAGGGCTTTTTTTTCCTTCTGAATGATTTGACGCCATCCAATACCAAATTCCAGCTGAAAGTCCAATCAGCAAAATCAAAATTGCCGGAAGGATAAAAGGTTTGTTTTTCATCTATTCTGTTCGTGAACCTGTCTGATCAATGCTCGGTGACTTTAGTTTCCATGCCCCATCTTCATTAACAAGCGTCCAACTTCCTTTCCAAGACTGAACAAGCACGGAACCGTCCTCCTGCTTATCCCGGGAAATCATTTCAAAGCTCGCAGAAGCATTGATCCCATCGTCTTCGTCAACCGAAACATAGAGGATTTCGTTAGAGATATTATCTTTCATGCCTTTTGCCCAGTTGTCTACTGTATATTTTGCTTGTCTTGAAGAATCAAACAGGTTAAATGCTGCTTCGTACTCACCACTGGAAATGCTTGTGTAATGAGACCGGATCACGTCTTCAATCTCGCTTGTGCTGCTTGCAAATTCCGGATCAGCCTCATAATCGTCAAACAGGTCTTCTGCAGCTTCTTCTTCAAACCATAGGTCCAGACTTTCTTCTGCATTGACTACCGGCTGGATGCTGCTCTTGAACGTCTTACCATTTTCCTTGCGCTCTGCGTGAAGCTTTAATGACCCATCGGCTGTAATAGGACCGAATTCGTACGCTTCCTCTATCGTCATCCCGGTAGATTTCCCGTTTACAAACAGGATGGCATCGGAATAATTAGAAGATACATACACTTGATCCCCTGACATATCCAATTCTGTATACAGTTTTTCGCTATCATTCCATGATTCAAGGACTTCGCTTTGCTCTACCTTTGCGAATTTTGTTTCACGCAGTCCGGAAACCGTGTGTTCTCCCGGGAGATAAGGGCCAAACGTTAACGCTTTTTCTTTCGAGGCAGTCTTTTCATTCTTTCCATCAATTTGAACGAGTGTGTCGTCTTCATTTACTTGAACCTCAATATAGACAGGCTGGGCATATACAGCATACTCGTCAAATATCATCCACTTCTTCCCTTTTGGAATTAGGTGTATTTGACTTTCTTCAAACCCAGCCGTGCCGCCATTTTCTAAAGAGCCGGATTCTAGGGTTTGAGCGGATTCAGTTAGGGAATTGATTAAACCGTCCTTCAAATCTGGATTATTGTCCAAATAGGAGAGCCATAGCGATGCCTGGGCTGCATCAGCGGTTTTAAGCTGTGCGTTCCCATGCTGAATCATTTCAGCTATTTGCTTTGCATCTTTTTTCTCGATTGCCTGAATGAATTGTTCGGCCGTTTTAACAGGAGAGTACATGGAGTCCAACAATTTATAAACCCCGAAGAACAAAATCGCTGCCGCGGCAATGCTTATTGCCATAACCTTGGTTTTTTTGCTCATCGGCTGTCTTGGTGCTCTCTGAGGTGCAGGCTGCTCAGAGGCATGCTCTTGCAGGGATTGTCCACAATTTGTACAATACTCCGTTTCTGAAGTCATTTTGTTTCCGCAATTTTTACAAAATCTCACGATGATTCACTCCTAATGTATGAAAGTATAAATTACCTATAAAATAGTCAGTATAATTAGAGTTAACCACAACTATTTACTTATGAAAAGTGAAATATATGTAAAAGAGGAAAAGATATGCATTAGGTTGCGCAGACTAAACAAGGCTAAGAAAACGAACCGCTTGTTCAATTAAAATAATTTTGGATGCTATCTATGCGCCATGCCTGTCTATTCACCTAGAAAAATAGACCCTTTTTTAAAATATATTAAGGCATGTTTAGCTGCCTCCATTCAATGAAATTCCTGAATATTCAGCATTTATCCCCAAATGGTGCAAACGAAGGTCCTTCGAATTTTGCTAAAGCATCGGGTTAATTTAGGCATTCTGTTTCATTTACTAAATATTCTGAAAAATTTATGATATGGAAAAGGAGGCGAGACAATGGGAAAGGGAAGAATCAGAGTGGAGGAGCGTATTAAAGTTGAGACTAATGAAGAAATGTACAAAGCCACCCTCGTTGACCAGAATAGCACAAAGGAAAAGAAATAATCCCAATTCCATGAATCAAAGCCGCACTGCCTTTTCACTAAACGATATTTAACATTCCGTCCTTGCTTTAAGCTGCCAGCCCCCGAAACTGGCAGCTTTTTTCAATCCATCTGTTTACTATCCTCTAAACAAGGTATATAAGAAAAAAGGACAGGATTCCAGCACTTGTAACGAATGCTATAGTATAATTCTGTTCGACGAACGCGAAAAGGAGAGACGAAGGAGTGCCGGAATCACTTTTTACATATGAGAACTTAACACAGATGGGAATCAGCATTGGGATCCTGGTGTTGTTTTTAATTCTGAGAAAGCTTTTTACAAAATACATTTTTCACTTAATTATGAAAATCAGCAGGAGAACTCCGACAGAATTTTTCACCCATGTCCTCCTGTCATTTGAAAAACCGCTGCGCTGGCTGTTTGTATCAATTGGTGTCTATCTGGCCATCGTATACTCCCCATTCTTTACAAACAGCATGGAAATTGTCCATGAGTTGTACCGTTCCGCCATTGTCATTGTAATTTCGTGGGGTCTGTATAATCTGACAGGCTCATCCTCACTGTTTTTCAATAAGGTGAATACAAGATTCGATCTCGGTATTGATGATATTTTAGTCCCGTTTCTTTCAAAACTCATGCGGTTTGTTATCGTAGCGCTAAGCTTCAGTATCGTGGCCCAGGAATTTGATTATGATGTGAATGGTTTCGTGGCAGGGCTCGGCCTCGGGGGGCTTGCTTTTGCCCTTGCCGCCAAGGATACAATCGGAAACTTTCTTGGGGGAATCGTCATCATTACTGAAAAACCTTTTACAATCGGGGATTGGATTAAAGCTCCAAGTGTGGAAGGCGTTGTAGAGGATATTACGTTTAGAAGCACGAAAATCCGTACGTTTCCGCAGGCGCTGGTCACCGTACCGAATTCAACTCTCTCAAATGAACCGATCACCAACTGGACGAAAATGGGGAAGAGGCAGATCAACTTTTCCATCGGAGTTACTTATGGGACAACACAAGAACAGCTTAAGGATTGTGTCCGAAGAATTGAAAAGATGCTGATCGATCATGATGGAATCGATGATGAAATCGTGCAGGTTACATTTAACGCATTTAGTGCCAGCAGCCTGGACGTGCTGATTAATTGCTTTACGAAAACAACCATATACGGGGAGCATTTGAAAATTAAGCAAGACATTAACTTGAAAATTATGAGTATATTGGAAGAGGAGGGTGCAAGCTTCGCATTCCCAAGCCAGACACTGTATATCGAGCAAACCTCTCAAAAGGATGATAGTCAAGCTAAAGAAAAGCAGTATTCTTGAAAATTCTACAGCATAGGGGCAGGTTTTTGCTTTGAATCCAAACGTTCATCAATTAGCCGGATGGCTGAGAGAATCAAAGGTCATTTCAGTAATGACAGGAGCAGGTGTCAGCACGGAATCCGGCATACCGGATTTTCGTTCTTCCAGAGGATTATGGACGGAGGATTTCTCCCGTACAGAGGTGATGAGCCGGTCCTATTATGAAAAAAATCCTGAACTCTTTTGGAAATACTTTAAGGAAATTTTTCAAACAAAATTAAGCATGCAGCATCAGCCAAATAAAGGACATTTGTTTCTGAAGGATTTGGAGCTTGCCGGGAAAGAGGTCCATGTCTTTACTCAAAACGTGGATGGACTCCATCAGAAAGCCGGAAGCAGATCCGTTTACAACATGCACGGTTCCATTCAGACTGCTACATGTCCTAAATGCGCCGCAGCATATGATCTGACCAGTATTCATGAGGAGGATGTGCCGAGATGTAATGCCCGCTTAGAAAGCGGAAGCAGGTGCGGCTCTATCCTGAAGCCGGATGTTGTTCTTTTTGGTGACATGGTTCAGCATATAGAGGACATTTATCATACAGTCGACCGATCGGATCTGCTGCTTGTAATGGGCACATCACTGGAAGTCTATCCAGTCAACCAGATTCCAAAGGACTTCCGTTTCAGGGGTAACAAAAGGATGGTGTTCATCAACCGTGAACCAACAATGATGGATAATTTATTCGATCTCGTCATTCATGAATCCATCGGTGAAATAGCAAGACAGCTTTCTGTAAAGCTGGAGCTGTAAAAGTCATTGTAACGCCTCTGGATTTTACAGAGGTTTTTTGTTTGGCTCTGTTAGAATGTCAGACAACGCGCCTGAGGGGGGTGAATGTCAGACAATGATGTCAGACAACAATGTCAGACAACGCGCCTGAAAGGGTGAATGTCAGACAACAATGTCAGACAACGCGCCTGAAAGGGTGAATGTCAGACAAGAATGTCAGACAACGCGCCTGAAAGGGTGAATGTCAGACAAGAATGTCAGACAACGCGCCTGAAAGGGTGAATGTCAGACAACAATGTCAGACAACGCGCCTGAAAGGGTGAATGTCAGACAAGAATGTCAGACAACGCGCCTGAAAGGGTGAATGTCAGACAACAATGTCAGACAACGCGCCTGAAGGGGGTAAATGTCAGACAACAATGTCAGACAACGCGCCTGAAAGGGTAAATGTCAGACAACAATGTCAGACAACGCGCCTGAAAGGGTGAATGTCAGACAACAATGTCAGACATAATAAAATGGTCTCAATCTTCCCTGATCAGCTCAGCCTGGCTCAAACGTTGACTTCATGTCTGCCGCGGCAAGCAGCATAGATTAGCGGATGCCTGTTACCATTTAAACAAACAGGCTTTCCGTATTTCTGATCATTCATTTGACTAAAATGCGATTACCATGTATATTAAGTTCGTAAGATTAAACGTTTAAAATGTTAAACATAATGAAAGAGGAGGATAAACGTATGAACTCAAAAGATTATACATTGGTAACAGGTGCTTCCGGAGGGATTGGGTTAGAGCTTGCCAAACTGGCTGCCAGTAAAGGCCACAGCCTTGTGCTGAGCGCCAGAAACGAACAAAAACTCTATGAAATTAAGCAAAGCTTTGAAAAAGAGTACAATGCCCAGGTGATCATCCACCCGGCGGATTTATCTAAGCCTGAGGAAATCAGCCAGCTGGGAGAGGTGCTTAAGAGCAGAGAAATCCACGTCTCCTATTTAATCAACAATGCAGGCTTCGGGCTGTATGGAGAATTTCTGGATACAGATCTTCAGGATGAATTAAATATGATTGATCTAAATATCAGGTCTCTTACTCATCTAACCAAGATGTTCCTCCCGGGGATGGCAGAAAAAAACAAGGGAGGAATTCTAAATGTTGCATCCATAGCTGCTTTCCAGCCGGGGCCATTAATGGCTGTATATTATGCTACAAAGGCATATGTTCTTTCCTTTACAGAGGCTCTTGAAAATGAACTAAATAAAACAAATATCCATATATCTGCACTTTGCCCCGGTCCTACTGAAACCGGCTTTTTCGAAAGAGCAGAGCTTGAAAATTCTAAGCTGTTTAAAAATGGAGTGATGCCGGCTGATCAAGTGGCAAAGATTGGATTTGATGGGTGGATGAATGGAAAAACCGTGATCATCCCAGGGATCCAGAATAAACTTCTGGTTGGTTCTGTCCGTTTTATGCCGAGAAAAATGGTTACATCTGTTGTAAGGAAGGTTCAGGGAAAGGATCAATAACGATGCCAGGAAGATCTGCACTGGTGTATAATAAATGTAATTGATTGAAGAAAGGCTGATTTGCATGTCAGAATCCGTTTTAGAAATTTTTCGCTCTTGTACACCAATTTTTCAAGCGCTTGGAGATCCTGCAAGGCAGGATATTATTTTACTGCTGGCAAAACACGATACACTTACGGTAAATCAAATCGCTGAGCAGTCCCATCTTTCCAGACCGGCAATCTCGCACCATCTCAAGGTTCTACGGGACAATCACCTTGTAGAGATTGAGCAAAAAGGAACCCAGCGGTATTATTCATTGTCATTGAATCAGTCTGTCAATTTGCTTAAACAGCTAATATTTAAAATAGAAGAAGAGTGTGATCTTTAAGTAAACATGATTCACTCCGGGCAAAATGTTTATACAATTAAACGTTTGAACATTTTGCAGGAAGTGGGGGGCTTCTCGCCAAAGAGGATAAAGAAACACGATGAACGAAGGGGACGGCGTCAAATGGACATGCTGTCCCCTTCGTTTTGTCGAAAAATAGTTTATTATTCAGCACATCCTGCGACGACAATAGGACTTTTTTACGATATATTCATAACTACATAAAAGCATCACCGATATCTTATAGGAGGATTTACCTTGATCGCATCCAAAAACAGACTCATGCTATGGGTATCCGCTGCAGGAATCCTGATCGCCTGCGGTATACAAAGCATTCATCGTATTTCGCCCATGCATTGGGAAAAGCAGCATGCTGACCATTACTCACCCATTATACTGGCCTCTATCCTTATTCCGGTTATTTTTTTGCTATTCGCTATCTCTTTCTATAAAAAGCACAGCAGCCACAAACTCATTCCGCTCTTCATCATTCTAACGCTTACGTTTACCAGCATTGCGATGATTGTTTCAGGTGAAGGAATGGTTGTTTATCATTTTTCAATCTTTTTAGTGGTTGCACTGGCTGCATACTATGACACTATTAAACTTATTTCAGTGATGACCGTGTTATTTGCCATTCCGCATCTTCTTGCCATGTTCGCCTTTACGGATCTGTTTTTTGGGGATCACGATTATACGTGGTTCATGTTTTTTATACACGCTTTCTATCTGGTCCTTACCTCTGGAGGGATTTCATGGCAAATTTATACGAAGAATAAAATGACCGAGGAGCTCCTTCGGAAAAACGAATGGCAAAAGCAGTCCCTCGAGCGTTTGACTGAAGAACTTGGCTATACTGCGGGCCGGATTGTAGAAAATGTTGATAAACTGACCGAGCATGCCGAAGAAACAACGGCAGTGAGCAGCTCCATTGAAAAGACAGCGGCTGAAGCAGCTGCAGGTGCAATTGCAAATGTGGCAGAAGCCAAACAGAGTGAGAGAAAAATGCTTTCCATGCAAACGGGAGCCTCGGAAATTGCCAGCGCCGCATCAGAGATTCTGAACCGGTCAATAAAAGCCAATCAGCTTGTAGCGGCAGGTAAAGAGTCACTTGGAAAAACAGAGCAGCAAATTCAGACAATTCACCAAACCTTTGAAAAACTTGCCCTGTCTGTCCAGTCCCTTGAGGGACAATCGATTGAAATAGGAGGCATTGTTTCTGAAATTTCTTCCATTGCAGATCAAACCAATCTTCTAGCGTTAAATGCTGCCATTGAAGCGGCACGAGCGGGCGAATCGGGCAAGGGCTTTGCCGTAGTTGCTGACGAAGTCCGCAAGCTCGCAGCTAAATCAAACGAGTCAACAGAGAAGATCCGGTCTTTAATTGAAACGATTCAAACCAACATTGGGAAAGTAACAGAGGAGATGAACAGCGGTACCTCGGTAGTAGAAGAAGGTTTGCTTAAAGCGGAAACTGCAGCTGCTGCGTTTGAGCAGATTGATGCCGCTTCAAATGAGGTGGCTGCCGGGACAAACAGGGTGGCGGAGGAAGTCGGCCGTTTTGTCCAGCACATAACCGAGGTCAGCCATTCTATTTCAAATATGTCGGCTGCTCTTCAGCTAAGCCAATCAGCAAGCGGAGAGATCGCTTCTGGCATGGAAGGGCAATTACAGGCCGTTCATCATGTGCGAAGCATCATCGAATCGTTGGGAGAGCTTACAGTCAGTATGAATGGACTGGTAACGACCCTCGGAAAAAACAAGTGAGAAGCAGCGGCCACGCTGTTTTTTTCTGTTGATCCATTTCTTCTGCAGCCGTCCGCTTTATTGACGAATCGCCTTGCTCCTCAAACGCTTTTCCTGGAGTCCATCTGTCCCAAAGGGTTTCATAGTTCTTCAGCACACGAAAGGGTTAAAACATCCCAAATTAAGCGTGAAGAAGAATACTCATCAATTTTACCTGTTTAAAGGATCCTTGTTGACTTTCCAGGCATCTGTGTATTACAATTGCAATTAACAAAATGTTAATTAAAAAGTTGGTGATCGATTGGAAAAAAAGAACCCGAATCATGAAGCCTTAGAGCATTACCGTGTGAGCGACTACAGAACGCCGGATGGCTATACATCCGATATCGCAGTGTTTACCCTTCACTCAGAAAAAATGGAGCATAAGCCCCCGGTCGTCAGTTTAATGCTATTGCTGATTAAAAGAACAGAAATGACGGCAGAAGGAATCCCGAATATTGAGGGCGGCAAATGGGCACTTCCGGGAGGTTTTGTCCAGCCGGATGAGACCGCGCTTGAAGCTGCGCACAGAGAACTGCTGGAGGAAACAGGTGTACGCGGGATCCATATGAAGCATTACGGGATGTATGACAGACCTGGCAGAGACCCGCGCGGCTGGATTTTATCCAACGCTCATTACGCCATTGTCCCGGAAGATGCCCTTAAAGATAGACGGGCTGAGGATGATGCGGCTGAAGTGCAGCTTTTCCGACTCGAGGATTTGGATTCCATCCAGCTTGCTTTTGATCACAGCCGGCTGATCACTGATGCCATCAGGGAAATAAGATCTGATTTATTGCAGACTACAGCCGTAAAAAATTTTTTGCCGGGCGAATTTACTTACTCCGAGCTTCAGGCCGTTTTGCTTACAGTGACCGATGATCCGGCCATCAAAAGCGATCAATCGTTTGCCAGAAAAATAAAGACCCTGCCTTTTATTAAAGAAGCTGAAGGGAAAATGACAGCGAGAACATCGAAGAAACCTGCCAAACTGTACCGGTTCACAGATCTGGACGTTATCAAGCCGATTTATACAGCTCGCTATTGAACAGGAGGAATGAAAATGACCAAAGCTTTACTTGTGATTGATTACACAAATGATTTTGTAGCTGAGGATGGGGCGCTTACTTGCGGAAAGCCGGGTCAGTCAATCGAACCGGAGATCGTCAGAATTACCGAAGAGTTTATAGAGTTAAAGGAACCGGTGATTTTTGCTGTGGATGTTCATAAAAGGAATGACCCGTTCCATCCGGAGACGGCTCTTTATCCGCCGCATAATATCGAAGGGACAGAGGGAAGGCACCTTTACGGCAGGCTTCAAGAAGTTTACAGCAAAAACAAGCAGGCTGATCATGTGATTTGGATGGACAAAACACGGTACAGCGCATTTGCAGGAACAAATTTGGAAATCCTTCTCAGAGAGAGAGGAATCAACGACATTCATCTTATCGGCGTATGTACGGATATATGTGTTCTTCATACGGCTGTTGATGCTTACAACAAAGGATTTAGAATCACCGTTTATGAACAAGCAGCTGCAAGCTTTGACCAGGAAGGCCACAAATGGGCACTGAGACATTTTAAAGGCAGCTTAAACGCACAAATTCTGTAGCTGGATGGAGAGGAGATCGTTTCAATGCAACACAAATATGAAGATGACAGCATGGCGCTTCACACGGATCTTTATCAAATTAACATGGCGGAGACGTACTGGGAGGATGGAGTCCATAACCGGAAAGCTGTTTTTGAATTGTTTTTCAGAAGGCTGCCATTTGGGAATGGGTATGCGGTTTTTGCAGGACTTGAGCGCGTCATTCAATACCTGGAAGAATTTCAGTTTACGGAAAGTGATCTGGAATTTTTAAAAGAACTTGGCTATCAGGATGATTTTCTGACCTTTTTAAAGGATATGAGGTTTACAGGATCGGTCCGTTCGATGGAAGAGGGGGAGCTGGTTTTTGGAGGCGAGCCAATGATTCGGGTCGAGGCTCCGCTTGCAGAAGCTCAGCTCATTGAAACGGCACTTTTGAATATTGTAAATTTCCAGACTCTCATTGCAACGAAGGCATGCAGAATTAAGCAGGCTGTGGGAGACCAGACCGTCATGGAATTCGGATCCAGAAGAGCTCATGAAATGGATGCGGCTCTTTGGGGCACAAGGGCGGCCTTTATTGGCGGTCTTGAAGCGACTTCGAATGTACGGGCGGCAAAGCTATTTGGAATACCGGCAGCCGGCACCCATGCCCATGCTCTCGTTCAGGCTTACCGTGATGAATATACAGCGTTCCATAAATACGCGCGGCGCCACAAAGATTGCGTGTTTCTTGTTGATACATATGATACGCTGAAGTCAGGCGTTCCGAACGCGATCAGGGTTGCCCAGGAGCTTGGGGATCAAATCAACTTTAAAGGGATCCGCCTTGATAGCGGCGATATGGCATACCTCTCAAAAAAAGCCAGAAAAATGCTGGATGAAGCCGGATTTACCGAGACACACATTATTGCATCAAATGATTTGGATGAAGACACCATTATGAACCTAAAGTCTCAAGGGGCTCGGATCGATACGTGGGGAATCGGCACAAAGCTGATAACTGCATACGATCAGCCGGCTTTAGGCGGGGTATACAAACTCGTTAGCATAGAGGATGAAAATGGAGTAATGGCGGATACGATCAAAATAAGCGGTAATCCCGAAAAAGTGACTACTCCGGGGATGAAGCGGATATATCGGATCATTAATACCAACAATCATAAATCAGAAGGCGATTATATTGCACTTGAAGAAGAAAACCCGAATGAAGAGGAACGGCTGAAAATGTTTCATCCTGTCCATACGTACATCAGCAAGTTTGTAACTGATTTTGTGGCCCGCGACCTTCACAAGGATATTTTCGCTAATGGGAAAATGATTTATGATCTCCCATCTATTCAGAAAATACAGAGCAAAGTTAGGGAAAATCTGGAGGAGCTTTGGGATGAGTACAGAAGAAAGCTTAACCCTGAGGATTATCCGGTGGACCTTAGTGAGAAATGCTGGGAAAATAAGATGAGAAACATACGGGAGATTAAGGATAAGGTCGAGCAAATCAGAAAAGGGTGAGTGATGAATGGCTAAAATCGGTATCTATGGAAGCTCCTTTGATCCCGTGACAAATGTTCATTTATGGACGGCAAGCACGGTAGCACACCGCTGCAAGCTGGACCGTGTTATTTTTCTTCCCTGCTCGAGCAAAAGAAAAGATAAGCGGCTGAATACGACAGATGAACACCGTATTTCCATGCTCAAGCTCGCTCTCAGGAACAATTCCAAATTTTCACTTGATGACTATGAAATGAAGCAGGAAAGCTGGAACGTCTACACCTATCATACGATGCAGCATTTTCATACGGTTTTTCCGGATGATGAACTGTCGTTTATTATGGGAGCAGATCTGCTTGAAGACATTGCGGGAGGGAAATGGAAGTATTCCGATGAACTAATTGCCAATAATAAGTTTATCGTCATGGCCCGAAATGGTATAGATATGTTAAAGACAATTTCCCGCTCTCCCTTTTTGCGCAACTATGATGATGGAACCCGCTTCCATTTGATTGATAAGGGTTTAGCTATGGAAATCAGCAGCACCTATATAAGGGATGAGCTTGCAAAAGGCGGAGAACCGCGTTACCTGCTGCCTGATGCCTGTTATGACTATATAAAAGAGCATGGTCTTTATCAGTCTTAATTTCCAGAAGGAGGACGTAATAGTGAGCTTGCAGAAACAAATCATGAAAGCATTAAACGTGCAGCCTGATCTTGATCCGGCAAAGGAAATCAGGAAACGGGTCGATTTTTTAAAAGAGTATATTAAGGCCACGAAAGCAAAGGGCTACGTACTTGGCATCAGTCTTGGCCAGGATTCAACTTTAGCCGGAAAACTGAATCAGATGGCTGTAGAAGAGCTGCGCGAAGAAGGCTATGAAGCAACATTTCTCGCCGTTCGGCTTCCCTACAACGTTCAGCATGATGAAAAAGATGCGGAGCTTGTATTCGATTTCATCAAACCGGATAAGGTTGTCAGTTTTAATATTTCACAGGCCGTTGACGGATTTACAAGTACATATAATGAATCCGATGAAGAAAAGCTTGCCGATTATCATAAAGGAAATGTCAAAGCACGGATTCGGATGACCGCTCAATATGCATTCGGAGGTCAGCACGGTTTACTTGTAACCGGTACGGATCATGCTGCAGAGGCAGTTACCGGCTTCTTCACAAAATATGGAGATGGCGGTGCCGATGTTCTCCCGCTGACAGGGCTGACAAAAAGGCAGGGTAAAGCTCTTCTAAGAGAACTAGGCTGCCCGGAAAGCCTCTATATGAAAGCTCCTACCGCGGACTTGCTTGATGATAAACCTCAGCAGTCTGATGAGACGGAGCTCGGAATTACGTATGATGAACTGGATGACTATCTGGAAGGCAAGGAAGTGTCAAAAGTAACGGCTGAAAAAATTGAAAATCGCTATTCCGTCACTGAGCATAAGAGGCAGCTGCCTGCGACAATGTTTGACGGCTGGTGGAAAGAATAATAAAAACAGACCGGGGCGACCTGGTCTGTTTTTTTGAAGGGGGCATATGAATTGAGCTCATAATAGCATCTAAGATATAGCCCCATCAATATGTGGAATACGGTAAATATATGGCATCGTTAAAAAGGGAGGTGCTTGAATTGAAAAAAATTTTAATTGCTTTTCTGAGTTTTGCAGGAGCAGCTGCACTGTTTACAGCAATCGGCCAACTATATAGGATCCCATGGCTAAGCTTTGAGTTTAGTTTAATTATTAATGAGAATGGACTTTCCCTTTCCGCTGGCTCCTTTATGCCTTTGCTGATCGGGCTGGCAGCAAGTTTTCTGGCAGAAAAACTTTATGAATTCAGGATTTCACATTCTGTGTCCCGTATAACAAAATAATGTATCCAGTAAAGGGAATAACAACTAGATTATTCTTTCACCGCATCCACTATAAGGGAAGCAAATTGCAGCTGCTCTCCCTGGTTCCTCGGATCGTATTTTTTTGAACGGAAAATTACGCCCTTTTCTCCATCCCAATCCGGAACTTGGGGGGTGCCTGTTTCGTCAAAGTACTCAAGCAGTTTGACCATAAATCCGGCTTTCTCAAACATCTTCGCCAGAGTGTTATAATTGTAGACGATTTGATGAGAGGCGCAAATGTGATCTGCCGGTCCAGGCCCCCCGATTTGCACAAGTCTCTGATAGCTTTCATCCGGAAACAAACCATCTGGAACGGCACACCGGATGTAGCCGTTTTTTTTCAGGAATCGCCTGCACAGCTTTGCTGCTTCAACCCCTTCTTCAAAGGTTAAATGCTCCCAAACATGCTCTGTTAGGATTGCGGTGACAGAATCAGGCTCAAACCATTTTTCCCACTGATGGGGATTAAGAAGGCTGAGCTCTTCTTCCTGTGTATGCAGCCAGCCGGGATTATTATTGTAGGGACCTGCCCCGATAACAACCCGGATCTCAGTTGGAACCAACATTTCACACTCTCCTTTTTTTCCTCTACGCAGACTCGCTGACCGCAATGGCTGGTTTCTTTTTCCTTGTGGAAAGATACACGCCGGCTAAAATGACTAAAAGTCCCCAAATAGCATGAGAGCTAATTGTCTCCTGTAAGAGGAAAGCTCCCCAAAGCAAGGCGGTAACCGGAATCAGGAAGGTCACAGAAACCGCAACCTCCGGACCGCCTTCTTTCGTGATGTAATAAAAAAGAAGCTGGGCAATGCCTGATCCAAAACAGCCGAGGCCGATCACGGCAAGAATAACCTGACCATTTGCGAGCCCGGAGAGTTCCATTGGCTGAGAGAATAGCAGGCCAACCAGACCTACGAGCGCTCCAACAAGTAAAGAAACAGACGTGGTAAACAGCACCCCGCTGTTCCCCAGATACTTTCTTGTAAGCTGGGCTGAGGTTCCATAGCATAACGTTGCAATCAGCATGGTGCCGACGCCCGTAAAGTTTTCCTGTGCAAGCTTCAAAACGTCAAAGTCTATGAAAATCAGGATACCGATCAGTCCCATAAACAGTCCGATCCACTGTCTTATGGCTAGAACAGCCGAAAAAAAGAGCAGGCCGATCAATCCGGTCCACAATGGAGCAGTAGCGTTCAGGATCGATGCGGAGCTACTTGATATGACCGTTTCACTAAGGGCGATTAAGCCCCATGGCACCCCGGTATTTAAAACCCCGACTATGAGGAGCGGAACCCACGGAATGCTACGCGGAATCGTATTTCTTTTTGCCAGCAAAATCGGCAGCAGGAGGACAGCACCTGCTGCACATCTTAAAAAAACCGTCCCCCACATGCCGGCCGGTCCAACCAGCATTTTTATAAAAACAAAGGAAAGCCCCCATATAAGGCTGAGGCCTCCAAGAGCAGCGTATATCCGAATCATTGCGGCACCTTCTGTCTGTAATAGGATGGCGGAGCCCCGGTGACCCGCTGAAAAACTCTTGAAAAATGAGAAGGTGTTTTAAATCCGGTCATGCGGGAGATGTCCATGATCGAATAAGAACCTTCTTTAATAAGAGGCATAGCTGCGTTGATCCGGGTTTCCAGTACATAGCGGGAGGGGGATTTTCCCTCCAGTTCCTCGAATATCTTCCGGAAATAATAAGGGCTGATATACAGCATGGAAGATAAAGCTTTTAGAGTCAGATCCTCATTATACCTTTCATGAATGAGCTCTTTAGCCTGGTTTATCAGCTGCAGTTTCGGTCCCCAGTCTTTTTCCGCGCCAGGCCTGCACCTTTTGCATGCACGGAAATTGAGATGAATGAAATAACCTGAAGAGGGGTGGGTTAGAACATTTACTTTTAGTGGAGTTTTAGACCGGCATGACGGTCTGTTGTCCGTACCCCGTAGAAGAACAGTCCGTCATAGGAGGGGTCACATGTCACGATGGCTTTCCATTCTTTCTCCTGCATACATCAACCCCCTTTGAAACAGATTCTACCATATTAGTCGAAGCAAAACTGCTGTTTAAAATGGAATGGCAAAAATAGATAAGCATGTTTGCGGAGAGAAGGATGTTACTATGAAAGGCTCCAAACAGGTTTTCCATCATTCACAGGATCCTGATCCCAGACATATAGTAACGTAAACTCGCAGGATAGAAACGGAGGTTTGGAGAATGCCGGTATCCGTCGTATTTAATCAAATTAATGTCGTAAGCATGGCGGCAAATTCTATTATATCTTCTGGGCAGAACAGCCAGCCTGATTGGAACGCCCAAGGGAAGTTCAATTCAGGTAACGGAAATTACGTAAACTCATGTGCAATTGGCTGTACGAATATCATTAATGACCAGGATCTTTTCGATATGGCGATTTCCCAGCCTGAAAATATAAATCCGCAGCCCGTGTCCCAAATCTAAGCATGAAAACCTTAACGATCCATTTTAACAGCATCAATATTTCAGCGCTGTCCGCCAACTCAGGAGTATTTACCGGCACCAACTCGCAATATGATTGGACCGTCAGCATGAAGAGCAATGCCGGATTCGGAAAAATCATCGGAGAAAACAATGTATCCATAAACAATGTGAATATTGTGCAGGATGACGATGTGATGGATTCAGATTTTACCCAGAACGAGGAATCGAATAATCAGCCTGTTCATCAGAGTTAAGGCAAAAGCCATCCGATCTGGATGGCTTTCCTTCATGTGTCTGACAATCTTCGTAATGCAGGCAGTTTGAGGGTATACTTTTGCATCATAATCTATATAAATGACTAATAAGGAAAAGATTTCTTCCGGGACAAGCTAAAAAGAGGAGTTTGCAAATGCCTAAAATTCATTTCAAATCCATAAGCGTTAAGCTTATTCAGAACAGCTCAGGAGTATTTTACGGAGAAAATATTCAATACAAATGGAGGAATAAATCAAAGTCCTATGAAGGATTTGGAAGAATAAGCGGAAGCTCAAACAAAATTTCAAATAACCTGACAATAGGCGGTACACAGGAAAAAAAGGAGACTTCTTAAACAATTAGGTTGAAGGTCCGGAATTTTTCCATAACCATGTACTGATCCTTTTTATCATGCTATTTTTCAATAGGGCTTTTAAGGACAAGGTGTGTATTACTCGATAGTTCGTTATGATTCCCTGAAACCGTACCGAATCCTGAACAATGGCTCTCCAAAGAGGTGTTCCAATGTATTTGCCGGTTTCTCCCAATAAAAATGCCTGCATTATTGGCTATTTCCTGTACGTCGAGGTTGTGAAAGAGGATTTCAGGGAAATGAATGTTTTTTCTCATAATTTCTCCCGTCATGTTAAATGTAAGCCCAGCCGGCCCAATCAATTATATGCGGATGAGCGGCAGGATGTGCTAAAGGCTGAAACAGCATGAAAATGGATGAACAGGCCTATATAAAAAGGATCCGGCAGCTGGAAAGCAGAGTGGAAGCATTAGAGCAATCAATCGAAAATAATCAAAGCCGTGTACACCAATCCTTTCATATTGAACACATTGAGACGATGAATATTCAGGAGCTTGCATATCATCTGGGAAAAGTCGATGTTAAGCAGCTGAGCGGGACCATGAATATCGGCACCACCTTTCCGCCTGCTAAAACCAGACACCAGGCAAAGGCTGGGCGGAATCCCCCTGATGAGATTTCTATTCAAATAAACGGCAAGCAGCTTCCATATAAAATACGTCACAATCATCAAGAGTCTCCGGAGCCTGAGATGCCGCTCTCTGCCACATTCAGCATCGGCGATATTCAAATCGGGGCCGTAGAAGATGCATCCGCCGTAAATTTCGGAAATAATTTTCCAACCGGTTTTAAAAGCCTTAAAAAGCATAACCAGGGATTTGGAACCATTCTCGGAGATGGTAATGACATTCATGATATTTTTTCCCATCAGGAGGAAAGCGGATCAACCGAAGTCTTCAGCGAGAACCCGGATGAGCCGCAGCCGGAATGGCTGAATTGGCTAAAAAATGAACAAAAAAACGAGGAAAACGAAGAAGATGAAACAGGGGAACCGGAATAATAAAAAGTGCTGTTTGTCACAGGGACATTGTTTACATGCCAGACCGCGGCCTATATAGGTACAGGAGCCGGAGCATTGAGCCGGCTGTGGACTGCGGGACTGGCATATAAGTAGGGGGCAAGTAAAAAATGAAGCAATTACAGCACTTAGTACAGCGCGAATATGCATGACGACAATGGGGTGATTTTCCGCACTTAGGAGGGCGCGAATATGCTCGAACTTTGCCGAAAAGTCTTTATATGAAAAGTACGGACAATAAAAGTATAAGTACGGACAATAAAATCAGAATACGGACAATAAATCGGAAGTACGGACAATAAAACCAGAATACGGACAATAAATCAGAAGTATGGACAATAAAACCAGAATAAGGAACATATATGAATATGCAGGACAACACTGGGGTGATTTTCCGCACTTAGGAGGGCGCGAATATGCTCGAACTTTGCCGAAAAGTCTTTATATGAAAAGTACGGACAATAAAAGTATAAGTACGGACAATAAATCGGAAGTACGGACAATAAAACCAGAATAAGGAACATATATAAATATGCACGACAACACTGGGATGAATATCCGCACTTAGGACAGCGCGAATATGCTCGAACTTTGCCGAAAAGTCTTTATATGAAAAGTACGGACAATAAAAGTATAAATACGGACAATAAATCGGAAGTACGGACAATAAAACCAGAATAAGGAACATATATAAATATGCAGGACAACACTGGGATGAATATCCGCACTTAGGAGGGCGCGAATATGCTCGAACTTTGCCGAAAAGTCTTTATATGAAAAGTACGGACAATAAAAGTATAAGTACGGACAATAAAATTAAAGTACGGACAATAAAATCAGAATACGGACAATAAATCAGAAGTACGGACAATAAAACCCGGCCACGGACAAAATCGTCAAATCTACATGGGATTTATAAGGGTGTCCCAGCGATCTGATTGACTTTCCGCCCGAAATCTTCGTTGTTCACCGCCAGAAACAGCTAAAAAAGGAATGTAAACAGACCGAACCGAGACCCTCAAGTCCCGAACACCCTGTTGAATGGGTCTGAACGGTCGTAATATCCTGAATAGCTTCAAAAAAAGATGTGAGAAAGGCGTCACCGCGAATAGCGATCAAAGACACCCGTTAAAGTCTCACATCTTGAACATAATGCATTTTTTTCGTTATGCATAACTCTATTGGTGCCGAGCAGTATTGACATGCCCATCCGGCCCGCTTAGGTTCATTGGAATCAATTACAAATCATCAAACCCATTATCCACATTGTTTACTTTTGTATACTGTCTTGATTTCTGCTCAAAGAAATCAGATTTGCCGAGGTCGACGTCTTCGTATGCTTTAATCCACTTGAGCGGGTTCGTCCGGTAGCCTTCAAAAGGCCGGTCATAGCCGAGCTGGTTGGAACGGACGTTGGCGTAGAATTTAATGTAGTCTTCAACATCCTTCATGCTGATGCCCTCGATTTTGCTGCCGATAATTTCCCGGCCCCACTCTATTTCAAGCTCGGCAGCTTCCACTATTGTGCTTTCCACGAACACTTTCAGCTCAGGAGTATTATACTCCGGGTATTGAACAAGGACCTCTCTGAAAATTTTCACAAACAAATCGACGTGAATTTGCTCATCCCGGTTGATGTAATTGATCATCGTGCTTGTGGCGACCATTTTCTGATTGCGCGCAAGGTTGTAAAAGAACGCGAAGCCGGAGTAGAAGAACAGCCCCTCAAGGATGACGTCGTATACAAGTGATTTCAGCAGGTTTTCTACATTTGCATTTTCTGCAAAGGCTTTATAGCCGTTTGTGACAAAGTCATTTCGTTTTCTTAAAATTTCCTCACTGCGCCAATACTCGAACACTTCATCCTGCTTGCTTTTCGGTACAATGCTCGATAGCACGTATGAGTAGGAATGATTGTGAATGACCTCCTGCTGGGCAAGCATGATCATGAGTGCATTGATGCTCGAATCGGTAATATAGTCCGCTACTTTTCCGGCATAATCGGTTTGGATGCTGTCGAGAAGGGCGAGGAGCCCGATGATTTTTAAAAAGGCATCCTTTTCGTGCTCCTCGAGATCCTTAAACTGCTTTACATCCTGGGACATATTGATTTCGAACGGTGTCCAGAAGTTGGAGAGCATTTTTTTATATTTGGCATACGCCCATGGATAAGCTACATCATCCCAGTTTAATATGTTAGAGCTTCGGCCGTTGATCAGTGCCGTGGAACGGTTCGGCGCTTCAGGATCCATAATGGTCCGCTGAGATAGTGCGATGTCTGTCATCTGTTTCTCCTCCTAGCTCGCGCAGGAATCGCAGTCTTCGATGAGACTGGAAGTGGACCGGACGTAATACGTCGTTTTCAGCCCGGCCTTCCAAGCGCTCATATGAAGATCAAGCAGTTCCTTTGCTTTGATTGTGTTCAGAACGTAAAAATTAAACGAGATTGATTGGTCGATATGGCGCTGTCTCGCCGCATTTTGCTCTATGCTCCAATGCTGATCCGTGAAATAAGCGGATTTATAATACCAGGTCGTTTCAGGACTCAAATCAGGGGCTGTTACAGGAATCTTATAGTCTTTCTTTTCTTCCGAATAGACCTTCTGGAAAATTGGATCGATGCTTGCCGTGCTGCCCGCAATAATGGATGTGGACGCGTTCGGTGCGACGGCCATCAAATAGCCGTTCCGCATGCCGTTTTCAGCGATTTGCTGCTGAAGCTCCTGCCATTGGTCTGATCGGTAGCCGCGGGCGTCAAAATACGTGCCGGTTTCCCAGCCGGATCCTTCAAAGGCTGGATAAGAGCCTTTTTCCTTTGCCAGCTCCGAGCTCGCCTGAATGGTTAAAAAGGAGATTTTTTCATAGAGCTTATCAGCGTACTGCACCGCTTCCCCGCTTTCCCACTTAATGCCTTCAAGGGCAAGAAGGTGATGCCAGCCGAAGGTTCCAAGGCCGATGGCACGGTATTTGGAATTTGTAAGCTTTGCCTGCAGAACCGGAATGTCATTTAGATCAATTACGTTATCAAGCATCCTGACCTGAATCGGGATGAGGCGTTCGAGCACATCCTCTCTCACGGCTTTAGCCAGGCTGATGGAGGAAAGATTGCAGACAACGAAATCGCCTGGTGTTTTTACGGTGATGATTTTTCCATCCTCGGTATATTGTTCGTCCATCGTCGTGGCACTTTGGTTTTGGGTTATTTCTGTACAAAGATTGGTGCAGTATACCATTCCGGCGTGTGCGTTCGCGTTCATCCGGTTCACTTCGTCCCGGTAGAACATAAACGGTGTTCCGGATTCCAGCTGGCTGATCATGATCCGCTTCATAATATCGATTGCAGGAACTTTCTCTTTGGCCAGGTCAGGGTGGCGGACGCACTCCCAATACTTTTCCCGGAAGCTGCCGCTGCCTTTTTTCTCGTCAAAGTAATCTTCAAGACTGTAGCCAAGTGTTTTTCTCACTTCATGAGGATCGAACAAATACCAGTCGCCGCGCTCTTCTACCTGTTCCATAAATAAATCGGGAAGACAGACACCTGTGAACAAATCATGGGTTCGGAGGCGTTCGTCCCCATTGTTCAGTTTTGAATCGAGAAAAGAAAAGATGTCTTTGTGCCAAACATCCAGGTAGACCGCAATCGCGCCTTTTCTTTGGCCGAGCTGATCTACGCTGACCGCTGTATTGTTGAGCTGCTTCATCCAAGGGAGCACACCTGAGGAAACCCCCTTGAATCCGCGTATATCACTGCCCCGGCTGCGGATCTTGCCAAGATAGACACCAATTCCGCCCCCGCTTTTCGAAAGGTTTGCAATATCGGTGTTGCTGTCGAAAATCCCCTGCAGGCTGTCATCAATCGTATCAATAAAGCAGCTGGACAGCTGTCCCACAGATTTTCCGGCGTTTGAAAGAGTAGGGGTGGCAACGGTCATATAAAGATTGCTGAGCGCCCAGTACGCTTCTTTCACAAGATGGATTCTGTGCTCAGCGGGCTCGTTTGCCATCAATGTCATCGCAATCACCATGAACCGTTCCTGAGGGAGCTCCATTACGTTTTTGCTGTAGTCACGGGCAAT
Source organism: Metabacillus sp. 84 (assembly GCF_050107715.1). NCBI lineage: Bacteria > Bacillati > Bacillota > Bacilli > Caryophanales > Bacillaceae > Metabacillus > Metabacillus sp. 84. Next base: position 50,500 of record NZ_JBNILN010000011.1, on the reverse strand, counting down.
GTAGCGGTCAGCAAGTGTCCTGAGACCAATATAGGTGAAAATCAGATCGCGTTCCGGATCAATCTCTTCACCAAGCTCACAGATTTCCTTTGCTGAGTATGCATCGGGAATCAAGTCGCCATAAATGCCGATGCTGTGAAGTGTATCGATCAGCTCGAGAAAAGATCCATATCGAACAGTGGAGTCATAACCGCGGTTTCTTGCTGCCTCTGTATAGAGCTGGTCCAAATACAGGCGGGAGCAAAAGTAAGTCCAGTCCGGCTCAGATTCTGATATGTTGGACAGGCCCTCAAGGATACAGAGGTTTTTGACCTGCTTCTCTGTATATGTATCTCTTGATGAAATGGAATGAATGATTCTCTCTATATAGGAGTTTAAATCAAGTTCAGGGAAGCCTTCCCCTGTTTTTTTGATCCATTTTGTAAATTCTTGCTCGTCAAACGGCCTTTTTAAGCCTTGTTCATTTGTTATCATCGTTACGGTTTCAGTAGTCATAGCCATCCTCCTCCAAGGAAAAATAAAAATCCGCTCTTGGCAATTGAGCGGATCAAACGATAGAATAAAAGAGGATTCTTTTACTTCCACCGTTTCATCTTCCCAATCCCCGGGAAAAGCGAAACATATACAGCATCGGCAGGTCTCCTGACTTGTGCTTTCTCCTACTTTGAGCCCTTCCCGTACGATATCGTACAGTGGTTTGCCCATTTCGTCACACTTACAGTTGCGGGGACAGTTCCGGAATTTTACCGGATTCCCTTTTAAGCTTATTAGCACCGTTTGCTGCGGAATATAATCAATATATAGTGGCTTTTATTTTCGGAAACTTCTATATGTTGTGTTTGGGTATAGATACATATTATAGGACAAGAATATGAATTACAACTGATAACCCTCAAAAATATTCTTTTTTATTTGCCGGGATAGTCTTGACAAGGGCCAGTCAGGCCATATGTAATGATAAGTACAAATCCTATACATTCCGAGGTGCTCTATGAAAATTTTAATGAATGATGAACTGATTGATAGAGAGCAGGCGAAAGTAGATATTGAAGACAGAGGCTATCAATTCGGTGACGGGGTGTATGAAGTCATCCGCGTTTACAATGGAGAAGTTTTTACAATCGATGAGCATTTGGAGAGGTTAAAAAGAAGCGCGGGGGAGCTCAAAATCTCACTGCCTTATGAGTTAGAGACGCTTAAAAATCGAATCAGGGAATTGGTCTCGGTCAATCAGGTGCGGGATGGCGGCATCTATATGCAAGTGACGAGAGGTGTCAGTGCAAGGAATCATCTTTTTCCAGGATCTGATGTTTCAGCCCAGCTGGCCGCTTATCCAATTCCATCCAAACGTCCGGCGGAGCTGCAGAAATCAGGCGTTGAAGTGATGACAGCGGAAGATATCCGCTGGAAACGCTGTGATATTAAAAGCCTGAATCTTCTGGGGAATGTCATGGCTAAACAGGCAGCGGCGGACGCAGGGAAGTATGAGACCATTTTTGTAAGGGATGGTGTTGTCACAGAAGGCAGCTCCACCAATTTTTATGCCGTCAAGGATGGAACGGTCTATACCCACCCTGCAAACCATTTCATACTGAATGGCATCACGCGGCTGAAAATTATGGAAGCATGCCAAAATGCAGGTGTGGATACAGTGGAAAAAGAAATCATGGCATCTGAGCTTGGGCAATATGACGAAGTGTTTATCTCCTCGACAACCATTGAGGTGATGCCTGTGGTCAAAATTGATGACAGGTCATACAGCGAAGGCAGGCCCGGCCCGATTACGTTACTAATTCAAAAAGCGTTCCGGGAGCTTTTGACGGACTAAAACAGGGACAGCGTTTTATAATGTCCTGAAGTCTGATGTCAAAAAAGCTGCATTGATAGGAAACATCCTCATTTACAACCCGCAGTTGCTCGCTGTAAGAGTGATATCCGGGTTGTTTTTTTATTCCTCGATTTTTTCAATGCAGCTTCCCGGGGAATCTCCCGGCTTCCGCTTCAATCAGGTTATCCGGAGAAAGCACTCAAAGAAGCATTCCATAAGTGATAAAGGTACAATGGAACTATCAGAAATTTGACGAAAGGTGCCTACAATTCCTATGAAGAGTGTAAAAATAATGGCGGTTATTTCTCTTGCAGCAGGACTATTATGGATGGGAAGTTTAGCGTTTACGATTAATAGCCAGTTTTTTCAAAATAGAGAAGCTCCTCCTCCCGCTGTCTCTAAGAAGGCTGAGCTCGAAAACCCTCAGAAGAAGGATGAGGAATACAACATAGTCGGCTTGGGTGATTCCCTCACTAGAGGAATAGGGGATGAAAGCGGGAAAGGCTATGCCGGTTATGCAATAGGCCAGCTGCGGGACAGGACAGAGCAGAAGCTGCAGCTCACAAACCTCTCCATCAGCGGCCAGACCTCCGTTCAGCTTGAAAAGCAGCTGAATCAGCCGGAAATTCAGCGTCAGCTCAGCAAGGCGGATGCCGTCATTATGACAATCGGAGGAAACGATTTATTCGCAGGCGGACAGGTGATGGAGGATTTATCGGATGAATCCATCAAAAATACGAGAGCAGCTTTTCTAGAAAGGCTCGGAAGTATTTTTCAGCAAATCCGCTCGGTAAACCCCCAAGCAGCCGTTTACTATATCGGCCTTTACAATCCGTTCAATGATCTTTCAAACAGCAAGACAACTTCCGGTATCGTCCGGGAGTGGAATTTTTACACAGCAGAAGAAGCAGCCAAGTATAAAAAGACCATTGTGGTCCCCACCTTCGATTTGTTTGAACAAAATGTGAATGACTATTTGTACAGCGATAAATTTCACCCGAACAGTGAGGGCTATCAGCTAATAGGGGAGCGCCTGGCTTCGCTCATCCTATTCAGCGGGGGAGGGGAGGAGCAATGATGAAGGATGTAACGCTGTCTGTGAGCGGTCTGAAAAAAAGGATCAAAAAAAAGGAGATTATTAAAGGTCTCGATTTTGAGCTGCAAAAAGGAGAGGTATTTGGTTTTCTGGGACCGAACGGCGCAGGCAAAACCACAACGATCCGCATGCTTGTCGGTTTGATAAAGCCCACTTCCGGCAGGATCTCCATTTGCGGGTATGATCTGGAAAAGCATTTCACAAAGGCAATCCGCAATATCGGCTGCATTGTGGAGAACCCAGAGCTCTATTCTTACTTAAGCGGACGGGAGAATCTTGATTATTTTCGCCGCATGCTTCCAGGTGTGTCAAAACAGAGAATCGGGGAAGTCGTTCGCCTCGTGAGACTTGAACACCGTATAGATGACCGGGTCAGTACATATTCGCTTGGAATGAAACAGAGGCTTGGAATTGCTCAGGCGCTGCTCAGCAGTCCAAAGGTGCTGATTCTCGATGAACCGACTAATGGTCTGGATCCGATGGGGATTCGGGAAATGCGGGAATTTATCCGCTACCTTGCAGAGAAGGAAGGCTTGACGGTTCTTGTTTCCTCCCATCTGCTCAGTGAGATCCAATTAATGTGCGACCGGGTTGCCATTATGTCGAAAGGAACCATCCTGCGCATTGATGCCGTGTCTTCTTTGCTGACTGAAAAGGAAAGGGTGATATGGAATGTGGATCCTCAAGAGAGAGCCAAGAAAATTCTGGAGCAAGAAACCGCCATCCTTTCAGAGAATATCCATGGACTTATTACAGCAAACGATGAAAACCGGATTGATCAGTGGAATGAAAAGCTTGTTCATGAAGGAGTTAGGGTGAAGGGGATTGAAGTGAAGCTTCCGACACTCGAGGATCTCTTTATCGAATTGACGGAAGGTGAAACCATTGATTAATCTTATTTACAATGAAATGATCAAGATTGTCCGGAAAAAGCGGCTGTTTATTATAATGGGAATAATCGCTGTACTGGCAGGCCTTTTTACATATGCTCAGGTCAAGCAGCATGAAGAAGCCGTAAAAGAAGCAGGGACAGAGGATTGGCGGACACAGGTGCAGCAGGAGATCATCAACACGCAGAACAGGCTGAGTTCGGGGGGGATTTCGGGAGAGTGGAAGGAATTCCTCCAAATTCGCGTTAATCAGCAGCAATACTACCTGGATCGCGATATTAACCCTAATGCACCTGGAGCCCCAACTTTTATGAAAACTTTTGCAGAGAACTCCATTGATCTGCTTTTGCCCCTGATGGTAATGGTCATCGCAAGCGATATCGTTTCATCAGAGCATACAAATGGAACCATTAAGCTGTTATTGACGAGGCCGATTAAACGATGGAAAATCCTATTAAGTAAATATGTGACGCTGCTCCTGGCCATTTCCTTTATTGTTCTCTCCGTTGGGGTGATTACGTATCTCGTTTCAGGGATTGCATTAGGCTATAGCGGCTGGGACGTGCCTGTGTTAACGGGATTTGCGGTTGAAGGAAGCGAGCTGAATACTAGCAATGTCCAAATGATGAGCCTTTGGCAGTATATTCTGATGGATTTCGGCCTGGTATGGTTTGTAGCAGCCGTCGTCGGTACGCTAACCTTTGCTCTTTCCGCTTTAATGAAAAGTACGGCATCGGTCATGGGTGTGATGCTCGCTTCTCTGATTGCAGGAGCAATCCTGGCCAATATGGTTGCATCCTGGGACTCAGCTAAGTATTTGTTTATGGTAAACCTGAAGCTTACGGATTACATTAGCGGCATGGCTCCGCCGATAGAAGGGATGACGCTGGGTTTTTCAATGGCTGTGCTTTCGGTTTGGGCTATAGCAGGCCTATTGGTTTCCTTCTTTCTGTTTACTGGAAAAGATGTTTACTGATGGGGAAACGGCGGTGTTCTGGCTGCCTATCATTTTTCAGGAGCAGCTTTCACCAGCCTTGTATTTTCGATCTCTCCATAACAAAAAACCTCTGTTAACTTGGCTGGTGATCAGCTGGCAGGCGTTTGCTTTTCCAATGGGGGGCGGTAAGCCTCTTCCTGCTGCTCACAGCTCGAGGTCTCACTCCTTTCCCTCTAAACAACAGGGGTGAAAACAACACGCTGCATTTACAAATCCAGCCAAAAAGAGAAGCAGCCAGTTTGGCATGCTTCTCTTTTTGCTACGCGGTCAGCTTTTCCTTTCTGTCAGGAAGAAAGCCAAATACGATTGTAAAAATTGGAGAGAGGTACAAAAAGAACGCAAATGGCAGGTATTGAATGACATCAACACCGAGCGACTGGGCGAAAAATGCTCCGCTGACTCCCCATGGAATGAGCGGATTGACAAGGGTACCCGCATCCTCCAATGTCCGTGACATGTATCTGCCGGGATAATTGAGTTTTTCATAGAGTGCCTTTAAAGACTGCCCGGGTATGAGAATGGACATATACTGTTCCCCGGTTGCAAGATTCACACTTACAGAAGAGGCTGCCGTAGAAGCAATCAGCTGGCCGCGTGTTTTTACCTTTTGGATCAGCCCGTTCATTAAAGCCCGGATTACACCGAGCCTATCCATTAATCCCCCAAGGGCAAATGCAATCATGATCAGAGATACAGACCACATCATCGATTGCAGTCCTCCGCGGTTGAGGATGGATGCAGCCTGCTCATTGCTAATATCAAATTTTGTGCCATTCTGAAGAACACCAAGGAATTGGCCGAACTCCCCGTTACCGGAAAAAATTCCTGTCATCCCTGCCGTAGCGATGCCAAAGATCAAGGTCGGAATAATAGGCTTTCTCATCACAGCCAGTATAATGACCCCAATGGGAGAGAGCAGGGTAAACCAACCGATCGTAACCGTTGAAACGATGGTACGCATAATTTCCTGCATTTCACCTGAACCCGCTGGATTAATTGTCAAAGAGCGGCCCATGATGAAGAAGATGACCACTGTAATCAAAATGGCCGGAATCGTCGTTTTACTCATATGGCGAATATGCTCCACAATGGAAACAGATGCCACACCCGCTGCAAAGTTTGTTGTATCAGACATAGGAGACATTTTATCCCCAAAGCAAGCCCCGCAAATAACGGCTCCTGCTGCCCATTCCAGCGGGATTCCAGAAGCCGCCGCAATCCCCATCAGCGCAACTCCCACCGTACTGACCGTAGTAAAGCTGCTGCCTACCAGAATGGACACAATCATGCAGCAAATCAAGCCGGTTAGTAATAGAAATTGAGGCTCAATAACAGATAGTGAAAAATGAATGACAGTAGGAATGGTACCGCTGAACATCCAGGCCGCAATCAGCATCCCGATGAGAGATAGAATTAAGATTGGCTGGATACCGTTCTGAATTCCGCCGGCAATCCCCTGTTCAAGATCTTTCCACTTAGTGCCTTTAGCTGTCCCGAATAGAGCGAGAAAAACTAAGCAAAGAAAAAGCGGCAAATGAGGTTCAGTTTTTATAAAGAACAGGCACGTAAAAATCGTACCGAGCATACCAGTAAGCAGGATAATAGATGTACTAAATCGAACGCTTTCCCTTTCCATGAAGTCGTGCTCCTTCTTTTTTACTTAAACGCTTTTGTGCTTTTGTGCATAAAAGTATTATAGCAAGCTATCACTATATGTCAATGCCGGGCATGGGGAAAATGCAGGGGAACTGATATGCGCCGATTAGGAGTCAGAAGGCTGGTGCAAGGAGCAGCTGCGATTGAAAAAGTCAGGAAACGGCTCTGAAGGAGGAGTTCTGAGTGTATACCGGCTGGGAAAAATGGTTTCATTATTATCCGGCAACAGCATCGGCCTCCATGATGAACCCCGTGCTTTAAAATGAAAGCTGTTCAGACGCATGAAAAAGAAGCTGACAAGGGGCCAGCTTCTTTTCATTTTCGCTAATTTACTTTGCAATCAGAACCGGAATAACCGATTCATTTGCGACTTTATCGCTCACGCTTGAGGAAATCAGTTTTCTGAATCCGCTGATGTTTCTGTGGCCTACGACAATCAGATCTGCTCCGATTTCTTCTGCATAAGAGATGATCGCATCTGACGGGTTTCCATCTAATACTTTTACTTGACCGGGTATCCGGTTTTCCTGCAGGATTGACTGAACCTCAGCTGTAATTCTGCCTGAACGGTCATTCTGGATATGATTTTCTTCTTCATTTATTGCACTGCGGCTATCAGCCGCAGGGGGAACAGGATAGTTAGTCAGACCATCCCCGCTCATCCGGTTGGCAAAAAAAGGCTGGGTGGACGCTGAAGTCATAGGCGGTTCTGTTTCATTTTCAGACACATGCAGGACGGACAAATCTGCGTTGAGCTGTTTGCTTAAGGCCATTCCTGCTGATAATGCTTCCTTGCTGTCTTCCGTATCATGGAAAGCTACCAGTAAATGCCGAATCGTATTCAACTTCTCCACATCCTCTGTTCGTATTTGTAAAACAATACCCCATTTGGCAATAATTAATCCTTGCTGCGTGACCCCTATGAATGAGCAAAGCGTTTCGTATGATTTATCATTGTGTTTTTTTAAAGGTAATAAGCAAAAAAGCCATACGCCTAATTTCAATAAAGAATGCGGGGATATTATGAAGAAAAAATTTATCACTAAACTATCAATCGCTGCTGCACTGGCTGTTGTCCTTGCAGGATTAATAGCCCATCAGATGCTGATTGCTTCTGCAGATGTAAGCAAGCTTGAGAAGTCGGTTACGCAGCCGACAGCCATTTATGATCAGGATGGAAAGCTTGCGAGCAAGCTGTCGTCCTCCAAGGTTGAATGGATGGATTACGAAGAAATGCCTAAAAATTTCGAGGAAGCGCTCGTTGCTACTGAAGATCGCGATTATTATAAACATAAGGGAATCGACTATCTGGGTATTGTAAGAGCGGCCTACAAGAACGTTACAGCCGGAGGAGTAGTGGAAGGAGGAAGTACCATTACCCAGCAGCTGGCCAAGAATGCATTTTTATCACAGGATCAAACCTTTACCCGCAAGTTTGATGAATATTTTTTAGCGAAAAAAATTGAGCAGGAGTATTCAAAGGAGAATATTCTTGAGCTATATGCCAATCAGGTTTATTTTGGGGAAGGAGCCTGGGGGCTGAAAAATGCTGCTCAGACATACTTCGGAAAAGCTCCCAAAGACCTGTCTGACAGTGAGTCCGCCATTTTAGTCGGACTGATTAAGGCCCCATCAAATTATTCGCCGGTTAAAAATTATGACAAGGCGATTGAGAGACGCAACGTGGTCCTCGATTTGATGGAAAGCCAGAACTTCTTGACGAAAGATGAAGCTGACCAGGCCCGCGGTGAAGAACTGGTATTAAGAGAAAAATCAACAGATCCATATAAGGGGAAATATCCTTCTTATGTAGATCAAATCATATCAGAAGCCAGCAAGCGCTACGGAATTTCCCAGGAAAAGCTTCTTGCCGGCGGTTATAACATTCACACTGAAATGAATCAGGATATGCAAACGGGACTTGAAGAAATATTCAAGGATGACAGCCTTTTTCCAGAAAGCAGCACAGATCAGCCTGTGCAGGCAGGATCCGTGCTTATTGATCCGAAAACCGGGGGAATTCAGGCGCTGATCGGAGGGAGAGGAGAGCATTCCTTCCGCCAGTTTAACCGCGCAACGCAGTTAAAGCGGCAGCCAGGTTCCATTATGAAGCCAATCGCGGCCTATACTCCCCTCCTGGAAAAAGGGTACTCCCTTCATTCAAAGCTTGCCGATAAAGAAATGGATTTTGGAGATTATTCACCTGAAAATATTGATGGACAGTACAGAGGAGCCGTTTCGGTGTACGAGGCCTTTACACAATCCTATAATGTACCAGCTGTCTATGCGCTCAGCAAGGCGGGCATCAGTTCAGGACTTGATGCGTCTAAGCGGTTTGGCATTCCGGTTACAGCTGAGGACCGTCAGTTTGGTCTTGCACTCGGAGGGCTTCATGAAGGCGTTTCGCCACTGCAAATGGCTGAAGCCTTCTCAGCCTTTCCGAATAAAGGTGTCCGGAATGAATCCCATTCAATTACAAAGATTGTGGATGAAAACGGAAATACCGTTGGGGAATGGAAGGGCGAAAAATCAAGAGCAACAAGCCCTGAAACGGCAGACAAAATTACACAGCTTATGCTTGGCACCGTAAAAGAAGGAACCGGGGAAAATGCAAAAATCGATGGCTTGGAAATGGCAGGAAAGACGGGTTCAACCCAGGATCCGCATGGCGGTGACGGAACGAAGGATCAATGGTTCGCCGGTTATACGCCGAACCTGGCAGGCGCGCTTTGGATCGGCTATGACAAAACAGATTCAGAAAATATCCTGCATACGACAAGCAGTAAAACAGCTGCTCCTCTATATAAAGAAATCATGGAGCGGGCTTTGAAAAATGAGGAAAAGCAAAGCTTTAACCTGCCAGAGTACAAGGAACCTAAGCCTGAAGCTAAAGAGAATAAAGCAGGCAATGAAAAAAGCAAGGATAAAAAAGACAAGGAAAATAAAAAAGACAAGGAAAATAAAAAAGAAGCAGGCAGTGAGAACAAAAATAATGCTGAAGACCGAATAAGAGAAAAAATTAAAGAGGAAAAGAAGAAGATCACGGATCAATTTAAAAATGGATAGAAATCAGCCCTGCCAGCTTTTGCCGGCAGGGTTTTGTAAAATCCAGGCTCTTTTAAATTTGACTGTGATTGCAGCCTGCAGTCTTTCGCTTATGCGTAAATAGACGGCGACAAGCCTCCCCGTGCCGCATTGCGCAGGGTGGACTGACCTTTCCCGCTGCTTTTAGCTTAGAGTCTAAACGCCATCCGCTCCGACCAGCATGTATTAAAAATCAACAGCATGCTTTAACATAGAAGTTCTGTTAAACTTGGCTGCTGATTTCCGCTGCAGGCGCTCGCTTATCCTTGGGCGGGCGGTGAGCCTCCTCCTTGCTTCGCGACTGCGGGGTCTCACCTGTCCCGCTGCGCCCGCATGAGTCTCACGCCTTCCGCTCCAATATCAACAGGTGTGAAGAATCAACACCATGCTTTAACAAAGCCAACATAGAAAAAAACCTGCATGGCAGGTTCTCCTCTTTAAAGCATATTTACGATCCAGGCAATAACAACGATTGCGCCAATAACCATTAGAATAGTACGAAGCATTATGCATTCTCCTTTGACATTTTTTATTAGTATTTGCTTTGCTGAGATGATTATGCCCTTTTAATGAAGCTGGGCCGCAAGTGAACCTGAACCTGTGAATATAGCTGAAAGCTTATTGCTTACCTGATCATATTTATCTTTGTCACAAATGATTTGAAGCTCTTTATCAGATGAGACGGTCAGCAGAAATGCGACAAGAGATGGGAGTTTGGAAACATCGACTTTAGACCTTTCGCTCGCATTGATATATATGTCGGTATTAAGCGTTTTAGCTAGCTGATTCAATTCAATTGCCTGCTCCATTTTTAGTTTGGACCCTAAAATATATGTAGATTTTTCCATTTTAATAACCTCCTGTTAAGAAGCTGATTTAAGTTTGTTTGTTATATTTCATTTACCTCTTTTCAAGAAATCTGAAACTGTCAATCGGAAAAATGGGTATTTAGACCTTTGTGGCGTTAGCCTTGAGACGCAGCCGCATTCATTTAAGGATAGCCTGTAAAGGTCAGCGATGCAGCTGCAGGTATAGTCGTCACTCCAGCAGCTATAGCCCGAACGGCCTTTCTTTTTGAAATTTTTGAATATTGAATTGACAAAAAGCTGTCACAAATGATATCTTTACAAGGACGATAAACAATAATTGGAAGGAGGGACGCGTCATGAAAAGAGATTGCAGAGTTACGCCTGTTTCTGTACGTCTATCAGACGCGGCCTTCCTATAACGTATAAACAGCAATAAATCATTGCTGCTTTTAGTTAAGGCATGGTCTGCGTCAACAGCGCAGTACCATGCCTTTTTTGCTGGTGAAAGGCATATCGCTGCGGTATGCCTTTTTTTGCTTTTTAAGGTCATTGCGGCCTTTAAAAGATGGTCTGATTAGAGCCGCTGTGAATTCTGCAGCCAGTCTAACACTGCCATATAAATAACCGATTCCATTAAGAGGAGGAAATACGATGACCAGAAAAAGAATTGCCAGACTGCTTCTGAATGAAGGAGATCCAGATAGCGGCTAGTTTATGAGCAGAACGAAAGGGAGATGAACAAAGCATGTTTTCAGTTTTAGGAAAATTAAAGTGGTTTTTTAAGAAATACTGGCTTCGCTACACGATCGCGATCATTCTGCTTCAAATCGTAAACGTTATGGAGGTCATTCCGCCGAAGCTTCTTGGGACAGTTATTGATGAAATTAAAGCAGGAACGTTCTCGGCTCAATCATTAATGGTCTACATCGGTTTGTTTCTAGGGCTTGGCATTGTGACGTATACGATGACGTATTTTTGGATGTACAACTTGTTTGGAGGGGCTCAGCTTATCGAAAAGCTCCTCCGATCAAGATTTATGGGGCATCTCATCAGAATGACTCCTCGATTTTATGAGAAAAACCGGACAGGTGACCTGATGGCAAGAGCGACAAACGATTTAAAAGCAGTTTCGATGACAACCGGCTTCGGAATTCTTACTCTGGTTGATTCGAGCTTATTTATGCTGACCATTCTCTTCTCCATGGCGGTGCTGATCAGCTGGAAGCTGACGATCGCAGCCGTTCTGCCCCTTCCCTTAATGGCTGTTGCTATGAATTTGTACGGCAAGAAAATTCATGAACGGTTCATGAATGCGCAGGATTCGTTTGGAGACTTGAATGATAAAGTTCTTGAATCCGTTCAGGGTGTCAGAGTTTTAAGAGCCTTTGTCCAGGAAAAGCAGGATGTGCAGCGGTTTAGCAGCATGACCGATGATGTTTACCGTAAAAATGTGGAGGTAGCGAAGATTGATGCTCTTTTTGATCCAACCATTAAACTGCTTGTCGGGATGAGTTATATGATTGGCCTTGGGTATGGGGCCTATCTTGTTTTTAACCAGGAGCTGACACTCGGAGAACTTGTCTCATTTAATGTATACCTTGGTATGATGATCTGGCCGATGTTTGCCATTGGCGAACTCATTAACATCATGCAGCGCGGGAATGCTTCATTGGATCGTGTAAATGAAACGCTTGCCTATGAAGCGGATGTTAAAAATCATCAGCATCCCATTCAAATTGAAAATCCGGAGACGATTGAATTCCGGAATGTTACATTTCAATATCCATCTTCGGCATCAGAAAACCTTAAAATGCTGTCCTTTAAAGCGGAAAAGGGAGAAACAGTTGGGATTGTCGGAAAGACAGGCAGCGGAAAAACAACCATTATCCGCCAGCTGCTGAGACAATATCCGCTTGGTAACGGGGAAATTCTTATTGGAGGGGTCCCCATTCAGCGGATTCCGATGGAAACTCTGCAAAAATGGATTGGCTATGTTCCTCAGGACCATGTTCTTTTTTCAAGAAGTGTCCGTGAAAATATTCTCTTTGGAAAACCTGATGGGACGGAGGAAGATGTTGAAAAAGCGATTGAATCCGCCTTTTTCCGAAAAGACATCAGCATGCTCCCTGAAGGGCTGAACACCCTTGTGGGAGAGAAGGGCGTTGCCTTGTCAGGAGGCCAGAAGCAAAGGATTTCCATTGCACGGGCGCTCATTGCCGACCCGGAAATATTGATTTTGGATGACTCTCTTTCTGCTGTTGATGCAAAAACAGAATCCGCCATTATTGAAAATCTCCGCCGGGAGCGGGCAGGGAAAACGACCTTTATAACGACTCACCGCCTATCAGCAGTTGAGCATGCAGACCGGATTCTGGTTATGAATTCGGGAAGTGTGATTGAAGAGGGGACACATGAGCAGCTGATGAAAAATGACGGCTGGTACAAAACACAATATGAGCGCCAGCAGATAGAGGCGCAAAATGAAGGCGGGGTGGGCGCATGAATACCGGAAAACGTCTAGTTCAATACGCGCTCATTTATAAAAAAACATTGATTGCCGCTCTGCTGATGCTGACGGTTGCTGTCGGTGCGGAGCTTACAGGTCCGATTATTGCAAAGAAGATGATTGATGACCACATTATTGGAATTGAAAAACCCTGGTATGAAACAGAAACGGCGGGGAAAGATTCGGTTTCGTACAAAGGCCGTTTGTATAAGCGGGAAGACCGGTTTAATAAAGGGGAAGAAAAGGGAAGCGAGGTTCGGATTCTGCAGACCGAGCTTAATTATTATTTCATCCCTGAGCCTGTGGAAGGGGATGGAGAAAGAAAAGCGAAGGATGGGAAATTTTATATAACCAGCCGTGAGGGAGAAGCCTCATACCCTGCGGAGAAGCTTAGCAAGGATGAATTGCTTGAATTTTACAAACCCGAGGTAAACGGGATCATAACTTTAATGGCTCTTTATCTAGGACTGCTCGTATTAGCTTCGTTCTTTAATTACGGACAGAGGTTCTTCTTGCAGGTTACTTCAAACCGGATCATTCAAAAAATGAGACTGGACATCTTCGGGCACATTCAGCGTCTCCCGATAAACTATTTTGATAATCTGCCGGCCGGAAAAGTAGTGGCGAGGGTAACAAACGATACAGAAGCCATCAAAGAGCTTTATGTAGCGGTGCTTGCCACCTTCTTTACAAGCGCTATTTATATTACGGGAATCTTCATTGCACTTTTCCTGCTCGAGATGAAGCTGGCCCTGATCTGTCTTGTTATTCTGCCGATTCTTGTTCTTTGGACGATTACCTACCGTAAATTTTCTTCAGCTTATAACGAAAAAATCCGGACGCTAGTCAGCGATCTTAATGCCATGATCAATGAATCGATTCAAGGTATGACGATCATCCAGGCATTCCGCCGCCAAAAGGAGACGACGAAAGAATTTGAACAGCTGAATGAAGCGCATTTTCATTATCAGAACAAGCTGCTCAGCATCAATTCTCTGTTATCCCATAACATGGTCGGATTTATCCGTAATCTGGCATTTGTGGCCCTTATCTGGTATTTCGGCGGTGCCTCTATTACTCCGGGCTCAATGGTTTCTCTTGGTGTCCTGTACGCGTTTGTTGATTATTTAAACCGGCTTTTCCAGCCTATTTCAGGGATTGTGAACCAGTTTGCCCAGCTTGAACAGGCGCGTGTCGCCTCAAACAGGGTGTTTAGTTTGCTTGACGAAAAAGGGATTGACGTAGAGGAGGCAAACAACTGGCGCTATAAAGGCAATGTTGTGTTCGATCAGGTTTCCTTTGGTTATACGGAGGACCATGATGTGCTGAAAAATATTGATTTTGAAGCAAAGCAGGGTGAAACGGTTGCACTTGTGGGCCATACCGGATCGGGGAAAAGCTCGATCATGAATCTGCTTTTCCGCTTTTATGATGCAAGAACCGGAAAAATTACGATTGATGGAGTCGACATTAAGGATCTGTCACGTCAGGAAGTCAGGAATTATATGGGAATTGTTCTCCAGGATCCATTTTTATTTTCCGGTTCCATTGCTTCGAATGTAAGTCTGGAGAATGAAGATATTTCAAGAGAGCAAATTGAGAAGGCTTTAAAGGATGTAGGAGCTGAGAATCTTTTGAACAACTTGCCGAACGGCTTTGATGAGCCGGTGATTGAGAAGGGCAGCACTCTTTCATCGGGGCAGCGCCAGCTCATTTCTTTTGCCCGTGCACTTGCCTATAATCCGGCCATTCTCATTTTGGATGAAGCGACTGCAAGCATTGACACAGAAACGGAAACGGTCATTCAGGAAGCATTGGAAGTGCTGAAAAAAGGACGAACGACCTTTATCATCGCTCATCGCTTGTCTACAATCAAGAATGCCGACCAAATTCTTGTATTGGAGCGCGGAGAGGTCGTGGAAAAGGGAAGTCATGATGACTTGATGAAGCTTGAAGGGAAATATTTTCAAATGTATAAGCTGCAGCATGGGAAGCAAACCACGGGCAGCAGCCTGGCAGGATAGGAAAAAGACAAGAGAAAACCCGGGAAAGCTGCAAAAGCATTCCCGGGTTTTTATGTATGGTGTCAATAACAACTGAAGCATGACTTTGCATTCAAGACAGTCTGTTTCAGGCTAAGCCGGCCACCTGCCTGAAACGTAAGAGCACTTACTAAAACTAGTACGCCAAGCCTGCACGTTTCCTGATAAAGCTGGGATTTTGCCATTCTTTAAAAACAAAATCGGCTGTATCCTGAACAGAGATGGAGGTGCCGCCTTCAGGAAGAAATTCAGCTTCACAGCGGTACGATCCAGTCAATTTCCCGTCAGGAAGATAGGTTGGACAAGCAATGGTCCAATTTAATTCGGTTCGCAGCAGCATTTCATAGACCTTTGCATGCTCTTCCGCCGCTCTCGTTGAGCGCCTTTTTGATTCGTCTGATTGGTAGCGGTAAAGGGAAGGATTTGATCTGGCCTTCAGTATACCCGCTGTCCCGACGGTGATGATCCTTTTTATGCCGGCATGGGACGCTGCATCGATAATAGTAAACAAACCAGCAGATAAAGTGTCATCCCCATCCGTGTTTAAACAGCTGATTATGCTGCTGCATCCTTTAACCGACTCTTTAACCGCCTCCGGATTTCGGACATTTCCTTTAATGATTTCTGCAGACCCTGTATAAATATGCTTCTCAGGTGTTCTTACCAGGGCTCTAACAGGCTGTCCATTTTGAGCGAACATCCGGACAAGCTCCTGCCCCACTCTGCCCGTACTTCCAAAAACAGCTGTCTTCATTTTTGATCACTTCCTTTACTCCTAATGGTAACGCAGAGATGGGGGTAAGGAAAATAAAGATGCGTTCTAAAAGCCAAAACGAGCTGCTTGAATCTTAACCAGAACTCCCTATTCCATGAGAGGCTGCAATTTATGAGAAGCTCTCTAGGAGTTGCCCTAGGTACGGATTGTCCGGATAGTATCAAGCTGTCCCGTGTCATTGACCTGCTTTCGGTTTCATATAGCTTAAAAGGCAAAGACGGTATACCAAGTCTGTTTCCTGGATGAAATACAGCGATAAAAATCCAAGCAGACCCCAATCAAGCTGGGCATACATGAGTTCAACCCCTCCATTAAATTGTTTATACCATTATATGGAGGGGTGTTTTGTTTCGCTCCGGCCAAAATAAAAGAAGAGAGATGCGTGAAGCATCTCCCTTCGAATCCAAAGTATTTAATTAGCGAGCTCCGCCGAAAGACTGTTGAGCCATTTGTACTAGACGTTTTGTGATTTCTCCGCCTACAGAACCGTTAGCGCGAGCAGTAGTTTCTGCTCCAAGGTTTACACCAAACTCAGTAGCGATCTCATATTTCATTTGATCAATAGCTTGTTGTGCACCAGGTACTACTAGTTGGTTTGAGCTGTTGTTGTTTGCCATGTTTTTCAACTCCTATGCGTAAAATTTTGGTTGGGCCAGCTGGACTTGCACCAGCCGGAGAATCAGCATGTGAACCTCCTGCCACTATCGGCTGCCCCATTGTGTCTGCTACATTACGTATTATGTTTCAGCGATGAAATTTTCATCCAGTCTGGGAGTTGGTAAATAAATGTATAAACCTTTGGGGTTCACATATTTGAAGAGGAGAAGAGAAAAATACAGGGAGAACGCATGGAAAAGGAGTTTGAGTGAAATGAGGATTTGTCCCCTGTGCAATGGGCTGGAGGAGAAAGAGCCGCTTTGCAGAAACTGCCGCACAATCATGAAGGATCATGGAAGAACGGCAGATTACCTCGACGATTACAGTGCTTACATGGAGATTGACACGATGAAGCTGTTTGACGGAGATGTTGCCTCTCTGGAAAACCATTTATGTGTCCACCTGTTTTTCTGTCCTGTTTGCCTGCATGAGGAAACTCAGGGAATACAGGAATGAAATAGATTTCGTATATACGGTAAAAACCCAAGAAACGCTTATCCTGAAAGCGTTCCTTGGGTATCTTAATCATTTTTTGGGGTTCGGAGAGAACTCCATTAAATGTTTTTAGGCAAGTTCCGCCTTGGTCTGCTCGCTTGCAGGGCGAATTCGGAGTTCAGTATCTTTATCGAAGAAGTGAACTTTGTTCATATCAAACGCCAATGCGAGTGTTTGACCTGGGTCAATATCGGTACGGGAATCAACGCGAGCGATAAATTCCTGTCCGCCCACTTGAGAGTATAGCATGGTTTCTGCACCCATAAGTTCAGACACTTCAATTTTTGCATCAATTTTTGATCCGGAAGATGCGTCAACAAATACCGGCTCATCATGGATGTCTTCAGGACGGATCCCCATGGTGATCTCTTTGCCGATATAGCCTTGCTCGCGAAGGAACTTCATTTTCCCCTCTGGAACTGCCACTTTTTCGCTTGTCATTTCGAAGAATCCGTCCGTAAGTTTCCCTGTAAGGAAGTTCATGGCAGGAGATCCGATAAATCCGCCGACAAATACGTTTTCAGGCTTTTCGTATACTTCTTTAGGTGCTCCAACCTGCTGGATCAGCCCATCTTTCATAACGACAAGGCGAGTTGCCATTGTCATTGCTTCTGTCTGGTCATGCGTTACATAAATAGTCGTTGTCTGAAGGCGCTGATGAAGCTTGGAGATCTCTGCGCGCATTTGTACACGAAGCTTTGCATCCAAGTTGGAAAGCGGCTCATCCATTAAGAATACCTTTGCGTCACGCACGATTGCACGGCCTAATGCAACACGCTGGCGCTGACCGCCGGAAAGCGCTTTTGGCTTCCTGTCAAGGTATTGATCAAGTCCGAGGATTTTCGCTGCTTCTTTAACGCGGCGGTCAATCTCGTCCTTCGGAAATTTACGGAGCTTAAGGCCGAACGCCATGTTATCGTATACATTCATATGCGGATAAAGGGCGTAGTTTTGGAATACCATGGCAATATCACGGTCTTTAGGAGCCACATCATTCATGCGTTTGCCATCAATGACAAAATCCCCTTTGGAGATTTCTTCAAGCCCTGCGATCATCCGAAGCGTCGTCGATTTTCCACAGCCTGAAGGGCCAACGAATACGATAAATTCTTTATCTTTAATGTGAAGGTTAAAGTCGCTGACTGCTGTTACTTTATTGTCATAAATTTTGTGAATGGAATCCAATACTAATTCTGCCATGTTTTTTTCCTCCCAGTGTGATTGCATGTAATTAAATGAAAGCGTTTTTATATCTGCTTTCATTTTAGAAAATGGAAGGGAATGCGTAAATAGACAAGTTGCACAAAAAAATGAAAGGGCTTTCGTGCACGTTGCCTATTTGACCGGAGAGAGAGGATTTTCCATGTAAAGGATCAGCAGATAAACCGCAAGTGCATTAGCGAAGTATTTTACATCAATGCCGGTTCTCTCGATAAAACGGTCAATACGGTATTGCAGGCTGTTGCGGTGCATGTATAAAGCCTTAGAGGCAGATGATACATTCAAATTGCTTGAGAAAAATACCTTCAGCGTAGAAATCAGTTCATCCTCTTTAAGTGTATCAAGGAGCCGGTCAGAAATGGCGTTTCGAAGAAGGGGATAGCGGTTTCCTGTAAGAAAAAGAGGACAGGCCTCGTAAAAGGTTGCGGCCCTGCCCTTTGAGGAACTGCTATAGAGCTCATTAAAAATTTCTCTTTCTGCGAGAAACTTATCTTTCAGACGTTCATTGCTGTCATGAATCTGCCCGATAAAAAAAGCGGGCTCTATATAAAGATCACTAAGCAGGGAGGAGGAGAGGGCTGTAATGGATTCCATATCCATCAGACCTGAAGGTGCCTTTTCCACAATAACCGCTGCCTGGCTGGTTAGCCAGACAATGGGCGCTTCCTCCATAAAACCATTTACTGCTTCGCCAAAGGACCCTTTATCGTCCATACTGTCGCTAAATTCAGCATATATAAAACGGACAGGAAGCGTGTCAGGCGGGAGCGGATGCTCTTTTCCTGTTAAATAGTTGTACCAGGCTTTTTCGGTAACACTCCCGCCGCTAAAAGGGATGCAACCGCTGATCTCATTGGCGAATAAGGCTACAAGAAGCTGTTCTTCTTTTTCAGAGAGCCTTGATTTTTGAATCCCGAAACGTTCCCCGCTGCTTGTCTGGAACCATTTATAGTGATCTTTTCTGTCCGGATCAAACCCGGTGATGAAATCTTCCCCGTAGTATAACTGCAATTGCTGAAGCATGGCTTTACTCCTTCATTGAATTGGTTCTTTTATTATACCAGTCAAAAAGAAATGAATAAAAGGGGATCATTCTCACTCGTACACATGGAAAAGCATGAGCTCATGGATCTGTGACAGCAAGTGCTCTTCCTGGTCACCTGGCGGCAGGACTGTTCCCCACTCTACCTGTCCATTTTTATGGTAAATGCCATCGTAATGAGTTCCTTTAAAATAGAAGGATATCTTCCAGCCCGGCAAATTTGTTTGCTTGAAAAGCGGTTTCCACTGAAAATGCTGTACCATGACAATCACTCCTTTTTGCAGTCTTACTTAAGGAATACGGCAAAAAATGAAAAAACCCTTCTGCCAAAAAGTGGTCAAAAAGGGCGTTTTTCAGCAAGATGGATAAACAAACGGGCGAGATGGGAAATTCTGTATGATTCAATATGATGCTCGTCAAACTTCATCGGCTTGGAATTTACTTCATAGATATATAAATTGCCATGCCGATCAAGACCGGCATCAATTGAGAATTCTCCAATCAGGCCATAACGGGCAGCCAGTGCTTTTCCTGCGGTTTCGGCAATTAGATGAAGCTGAGCCTTATCCACTCTTTTTTCAATCAAATCAAAAGGAACGATTGTGCCTCCCGCTGGCACATGGGTGGTGAGATTTTGTCTGCTGGATACCCTGACCCCTGTTCCTGCCAAAACGTGGGTTTCCCCGTTAAACAGTCCAAGCAGGCGGAGATCATATTTCCTCCCATCAAGTAAATCAGAATCAATCGCCTGCTGAACAAGGACAGGGAAGTCCGAGATTTGCCTCCAGATCAAAGCATATTCCGTTTGATAAGGAGGGTCATCTATGGTTTCAGCAAGGACGCTTTGCCCGAACAGTGCCGTAAGCTTGATAATCCCTTTCCCTTTGCACTGATGGACAGGCTTTAAATAAATCTGTCCGAGCCTTTCTGTCCACTCTTTTATGTCCTCAAGCCTTTCCGCCATAGCCGTGATCGGCAAAAACCGGCGCAGAAGGGGAATCCCGTTAAGAGTCTGAAAGACTTCCCACTTGTTAAAAAAACCGGGGTTAAAAATTGTCCCCCGTTTTTCCTGGAGTGATTTGAGGCAATCGGCAGCGTTTTGTTCTGCTGCTCTGGTAGGGATGCGGTTGTATATAACATCCGGCAGCGGAGCTTTGATGACCCTCCATTGGTGCTTCTCAGCAAAAAAACTGTAACCTTCCGCGTATTTTTCTTTTATCCCTTCCGGAGTTAGAACGTAACAAAGCCCTCCAAGACGCGAGACTTCTCCAATCAGTTTTTTAAAATACCGTTCACTGCCGAGAAAGGACCGCTTCTTTTTGCCGGGTGATGTCAGGATGGCAATCCTCGGCTGGATGGCTGTCATTGGACGATGTCCTCAGGGGATTCAATCGATTTTCTCATTAAAAACATGGCGTAATCCAGAAATTGCCTTCTTGTCAGCAAATCCCCGTCCTTTAGCTTTGGATGGGAAAAGATCGATCGTCCCGGTTTGGAATTTGCTTCAAACAGCCATATTTTCCCTTGATGATCCAGACCTAAATCAAAGCCGATTTCTCCAATAAATCCGGATATCTCCCGATCAATACAGCGGCTGAGCAGGATCGATGCCTCCGTCAGATCATTCAGAACCCGGATGCGGTTCTGTGGATCATCGAAAAGCTCTTCAAGCGTCTTAACAATGCCTCCGCTGTTTAAATGGGTGGTCACACTGCCGCGGCCGGCAACCTTGGCAGCAATTGCTGTTACATTCCATTCACCTTCTGCGTTTTTGTTTGTGTGCACTCTGAAATCGATTGCCTGCTGCTCTTGGCGGATAAGATCGATTCCTTGCTGCGCAAGATAGGTTTCCAGTGTTCTCTCTTTAAAAGCATGCTTAAAAAAATGTTCGAGTGAGGGAAATCGCTTCAGTTTATTTTGAAAAGCTTCATCCCGGTATTTGCAGGTGTAGCATTCCCTTTTTCTGTCATACATGAGCTGAAATACACCAAGTCCAAGGCTGCCGTTTGAAGGTTTAAGGTAAATGCTTCTATAGGAGCTGAGCATCTGCTCCAGCTGCTCAAGAGACGGTCCAAGAACCGTTTCCGGCAAAAACCCTTTAGCTTCCGGAATGCTGGAAAGTGTTTGATGGATATCCCATTTATTGAAAAAGCCCGGATTGAACCAGGGAATTCCATACTCTTCTATGAGACGGCGTTTAACAAGCTTCAAAGCCTGGTGATTTTCGACTTTTCGGTTTGGCAGGCGGTCATACACGACGTTCGGGAAAGGCAATTCAAGCTCGCTCCATCCTTTTTGGCCGTATGTAAAGCCTCTAACCGTGCCGCTTTCCCAATTAATGTGATGAGCTCCAAAAACCACCGTATACATCCCGGCTGTTTGATCCATGCTCATCATTTTTGCAAAAAACAACGAACGTTCCCCTATTGGCCTCAGCAGGGAATCTGTAAACCCAGCTGTAAATATGCCAATCAGCGGACCGAGGTACAAGATGCCGTCATGGATGAGAATCCGTGTTTTCCCCGCAAATGGGAGCTTAAGTTTTTCTGCAAGTGCCGGATGCAGGCCGATGCTGTTATCATCATTCTCTTTAAATTCTGATGTGCAGGGAAGGCAGAATGTTCCAAACGCTGCATGGGTTACATCCTGAAAGACATCATGGCCCGAAGGAAATAGAAACTCAGGTCCGCTGTCATCCTTATCAAGTAAGTAAAGCGAATACATATCCGGCATAAAGGGATTCAAACTCCTTTCATCTAGTACGAGTAATAGTGGTACATCAAATCGGGTTTGCTTTGCTCCTGTCAGTCTGCATCAAATACTTGCAATAAGCGAGGGGAGCCTCGAACAGACTGTTCCTTTTTTCAGGGATGGTTTGCATAATCAGCTGTCTTCCGGGTTTTGAATTTACATCAAGAATCCAGATGGATCCGTCTCTCGAATAGCCGATATCAATACCGAGCTCAAATAATGGGGAGAAGGCTGCTTCAAGTGCTGGAGGCATCTCCTTCAGAATGGTGGCAAGGTCATCCTGGAAAAGAAAAGCTTGGCGGCGGGACAATCTGGACAGCCAATCCTCATAGGAAATGCTCTCTCCTCCGCTGCCGAGATTGGATATAAAAGATCCTTGATATCCTTTCCGGATTCCACGTCCGCGTTCTGTCCACATTCCTTTATCATCCTTCTGCATCAGAATCCTTATATCAAAAGGATACCGGTTCCGGTCTGAAAGGGGAAGGAGAGGCTGAACCATATAGGCAGAAGCGGCTTGTTTTAAAAATAAATCCATCCATTTTTCAAAGTCTTCAATCGAAGGAAAGGTCTTACTTTTCTTATGAACCCCGCTGTGATAAACAGCTTCAAGCGATTTGCCGCTTAACGTTAGAGCAATAATTCCGCGGCCCTGTGAACCGTAAACCGGTTTAAGCATGCACTGTCTTTCTCTTAACAAAAGCGGAAGAACATCCTTGGCTGTATGCAGCAGGGAAGTCTCCGGCAGATAAAAAGATAAGGTGGAGTCTTTTTTAATCGCTTCATAAACTGACCATTTATCGGGCAGCCCCTTTCCTAAAAAAATGGTGTCAGGCCTGTTTTTCAGCCATTCTGCTATAGGACGGGACTTGGAGGAGCGTGAGTCCTTGCTGTAAAAACACCGGTCATAAATAAAAGCCGGCAGGGACTGAAGAGTGGGGCTCCATCCTTCGTTCCCATATAAAAAGCCTTTGACAAGCACGGTGCCTGGCTGGATATCTGCTGGACAAAACCGGAAAACATTTAAACCATAGGCCTCGGCTCTTTTAGCAATTTCTGTCGAATACGATTTCTCAGCATCGTGGTGAAGCGTCATAAACCCTAATGTTTTTTCCACTCCCATTACACCCCGCTTTGCATACTTAAATAAAATCCATAATCCGCTACTGCTTTAGCGGATGGCCTAACCTTTACGTTCCCCGTTACATATTCTGAGCTTTTAGAAGGTTTAGAGTTAATTTCAATCATCCAAAGCCTGCCGTCCTCATCCAGCGTTAAATCAATTCCGAGCTCACCATAGCAGCCCGCTGCTGCTCGCTCCACAGCAAGACAAATTTCAATAGACAGCTCGGAAAGCATATGCCGCAGACTACGTCCTTTTCTTTCACCATATAGTTCATTCAGTATTTTTATGACGGAATAAGCAGCGCCTCCTTGATAGAGGTTTGAAACGAACGAGTTCTCAGAGGATACCCTCGCTGTCATGGAGGTCACTGCCCAGTTGTGTCCGCCTTTTTTGTGGCAAAGCATACGGAAATCCATCGGCTTATTGCGGTAGTGAATGATCCTGATGGTTTCCTGGAGCATATATGGCTCTCTGGATAGCCGGGGATGCATATGCCTGAATAATTCTTCGGTTTCGTTGAATGCGGATGGGGGACCAATTGATGAAGTGTCATCAAGTAAATAGCCGCTGTCCGTCTCCTTGATACGGAAGATTTTTTTCCCCTGGCTTCCATAAATCGGTTTGATGAAAAAATCCGCGTACAATTTGATGTACTCTTCGTAGTCTCTCTTTGAACCTAGTTTCCTGGAAGCTGGAATATAAGGCATGAGGACCGGATCGGCCTCCAGCCATTCATGAACCTCCCATTTGTTTAAAAAGCGTGAATTAAAATAAGAAATTCCGAGCTGATCAAATTCTGCGGCCGCTGCGGTGAATAAAAGATTTTGCTCCGTCCTCCGCTCATGCAGCCGGTTGTGAACCGCAGAGGGAAGCGGAACCGGAGCACGCTGCCATGTTTCATCATGGTAAATCCAGCCCTTTAATGGTTTCCCATTCCAGTCGTTTAAAGAAAAAAGATAAAAAAGTCCCCCTTTTTCCTTACAATAGGCCGCAAGCTCCTTACAATATTCCTCCATATTTCCAAGAGCTATTTTTCCGTCAGATGCCTTTATTCCCGTAAGGACAGCAAAAACAGGGCCGAGTGAAATGCTCTCTTGATTCATGCTTGCATGAAGCGACTTGCCGCTGAAGAGGATATCCGGCAATGAGGACGCGTCCAGAATGCTCTTGGACAGGGACAGAAAAATACTCTTATCATTTATAATTACGACCCGGACGGCCACACTATTCCTTCCAATCAGCAGGGAGGTTTGCCGCGGATAGGAAGACCATCCTGATTTTTGAAGAAGTCCTGTGCTGATTTGAATAGATGGAAACGGGTCATCATGGAGAAAAATATCGGTTTTTATCGAATTCATCACAATCCCTCATTTGCCGAATGGCTTAACTAGAACTATAATTTGTTCTAGGCATATGTCCGTATAAGCAGTTTATGGATTAAAGGAAAAGTATGTGAAGATATGGAGTGTTGAAATGAATGTATTGCTGACGTTTATCTTAATGATTGCCATTGGAGCTGCAATTGGCGGCATCACTAACCACCTTGCAATAAAGATGCTGTTCAGACCCTATAACCCCGTTTATCTTTTCGGGAAGAGACTGCCGTTCACACCTGGCCTTATCCCGAAGCGAAGAGATCAAATGGCAGAACAGATGGGCAAAATGGTAATTGAGCATCTTTTGACAGCCGAAGGGCTTAAAAAGAAAATGACCGAATCTGCATTCGGACAAGCCCTTGAGAAGTGGGCTGAAAATACAGTGTTTGATTGGATGGAAAAAGAACAGACGCTGCTTGCTGTACTGGAAAAGGCAGGGGTCAATCAGGCAGATGAAAAAACTGAAAAACTGGTCATCTCGATCATTGATGAAAAGTGGAGAAAGTTTCAGGAAGAAAATCAGGATAAAACCCTGTCAGAGCTTATGCCGCCCGCGCTTGAGGAAAAGCTCGATGCAAAGGCAAAAGAAGTGGCCCGCTATATTGTGCTTTCAGGCATTGCATATTTTGAAAGCTACGAGGGGCGGAACAGAATCCGGAATATGATTGATGATTTCCTTGCAGAACGGGGCCGCCTCGGCAGCATGATTCAAATGTTTACCGGAAACATGAACTTAACGGATCTTGTTCAGCCCGAGCTTCTTAAGTTCTTGAAAAATGGGGAAACCGAAGCATTTATAGGCGACCTGATTACGAGCGAATGGGAGAAGGCTAAAAAGCTTACGTTTAAACAAGTGAAAGCAAAGCTGAATGTTGATGAAGCAGCTGCAGATATGAAAAACCGTGCCATTCAGGCACTGGGAATCAGAGAAATTTATGGGAAGTCGGTCTATGAAATAACCGCTCCCTATCATCAAACCATCCGGGAATCATTGATTCCAAACATAGTCTCGATAGCAATAGGAGGCATTACCGGGAACATGGACAGCCTCTTGAAACAGATGAACCTGGAACAGATCGTCAAGGAGCAGGTTGATACGTTCTCCACTAAGAGGCTCGAGGAAATGGTTCTCTCGATTACGAGCAGCGAATTGAAAATGATTACTTACTTGGGTGCCCTGCTCGGAGGAATGATTGGCGTCGTTCAAGCAGTCATCGCAACAATGCAGGGATAGAAGACGGGTTCATCTATGAAAAACAAAAGCATTTCTGTTATAGTTGGAAGGGGTCCGAAACATGGACCGAAATTGAAGGAGGGCGATCACATGTCAACGAACCTATACAATGAGGCCAATGGTCTCGAAAAAGCGCTGCGTGAAAGCACAGAATATCAAGAGCTGAGAGCGCTGTATGATCAGGTGAACGCAGACGAAGCTGCTAAAAATATGTTCGATAACTTCCGGGACATCCAGCTTAAGCTTCAGCAAAAGCAAATGGCCGGGGAGGAAATCTCACAGGAAGAAGTCGATCAGGCTCAAAAGTCGGTTGCACTTGTTCAACAGAACCCGACCATCGCCAAACTGATGGAAGCCGAGCAGCGCATGAGCATGATCATCGCCGAACTGAATAAAATCATCATGAAACCGCTGGAAGAACTATACGGCGCGGTGGAATAGGGATAATGAAACCGCCTTTTAAGGCGGTTTTTTATTTTGGCCTCGCTCCACAGTCCCCGCTGAACCCCTGCAGCCAGTTTTTAAAGTTTTGAACGAAAAGTTAAAAATCCATATTTTATTGCCGGAAAACTTCAACAACGATCCCCTTTAAATATAAAAAATTTGAATTTCCAGTCTTTTTAGATAGTTTACTTGACTTATCGGAATTATCAACTTTAAAATGAATGTATAGATTGTTCGGCATGTCCCATCCAAAAAAACATAAATTGGATAGGAGAAAGGATTTCTATAGAGACAGGAAGGGGTAAAAAATGAACATATTCTGGTTTTTTCCGACTGCAGGAGACGGCCATTACTTAGGAACAAAGGTGGGAGAAAGGAAAAGCGGCATAGCGTATTTGAAGCAGATTGCCAGTGCGCTTGACAGCCTTGGATACGATGGGGCACTGCTGCCTACAGGAGCAAACTGTGAGGATTCGTGGGTAACCGCTTCCTATCTTTCATCCGTTACGGACAAATTAAAATTCCTGATTGCGCTTAGACCCGGATTGATGTCTCCGACTCTTTCCGCAAGAATGGCTGCTACATTTGATCGTTTTTCCGGAGGGCGCCTGTTATTAAATGTCGTAACAGGAGGCGACCCTGCGGAACAAGCAGGATTCGGAAGCTACCATAGCCATGACGAACGATATGAAGTTACCGATGAATTTTTAGATATTTGGAGACAGGTTATGGAAGGAAAACGGGTAAATTACAATGGGAAGCATCTGGATGTTACGGGTGCAGCCATTCCGGAGCCTCCTGTTCAGACTCCATACCCGCCGCTTTACTTTGGCGGTTCTTCCCCGGCCGGAAAAGCGGTTGGAGCAAAGCATGCAGATGTCTATTTGCTATGGGGACAGCCGCCTTCCCAAATTAAAGAAAAAATTGAAGAAATGAAGGAGAGGGCGGCTGCGGAAGGAAGAACGCTTACCTTCGGAATCCGCCTTCATGCGATCGTCAGGGAAACGGAAAAGGAAGCCTGGGAGGCTGCGGAGCGGCTCATCAGTCATGTGAATGAGGAAGTAATCCGGACGTTTGCGGAACGGCACGGCACTTTTGATTCTGCTGCCCAAACCACTCAATCCTCTCTTCACGGCGGTTCGAAAATCCGTTCAGATCTTGAAATCTCACCAAACCTCTGGGCAGGAATCGGGCTGGCTCGTGAAGGGGCAGGAACTGCCATTGTCGGGGATGCTGATATCGTGACGGAACGGTTAAGAGAATACGAAGAAGCGGGTGTCGATACCTTTATTTTGTCAGGCTATCCGCACCTTGAAGAAGCATACCGTTTTGCAGAGCTCGTTTTTCCTAAGCTGAAATCTCATTTAGCTGTGAATTGAGGTTTCTGCTTATAAGATTCTCTTGTGAAGCCGCTTTTAGTAAGGTTAAGCGGCTTTTTTGCTTTGATTTAAGTGTTTAGGTAAAAAAATGTGAGGTGTCCGGGCTAAGAACTTGATGGTTTGTTAAAACACCTTGCTTTGTGGCGGTATTATGAGTAACTGAAAGAGGTTACCGGCCGGAATTACAGTGTATCTGCCTGGATGTTCATTTTATTGTCCGTACTCAATGAGATATTGTCCGTACTTTCATTTTATTGTCCGTACTTATAAAGATATTGTCCGTACTTTCAATATATTGTCCGAAATTCAGATATAAAGACTTTTCGATATCATTCGACACAATTTTTTCGTAGAATCCGATCCTAATTCGCAAAAACTAAATAAGCCTATCCATAGGAGGAAGGCTGTCAAAACTGGACCGTCTGAAAGAGTGAAATGGTCATAATTAACGTTGATAAGGTCCAAGCGGACAATAAGGCCACTATTTTTGGCCTGTTCTTTTCATTCGGCTTTTCTGACGGAGAAAGCTCCAGGGATCCTGTACTCCATGTGACAATCGATGCAATAGCTGCTAAAAAGAGAAACACATTCCGCCTCCTGCTAAGAAGTTTTAGGAAAAACTTAGAGCCTGAAAAGAGAACGCTTTTCCTTACCGGAATACCATACAATAGAAAAAGCTTCAGACACCCAGTCGAGAGCATAGCCAAAGCGTGTCCGGGCCTTAAATTTTGAATCCGCTGCGTGTACAAGGCCGAAGAAAATCCGTAAATCCAAAGAGAAAGATTCAATCCGCTCTTGCTAAATTTGAAAACGCTTGCCATAATACATGTAAGTGCTTTCTTACTAACATTATTAAAATAATTAATTTTCTGGAAGTTGGTCAGGTTAATAGCAGGGGGTGAACGGATGACGAGTCATCTCGTTGGAAGCTTTCAATTAATGAAATCGCTTAACAAATCTTTAATTCTCAACACTATCCGTTCTACTGGCGGTATATCGAGGGCAGAAATTGCAAAGAAAACAAAGCTGACACCTCCTACAGTAACGAATATTGCCAATGAGCTGCTGCGGGCCGGGCTGGTAGTTGAAGGGAAGCAAGGACCTTCGAGCGGGGGGAGAAAACCGATTATTTTGAAAATTAATTCCCGTTCTTTCTTTGTTGCCGGAGTAGATGTAGGTGTAAGTAAGATTCGCTTCGCGATAACGGATCTTGAAGCGAAAATTGTCCTCCAGAGCACCGTTCCCATTCACCACTCCATGACGGAAGAAGCTTTAGTAGGCATGATGATCTCCGAACTTAGAAAACTAATAAAAGAGGCAGAGATTTCTAACGATAAACTGATTGGCATCGGGATCGGCATGCATGGAATTGTGAATGCCTCTAAAGGTGTGGCCCTCTTTGCACCGAATCTTCACCTTAAAAATATTCCCCTGAAGCAGCGGCTGGAGGAAGAATTTCAAACTCTGGTAAAAGTTGAAAATGATGCCCGGGCCATGGCGCTTGGGGAATCCTGGTTCGGCAACGGGGCAGGGGCGGAGGATCTGATCTGTGTAAATGTGGGCTACGGCATCGGTGCAGGAATACTCATGAATAACAAATTATTCAGGGGGCGGCACGGGCTTGCTGGAGAAATCGGACATACGGCTGCAGATTTAAATGGACCGAAATGCACGTGCGGAAATTACGGATGTCTTCAAACGTTAGCCGCACATGATGGTTTAAAGCGGGCAGCTATGAGAGAGATTTCGTTTGGCAGAAAAACGCTGATCACTGAGTTGATAAAAGGAGATGAAAACCAGATAAGCGGAGAGCTGCTTTACAGAGCAG
Organism: Metabacillus sp. 84; assembly: GCF_050107715.1. NCBI lineage: Bacteria > Bacillati > Bacillota > Bacilli > Caryophanales > Bacillaceae > Metabacillus > Metabacillus sp. 84. The sequence continues at coordinate 21,264 of NZ_JBNILN010000011.1, read as the reverse complement.
CTTTACAGGGAGATGAACTGGCGATTGAAATTTTCAGGAATGCCGGACGGTATCTTGGAACCGCTATCACCAATCTGATTCACATCATGAATCCTTCCAAAATTATTATCGGCGGAGGGATTTCAAAGGCGGGCCATTTTATTATGGATCCGATTAGAGAAGTGGTGAAGCAGCGGGCGCTTAATGATGATGCAAAGGAAACAGTGATTGTGGAATCAGGTCTTGGTGATCATGCGGCCCTTATTGGCTCAGTTACACTCATTCTGGCTGAGATGTTTTCTATTCATTATGAGAACCGGAAAGAGATTTTATAAGGTTTATAGATATAAGGGGTGAGGTTCCTCCTTTGAGATGGAGCAGGCGGGATTCGCAGGCGCGCAGCATCATACGGCCACGCCTCCGGATGCATGCTTGTTAGTTCAGCAGCCGGGGGCGGTGTACCTTTGCAAAGTTAGTTTTGTAATTTAATTAAGTAATGGTTTCTCAGCGGGATATTAAAGGAGGAGGGAAATGATGAAAAAAATAAACGTAAGGCTATGTCTGATCCTATTGTTTGGTTTGCTTGCAGGCTGTTCGGGAAGCAAGGCGGAAAATCCTAATAAGCTGACGGCGTGGGTATGGAACGTCAATGTACCGGTCCTTGAGGCTGCGGAAAAGCGCTACCAAAAAGACCATCCCGAATTTGAGCTCGATATTGTCGAAATGGGTACAGCAGATGTTTATCAAAAGCTGACGACTGGCCTGCTTGCAGGGGGGCAGGGACTCCCGGACATAGTCCTTGTTGAGGATGACCGGATTCAAGGATACATTCATTCCTTCCCGGATGCTTTTCTGAATCTGACTGAACAGGGATTTGATAAAGAAAAAGCGGCCCAGTTTCCAGAGTTTAAACGAGATCTGGTTTCAAAGGAAGGGGATTTGTATGCGTTCCCTTTTGATGCCGGACCTACAGGAATGTTCTATAGAACGGATATTTTCGAAAATGCCGGTATAGAAGCTGAAGACATTAAGACGTGGACGGACTATGCGGAAGCCGGAAAAACCATTAAAGAAAAAACCGGAAAAGATATGATTGGCCTTGATTTAAATGGAGATGACGGGCTGTATCGAATGATGCTGAATCAGCAAGGGACCTTTTATTTTGATAGTAATGAGGAGCCAAATCTAACTTCTCCTGAATCCTACCGGGCAATGGAAGTCCATAGACAGCTGAAAGAAGCAGATCTTATTAAAAATACGGTAGGATGGGATGCCTGGATTGGTTCCATGGTGCAGGGGGATGTAGCGACAGCCCCATCCGGAGCATGGCTTGCAGGTTCCATTGAACAGCAGGGAAAAGAATCTGCAGGGAAATGGGGAGTGATTCCGCTCCCGGCGTTTAAAGAAGGGGGCAACCGTGCTTCAAACCTTGGAGGCAGCAACTATACGATTATGAAATCCTCAAAAAATCCTGAAGCAGCTTATGATTTCCTGGAATATTTCTCTACAGATGAACAGACGCAGGTTGAGGCGATGAAGGGCGGTCTTTTCCCTTCTCTTACATCCACCTATGATGAACCTGTTTTTACTGAGGGGGTCAGCTTCTTCGGGGGACAGGCAATCTGGAAGACTCTGGCTGATCAGATGGACGATATTCCTTCCGTCAATTACACCGGATCCTTCCCATACGCGAAGGATGAAGCCGTTAAAGCCCAATCAGAAGCTATGAGCGGCAAACTTTCTATCCAGGAGGCCTTCAAGGCGGCGCAAAAACGCTTGAAAAACAGAATGCTTTAAAAAAATAGAAGAAGCTTATGAGCTCCTTCTCGAAAAGGCGGGATTGCTAATGATTCGTTCACGTATGTTTCCATATTGGTTTCTGGCACCGGCACTGATCTTGTTTATCATCTTCACCGTGTATCCGGTAATCGCCTCGTTCATATTGAGTTTTCAAAAATTTGAAGCGGGGGCTTATGTGTTTAATGGTTTAAACAACTACATCCGCCTGTTCAATGATGAAATCTTTTGGACAGCGCTTAAAAACACATTTATCATTTTTATTTTTCAGGTGCCGGTAATGCTTTTGCTCGCCCTGATCCTCGCAGGTGCCCTGAACAGCCAGCTGTTGAAGCTGAAGGGGTTTTTCAGGGTATCCTTCTTCCTTCCCGCAGTAACCTCTCTCGTTGCGTACTCGATCCTTTTTTCGATTATGCTTCAGGAAGAGGGGATAATTAACAATGCCCTAAGCTACCTTGGCATTGCGGCAGTCCCTTGGCTTACTGATGGTTTTTGGGCAAAGGCATCCATTATTCTGGCTATGACGTGGAGATGGACAGGCTACAATATGGTGATTTTCCTGGCAGCACTTCAAAACATCCCAGAAGAAATCTATGAGGCAGCATCTCTTGATGGGTCTGGTAAAATAAGACAATTCTTTTACATTACCATTCCACAGTTAAAGCCTGTCATTTTATTCGCCGGAACCTTAAGTACAATCGGTACGCTTCAATTGTTTGATGAGCCCTTCAACCTCACGAACGGGGGGCCGGCAGATGCGACAATGACGCTTGGGCTGTACATCTATGAAAATGGCTTTGAATATTTCCAGTTCGGCTATGCTTCAGCAATTGCCTATGTAGTCGTGGTCCTTGTGGCGGTCTTAACCTTCATCCAATTTAAAGTGGCAGGTGATCGATAATGAAAACATCCAGCTATACAGCTGCAGCTCATCAAAAAAACAGCCGGAATCTTCCGCAGAAGATTGGAATGTATGTGCTTCTGGGCGTGTTTCTGATTATATCCATTTTTCCTTTTTACTGGATGTTCATTGGTTCTACAAATGAATCAGGAAAAATGTTTACAAACCCGCCGACATTTCTCCCTGGGACAAAGTTTGCAGAGAATTTGCAAAACCTTAACTCCACCATTGATGTAACGAGAGTATTGTTTAACTCATTGTTTGTATCGCTGATTTATGTCGTCTCGGCCCTGATCGTATGCTCATTAGCAGCCTATGCTCTTGCTAAGTTCGAATTTAAGGGGAGAAACCTGATTTTCACTGCATTTTTGCTTTCAATGATGATCCCTTATCAGGCTACTTTGATTCCGCTATTCCAGATGATGTCTTCTGCGGGCTTGCTTAACACCTATTTTGCGGTGATTGCTCCGCAGATCTGCTATCCGTTTGCGATTTTTCTGCTGAGGCAAAATTTCCTGGCCTTTCCGACTGAGCTTATTGAGGCAGCCCGCCTTGACGGAGCAGGTGAGCTCAAAATCTTCGCAAAGGTAGTTATGCCTGCAATGCGGCCTTCACTTGCTGCAGCATCTATTTTTCTATTTATGACACAATGGAACAATTTCCTGTGGCCGCTCGTTGTCCTGAACGATTCATCTATGCATACGTTCCCTGTTGCTCTTTCCAGTCTGCTTGGTCTCTCCTATATCGATTATGGACAAGTCATGACCGGAGTTTCCATCGCAACCATCCCGATTATTATTTTCTTCCTTGTTCTGCAGAAACAGTTTATTTCGGGAATGCTTGGAAGCGCGGTTAAATAAGGAGGGTACACATGCTTACAGAAAAAGACGGCCGGTTCTGGCTCGACGGCAAGCCATTTGTAATCCTATCCGGAAGCATTCATTATTTCAGGGTCGTTCCAGAGTATTGGGAGGACCGTCTTGAAAAACTGAAAATGCTTGGCTTGAATACGGTTGAGACGTACATTCCATGGAACGTTCACGAACCGGAAAAAGGGTACTTTCGATTTGAGGGGCTGGCCGATATAGAAGGATTTATAAAGGCTGCTCAAAAGCTGAAGCTGCATGTTATTTTAAGACCGGCACCTTATATATGTGCGGAGTGGGAGTTCGGAGGTCTCCCGGCATGGCTGCTGAAGGGAAAGGATATGGAGCTCCGGAGCTCAGATCCGGCTTTCCTGGAGCATCTGACAGACTATTTTCAAGTTCTGCTGCCGAAGCTTGTTCCGTACCTCAGTACTAATGGCGGGCCTGTCATTGCGGTGCAGATTGAAAATGAATATGGGGCTTACGGGAATGATCAAGTCTATTTAACCTATTTAGAGGATTTGTATAAAACGTCGGGCATCGATGTACTGCTTTTTACATCTGATGGTCCTGAATATATCAAGCACGGTTCCCTGCAAAATGCTGTAACTGCCTTGAATTTCGGATCAAGGGCAGAGGATGCGTTTCAAAAGCTGAAATCCTTCAAGCCCGGGTCTCCGCTCATGTGCGCAGAATTTTGGATAGGCTGGTTTGACCACTGGGGCGGTGAGCATCATAGACGGGATTCAGCCGATATGACAGCTGTATATGAAGAGATGCTTTCGAAAGGGGCGTCGGTTAATTTTTACATGTTCCATGGAGGAACGAACTTCGGGTTTATGAACGGGGCAAACCATTATGAGGCTTATACGCCGACCATCACAAGCTATGATTATGATGCGTTGCTGACAGAATGGGGGGACCCTTCTAAGAAGTATTTTGAGGTCAAGAAAATTCTTAAGAAAATAGTGGAAGTTCCTGAAGAAATTCCGGCACCTGCTGTTAAAAAGACGTATGGGCAGGTATTGCTTACCGAGCAAACGAGCCTGTTTCATACAATCGCCAGTAAAACCCCGGTTAGTACGACCGGCCCCCGTTCCATGGAAGTGTATGGACAAAACTATGGCCTGATCTTATATCGTACGAACGTCGAAAAGCAAGGTGATCTGGAGCTGGATATCTCCCCGATCAGGGACAGGGCGTTCATCTATATCAATGGACAGCATGTAAAAACCGTGTACCGCAATGATCAGGAAAAAATGATCAGGCTGCCATTTGATCTTCCTGTGAATACCCTTGAGATTCTGGTGGAAAATATGGGCCGGGTCAATTACGGCAAGCACTTAAAAGACCGTAAAGGGATAATTGAGAATCTTTGGATTGGCGGACAATACTGGTTTAACTGGGAAGTGGTACCGCTCAGTCTGGAGGGCGGTGACTTGGAATGGATAGCCGGATCGGATCATCGATTCCCAAAGTTTTTCAAGAGTACAGTAAACGTTCAGGAACGCGCTGACACATTTGTTGATATGACCGGATGGACGAAAGGATTTGTATGGGTGAATTCTTTCAATCTTGGCCGCTACTGGCAGCCGCAAGGTCCACAGCAGCGGCTATATATCCCTGCACCGCTTTTAAGAGAAGGAGAAAACGAGATCCTTGTGCTGGAGCTCGAGGGTACGGATACCAGCATGATCAGCTTACTGGACCAGCCGATGCTAGGCTAAGAGGAGGAACAGTCGATGAGTATTCATATTAATACAGAAGCGAAGCAATTTCACTTAACAAACGGGAAAATAAGCTACATCTTTCATGTATTGAAAAACGGGGAGCTCGGGCACTTGTATTATGGAATAGCCATTAAGCACCAGGCTGATTTTTCGCATTTTCAGGACGGAGGAATACCCACTGCAGCGAGCTGCCATGCTGAAAAAGCTGATCCCGCTTTTTCCCTGGAAACGGTAAAACAGGAATACCCGGGCTATGGAACAACAGATTTCAGGGAACCGGCTCTTTCCATTAAAAGAGAAAGCGGCAGCTCCATCCACCGGTTTGATTTTGAAGGATACACTGTGACTGAAGGCAAAGAGCGGATACCAGGGCTGCCGGCTACCTATTCAAAGCCCGGGGAAGCGGAGAACCTTGAGGTTTCCCTCATTGACAGAACGGCTGGTTTAAAGCTGACCCTTCACTATACGCTGTTTCAGGACTTGCCTGTTATCGCCAGAAGAACGGTCCTTGAAAACATCGGGAATGAGAAAATCAGGCTTGAACGGGTAATGAGTCTTTCATTGGATTTGAGCGACAGTGAATATATGATGATGCAGCTTTCGGGGGCATGGTCGAGAGAGCGTCATATAAAGGAACGTAAGCTTGAGAGCGGAATCCAATCGGTTGGAAGTGCCAGAGGAGCGAGCTCCCATCATCACAATCCATTCCTGGCACTTCGCCGGCCTGAAACAACGGAAACGCTTGGGGAAGCCATCAGCTTTCATTTTATCTACAGCGGGAATTTTCTTGCCCAAATCGAAGTGGACCATTACGATACAGCACGGGTGATGATGGGGATTCACCCATTCCAATTTAATTGGCAGCTAAATCCGGGAGAAACCTTCCATTCACCTGAAGCGGTAATGACGTATTCGGATCAAGGCTTAAACGGGTTAACACAGAGTGTTCATGACCTATTCCGTCATCATCTTATATCCTCAAATTGGCAAAAAAAGGAGCGCCCGGTTCTGATCAATAACTGGGAGGCAACCTATTTTGATTTTAATGCAGAAAAAATTATCCAGATAGCCAAGCAGTCAAAAGAGCTGGGAATCGAGCTTTTTGTTCTGGATGATGGCTGGTTTGGCAAAAGAGATGATGATACGACATCGCTTGGCGACTGGTTTACCGATGAGAATAAGCTTCCGGACGGAATGGAAGCATTATCCGAAGCCGTTCGTGCAGAAGGGTTAAAGTTCGGCCTATGGTTCGAACCGGAGATGGTGAATGAGGAAAGTCTTTTGTTCGGAGAGCACCCTGACTGGGTTGTTCATGATCCGGACCGGCCTAAATCATATGGGCGGAACCAATGGGTTCTCGATTACACCCGGAGAGAAGTCGTTGATCATATGTATGAACGGATGTCTTCCTTTATCAAATCTGCCCAGCTCAGCTACATTAAGTGGGATATGAACCGGAACATTACAGAAGCTTTTTCCGCCTCTCTGGATTTTGAACATCAAGGAGAATTTTTCCACCGTTATATTCTTGGAGTTTATGATCTCTATGAGAGGCTTACGTCTGAATTTCCTGACGTGCTTTTTGAATCGTGTGCGGGAGGAGGAGGCCGCTTTGATGCGGGAATGCTGTATTATGCACCGCAGGCTTGGGCGAGCGATGATACCGATGCAGCTGAGCGAATGAAAATTCAATACGGATCCTCTTTTGTATATCCGCTTTACAGCATGGGATCCCACGTATCTGCTATTCCAAATCACCAGACCTTAAGAAACACGTCTCTTAAAACACGCGGGGATGTTGCATATTTCGGGACTTTCGGATATGAACTGGATCCAAATCAAATGACCTCTGAAGAAAAAGAAGAAGTAAAGATCCAAATCCTGAATTATAAGAAATACAGAACGCTGATCCGGGATGGAGATTTCTACAGACTGCGCAGCCCGTTCACCTCCAATGAACTGCTCTGGATGGTTGTTTCAAAGGACCGGTCAGAGGCGCTGGCAGGGTGGTATAAAATGCTTGCAGCTCCAAATCCGAAAAACGGGCAAATCATTAAACTTGCCGGACTGGATCCGGATGCTTCTTACACAATCAATGGACAAACCAAGCCGCATCACGGAGATGAACTGATGAGGAGAGGGGTGAATCTTTCTCCGGAATTCAATGGCGTTAACGGACCCTGGGCCAAAAGAGGAGGAGACTTTCAGTCAGAGATTTTCTACCTGAAAAGACTTCTATAAGCATAGAGAACGCATCGAAGCTTCTCGGACGGATCAGTGTGAAATAGGCAGCTGCAGAGAAAAATCTGTTTGAAACAAACCGCCTTGTTCTAGCCCCCTCGTTCCCTGAATACGCTGATAAGGGAAAGCTTCAAACATCCAGAGAGGGGGAGCCTGCGTGGTTTACCGCATGCTTGCATTAAACATAGACGGAACACTGCTCCGTTCAAACGGCCGCCTTCATCAGGCAACAAAAGAAGCCATTGATTTCGTCCAGAATAAAGGCGTTTATGTGACCCTTGTCACCAATCGCCATTTCCAGTCTGCAAGAAAGCTTGCCAGAGCCTTAAAAATCGAATCCGCCCTTGTTACCCACAGCGGCGCTTTCATCGCAGAAAAAATAGATGAGCCGCTTTTTGAAAGGCGGCTTGGAGAAAAGCTGACCTTCAATCTTGTGCAGATTCTTGAAAATTATGAGTGTCATATCCGGATTATTCACGAACGGTACAGCATAGGGAACAGGGTAAAGGTAACACCGCATATGACCGGAAGTACGGTCATCCAGTCATCTGAACCATTATTTTATCCGAATCAATATGTAGAGTCGCTTGGAGATGCTTTAAGGGATGAACCGATCGATGCACCTAAAATGGAGGTCCTCTTTCAAAACAAGCGCGAGAAGGAGGCTGCCATACTCTTTTTGAATGAAACGTTCAGCGAGATAACCATTACGGACCGCAATCCACTGAGGTTTGACCTAACGGCAAAAGGCGTGTCCAAAGCATCCGGCTTAAGCTTGCTTTGCCGGAATCTCGAAATTTCCATGAGTGAAGTGGTAGCCATCGGAGATAGCGCAGATGACCGCGAACTGATCGCCAATGCCGGGCTGGGCGTGGCTATGGGCCAGGCGCCGTTTGAAGTGAAAAAGGCAGCTGACTGGATAACGCGGTCAAATGAAGAATCCGGAGTTGCTTATATGATTAAAGAGCATTTTAGAAAACAGTACCGCCTCGGTTTTGTTGAAAAAATCAAGCTGAACCGGTAACGAATGGCTGACCTGACAGGTCGGCTTTTTTTGTACAGGAAAAACATAAATCCCCCCATGGGCTGCTGGCTGAAATAGTATAGCTTAACATTACTCAACGCGGTGGGGCTGCTCGCTTTAAAGAGGCCTGACGGAAGGCTCAAGAATTGTAAAAGTGTTGTTTTCTGTATTTAAATTCGCTTTTGCTCCAATGGGAATGGCGGCTTTGTAATACCCGTGAGCGGTCGTCACGTTGGTCATAAGAGGCTTTCCTAATGGAATAAGAAAGTCGCGGATTAAATCCTCGAACGTTTTGCCATAAGCCTCTTCGCATTTCGTACATTCTCCAAGCACAATCCCTGCACAGTCCTCAAATTTACCCGCGAGCTTTAAATGGTTAACATACCGGTAGACTTTGTTTACCGGTTCCTCGATTTCCTCGAGGATAAGAATTTTTCCTGTTGTATCCACTTCATAGATGGTTCCGATTGTATCGGTAAAAGAAGTCAGATTACCGCCTGCCGTTTCTCCTGATACATTGCCTGGGATTCTGCTTATTTGAGGAATCCCGGGCGGGTTGACGATTTGCCTTGGAGACTGAAGGGTCGCAACCGCTGCAAAAAACTGCTGAAAATTATAGGCTGGAGTTTCCGGTGCGAAATCCAGCAGCAGAAGGCTTTGGAAGGTAATTAAATCAGCATACTGCAGCAACACATTTTGAAGAACGGTAATGTCACTGTAGCCGCTTAAAATCTTTGGGTTTTGGCGGATAACGGAATAGTCAAGGTAAGGGAGAATACCAGCCACACCCACTCCGCCTCTTGAAGGGAGAATCATTTTAACAGCAGAATTTGAGAACATCTTCATTAAATCGGCGGCACGCTGCTCATCTGTTCCTGCTAAATAACCTTCAGAAGCATACACATAATCTCCAAGCACCACCTTAAAACCCAGATTCTTCAAAATGGCAATCCCCTGGTTGATTGTTTCCGCACTGAGCGGTGTGCCGAGTGTCACGATGCCAATCGTATCCCCCCGCTGCAAGATCGGCGGCTTTATTGCCATTGCCATCCCTCCGGAATTCAAAATAGGCTATCAGATTATATGTCATTTTAATATTAAAAAGAAGGAAAGGTTGTAAAAACAGCCTGTTTTTCATTGACCAAGTGTTCAATCATAAGGTAGCATGAACGTGTCAGATAATTTAGGAGGGCTTATATGGATTTGCATGCCGAAGTGAAAGGCAGCGGCCGCCCCGTTGTATTGATTCATGGACCCGGACAGGATTTACGTGAGTGGGGTTTTATCATCCCCTTTCTGTTAGAGACGTGCCAAGTCATTGCATACGATGTACGCGGAGCAGGCAAGTCTCCTTCTCCGTTGGAGCCGATGGACCCTGTCAAAGATCTGAAGATGCTTCTGGACAATTATCATATTGAAAAAGCCACAATTGTCGGACACTCCAGGGGAGGACAAGTTGCAGCCGATTTTGCCCTGACCGACCCTTCCCGCATTGAGAAATTGATTTTAATCTCTCCCTCTTTAACCGGCTATGAGTATACCTATAAGTACAATACCTGGGTGCAGAAAGTAAATGATGCGAAAAACATTTCAGAAATGACCAAGTTTATAATAGACGGACCCCACCATAAGGTAATCAGCGCTTCTGAACAACTTGCCTTTTTTGAAGAAATGATGGAACATTATTTAAAAAAAGCAACGACTGAATGGAAAAGTTATGAAGTAATCTGGCCCGAGCCTCCTGCCATTCAGCGGCTGAAGGAAATGCAGGCGTCCACTTTATTTATCCAGGGCACAAAGGAATTTGAAGATATGTATCAAATAAGAGAATGGTATGAACAAGTGCCATCCATCGAATTTGTTATTATTCCGCGTGCTGATCAAATGTCAACCCTTACCCATCCTGAGGAAATAGCGGATTACATCTTAGCTTTTATGAAGGAGGAAGCCAGCCAATAATGCCTCGAACCCCTGAAGCTTTTATGAAAATCAGAAAAGAAACGAGCGAAAAAATTTTAGCAGCTGCAATGAGTCTGTTTATGAAAAAGGGATATCACTCTACTTCGATAGAAGAGGTAACAAAGATGGCGCAGGTTTCCAAAGGCCTTCTTTATCATTATTTCAAAGGAAAAGAAGGTCTGCTGGCTGCCATGGTGCAGATGCGGATTGAAAATATGCGCGCGGTTACAGAAGGGGCAGAGGAAAAAGAGCTGCCTCTGGACCGGATTTGCTATATTGCCGAAGAAACACTTGAAAACGTATTCCGTCAGCCAGAGCTTTACCGCTTTTTTCTGAATATCCAAACGCAGCCCCAGCATGATATAATCCTTGCCAAATATGCAGCACGCCTTAGAGAGGAATTTGAAAAGCAGTTTGAATTCCAGTGTACGATATTCGAAAAGCTCGGCGTACCCGAACCAAGGAAACGGTCGCTTTTGTTCTCTTCAACCCTGCATGGCATCATGCTGATGAACAGCAGCTATCCAGACCATTTTCCAATCGAAGAAATGAAGGCACAGGTCATAGAGGAATTCTGTGACTAGCGGATTGTTTTCCAAACGGCCTTCATGTAAACTAAGAGCAGTTTTTTAACAGAACTAATAATGTAAAAAGGTGATCATGTTGCGCATTCAAATAAATGGAATAACAGATGAACGCTTCCAGCGGCCCCTTACGCTGATCTCAAATTTATTCTTTGAAGAAACCGAATTACTCTTTGATAAAGAAGAGGCTGAAATATCGGCTTCATTTACTATAAAAGAGGACGGAAACAGGATTTGTATTTCAGGTGTATTAGCATCCGGATCCAACAGTCATGAAGCGGTCCGGGAAAAAGACCTCACAGGCTATGCAACTGAAAAAGACCGATTTAGACAGGTGAAAAATACACTCTCCCACGTTTATCTGATGCTTTTGCAGGAACAAACGGGGATGATTCAGCAGTGGGGAATTCTGACGGGTATGAGACCGGTTAAGCTTCTTCATAAAATGCTGAAGGATGGGATTGGACAGGAAGCAGCCCATCAAAAGCTGCGTGACGAATATTTGATTACAGAGCAAAAGATCCAATTGATGCAAACGATTGTAGACAGACAGCTGAAAGTAATTCCGGACCTCCATGACCTAAGCAGAGAAATCAGCATCTACATTGGCATTCCTTTTTGTCCGACCAAATGTGCTTACTGCACGTTTCCGGCTTTTGCCATGAATGGAAAGCAGGGGAGAGTGGATTCCTTTCTTGGCGGTCTGCATTATGAAATGGAGGAAATCGGTAAATATCTAAAGGAAAGCGGCATTAAAATCACAACTGTATACTATGGCGGAGGAACTCCGACAAGCATCACAGCAGAAGAAATGGACAGCCTGTATGAAAGGATGACGGACGCATTTCCCGGCATACAGAACATCCGTGAAATCACAGTAGAAGCAGGCCGTCCAGACACCATTACACCAGATAAGCTCGACGTTCTGAAAAAATACAGCATCGACCGGATCAGCATCAATCCACAGTCCTATACACAAGAGACCTTAAAGGCAATTGGGCGCCATCATACGGTGGAGGAAACGATTGATAAATTCCATCTGGCAAGAAAACATGGAATGAACAATATTAACATGGATCTTATTATCGGGCTCCCGAATGAAGGGGTGGAAGAAATGAGCCATTCCTTATCGGAAACGGAAAAGCTCATGCCTGAATCCCTTACCGTCCATACCCTCTCATTCAAGCGTGCTTCTGAAATGACACAAAATAAAAAACGCTATAAAGTCGCAAGCCGTGAAGAAACAAGTGATATGATGACTCTGGCTGTTGAGTGGACGAAGAAAAACGGGTACGAACCATACTACCTGTACCGGCAAAAAAACATTCTCGGCAATCTGGAAAACGTTGGCTATGCACTTGAGGGCCAGGATTCGCTGTACAACATCATGATTATGGAAGAACAGCAAACCATTTTAGGTCTGGGGTGCGGCGCTGCCAGCAAATTCCGCCATCCTGAAACCGGGAAGATCTCACATTTCAGCAACCCGAAGGATCCCAAATCGTATAACGAGGGATTTAAACACTATACAGAAGAGAAAATCAGAATCATGAAAGAATTATTTGCTGTGAAGGTATAAAGGCAGGGGCTGTCTAAATAGTCCTATTCCAAAAAAATATAGGAGTGGATTACCCCCGATGTGACCGGGGGTTTCTTTGTGGAAAAAAAGCCGGATGGGCGGGCCGGCGAGCCTCTTCCCATGCGGGGTCTCACCTGTCCCGCTGACGTCAGGCACCTTCCGCCGCAAGCCGCTCAGGCAGCGAGAAGCGGAAATCAGGGGCAATAAACCAAACGTAAAAGGGAAGAGCCTTTTTTCTCGATAGGCAGACTTTAGAAGACTTTGAATATCAATCTGTAACTTTACAACCTGCCTAACGTCTTTTAAACTAATACTTCCTTTCGGTTTTTACTAAAAGGGACAGGGGGCATAGATTATGTTTGAAATTAAACAGATTCATTCTGCAGACGCAGCAGCGCTTCGGCAGCGGGTTATTTTGCCTGTGACACCACTGGAGGAGTGTAAATACGATGGTGATGAGAATCATGAGACCATTCATATAGGGGCATATGCACAGGATCAGCTCGTAGGAGCGGCTTCCTTCTACCAGGAACAGCATACTAAAATTAAAGGGGATGGAATGTACCGTCTGAGGGGTCTCGCAATTGATCCTGACCACAGAAACGAATTGAGGGGACAGACGCTTATTCTTTTCGGGGAAAACCTGCTGGCACAATTAGGAATCAGCGGGCTGTGGTGCACAACAAAAGCTTCAAACAAGCCCTATTATGAGCACCTCGGCTTTAAAGAAGCAGGCTATACTTACAATGATCGGAATAAAGGGCTCCAAGTTTTGATGATGAAGCATTTGATTTGAGACAGGGCTGTCTTAAAGGAAACATCAATCCAGCAAGGAAGACGCATTCCAGTGTCTCCCTTGCTAAGTTAATGCTTGAAGCCAAAAGGCGGTACTCCAGCGGGAAGGGTGCCCCGTCTGGACTGCTCCTTCACGAGCTTTACGATCCCATTGGCTTCCCTCTAATTTTGCCCTCCAAAAAAGGAGGAATATTGTATGGTGATAGAAAAGTATAAAGAGAGCTGTTTTGATTGCGCACAAAAATGAAAGCGATTTCAAATTATCGGAGGGGATAGGATGTATTCATCAATCGGGAAGCTTTTTGACCTGGCGGTTGAAAAAGGAAGGGATAAAGAGGCGCTGGCAGATGTTTCACGCGGCATCAGGCGAACGTTTACCGAGTGGCAAAAAGAGGTTAACCAATGTGCAAACGCAATGGCTAATGCCGGAGTGAAAAAAGGGGATCGGGTATCGACTTGCCTTTTTAATTGTGCTGAACTGGCAACGGTATTTTTCGCCTGTGCCAAACTCGGGGCGGTTTTGAACCCGATTAATTTCAGGCTGAAGCAGCAGGAAATTGCCTATATTCTGACAGACTGCACTCCTAAACTCGTTTTGTTCGAAAGCGCTCTCGCTCCAGAGATTGATAGTCTTCAGGAACAGTTCCCCTTTACGCTATTCTGGTCCATCGATTCCAGACCGCCGGAATATGCTGCCTATTTTTATGATGAGCTTAAAAAAGCTCCTTTTTCAGAAATCAAGACAGAAGTGTCCGAGAATGATTTATACGCCATTATGTATACAAGCGGTACAACCGGCAGGCCGAAGGGAGTCCTGCATCGGCACCGGGATATGATTGATCAGGCTATGGTATGTGCGATGGCATTGAGGCTGTCACCGAACGACTGCGGACTTACGGCGGCTCCCATGTTCCATTGTGCTGAGCTCCATTGCTGTTTTCTCCCGAGAGTCCTGATCGGTGCAAAAAACGTGATCATTCATCATTTTGACCCAGTAAAAGTTTTGGAAGTCATCAAAAAGGAACAGATTACCATCATGTTCGGAGCGCCAACCATGTGGAATATGCTTCTTCAGGAAGAGCTGAATTCAGCGGACTTCACCAGCATGAGGGTCGGTCTGTATGGGGCGGCTCCCATGGCGCCTGTTCTTGTAAAAGCGCTGAAGGAGACAGCCGGAATCGATCTCGTTCAAGCGTATGGAATGACAGAAATGGGACCTGCCGTGACTTTCCTTGCAGAGGATGAACAGCTGGCCAAGGCAGGTTCAGCAGGAAGAGTTTGTTTTGGACATGAACTGATTATCGTAACCCCAAAGGAAGATGGCCCATCTGAACCGGAAGACCGTCTTGAGCCCTATCAGGTTGGAGAAATCTTAGTAAAAGGTCCCTCTGTGATGGCCGGTTACCATCAACGGCCGGAAGCGAGTGAAAAGGCGCTTTATAAAGGCTGGTATCATTCAGGCGACCTCGGCTATCTGGATAGAGATGGATATTTATACGTTGCAGACCGGGTCGACGATATGATCATCAGCGGCGGTGAAAATGTATACCCCCGTGAGGTAGAGGATGCGCTCCATGAACACGAAGGGGTGCTTGATGCAGCCGTTCTGGGCGAACCGCATGAAAAATGGGGAGAAACAGTTGTTGCGTATATCGTTAGGAAGAACGCGGCTTTGACGGAGGAAGACCTGGAGAATTTCTGCAAAAACAGTGACAGGATTGCCGCGTATAAACGTCCCCGCAAGTATATTTTCACTCATGAGCTTCCGAGGAATGCGAGCGGGAAAATTCAGAAATTCCTGCTGAGGGAGCAGCTGGCCGGTCAGACGAAAGCTTAGCAGAGAGGATGGAATAGGAATGACAGCACCTGCATTTATAAAAGAGGAGCATGCGATATTCAGAAAATCGCTGAAGAAATTTCTGCAAAAGGAAGCCGCTCCCTATTATGACCAGTGGGAGAAAGAAAGATGATTCCAAGGTCCTTCTGGATAAAGGCCGGAAGAGAGGGGTTTTTGTGCCCCTGGGTGGATGAAGAATTCGGAGGATTGAATGCAGATTTCGGATACACGGCCATTGCAAATGAAGAGATGGAGAAGATTGGTTCAAGCCTCATAGGATTCGGTCTGCATAGCGATATTACGGTTCCCTATATTAATGAGTATGGAACCCGTGGGCAAAAGCAGCGCTGGCTTCCGGGCTGTGTGAGCGGAGATATTATTGCGGCGATTGCGATGACCGAGCCCGGAGCGGGGTCTGACCTTGCCGGGATCCAAACCTCTGCCGTGCGGGAGGGAAGCTGCTACAGGCTAAACGGGCAGAAAACATTTATTACAAACGGCATCCATGCGGACATCGTCTTAGTGGTTTGCAAAACAAATCCGAACGCTGTCCCGGCGCATAAAGGAATCAGCCTGCTCGTTGTAGAGAAAGATACGGTTGGTTTTCATAAAGGCAAAAAGCTGGACAAGGTTGGTCTGCACGCACAGGATACGGCAGAATTATTTTTTGAGGACGCGATGGTGCCCGCAGAAAACCTTCTGGGAGAAGAAGGAAAGGGCTTTTACTATTTGATGAAAATGCTGCAGCAGGAGCGTCTTCTGGCAGGGATTTGCGCACAGGCATCTGCTGAGAGAATTTTAGAGCTTACGACCTCCTATGTAAAGGAAAGGGAGGCGTTTGGAAATCCGATCAGCAAGCTTCAGACCATCCAGTTCCGTCTTGCTGAAATGGCCACTGAGGTGCAAATCGGGCGTTCCTTTTTAAGCGAAGCCATTCAGGACCATATGGAGGGGAAGGATGCCGTTCAAAAGGTTTCTATGGCTAAATGGTGGCTTACAGATATGGCTAAACGGGTCGCAGGAGAAGGGATGCAGCTACATGGAGGATATGGCTACATGGAAGAGTATGAAGTGGCCAGACGATACCGGGATATCCCGGTGATGGCGATCTACGCCGGAACAAACGAAATTATGAAGTCCATTATCGCTAAACGGATGGGATTGTAAAACTTAGGGGGAAGACAGATGGGATTAAAGAATACAGCTGTCATCGGAGCCGGGCTGATGGGAAGTGGAATTGCTCAGTCTCTGGCTATGGGGGGCAAGCAGGCTGCTCTCTATGACTCTTCAAAAGAAGCGTTAAAGAAGGCGGAGGCATCGATTGAAAAGAGCTTAAAACGGTTGGTCAAAGCAGGAACAATGGAGGAGCACGAAGTGATTGCAGCAATGGAGAACATCCGGCCTGTTCATGATGTCTGCTCTGCTGTTAAGGATGCGGAACTGGTTATTGAAGCCGTTCCGGAATCCATGACGTTGAAGAAGCTGGTCTTTGAAGAGCTTGACCGACTCGCTCCTCCAGAGGCGATATTAGCAACAAATACGTCAGAATTAAGTGTAACAGCCATTGCGTCCGCCACAAGCCGCCCGGAGAAAGTACTGGGAATGCACTGGTTTAATCCTGCCCCGGTCATGAGGCTGATTGAGATTGTGCAGGGTGAAGAAACAAACGCTGAAACCATTGAAGCTGTACAGAACGTTTCCCGGGAAATTGGCAAGGAGACGGTTCTGGTTAAGGACAGGCAGGGATTTGTCACGACAAGAGCGCTTACTGCACATATGCTGGAGTGCATAAGAATGCATGAAGAACATGTGGCCGGTCCGGAGGATATCGATAAAGCAATCCGGCTTGGGCTGAACTATCCGATGGGACCGCTTGAACTGGCAGATTTAGTAGGACTTGATACGATGCTGTTTGTCAGTGAGGGACTGGCTGCAGCTTACGGCGAACGGTTTTTGCCCCCTCAGATATTAAGGAAGCTGGTCGAAGCGGGTCATTTTGGGCGGAAATCCGGAAAAGGCTTCTACAATTATAAGGAGCAAAGGGAGACGAGTAAGCGATGAACAGAGAAGCAGTCATTATAGAGGCGGTACGAACCCCTGCAGGAAGAAGGAATGGGGTTTACCGGAACACGCACCCTGTGCACCTCGCATCGGGAATGTTAAAGGAGTTAACAGCCCGTTCCAATTTAAACCCCGCTTTTATTGAGGATATAGTTATGGGATGTGTAAGCCCGATTGGGGAGCAGGGGCTGAATATCGGACGTCTTGCTTCGCTTGATGCAGGGTTTCCGGTAGCGGTTCCCTCTGTCCAGCTCAACAGGATGTGCGGCTCAGGGCTTCAGGCGATCCAATTTGCCTGCCAGGAGATTACATCCGGGGACATGGACATAACAGTAGCGGCAGGGGTAGAGAGCATGTCCAAGGTTCCCATCTTAAGCGACGGGAATGAACAAACCATCCCGAGGTCTTTAAAGGAAAAATACGAGTTCGTTCATCAAGGAGTGTCTGCGGAGCTGATTGCTGAAAAATACGGTCTTACGAGAGAGGAGCTGGACCGTTACTCTTTGCGAAGCCACCAAAAAGCGCTTGATGCACAAAAATCCGGTCGGTTTGATCAGGAAATAGCTCCTGTTCCGGGAATCGATAAGGAAGGAAAAAACATCACGGTCACACAGGATGAAGGGCCCCGTGCAGATACTTCGCTTGAGGCATTATCCGCCCTGAAGCCCGTCTTTAAAGACAATGGGCGTATTACAGCTGGAAATGCGAGCCAAATGAGTGATGGTGCAGCAGCGATCCTTCTAATGGAAAAATCAAAGGCGCTGGATCTCGGGTTCAAGCCCCGTGCCAGAATCCTCGCAAATGCGGTGGTCGGATCAGATCCGATTCTCATGCTCGATGGCGTGATCCCAGCTACTAAAAAGGTACTCCAAAAAGCGGGAATGACACTTGATGATATCGACTTAGTTGAAATTAATGAAGCATTTGCACCGGTCGTTTTAGCTTGGATGAAGGAATTGGAGGCACATAAAGAGAAAGTAAATGTTAATGGCGGGGCTATTGCACTCGGTCATCCGCTGGGGGCAACTGGTGTCAAGCTGATGGCGACCCTGCTGCACGAACTGGAGCGGAGAAACGGCCGCCTTGGCTTGGTGACGATTTGCATCGGCCACGGAATGGCTGTCGCCACGATCATTGAAAGAATGTAAAAGGGGATGAAGCAATGAACACGGTTAAGATTGCCTATGAGGGACGTACTGCCAGAATTGAATTAAACAGACCTGATGTATTAAACGCAATGGACGGAGAGATGCTGTCCGAATTGCTGGCAGCTTTCAAAGAAGTAAGAGACAGTGATGCTGATATTTTGGTTATATCCGGAGCAGGAAGAGGGTTCTCGTCAGGAGGCGACATTAAATCCATGCTGTCTGACATGGATCAATCCGCTTTTTCATCGGTTATGCATACCATCTCGCAGATGATACTCGAGCTCTATACGATGCCTAAGCTTACCATCAGTGCAGTCCACGGTGCAGCAGCAGGCTTAGGGTTCAGTCTTGCCCTAGCTTCCGACCATATTATTGCACATGAAACGGCCATTTTATCTATGAATTTCATAGGCATTGGGCTAATTCCGGATGGAGGCGGCCATTTCTTTATGGAAAAAAGACTGGGAGAAACCAAAGCGAAGCATATGATTTGGGAGGGCAGGAGACTGTCGTCCGAGGAAGCTCTGCAGGCCGGCCTGATTGATCAGATGGCCGCGGGAGATATGAGGAGTGCAGTTGAAGAAAAGGTTTCTGAATGGCTCGAGAAGCCGGTAGCTGCCATGATTGAAACAAAGAGAATCTTTACCTCCAGAAGCGCAGGAAATCTGGAGGCTATCCTTAGCCTTGAAACCTCCTCCCAATATAAAATGAGGCAAACGGGCGATCATAAGGAAGGCATTTCTTCCTTTCTCGAAAAGCGCCAGCCTCAGTTTACAGGGAACTGAAGAAGCTCCTGACAGACACTGCAGCCATTACTTCGAACTCTGTGTCCTGACTCGCTATGCTCTGCCGCTCAACGGGCGGCAGGTTTGCGTCTTCATTTAGAAAGGGAAAGCTTTGCTTCGTTAAGACAAAACTGAACATTCTTGAAGTGCTCATAGCGTTGCTTTGAGCACTTTTTTTTTAAGCGGAGACAAAGCAAGCTTCCTTCCACTTCCAATTCCCCTGTATTTACCGCTTAAAGGTATCAGAGCAGGGCAGTCATTCTATGCTGTGCTGGAGGACCGCTTGAAGGCCGCTTATCTTTTTGTTCTGAATGCGCTTTCTGTCAGGCTCCTCAAGTGCAGTTCAGGCTAAAATGATGCATATTGGGGGATTCTTTGAAGAATACGTGGTAAGATTCTTTTGGATGTAAACTAATTCTATATGAAAGGTTGGTTTTAATGAAGCTTTCAACCCGTATTCTTATCGGCCTGGCAGCGGGAATCGCGTTCGGCTTGATTCTGAATGTCTTCTTCCCGGAATTTGTAAAGCCGGCTGATCAATATGTATTTAATCCAATCGGCAATGCTTTCATTCGACTCATTCAATTTATAGTAGTGCCGGTCGTGTTTACCTCTCTCATTATCGGGCTGACGAGTGTGAAAGGGACAGGTAAAATCAGAAGATATACAGCGAAACTCATCCCTCTCTATATCGTAACCAGCATTATTGCCCTGGGGGCTGGCATGCTTATTGCGTTTTTGCTTAAGCCGGGAGCCGGGGTAACAGGCTTGCCGGGCGGTGGACCTGAAAACGGGGAAAGCCAGTCGATACTGGAATGGCTGGTAAGCATTATCCCGATGAATCCGTTTGAGGCTCTTGCAGAGGCAAACCTGCTGCAGGTCATTATTTCATCGATTCTTATAGGTACAGCCATAAACTTGATCAGCGAGGAAAAAGGCCGTCCCTTTCTTTCCTTTACTGAAAGTTTATATGAGATCACAGGCAAAATCCTTGAGATTATTTTAAAGGCTGCACCGGTTGGTGTCTTTGCCCTCCTTGCCTCCGTAGCTGCTACTCAAGGTCTGGATATTGTAGCAAAATTAGGCCTTTATGTAATCGGGTTAATCATGGCGGTATTTTTTATGATTGGGTTGTATGCCCTTTTGCTTTTTGCGGCAGGGGCCAAACCGGCCTTGTTTTTTAAAAGTCTTTCGCCCGCTTTTGTTCTGGCTTTTGGAACAGCAAGCTCAAACGCATCCCTCCCGGTGGCAATGGAAAATATCCAGGACCGCTATGGGATGAGCAAAACCCTTGCAAGCTTCGCCCTTCCGTTTGGAACGGCAGTTAAAAGGGATGGAGCGGCAGTATTTCAAGGCTTTAATGCCTTGTTTGTTGCGCAGCTGTTTGATGTGCCTGTAACGCCCTCTCTCATCATGGCGGTATTTGTCAGTGCGCTTCTCGTATCGTTCAGTACAGCAGGAGTTCCCGGTGCAGGAATCATCATGATGACTACTGTACTGGCCGCAGCAGATCTACCTTTAGCTGCCATCGGTCTAGTTGCTGGTGTAGACCGGCTTACAGATGGATTTAGAACCGCTTTGAATGTAATCGGAAATACAGCTAACGCAGCAGTCTTGAACCAATGGGAAAAAAAAGTCCGGAACTTTTAGAGTAAGTAGTTCAAATAACAGTTCAAATGTTATATAAAATAACAAATAAATTAGCAGTAAATTTAACACCAAAAACCGCTTGGGCATCCAAGCGGTTTTTCTATCCTATAATTGGAATTTTTCCTTGATCATCTTTGCCGCTTCTTCCGCACTCAAGTTTGTGTTGTTTATTTTCGTTTGCCAGGAGAGAACAAGATACCTTTTGAGACTCCCACGGCTAAAGCCGCAAGCCCTACCTTACGGTGTGACGGGTGGGATTCTTGAATGACTAAACGTTCGCAGTCCATTTCTGTTTTGAACAGCCTTCAAGACAGGGGCATCTCATTGC
>NZ_JBNILN010000010.1:0-114758 GCF_050107715.1 Metabacillus sp. 84 | reverse complement strand
AGGCACGCCGCCAGCGTTCGTCCTGAGCCAGGATCAAACTCTCCAAAAAGTAGTTTGACTAGCTCTTGTTTAAAACTTTAGAATTAACGTTGGCACTTCGATTTGTTTAGTTTTCAAAGATCATTTTGTTTCGTTCGCCTCGTTCAGAAGCGACTTTATTAATTTACCACACTACAAGGAATTCGTCAACAACTTTTTGAAAGTTTTTTAAGAGTTTCATATGCTGTTGTTCTTCCTTTGTTGAGGCAAGAATTAAACTTTATCATGATTGCCGTACTCCGTCAATCTTTTTTTGAATTTGTTTTATCTTTATAAAACCTGCTGGTTAGTACAGATGAATAAGACTTGAGGGCCCTTAATCAACCTATTCCAAGAGAAAGAACGACACGCCGGGGAAGATTGGCAAATGCGGTGACCAAATGTGGGAAAGGATTTAAAATCAGCCTGCATGCGCCGGGGATTCCCTCAATGGGAACAAAATCTGCTTGCCCGTGCGAAAAGAATGTCGAAGCATTTCCTCCGGGAGAATGAGTTGCTTATCTTTCTTTTAAAAAAGAAATAACCGTTCAACTTGAAATTAAGCTTTTCCAGAAAGGATGACTCTACTTGAAAATCGTGATTGCTCCAGATTCATTTAAGGAAAGCATGACAGCAGCAGAAGCAGCCGCTGCGTTTTCGAAAGGCTTTAAAAGGAGACTTCCTGATTCCGAAGTCATCCAGATTCCCATAGCTGACGGAGGAGAAGGAATGGTTCAAGCGATGGTTGGTGCATCCTCCGGTTCTCTCGTAAAAAAAACTGTGACCGGTCCGCTGTCACAGCCGGTACAAGCCGTGTACGGCCTTATCGATAATGGACGGACAGCTGTTATTGAAATGGCAGAAGCATCAGGGCTGCACCTCATTTCCCCTGCTGACCGGAATCCTTTTGTTACCACTACAAAAGGGACGGGGGAGCTATTGGTGGACGCTGCTTCAAGGGGAGTGGATAAAATCATTCTTGGAATCGGGGGCAGTGCCACAAACGATGGCGGTGCCGGAATGGCAGAGGCATTGGGTTACAGGCTGGTCAATTCAGAGGGCAACCCTATACAGCCTGGCGGAGGAGGACTGCGAGACCTTTACGCAATTGAGTCCGCCGGGTTTTCTTCTGCGTTCCATAACATCGAAGTCATTGCTGCCTGCGACGTTGATAATCCTCTGCTCGGAGATAAAGGAGCATCCGCTGTATTCGGTCCTCAAAAAGGGGCGGACTCAGACATGGTGAAGCAGCTGGATCACCATCTGCAACATCTTTCTTCTATTATAAAACGGGATCTGGGGAAAGAGATCACCGATTCTCCCGGCTCCGGAGCAGCAGGCGGACTTGGCGCCGGACTTATGGCATTCCTAGGTGCAAAGCTTGAGAAAGGAATTGATTTAGTACTGGACAGCATCCACTTTGACCGTCTGATTCAAGAGGCGGACTGGCTGGTTACCGGCGAGGGAAAATTGGACAGCCAAACGATGCACGGGAAAACACCGTTCGGCGCCGCTCAACGCGCACTCAAGCAAGGCATTCCGGTAATCGGGATGGCTGGCACAATAGGAGAGGACGCAGAAATTCTTCTTCAAAACGGATTTACTTCCCTTTTTTCCATCTCTCCTGGAGCACTCTCGCTTGAACAGGCTTTGGCAGACGGAATAAAAAACACAGAGCGTTTTGCTTTTAATCTAGCAGGACTTTTGATGAGGAAAGAGAATTTTTCCTATAAAGAGTAACGAGAGATGCTGCCGCATTATCCGGCAGCTTTTTTATTTCAGGCTTTGTTAAAGCATCGAGGCTTGGGATACCTGAGGGGGGATGCGGGACAAGTGACACCCTGCCCCTGCACCTTCGAAGGCCGGGAGGAGACTCACCGCCAGCCCTTAGATAAGCGAAACCCAAGCCACAGCCAAGTTTACAGAGGTTTATTTTAAAAACTTGAACACTATTGTTTCCGGTCCTCGTCTAAGGTTGTGAAAGGGGGAAAACAATTGAACGCCGGCGAATTAAATGAAACCCATTCTTCTATTAAAGAAGATTATCTGAATGAGTTAATGATTGAATACGGGGATGAGCTGGTCAGGCTCGCTTATTCTTATGTAAAGAATGCTGAGACAGCCAAAGATTTAGTACAGAATACATTTGTCTCTGTATATACCAAGTTTGATCATTTTGAAGGAAACTCAAGCATCCGAACGTGGCTTTACCGAATTACGATCAATAAATGCAAGGATTACTTAAAGAGTGCCCCTTTTAGAAAAACGCTTCTGACAAAGGAAACCAGTGAAAGTGAAGATACTAAAGCAAATCCATCCCGCAGTTTTGAGCAAAAGGAGCAGGCCACAGCAGTCAGACAATCTCTCGAGAAGCTTCCAGTCAAATACAGGGAAGTGCTTATAATGATGTATTTTCAGGATCTGAACTCGAAAGAAATAGCAGAAGTGCTGAAAATACCGGAAGCCTCAGTCCGGACGAGGCTTCGGCGGGCGAAGAGTAAATTGAGTCCTTTGCTGCAAAAGGAGGTTTTACGTTATGAGTGACCCATATAAAATGGGAGATTTTCTTTCTAATCAAGAAAAAGAGCAGCTGAAGTTCACCAGCCATGACCGAAATAAGGTGTTTGAGAAAATACGCCTCGATGAGGAACCTGCTAAAGAACCTTCCATGCGGTTTAAAAAGGGATTGGTGTATGTGCTGACTCCAGTGGCTGTTGCCGCATTGGCAACGCTGGTTTTTGTCCAGACACCGATTAAAGAGCAGATTTTATCATCTCCCCCACCTTCTTCAGGCACTCTCACCTCCCAATATGGTGATCAAGAGCTGAAGACGGCTATAAAGGAGAATGAACAGCAGATAATCAATCAGACAGCAGAGGATAAAGGGGTAAAAATCACCATTAAAGAAGTCTTTTATGAAGGACCTCGCATCACCATCTTTTACGAGATGGATTATGACAAGGACAAATACAAATCACTCAACACAGTCATGGAATTTGCAGCAGATGGAGAACGGCTAAGACATGAATTTGTATCAGGCCATATGAACGGTTTGCCGGAAGATGCACCTGAGAACCTGCGAATGGAGGTTATCGAGTTAAAAAAGGAGCTGCCTGAAGAATTCAAGCTTGATATCAACATCCATTCACTCTATTCTTTGGACCCTGCAGCATCTAAAGAACAAATAAAAGGAAAATGGCATTTTACTTTCCCAGTCGAAAAACAAGGGACCGAATACCGCTACAGCCCGACGGCATCCGTTAAAAAAGAAGCGGAATTATTCATTGAAGAGGCGGTATTTTCCCCTACCGGCATCCAGATCCGCACTAGAGCAGAAGAATTTACCGGGAAGCACAACAGAGAAGAACAAGTTAGTTATAAGGTCTATGATGATACAGGCAATGAATTAGAAATCCGAAATCATTACGGCCATACCGATTATGAACGCAAGGATGGAAAGGTGCTGTCCCACAACATTCAATCATACAAGCCGCTCAAGGAGATCCCTGACTACTTAGTTATTCAATCAAAGCGCTATCTGCGGGACGGCAGTATGCCTGCGGAGAAAGAAATAACCGCATCCCTTCCCCTTTACCTGCCACAGAACAAAGAGGGCGGAATCACCGTTACGAAGCTTGAAGACAAAGGGAACGAAGTATGGGTTCATTACACAGTTAAAGGAAATGACCCTAAAACGAGAAAGTATTTCTTCAATGTGTACGATAAAGGGAATCCGAACGCTGATGGTTATTTAGAAGATTACAATTACCAATCAGCAGATGACAGCCGTTCTCATATTGCCAAGTTTAAAACAGTCTACAGTGAAAAGCTTGTCTTCCAGGCCTCCGCTCCCCCTATAGTTGTGGAGGAATTGGAACTTAAAGTCCCGCTCAATAAAGAAGACCTTACGATTAGAAAATAAAAACCAGAGCCTCGGCTCTGGTTTTTTCTATTATCCCTTACTGGACAGGAAGATGAAGTA
This sequence comes from Metabacillus sp. 84, assembly GCF_050107715.1. Taxonomy (NCBI): domain Bacteria; kingdom Bacillati; phylum Bacillota; class Bacilli; order Caryophanales; family Bacillaceae; genus Metabacillus; species Metabacillus sp. 84. The sequence continues at coordinate 110,758 of NZ_JBNILN010000010.1, read as the reverse complement.
AAGGACGAAGATGACAAACAGTCCATACATAACCGGGTGAATTTCTTTTCTCTTACCGCTCATAATCATGGTAATCGGATAAAAAACAAAGCCCATGGCGATCCCCGTTGCGATGCTGTAGCTGAGAGGCATGGCAATAATGGTCAAAAATGCAGGAACGGCAATTTCAAAACGCTCCCAGTTGATTTTACCCAGGGAAGAGACCATCAGCACACCCACAATGATCAAGGCCGGGGCTGTAACAGCGGCCGTAATGACACCGAGCAGCGGTGAGAAGAATAGCGCGAGCAGGAATAGCACGGCTGTTACAACGGAGGCAAATCCGGTTCTGGCACCCGCTGCTACTCCGGCAGACGACTCGATGTACGAAGTGGTCGTTGATGTACCTAGGATTGCTCCAACCACGGTTGCTCCGGAGTCTGCTAATAATGCTTTCCCTGCCCGGGGCAGTTTATTGTCCTTAGTCAGGCCTGCCTGATTGGACACCGCTACAAGTGTACCTGCAGTATCAAAGAAGTCCACAAACAAAAAGGTAAGGATTACGACAAGCATTTCAAGTGTAAATATTTGATCAAAGTGAGTGATTGCCGCGCCAAATGTAGGCTCCAGACTCGGGACCGCCCCTATAATCTGCTCCGGTAAGGGAATTTGGCCTGTTGCCATCCCGACTGCTGCGGTAATCAGCATTCCGAAGAATATTCCGCCGTTGATTTTTTTTACGAGCATAATGACTGTAATAATGACACCGAAAACGGCAAGCAGGGTAGAGCCGTTCTTTAAATCGCCAAGACCTACAAGAACCGCATCGTTGTTCACAATGATTCCGGCATTTTGAAAGCCGACAAATGTGATGAACAATCCAATTCCTGCTCCAACCGCAAATTTCAGCTCTGAAGGAATCGAGTTAATAATTTTTTCCCGGAGACCTGACAGGGTTAAAAGGGTAAAAAAGATACCGGAGACCAATACACCGGATAAAGCAGTCTGCCAGGGGATCCCCATCGTCAAAACAACTGTAAAGGCAAAAAAGGCGTTTAATCCCATTCCCGGCGCCAGGGCTACCGGATAACGGGCGAGCAGTCCCATTAGCAGGGTACCAACGGCTGCTGCCAGTGCGGTGGCGGTGAATACAGCTCCCTGATCCATTCTCATGCTGTCAGGAAGATCTGGAACTGTGCTGAGAGAAAGAGTCATTGGATTAACAAACAGGATGTAGGCCATCGAAAGGAAGGTGGTAAGTCCGCCAATGGTCTCTTTCCTGTAATTCGTTCCGAGCTCTTCGAACTGAAAGTATTTTTTCATCTTATGTCTCCTCCTAGATATGAAACGCGCCGTATAGATCGGGAGGTTAATAGAGGTATAAGTCCAAATAAAAAGCGCCTCTGAAAAAAAACAGAGAGCGCCTGACCGTTTACGATACAAGGAATGCGCAAACTACGCATCCGTCCTATCGCCGTAGTCAAGCCATTTAAGGTAGCTTGGTAGAAACTTTCGGGCCATATCCCCAATATTATACGACGTATTTCCTATTTACTTATATGAACATTCTAGCAGGTCATCCCTAAAGAATCAATACAAAAAACGAACATTTAATAAAAAATGTTCGTTTTCATTCGTGTTCCTGTTATTCCCACTCAATTGTTGCCGGCGGCTTGCTCGTAATATCATATACGACCCGGTTTACATGGCTGACTTCGTTGACGATTCTGGTCGAGATGACTTCCAGGACATCCCAAGGAACCCTTGCCCAGTCGGACGTCATGCCGTCAATGGATGTTACGGCACGGATCCCGATTGTATAGTCATACGTTCTCGCATCTCCCATTACGCCGACACTGCGGATATCCGGCAGCACCGTGAAGTATTGCCAGATTTCACGCTCTAAGTCTGCTTTCGCCACTTCTTCACGGAGAATCGCGTCGGACTCGCGGACAATTTCCAGCTTTTCCTCCGTAATTTCTCCAAGCACACGGATTCCAAGACCTGGTCCCGGGAACGGCTGACGCCATACGATTTCATCGGGAATGCCCATTTCAGATCCTAGAGCGCGGACTTCATCTTTAAACAGAGTATTGAGCGGCTCGATCAGCTTGAACTGCATATCCTCTGGAAGCCCGCCAACGTTATGATGAGATTTAATTGTCTGAGCCGTCGCAGTTCCGCTTTCGATAATATCGGTATAAAGCGTACCTTGGGCCAGGAATTCAATCCCTTCAAGCTTCGTCGCTTCATCGTCAAAAACATAGATAAATTCGTTTCCGATAATCTTACGTTTTTTCTCAGGATCGGATACACCTTGAAGCTTTGCCATGAAGCGCTCCTTCGCATCCACTTTAATGACGTTCATATTAAACCCTTCGCTGAAGGTTTTCATGACCCCTTCTGCTTCATCTTTGCGCAGCAGTCCATGGTCTACAAATATACAGGTAAGCTGATCGCCGATCGCTTTATGGATCAGAACGGCAACAACAGAAGAGTCAACTCCTCCGCTAAGGGCACACAGTACTTTTTTGTCTCCAACGGACTCCCGGATTTTCTGAAGCTCAATTTCAATGAAATTTTCCATTGTCCATTCGTCATGGCATTGGCAAATGTTATGAACAAAATTCTTCAGCAGGTCATTCCCGAACTGGGAGTGGCGCACCTCCGGATGGAATTGCACACCATAAAGCCTGCGGTCCTCGTCGCTCATGGCAGCATATGGGCAGGAAGCACTGATGGCATCCACTTTGAAGCCCGGCGGAATTTCAGCTACAAGATCGCCATGGCTCATCCATACCGGCTGTTCTTCCGGAAGACGGTCAAAAAGGAGCGAGTTTTCCTGAACCTTAATGTTTGCTTTTCCATATTCTCTATGATCGGCCGCTTCCACACGCCCGCCAAGGTAGTGAGTCATCAGCTGCATTCCGTAGCAGATTCCAAGTACCGGGATGCCGAGATCAAAAATACGCTCATCACATCGGAATGCGTTCTCTCCGTATACACTGTTCGGGCCTCCGGAAAGAATGATTCCTTTCGGATTAATCTTCTTGATCATATCTGCTGTCAGCGTATGAGGATGAAGCTCGCTATATACTCCAATTTCACGGATTCTTCTTGTGATAAGCTGGTTGTACTGGCTTCCGAAATCCAATACTAAAATCATTTCCTGATCCTGGATGGACTTTGTCATTGCGGCACCTCTTCTTTCAAATAGTTGAATAGATTGCGGAAAATAAAAAAGCCGGAACAGCCTTCATATAAAAATATAAGAAGGCAGAATTCCAGCTTTGCTTGCTCTGTATCCTGCCTTCATAGTCAGATCATTTAAGGTAATCCGGTAGAGACTCTCGAACCATATTATCGAGGATATATGAAGGAACTATTCGTTTAATTTTCACCATTCTAACAATCAGACCCCATATGGTCAAGATGATGTTCTTTTTATTAAATTTTCCCATAATTCCGCCACTTTGTTCCACTCAGCCTTTGCATCATCTCTTTTGTACAAGGCTTTCTCATAGCTGTTTGTAAGGTGAAGCATATCCCGTGAGCTGAAGGTATAATCTACCGTTTTTGCAAATTCCCTTAAGGTCTGGCCTTCCTTCCGCTCATAGCCGATGCGGTGAAGCTGCTTCAATAAAGCTGGGTAGGCGGAGAAAAAGGCCTCCTCGTCCCTGCGGTTTTTATACTTTGCCAGGACGAGAAGCATCATCCATTTTCTTCTCGTAAAATAGATCACGGCAGCAATAAAAAGGGTTAGGGCGACTACTGTGTAAAAGCCCGGACTGCCGATAGAGAAATTCCAATTAAACGTTTGTTTGGAAGAGGCTGCTTCCTCTTGTTCAGGCTGCTGATCCGGTCTTTCCGGCTGCTCGGGCTGCTCTTCCGGCGTCTCTGGAGCAGGCTCTTCCGGAGTTTCCGTTTCAGTGTTCCTTGTAAAGCTGTATGGGTTCGTAAAGCCCTGTGTCGGCTCAAAGGTGACCCATCCAGCACCCGGAAAGTATACCTCAACCCATGAATGGGCGTTGTTGTTGGTTACTTGATACGTTCTTGCTGAGGTTTCCGAGCTGGTGTTTTGGTATTCCCCTTCCGTATATCCCTTTACCCATCTGGCAGGTATGCCGGAGGCTCTCAGGAGAACGGTCATAGAGGTTGAAAAGTTATCGCAGTATCCCTGCATTGTTTCAAATAAAAACTGGTCGACATAGTCCTGATTCTCACCCGGCACTCCGACATCCTGAGTATTATATGTGAAATCAGGACCGGTCAGGTATTCTTCAATGGCTTTTGTCTTATCATACAGATTGTCATAATCTTCGGTCAGACTTCTGGATAACTCACGGACCCGGTCAGGAATCTCAGGCAGCTGCGTATACCTTGCAAGCATGTCCGGAGAGACCTCTTCCGTTCCTTTGATTGAGGTGAGAGAATCAATGTCATAGCTCGGATACTCATAATTCATTTCATACTCAGTTACTTTTTCCCCTTGGGGAATTCCGGAAGGCGTGATTCGTTCATTGTTCATATTAATAAGAAGGCCTTCCGCTTCTTCGGAAAAGTATTCGCTGAATCCAAGCGGATAGATGACATGATTGTATTTGTAATCCCCTTCGATTTTCACTGCAGCCGAAAGAAATTCTGTTTCCGCCCCGTCCTCGTACCAGCTGATGCCGATATCATTTTTCTCTGTCATTTCCAGCTCATTTTCCTGCTGGGAAGTCTCCCAGCCTTTCCCGGTATAAACATCCTTCGTTTCGACTCTCCAATAATGGCGCTTCATAGCTTCAGCAGTAAAAACCGGTGTATCATCCTGCACAAAAGCTCCGCCAAGGCTCTGATCATTCGTGCCATAGCCGATTTTTTTCATTCCTGAACCGTTCAGCCCTTCAAGCGGTCCATAAGCTGTCAGGAACGGCACCGGATCCTCCCATTGCGGCGCTGCTTTCGGAGCCGCCACTCCGGCGAAAATCGATGCTGCCACAAACACGAGAAGTGTGACTGTCCACTTCAGACGGGTATACCTTTTTACCTTAAGTTTTTCCACCCCCGTGAGCCGGTCAAAATTGAGCATGCCGAGCAGGAAAAACCCTGCAATGACGATGCGGATAACCGGGAGAGCGGCATCATACTCTGTAAACGTATCCAGGATGGTGACATACACAAGCGTCATTACAAAAAAGAATAGGATGCGTTTTTGGACAATGATCCAGTAATGCAGCAGGTAAACAAGAAGGGAGAGCAGAACAAAAAATAAAAACGTCCTGAATGCTGAAGTCATTTCCATCCAAGAGGATGCCGGAATAAGGCTGATGTTGTAAACAAACTCCTCTGCGAAGCTGCGGAATCCCTCCAGCATCGGCTGCCCTTCGTAAAAGAGACGCCCCAGTGCAATGAAGACGAAAACAAGCTGGAGCACCAGGGAGATCAGCCAGTTTACTCGCAAGTAAGTCAAAATGAAGTTAAGTGCGATAAACGAGACAAAAATTCCGGTGGAAGCGGTATCTGTGTAGACATTCAGCGGAGCAAGCCATTCCCAAAGCAAAAAGAAAGCAAACACATAATAAAGAAGAGCTGCCGCATTGGATAGGAAATCCCCTTTTGGAGCATCAAAAATTTTCACAGGATTTTCACCTCTTTTAAAGTCCGGGTAAAGCTCCCCTCTGATACGAATTCAGAAACAATCCCTCTCTTGTTCAGGCGGTCGAGCAATACCTCTTCCTCTTGAGTCGGGCGATCGCGGTCCTTGCGGACAAAATAGAGCTTTAATTCACTATATCCGGCCCGGTACTCAAGCTTCCTGACAAGTTCAAGAGAAAGCACGGATACAATGAACAAATTGGACGAACTGTAGCCTCCGCGGCTCGCCATCCTCTCCTCCCATAAAGAAAAAGCGCTTTGGCTGGGCTCGGGCTTCACCCGTGCAAGCTTACTGAAAATAGTCTGAAGCTGCCTTCCCCCAGGCAATGCGGCCGTAGTGTCCAAAGTAGAGCCAAGCAGAATAAAACCAAGAGGAGACCCTTCTTTAATAATCGCTTTGGAAAGTGAAGCAGTGAAGGTTATCATCGCCTCAAATGCTTCTGAATCCTGCTGGTCCATGATAATCACCGCATCATGGGTGCGCGTCTGTTCAAATTCTTTCGTCATAAACGAATCTCTCTTCGCTGTCGCTTTCCAGTCAATCCATGCCATCCGGTCGCCAGGCTGATAGTCACGTATTCCCGATGCCATGGAAGTATCTTTCATGTAGCGCTGGGTAACGGCGCTTGCCCCCTGCTCGTACTGCGGCCTCGAATGCTTGTAGGACATAGAGAACGTGGAAGGATACACGATAATCGTCTCTTTCGTCTCAATTCTGGCTTCTTTCTCAAACAAACCGAGAAGGTCCCCGGTTTTAATCCGGATCTGGGAAAACTCATGCTCCCCCCGCTTCATCGACTGCACGGTGTAAGAGAATACAGCTTTCCGGCTTAAGCCCAGATAGAACCATTTTCTCGCCGGAATGTCATCCTGAGTCTGCTTAAGTCCGGGAGGCAGGCATTCTTCTGCAATTAAATAGATAAATGGAAATGGAAAGGATCTTTGCAGTGTCACTCTCGCTTTGAGAACATCGCCGGCTGAAAACTGATCCTGACTGATCTCTCTTGATGCCTCAAACGTTTGCAGCGGATAGATTGCCAGCAGGATGGAGTAAACAGCGAACGGAAGGAATGAAAAAAAGAGAAACCAGCTGACGAATCCTCCTTGGAACATTGCATAGCAGAAGGCTAAAGCCGTTAATAAAAGCAAAAGGATTAATTTCCAGATCAACTTTAGATTTCTCAGCATCTCCATCAAGGGGTCATGGACCTCTTCACAGGCACAGGTGTCCGGCTGATGATTTCCTCTACAAGGTCAGCAGCCGTGTGCCCATCATAGCGGGCTTCCGACTTTAAGATCATACGGTGCGGAAGCGCAAACGGAGCCAGATACTGAACATCATCCGGAATAACGTAGTCACGTCCGGAGAGGAACGCAAATGCCTTGGACGCTTTCATGAGGGCTACTGATCCCCTCGGGCTTGCACCGAGATAGACGGATGGATGCTTGCGGGTTTTCGTCACTAAATCTATAATGTAGCGCTTCACAGTCTCATCAATATACACGCTTTCCATCTCATCCTGAAGGCTTAAGAGCTCCTCTCTTGAAATCACCGGCTCAATCGTGGAAATTGGCACATCTCCGTCAGCCCGGTTCAAGACAAGCAGTTCCTCCGCCTGAGTAGGATAGCCCATTTTAATTTTGAACAGGAAACGGTCCAGCTGCGCCTCCGGGAGCGGATAGGTCCCTTCATACTCAATCGGATTCTGGGTAGCCAGAACGAAGAAAGGTCTTCCAAGGGGCATCGTTTCCCCGTCAATCGTAACGTTCCCTTCCTCCATTCCTTCCAGCAGCGAAGATTGCGTTTTTGGCGAGGTGCGGTTGATTTCGTCCGCAAGAACAATGTTGCCCATAATCGGACCGGGGCGGTATTCAAATTCCATCTTTTGAGGATTATATATAGAGATGCCCGTTACATCTGAAGGCAGTAAATCCGGCGTAAACTGAATGCGTTTAAAATCCGCTCCAACAGACTTTGCCAGAGATCGGACCATCATCGTTTTTCCGACCCCAGGCACGTCCTCAAGAAGCACATGGCCTTTTGCCAACAGGGCCGTCAAACATAAAACAGCCGCTTCCCGCTTCCCTGCCATCACTTTTTCAATGTTTTCTACGACTCTTCCAAGCTGAGGGTGAATTGTCTCCAAATAATCCATATTTTCCTCCTAATAAGAGATGCGGCTTAATTAGCTACTATATTCGAAGCTTACTTTGCAAAACCCTGCAAAATTTGTCTAAAAAACTCTATGCGAGCAGTGGGAATTACAACCATATAATCCGTTCTTTAGTCCTGTTATTATCTCAAAATATTCCGTCTATTAACAGCAGTTTTATATTCTTTTATATTTTCGCACGTTACGGACCTTTTTACCAATAGAAAGACGGACGTGCCGGAGCATCGTCCGTCCCCCCTTAATAAAAGCAGAACTAGCTGAAAGAAAATTCAATCTTCCCGTTCTTTAGAACGAGATAAGCATCAAACGTTTTCTTTCCTTTGAAGCCCTTAATTTTCCTGGTCTTCCCTTTTTCGCACAGCAGCTTAATCTGGGCCGGACTGATTGTTTTATTGAGAATTTTCTTTTGAAAAGACTGCTTGCAGCCCTTCATGTAGCCGGAGCAGCCGTAATACGATTTCCGGTCAAGAATGTTCCCTTCTTTACAGACAGGACAAAGGCAGATTGCCCCTTCATGCTGTACAGCTGCGGCCAGGCCTTCTGTATTCACCCGTCCTACATCCGTCTTTGCCTGCTCCATAAGCGCAAAGCAAAGCTTGCCGGCATTTTCGATGAACACATCTTTTGATTTCTCTCCCGTCCCAATTCCTTTTAGGAAGGTTTCCCACTTGGCCGTCATCTCCGGTTTGGAAAGAAGGGTTCCATCCACTGCTTCGCAGAGAATGCTGCCTTTTTGAGTGACAGACACACTGTTTTTATTCACTTCTATAAACTCTCTCAGAAGCAGGGTGTCAATGATGCCCGCTCTTGTTGCCTCCGTTCCGAGACCCTCGGCCGCATTTAGCGCATCCTTCATTTCTTTGTCCTCAATATACTTCCCTGCCGTTTTCATTAATGTGATGAGCTGGCCAAGCGTATAAGGCTTCGGCGGCTGGGTCATGCCTTCTTTTACGTTTAGTACAGCCCGGGCTGCTTCCCCTGACGTTACCTCCGGCAAAGGCTGCTCCTCTTCTTTCTTCTCCCCTTTTCCCTCAAGAGCCTTCCAGCCAGTCACCTTAACCGTTCTTCCTTTAGATAAAAAATCGTTTTTTCCAATTGATGTTGTAATGACGGTCTCATCATATACATGGTCTTCCATAAACATCTTTAAGGCAGTTTTGACGATTTCCTCATAAACGGTTTTTTCCTGCGGGGAAAAAGACGCAAACTTTGCGGGTGTCACCAGTTTTTCTGTCGGGACAATCGCATAGTGATCCTTTACTTTCCCGGCATCTACAAATCGTTTGGAAGGATAAAGGAATTTAGGAGTAAAGTCGATGGAAAAAGTAGTTTGATAGCCTTTAATGTTGGATTTTATATAAGTAAATTCCTCTTCTGTAATATACTGGCTGTCCGTCCTCGGATAAGAAACATATCCTTTCTCATAAAGCTTTTGCACTGTTTTCAGCACAGTTGTCGGGCTCATTTTCGTCCTTCTGTTCAAATTGGACTGAAGGGTGGAAAGACTATGCAGCTGCGGAGGCTTCAGCCGTTTTTCCTGAACCTTTCTGTCTTTAACCTTAGCATCATATTGATTTGTTTCAGAGGTTATCTCCGGACTTACCGCCCTGCGCATTTCCTCTTCTGTTTTAAATTTCTTTTGAATTTTCCCATTGTATTTTCCATTCTTCACCGTAAATTCACCCTCCAGCTCAAAGAATGGCTCAGGTTTGAACTGTTCAATTTCCTTTTGACGGTCATAGATTAATTTCAGAACTGGAGTCTGAACACGTCCGACACTGAAATTCTCTCTGATCCCTTTTTGCTGGAGGAGCAGCGTATAGAGTCTGCTTGCATTAATCCCAACGAGCCAGTCGCCTATTTGCCTCGCCTGGGCTTCATAGAATAGCGGTTCGCTTTCTTTTCCTTCTTTAAGAGCTGCAAATCCCTTCCGGACCGCATGATCAGTATAGGATGAAAGCCAAAGCCTCTTTGTCGGCTTGCGGGAGGCTCCTGCCATCATAATCAGCAAACGGGCAATATTTTCTCCCTCTCTGGCTGCATCCGTCCCGATAATGATTTGAGAGGCTTCCTTCAGCAGGGATTTCACCACTCTGAACTGCTTTGCTTTGTCCTTAGTTACCTTGTATTCAAACCGCTCCGGAATGATCGGCAGGCTGGCGAGCGACCACTTTTTCCATGACGGGTCATACTCATCAGGGTTCTTCAGCTCTACTAAATGGCCGATCGCCCACGTAACCTTTGCCCCATGCGGAAACTGGCTGCAGGGCTGAATCTCAATATAGCCCTCTCTTTTAACGGATGGAAAAGGAGAAGCGAGCAGCTTTCCCTGATCCGGCTTTTCTGCCAAAATGACAATCACACCTGCTCATCCCTTCATTGTGCTCTTTTAATCTATCTCCTATTTTCGCATGAGCGGGGACTTTTTGCCATCAAAAAGACGGACGCGCGTTCGCATCGTCCGTCTTACAAGCTGAAGTTAGTTTTGTCTGACAGGTACTTTGGAGGGAGCTTTGTGAATTGCATAACCCAAAACATCCTCCACTGCTTCCAGCAGTCCTTCATTCATACTTGGGTGGGGGTAGAGCGGGAACGTTAAATCTTCTATTCTCCCCGCCATTTCCAAGGCGGTCATTCCGGTGCTGATCAGTTCTGACGCTCCGCTTCCCATCAGATGAATGCCCAGAATTACTTCATGATCTGCATCCGCTATTACTTTTACAATGCCGTCCTTTTGCCCGCTGATCGCAGCGAACCCATTTCCTGCGAACGGAAAAATCCCCGTTTGGACACGATATCCGGCCGCTTTCGCTTCCTCTTCCGTCATGCCGCTGCAGGCGACAGGCGGCTGGCTTCGGATTACCCGCGGCATGAATCCGGCATTCCACTCAGCCGGTAGACCTGCGATGGAAGAGGCGGCCGCTTTTGCCTGGGTGATGGCTTTGACAGCCAGCTGGTCTCCGCCGGTAATATCGCCAACCGCCCAGATTCCCTCTACAGATGTACGGCATTCATGGTCCACCTTAATAAAACCGTCTGCATCTATATCCATACCAAGGCGGTCCAGGCCAAGCTCTTTGGAATTCCCCTGCATTTCAGTCTGCATATAAAGGTGTGTGCCTTCTATTTCCTGTATAGCTCCGTCTTCGGATTTAAAGGCTGCGCCCAGTTTTCCGTTTCGGTTTTCAGCCTGGACAAGCAGCCTATTTTTGAGCCGTTTGATTTTGGCTTTTTTCATCACTCTTGTAAGCTCTTTTTCTATGGAGGCATCCAGGCCTGCGAACTCCTTCTCGTGCAGAAGGGTGACTTCACAGCCCAGCGACCTGTAGCTGAAAGCCGCTTCGATGGCTATATAATCGTTTCCGTATATAATCAAGTGCTCCGGCAGCGTTTCCAGCGTATAGAGCGACCTTGAATCAAGTATCTGCGCATGATCCGGTCCGGCAGCCCGGTGACGGGCAGGGGAGCTTCCAGCCGCGATAACCGCTGAACGGAATGTGAATACCTGAAAATCATCTCCATTTTCCACACCAATCCGGTCAGCGGATAAAAACGAGGCCTTTCCTTGTACAAGCTCTATTTTATTTTGACGGCACAGCGCCTCAACACCTTTTCTTAAGTCAGCTATTATGGAACGTTTAAACTCCATCGTCTGCGGCAGATCAAAGGATGGCTCTGAAATGCCGATTCCAAACCGGTCAAGATTCGAAAGCTCCCGGTATTGTGAAGATACATGAGCGAGTACTTTTGACGGGATACACCCTTGGTTAAGACAGATTCCGCCAAGCTCCGCTTTTTCAATTAAGGTCACTTCCCTGCCGAGCTGGGCGGCCCTGATTGCAGCCGTATACCCCCCCGGTCCACCTCCAATGATCAGAACGTCTCTCTCCTGCGCAAGTTCTCCTACTACCATTAAACCAGCTCCACAATCAGCATTTTAGGATGTTCAATTAATTCTTTGAAACGGTTTGTAAATGCTACAGCGGTGGCACCGTCTGCAACTCTGTGGTCAAAGGACATAGACACATTCATCATCCAGCCAATTACAATTTCGCCATTGCGTACGACTGGTTTCTCCTTCGTTGCATGCAGCGCCATCAGACCTGTCTCCGGATGGTTAATGACCGGCGTTGCACCCATGCTTCCGAGCGGTCCGACATTGCTGATCGTAAAGGTTCCTCCTGTAAGCTCATGGCGGCTCAGGCGGTTCTCCCTTGCCTTTTCATTTAACTCCTTCATTTCCCTATTCACCTGAATGATCGATTTGGATTCTACCTGCTTTATCACCGGCACAATCAGCCCTTCAGGTGAATCTGCAGCCAATCCGATATTGTACTCCGGCTCTACCACAATCACTTCATTTTCTTCATCCAGCTTCGCATTAAAGACCGGGAAGTCTTTCAAAGCGATTGCCGCAGCCTTTATGAAAAATGCTGCTGCCGATAACGGGCGGCCGGCTTCCTTCAGTTCTTTTCTGAAAAGAAGCAGCTCCGTCATGTCCACTTCCTCAAAATGGGTTACATGCGGAATGGTTTTTAAAGCGTGCACCATTTTCTTTGCAATTTGCCTTCTTCTTCCTTTAAAGGGAATCGTCAACCGTTCTGCAGCATCTGAAACCTGCTGAATCGGATGGGGCTCCGGCATATCCGCCACCGATTGGATCCCCACTTCCGCTTCCGGCTCCGGTTTTCGGGCTGTGCCCAGTACATCCTCATCGGTTACTCTTCCGGCAGGACCGGATCCCTTAATCTGTTCAATATCAATCCGGCGTTCCCTTGCAAGCTTTCTCGTATACGGAGTTGCAAGCACTCGCGCTGAAAGCGGACGGGGGCCTGCACTGCTTTTTTCTGCAGAAACAGCGCCTGTATCCTCTGACTCAATGATTAAGAGTGTAGTCCCTACGGTCACTGTGGATCCAGGATCAATCAGTATTTCTTTGACAACTCCCGCTCCCGGCGAGGGGAGCTCCGCTGTCATCTTATCCGTTTGGACTTCAATAAGGGGCTGATCCCGTTCAACCTTTTCCCCCTGCTTAACGAAATAGTGAAGAATGTCCCCTTCGGTCATCCCTTCTCCAATATCATGCAGCTTCACTTCCAGCATCGTTTCACCCGCTTCCTTTAAAATTGAACCGTTTTCTCCACTGCCTTCATAATCCGATCCGGGCCCGGCAAATAATGCTCTTCCAGCGCAAAAAACGGAACGGGCACATCGAAACCGCTCACCCGGGCAACCGGGGCCCGCAGGTAAAGGAAGGAGGTATCGTTAATCACAGCCATGACATCGTTCGCCGCACCGCCTGTTGCATGCGCTTCCTGTACAATAACCGCTCTCCCTGTCTTCTGAACCGAAGCGGCAATCGTTTCTTTATCGAGAGGATACAAGGTCCGCAAATCAATGACCTCGCAGCTGACACCTGATTTTTCCAGCTCCTCGGCAGCCTTCAGCGTTTGCAGCGCCATCGCTCCCCAGGACAGGAGGGTTACGTCGCTTCCCTGCTTTCTGACAGCCGCCTTGCCGATTTCAACCTGATACTCCTCATCCGGCACCTCGCCCTTACCCGCACGGTATAATCTCAGCGGCTCCAGGAACAGAACAGGATCCGGATCTTTAATGCTTGAAATGAGAAGCCCTTTTGCATCGTAAGGGGTAGAAGGACAAACCACTTTTATTCCCGGCATATGGGTAAAAAGCGCTTCCGCACTGTCAGAGTGAATTTCCGGAGCACGGATCCCGGCTCCATACGGTGCTCTGATGACAAGCGGGACGGTGTACTTACCCAGCGTCCTCATCCGGATCCGGGTCGCATGGGTCGCAATCTGTTCGTAGGCAGGGTAAATAAAACCAAGAAACTGAATTTCTGCCACCGGCTTCATTCCGTTAACTGCCATTCCAATCGCGGCACCCATCAGCCCCGCTTCGCTTAATGGAGTGTCCATTATCCGGTCCTCGCCAAATTCTTCGATAAGCCCCTCGGTTGCGCGGAAAACGCCTCCGTTGCTTCCGATGTCTTCTCCGAGAAGGACGACCTCCTCATTTTTCCGCAGCATCGTTCTGAGCGCATCGGTTACAGCTTGAACCATCGTCAGCTTATTGGTTTTCACCTTCATTTCCATACTCATCGGCCAGCACCTCTTATATGGTTCATGTAGTCTTCTTCCTGCTCTTTAATGGTCCACGTTTTCTCTTCAAAAACATGATCGAACAAGTCCTTAACATCAGGAGGAGGGAAGGCTTCCATTTCAGCCACTGCTTCTTCTATCTTCTCCTCGGCGTTCTTTTGAACGTCAGCCGCCCAGTCTTCTTCCCAAATGCCTTCATTTTTCATAAACCGCTCAAGCCTGAGAAGGGGGTCAATCGTTCTCTTTTTATTCAGACTCTCTTCCTGATTTCGGTATTTCTTCGGGTCATCGGCTGTCGTATGAGCGCCATATCTCCATGTAACCGCCTCCAGCAAGGTCGGACCATCCCCTTTTCTTGCCCTGTCCAGCGCTTGCTTTGTATAAAAATAAACAGCAAATACATCATTCCCGTCGATCCTGTAGCCCGGTATGCCATAAGCTACAGATTTCTGGGCAATCGTTTCCGAATTCATCTGCTTTTCTATCGGAACCGAGATGGCAAAGTGATTATTTTGGTTAAAAAAGACGACAGGAGATTTGAATACGCTTGCAAAATTGAGCCCTTCATGGAAATCTCCCTCTGACGTTGCCCCATCACCAAAATAAACGATGGCTGCATGGTCTGTTCCCCTGCGCTTTTCAGCGAGTGCCGCCCCGGCAGCATGCGGAAGCTGTGTTGCGATCGGCACTGCGGGAGGAAAAATTCGTTTGCCGCCGGGAACCAGACAGCCTTCACTCCTACCATTCCAATACAGCAGCACGTGCGGAAGGGAATGCCCAAAGGTAATCGTCGCTGCATGATCCCGGTACGTCGGGAAAAGCCAGTCGCGCTCATTCAACGCTGAAGCGCTTCCTACCTGAGCCGCTTCCTGACCCTCAAAAGGAGCATACGTTCCAAGCCGCCCCTGCCTTTGAAGTGAAATCGCTTTTCGGTCAAACGTGCGGACGAGAATCATTTTTTCATACATTTCTTTTGTAAGAGATTCAGAGATCACTGATTGAAATTCCCCGTTTACGAGATTACCGTTTTCATCCATGATTTGAATCATTGCAAACCCGTTCTCCATTCCTATCCCTCCCGCGTTATCGCTTTATGTTCCATTTCGGCTTCCGGTCTGCTGTAAAGAAGCTGCTGCGGTGCTTTCTCGCTTCAATTCGCTGCTCGCAGAACAGATCGGCTGCTTCTGCCGTACAAATTCCCCGGTCCTCAGAATGCTTGTAAACCTCTAACAGCGAAGTGTAAATCGCTTTTGTTTTCGTAAGCACCCGCTGCTTATTCGGCTCATACAGCTCATCTGCCACTTGAATGAGTCCTCCTGCATTCACAATGTAGTCAGGTGCATACAGGATGCCTCTTCTCCATAGGTCCTGACCGTGCTCTTCCCGCTCCAGCTGATTGTTAGCCGAACCCGCAATCGCTTTCACTTTCAGCTCTTCAATGGTCCAGTCATTAATGATTCCGCCCAGAGCGCATGGGACAAAAACGTCAGCACTCACTCCGTATATGTCCTCTCCCCTTACAGATTTAACAGAACCGGGAAGATCCTTCGCTTTTTGAACAAGAAGCTCACAAGCTGCCTCATTGATATCTGAAACAAACAAGTCAGCCCCTTCCTCAAGCAGACGTTCCGCCACCTTAAACCCTACTTTTCCAAGTCCCTGAATCGCATAGGTTCTTCCTTGAAGAGCATCGTCTCCCCAGACCGCTTTATTCGTTGCCTTAATCCCATAAATTACTCCCAGAGCGGTAGGAATCGATGAATCCCCGCTTCCGCCATACTCCTCCGGAATGCCGACAATGCATTGTGTCTCCTTTGAGGCGTGAACAAAATCCTCAGGAGTGGTCCCCATATCGGTCCCAGTGTAAAAACGTCCTTTAAGCGATTCTACAAACTGGCCGAAAGCCCTGAACAGCTCTGGTGATTTTTCTCCAAGCGGATCGCCGATAATAACGGATTTTCCCCCTCCAAAATCAACATCAGCGGCAGCGCACTTATAAGTCATGCCTTTCGAAAGCCTCAGTACATCATTCAGTGCTTCATTTACCGTTGCATATGGACGCATTCGGCAGCCGCCGAGCGCCGGACCAAGAGTTGTATTATGTATCGCAATAATAGCTTTAAGGCCGGTATGAGGGTCATTGCAGAAAACCACTTGTTCATGACCGCTGATTTCAGAAAACACATCCATCTCTGCGGACCCCCGTTCTTCAAGAAAAGTAACCGCTTTCATAAATTCCCTCCCGTTTGAACCTGTTCTATTTTTGACCGTATTTCACCCTTCGGCAAAATGATCTGCACAACCTCTCCCTTTCCGACCAGCCGGTTACCGCTATAGGCTTCTACCTCTGTATATATGAGATTTTTCTCCACCTTCACGAGCGTTGCGGTTGTCTTAACAACGGCGCCTTCCCCAGCTGGAGCGATATGCTTAACCTTAACCGAAGCCCCCATTCCTTCTTCTTCCTCTTCTAAAAAAGGAAGAATGATCTTCCGCGAAGCCCATTCCATACTGTGCACCATTGAAACAGTAGAATAGACGGGATGAACAACCTTCCCTTCAAATTGAGCAAATAAATCCGGTGTTACTGTCACTTCACAATCAGCCTGACAGCCAATCTCCATCCCTATTTTCATCCCATCTCCGCCTTTGCAGACCAATTCCGACATAATGTTACAATTATGTTTAATAACGTTTATTTAACGCAATCTTATCATTACGTTATATTTTTTTCAATACACACTTAGCTATTTCTGTTAAATTTTACAGAGTGAAAGAGGGTTCATCTGCTGGGAGCGGGCTCTTACTTTAACAAAGCACTAAACCTCCGGAATCACCACCCGTCTCCCAGCTCTAAGGAAGCTGGACTGCTCTTGCCTCCGACCCCCGCTGTGCTAAAGCACTAAACCTCCGGAATCACCACCCGTCTCCCAGCTCTAAGGAAGCTGGACTGCTCTTGCCTCCGACCCCCGCTGTGCTAATGCACTAAACCTCCGGCACCACCACCCGTACCCCAGCTCTAAGGAAGCTGGACTGCTCTTGCCTCTGACCCCCGCTGTGCTAAAGCACTAACCTTCCGGAATCACCACCCGTACCCCAGCTCTAAGGAAGCTGGACTGCTCTTGCCTCCGACCCCCGCTGTGCTAAAGCACTAAACCTCCGGCACCATTCCGATGACACTTTGCTGCACAAGGGATTGAAAGGTTGGGGCTCCGACCCCGAATAATCCAATAAGAGGGGACGGAGGCATCCTCCGACCCCAATTATGTCTACTAGTTTTCCTCTGTCCCCTGCTCCTTAAAAGCGTTGGTGGAGAAGGAAGAGGAGATTTCTGCCTCTGGCCCCCGATACTTTACCGTAACGGGGGACGGAGGAAGGGTTGCGACAGTCAGTGAAATAAGCGCAACCGGTACAGCCACTGCCACTGCCACCACCACAACCTCTACAGCCACAACAACCAAAACAGCTCCCCCTGTCCCTGCCGCAAAACCTCGTCGCAAAACCTAGCGTACAAGTTTAGCCTCTCCACCTGCGGCCGGCAAAAAAGGAATTTGATCGTGCTGTACCGAATTCCTCTACATATATTTTGAAGCGGAGGGTGACTATGAAGGATCATGCTTTCGAGTTTTTTCATTCAGCGTCCAGGTTTTGCCGGACTGCAGAGCAATACGGTTCAAATCAGGAAGAAGAGCGGGCGAAAATGAAAGACCTGTTGAGTGTTTTAATTGATCTGTATGCAAAGGCTTTGTCTCTTCCCGAAACGGAAATTGCTGAGCATGCAAATAAGGAAGGTGAGCTTGATTATGAGATTCCTTCAATAGACTTTCAGCTCGGGGGCGAATATTGGGAGGTGTTTGATCCATACGAAAGGGACGAACCTGTACAGGTGGCGCTATCAGATGACATTTTGGATATTTACAAAGATGTAAAGAGCGGGATTTTTCTTTATGAAAAAGGATTCCACCAGGCTGCCCTTTGGAATTGGAAGTTCATGTTTGAAATCCATTGGGGGATGCATGCTTCTGATGCAATCCGGGCCATGCACTGGGCAATTCATCGTTAGGGAGTGAAAAAAAGAAAGAAGTCTGCTGAACCCGAGGACCGGGAGACTTCCTTCCTTCATGCTTGGCGATGTTTAGTAAGCATTCAGCAGGGCGCGGTCGCTCGCCATCTGTTCGCCTCGTATCCGCTGAAATTCGCTCATCAGCTTTTCAATGGTGAGCTCTTTTTTCTTTTCTTCATCAACAGACAGAATGATCTGTCCTTTATCCATCATAATCAGCCGGTTTCCTAAATCAAGGGCCTGCTGCATATTATGGGTCACCATGAGGGTTGTTAAACCAAATTTGCTTACAATTTCTCTCGTGAGATTGGTGATCAGCTCGGCTCTGGAAGGATCAAGGGCGGCAGTATGCTCGTCCAGAAGCAGAATGGACGGCTCGGTGAACGTCGCCATAAGCAGGGAAAGCGCCTGTCTTTCGCCTCCGGAAAGCATCCCCACCTTTGCGTTCATCCGGTTTTCAAGCCCCAGATGAATGGATGCGAGGGATTCCTTAAAAAAATCATGCCGTTTTTTTGTTACGGCTGCTTTAAATCCGCGTTTTTTATTCCGCGAGTAGGCCATTGCCAGATTTTCCTCTATCGTCATCGAAGGAGCGGTTCCGGCCATAGGATCTTGAAACACCCTGCCGATCAGCTTTGACCGTTTGTATTCAGGGAGAATTGTAACGTCCTTCCCGTCCACTTCCACGATCCCGACATCCGGAGAAAGAACGCCGGATATCACATTCATCATCGTTGATTTGCCGGCTCCGTTGCTCCCGATAATGGTCACGAAATCCCCTTGTTTTAAAGAAAGGTTGATTCGGTCCAAAGCAATTTTTTCATCCGGCGTGCCTTCATTGAAAATCTTGTTAATCTGCTTTAGATGCAGCAATGGCCTCCCCCTCTCCATTTACACCGTGAAGCTCCCGCATCCGCTCCTGGTAGCGCTTCTCTTTTCGCTTTTTCTGCCTGTACCGCTCGAGAATCATCGGAACAATCAATGCGAAAATAACAATCACTGCGGTGATCAGCTTTAAATCTCCGGTATCCAGCCATTCAACCTGCAGAGAAAGACTAATGACAATCCTGTAGATAACAGCCCCGCCGATGACAGCAAGCGTCGTTCTGGCAATGGTTTTCGTGCCGAATATCGCTTCTCCAATAATGACAGAAGCAAGTCCGATTATGATCATCCCGATTCCCATTCCGATATCCGAGAACTTGGCATATTGTGCCACCAATGCACCGGATGAGGCAACTAACGCATTGGATAGCCCCAGACCCAAAATTATCAGGGAATCTGTGTTGGCGGAAAAACTGCGGATCATCCGCCGGTTATCACCGGTAGCGCGGATGGCAAGCCCGGTCTCGGTCTTAAGAAAGAGGTCCGTCAGCCCCTTAATCGCAAAGGTCACGAGCAGCATAAAGATCAGGATGCCCCAGCCAGACGGAAGGCTGCTGCCTAATCCAATAGCCGAGAGCATTCCATTTAAAGGAGCATCAATCCCAAGATTCTTTGAAAAATCAGATACCCATGTAAAGATGGTTTCAGAATTTAGGAGAGGAATATTCGGAACGCCAATCGACGTTTCTGAAGTCGTTCCCATGATGCGCAGATTGATGGAGTACAAAGCAATCATCATCAATATTCCTGAAAGCAGCGGGTTGATCCTCCCCTTTGTATTCAAGACCCCTGTTATCGACCCCGCTGCAAAGCCTGCTGCTGCAGCTGCTGCAGTCGCCGCTAAAGGATTAAAGCCGAGCACGATCATTGCCGCCGCCACGGAAGCTCCAGTAACGAAGCTCCCATCAACGGTCAGGTCAGGAAAATCAAGCACCCTGAAGGATAAATAGACGCCAAGCGCCATGATGGCATAAATGATGCCCAATTCAACAGAACCGAATAATGCAGAAAACATTGCGAATCGCCCCTAACTGTTATTCAGTGTATTCAGCCTGCTCATCCCACTCCGGCTTGATTTCAATGCCCATTGCTTCAGCTGCCTGTTTGTTAATCATCAGCTTAAGATCTCCTGGCACTTCCACCGGAATGTCCCCTGCCTTCTTCTCTCCAGTCAGTACTTGCGCAGCCATTTCGCCTGCCTGGTAGCCAATGTCGTAATATTTAAATCCGTAAGCCGCAAAGGCACCCCGGTTCAGCGAGTCCAAATCAGCGGTAAGCAGCGGGATTTTCTTATCATTTGCTACTGAAACGACAGATTCAACAGCGGAAATGACGGTGTTATCAGTAACGATGTAAAACGCATCCACTTTTCCCGCCATGGACTCAGCCGCCTGCTTGACGTCAGCACTGGTTGAGACGGAAGCTGTTACCGGCTCGAGTTCCAGTTCTTCCATTACTTTCTTCACCGATTCCACCTGGGACACGGAATTCTGCTCTCCCGCATTGTAGAGCATGCCGACTTTTTCCCCTCCAAGCTCTTCTTTAATAAACTTCATCGTGTTTAGAATTGCATCAGGATGAGCATCGATAGTGCCAGTTACATTTCCTCCGGGTTTCTCTAATGAATCAACCAGCTCCGCTCCAACAGGATCGGTCACTGAGCTGAATAAAATCGGAATGTCCTTTGTTGCGCTCAGCGCTGCCTGTGAGCTTGGGGTAGAGTTAGCGAAGATCAGATCAGGCTTTTGGCTCACGAGGGTCGTGGCAATGGTCGTATTTGTGCTTGAATCCCCCTGCGCGTTCTTTACATCAAATTCCGCTTTTATCCCTTTGTCCTCCAGCGCTTTTTTAAATCCTTTAAAAGCATCGTCAAGGGAGGCATGCTCCACAATTTGGGTGACTCCGATTTTATACGTTTTTCCTGCTTCTTCCCCGCTGCCGCCTTCTCCGCCGGAAGCATTCTGTTTATTTCCGCATCCGCTCAAAATCAGACCTGCTGCTACAGCCATTCCAAGCCATACCTTCGCCTTTTTCATCAGCAAAAATCCCCCTTTTGATATAAGAACTGTAAAACTCTTACAAAAAGTATGTCGAAAATATCAAGTGCGTTATTTCAACGTAATGGTATCATCAGGAAATTGGCACGTCAATAAATATTTAGAATATTTAAAAATTTATTTCTTTCAGTCTGGCGGCCGCTTTATCAAAGTCTGTTTTCATCTCGTTTATGACTTCTTTTACAGAAGGAATTTCCCGAATCAATCCTGCTATCTGGCCGCTGTTCCAATAACCTGCATTCTCGTTTCCATCAATTGCACCGGCAATATGAAACTCTTCATCGGTTTGGCGGCTATATTCTTCAAGTGACATGCCCTTACTTTCGTTATCAAGCACACGTCCGGCATAAGGATTTCTCAGGACTCTTCTCACTCTTCCCACTGAACGGCCGATCACCATGGTCCCATGATCATCCGCTTCTAAAAGGCGCTGCTTATACAGCGGAGAAAAAGGGGCTTCTTTCGTTGCAATAAACCTTGTCCCCATCTGAACTCCTTCTGCACCAAGCACAAGCATGGCAGCAAGCCCCCGCCCATCCGCAATGCCTCCGGCTGCAGCTACAGGAATTTGAACCGCATCCACAAGCTGAGGGATGAGCGCAAGTGTTGTGGTCTCCAGCGGAGAATTCAGCCCGGCTGCCTCAAACCCTTCACCAACGATAATGTCCGCCCCACCTGCTTGGGCTTTTTCCGCCTGCCTGACAGAAGCGGTCACAGCCAGCACCTTTACTCCATGCTCTTGAAAGTAAGGGATAAAGGGGGCAGGATTTCCTGCTGATAACGAAACAGCTTTTACCTCATGCTTTACGATTATTTCAGCCAGCTCTTTCGCGTGGGTAGAAACCGAAAGCGCCACATTGACAGCAAATGGTCTGGCAGTCCTTTCCTTCGTCTCCAGTATAATCCTCTCCACCTCATCAGGTGTGCGCGTCCCGGCACCAATCGTACCAAGCGCCCCGGCCTCCGAAATGGCAGCCGTAAGCTTGGCATTGCTAATGTTCCCCATCCCCCCTTGAAGGATGGGCACTTCAATATTGAGAATGCTGCATAAACGGTTCAAACTAAAAGCTCCCTTCCTTTGTGTAAGCGTTTACATAATGGGGAGGAGAGGGTTTGGCCCGGCCTGTACCAGCAGACCAAACAAAGCTCAGGCACCACTCCAGGAATCATCTGCCGAGCTCCGGTACGGGGTGCCTGGCCCCTGCTTCTCTAGCATACTAAAGCTCCGGCACCGTTTGCCGAATCCCTTGGGGTATATGAGGCTGCAATCGCCGGTCTCCGTCCCCCGCTGCGGTGAAGCATGTGGGGACAGGCACGGTGCCTGGCCCCTGCTTCTCTACCATACTAAAGCTCCGGCACCGCTTCCCGAATCCCTTGGGGTATATGAGGCTGCACTCGCCGGTCTCCGTCCCCCGCTGCGGTGAAGCATGTGGGGACATGCCCCGGCCCAGCACCGGCCCAGCAGCCATGGTTATTTCTCCTCCACCAGCAGCGGATGCTGATAAATATCGTATTCAGAGTCTTTGTTCGTTAGTTCGTTTCCTTCTTTGAATACCTCTTCAAAGAAGCGGCTGGCCGGTTCCGCAAGTTCGCGGTAGTAGCTGCTGAAGAGGGAGGCGGCGTGGCTGCCGAGCCATTTTTCCGGGAGCAGCTCTTCGGGCAGACCGGGGTCGCTGAAGAGGAACTTCCGGTATTCGTGTACGAGCTTGGTGCGCTCAACGAAGCATTCGGCGTCGGTCATTTCCCCTTTTTGAATTTTGTTTTTATCGATGATGTACTTTTGGCTGTAGCCGCCAATAAACTCTTCGTAGCGCTGGTTAATTTCGTTTAGGTCCCAGCATTCTTCTACGAGTTTTTTGTTTTCATGGGGGCCGTCGTATTGGGCTGCGAAGAAGTGCACGTACGGACGGATTTCGTATTTATCCATGAGGGCGTATACTTCTTTGGTCAATTCGTTCGGCGAAACCCAGCAGCTGTTAGCCATCGTCCCGAAGCCGCTCCAGACGAGTTCTTTGCGAAGCTCATCGCGGATTGCCCGCTTTTCTTCGGGAATGGAATAGATGAATAGCCGCCACTTGCCGTCCCATTTGTCGGGACTTAGCTTGAAGATCCGCTTGGCGGCTTCTTCCATGCGTACGGCTCCGCGTTCTGTCAGGAAATAATGGCTTTTGTTGCCGATTTTTTTTGAGGTTACCCATCCCTGTTTGTTCATTCTGGAGATAGCGGCCCGGACGGATTGTTCGTTGTGGCCGAACTCCTTCAGCAAGCGGATCAGGCTGCCGATCCAAATTTCGTTGCCGTAATGGCGGATGTAATCCCCGTATAGGGTAAAGATCATGGATCTCGTGTTGATGGTGCTGTTCATTGCCTTCACTACTCTCTATGAAAAGTTAAGCGCTCTATTATCCTCCATTTGACAATGAATGGTTCCCTTCTGTCAACTTTTTTCGTCTATTTTCCTATAAATTGCGGAGGGCGTTTTTCGGAAAAGGCGTTGAGCGCTTCTCTTCTGTCATACGTCGGGATGGTAAGCTCGTAGGCTTTCGCTTCAATTTCAAGTCCCGTAGCAAGGTCTGTTTCCATCCCGCAGCTGATGGCATATTTGGCCTGCTCTACGGCTACCGGTCCATTGCTCAGAATTTCCCTTGCCAGGTCTTCACACTCCTGCATGAGCCTGTCTGAGGAAGTGATTCCCGTTAAAATGCCGAAGTTAAATGCTGAAGCGGCATCCAGTTTTCTGGCGGTTAGAATCAGTTCCTTTGCTTTCGCTTCCCCGATAAGCCGAGGCAGCCTCTGGGTTCCCCCGGCACCGGGAATAATCGCCCAGCTCGTCTCAGTGAGTCCCATCCGGGCATGGTCTGCAGCCAGACGGAAATCACAGGCAAGCATAAGCTCAAACCCTCCGCCAAAGGCATAGCCGTTTACAGCTGCGATCGTTACTTGCGGAAGCTTGGAGATTTCATGGAAAACAGTCCTGATTTTGTGAACATTTCTGCGCACATCTTCCTCGCTGAGTGTTTTTCTTTCCTTTAAGTCGGCTCCGGAACTGAAGGCCTTCTCTCCCGCTCCTGTGAAAATGACGACACGTGTCTCCTTGTCATGGCGGAGCTTTTCCGTTAATTCCCCTAATTCCATCAGCATGTCAAAATTGAAGCAGTTCAGGGATTCCGGCCGGTTCAATGTAACGTAAGCCAGGCCCTCTTTCTTTTTCACAAGTACATTTTCCATAGCCATCCTTCTCTCTTATTCTATATTTTCTACAATGGTCGCAATGCCCTGACCTACCCCGACGCACATCGTGGCGAGACCGAACCGGACCTGTCTGCGTTTCATTTCATAAATCAAAGTCGTCAGGATTCTGGCGCCGCTTGCTCCAAGAGGATGGCCAAATGCAATAGCCCCTCCGTTAACATTTACCTTTTCGGGATCGAGTCCCAGCTCGTTAATGCAGGCGATAGATTGAGAGGCAAAGGCCTCGTTCAATTCGATCAGCCCAAGGTCAGCTGCCGAGAGTCCGGCACGGGTGAGAGCTTTTTGGGAGGCATGCACGGGTCCCATTCCCATGATGGAAGGCTCCAGTCCTGCAACGGCAGAAACCTTATATTTTGCGAGGGGTTTTAGTCCAAGCTCGTTTGCTTTTTCAAGGCTCATGATCAATAGAGCCGCCGCTCCGTCATTCACTCCGGACGCATTCCCGGCTGTGACCGTTCCCCCTGAGAACAGCGGCCGCAAAGAAGCTAGTTTTTCCCTCGTCGTTTCAGGCCGCGGATGCTCATCCCGGTCTACAATAAATCCCTTCCCTTTTCTGTCGCGGATGGAGACTGGAATGATTTCTTCTGCAAATTTTCCGGCTTCCATTGCTGCTGCTGCCTTCATCTGGCTGTGATAGGCAAACCGGTCCTGCTCTTCTCTTGCAATGCCAAACTGCCTTGCAACATTTTCTGCTGTTTCCGGCATGGAATCCGTCCCGAATTTTTCCTGCAGTCTTTCATTAATAAAGCGCCAGCCGATGGTTGTGTCGAGCAGGTCGATCGTTCCTCTCGGATAATCGGATTCGGGTTTTCCCATGACAAAAGGGGCCCGTGTCATACTTTCTGTTCCCCCTGCTATGTAGATGTCCCCTTCTCCTGCTATGATCGCTCTGGCAGCATAATTGACTGCATCGAGGCCCGAGCCGCACAGGCGGTTAATGGTCGTACCGCCTGTTTCCACAGGCAGGCCGGCAAGCAGGGCCGACATGCGTGCAACGTTTCTATTATCCTCTCCGGCCTGGTTCGCGCAGCCAAAAACGACCTCTTCAATTTGAGCCAGGCCCTTATTCCGCTCCAGCAGCCCTTTCAGGACGATCGCTCCCAAGTCATCCGGGCGAACGGATTTCAGGGCTCCTTTGTAGCGGCCGACAGGTGTTCTGAGAGCATCGACGATTACCGCTTCACGCACGATTCAATCACCTTTCCCTTCATTTGTATACGTGTAAACACCCTTTCCCGACTTGCGGCCAAGCCTGCCTGCCTTGACATATTGTACGAGCAGCGGTGCGGGTCTGTATTTTTCCCCAAGCGTCTGATGGAGATAGGTTAAATTGTTAAGTCTTGTATCCAGTCCTACCAGGTCCCCGAGTTCAAACGGACCCATTGGATAATTCAGCCCGAGGCGGATCGCTTTATCGATTTCCTCTGCTGATCCTACTCCCTCCTGAAGCATGTAGAACGCCTCATTCCCGACAAGGGCGCTGATTCTGCTCGTGACAAAGCCTGGGAACTCATTGATGACAACCGTCTCTTTTTTCATCTGCCTGGAAACCTGCTGAATGGCTTCTGCTGTTTCATCGCTTGTTTCCAGACCGCGGATGATTTCAATGAGCGGCATTTTATGTACCGGATTGAAGAAATGCATGGCAATGACCTGCGCCGGTCTGTTTGTAAAGGAGCCGATTTCTGTCGGACTCATTGTGGACGTATTCGTGGCAAAAAGGCATCCGGCAGGTGCATGTGCATCAAACAGTTCAAAGACCGCCTGCTTGATTTCCCTTTTTTCCGGAACCGCCTCAATAATCAGGTCTGCCTGTTTTGATGCTTCTTCAAGGCTTGAAGAATAGTCCAGCTTATCTTTCGCATGCTCGGCCTGATCTTTTAACATAATCTCTCTACCGACTGCTTTTTGAAAAATAGCATCAATTTCGTTCCTGGCGCTTAAGAGCGCTTCTTCTTTTACATCAGCCAGCGTAACCCGGAAACCTCCGGCTGCAGCCACGTAGGCGATCCCTCTTCCCATTACGCCCGATCCGGCAACCATGATATGTTTGATCATTTTTCTTCCCCCTTTTCCCCTATAGAAAAAATGCGAGCGGCTTCCGCTGGGGAATACGCTCGCTCAAGGTTTTACACGTTAAAGAAATTCAGCGGACGGGTGCCGAAGTAGGACAGAACACTCTTTGTTTCTGTATAAAGATCCAGAGTTTCTACACACAGCTCACGGCCAAACCCAGATTGCTTATAGCCCCCGAACGGTGTGCCGGGGAACGCGGAAATCGGGCTGTTAACCATGACGATCCCCGCTTTGATTTCGTTGGCCACACGTGTCGCACGGGCCTGATTGGTTGTCCAGATGGCGGAGCCAAGTCCGAAAATGGTGTCATTGGCCAGAGCAAGCGCTTCTTTTTCGCCGTTAAACTTCATGACGGCCACAACCGGTCCGAAAATTTCCTCCTGGACGGCTTTCATGTCATGGGTAACGTTCGTGATAATGGTCGGCTCATACCAATAGCCGCCTTCGAACCCTTCCACCTCTGCCGGTTTGCCGCCAGCCACAACCTCTGCACCATCCGAAATGGCTGACTGCACGTAGCTGTCGATCGTTTCAAGCTGATCCTTGCTGATCACAGCTCCAATGTGGGTTTCTTCATTAAATGGATTGCCAAGCTTCAGTTTGTGGGCCTTCTCAATGAATTTCTCCATAAACTCATCGTAAATGCTTTCTTCTACATAAAGGCGGGACCGTGCCTCACAGGATTGGCCGGTGTTGTAGAAAATGCCGTATAGGGACCCTGCAACTGCTGCCTCAATGTCGGCATCGGCAAATACGATATTCGGGGATTTTCCGCCGAGCTCGAGAGTGACACGCTTCAGCGTTTGACTCGCTTTCGCCATAATATCTTTTCCTATCGGTGTGGAGCCGGTGAACGCCACCTTATCCACTTCAGGGTGTTCCACTAAATAATTTCCAATTGTTGAACCTGAGCCTGGAACCACATTGACAACTCCCGGAGGAATACCGGCTTCGTGGCAGATTTCAGTCAGAACGATAGCCGTCAGCGGGGTCAGGCTTGCCGGTTTTAAAACGACAGAGCAGCCGGCCGCGATTGCAGGCGCTACTTTCCAGGCAGCCATCATGAGCGGATAGTTCCAAGGGATGATTTGCGCGCAGACACCTACCGGTTCCTTTTGGGTGTAGTTAAAGAATTGGCCGGGAACATTGTTCACTTCTCCACGGTGACCGACAATCGCTCCTGCATAAAACTCAAAATCCTCAATGGCCTGCATGACCTGTCCCTGAGCTGCTGAAAGAGATTTTCCTGTATCGAGAATCTCAAGCTCCACCAGCTCATTAAAGCGGGATCTCATAATAGCCGCGATTTTGTTCAGGACACGGGAGCGTTTACCGATCGGTGTACGCTTCCATTTACCGGCATCAAAAGCTGCCCTCGCCGCTTTTACAGCCCGGTCTGCATCTTCCATCGAGGCTTTTGCCACAACCGCTACCGCATCACCGGTTGCCGGATTGTATGTAGTAAACGTTTCATTTGAGTGGCTGTCTGTCCGCTCCCCATTGATCACAAGCTGATACATTTCGCGGATTGTCGGTGAAGCCTCAAATTTCTTGTCTTTTACTGTACTCATCCCAAACACTCCTTCTTTTTTATTTTCCTGAAAACTGCGGTTTCCGTTTTTCTAAAAAAGCGGCTGTCCCTTCGCGGTGGTCCTCTGACAGACCGGCGATCCTTTGATACTGCGCCTCTTTTTCAAGCATTTCATCAAGAGTCGCGTTAAAGCTTCCGTGAATAGCCCTTTTAATGAGCCCGATTGCGGCAGTCGGCATCGCAGCAAGACGATCTGCAAATGCCGCGGTTTCCTGTTCAAGCAGGTCCGGTTCCACAATGAGGGTAACGAGTCCAAGCTCTTTCGCCTGCCGGCTGTCAATTTTTTCACCTAACAAGGCCAGTTCCAGTGCCTTCGCGGTTCCGATAATCCGGGGAAGGTAGAAATGATTCCCGGAATCCGGAACAAGACCGACGTGGATAAAGGATTGGATAAAGCTCGCTTTCTCAGAGGCGATGCGGAAATCACAGGCAAGAGCAAGGCTGAATCCAGCCCCCGCCGCTACCCCGTTGACGGCAGCAATTACCGGCTTTGGAAAGGCAGCCAGCGCCTTCACCATTGGGTTATAGCGGGTCCGGACAATTTCTCCGTGATCGGTCTCCTCCCCTATGCTTCCTAAATCCTCTCCGGAACTGAATGCCCTGCCTTCACCTGTTATAACCAGGCAGCGTATTTCCTCGTTCGAGGACGCAGCTTTTAGTGCCTGGACGATCTCTTTGTTCATTTGTCCAGTAAACGCATTCAGCTTATCCGGACGGTTCAGCGTCAGCCAGGCCGTGCCGTTTTTTTGCTCCAGCTTAATCGTTTCGTACATGCGACCCCCTACTTTCCTTTAAATAAAGGAAGGCGTTTTTCCTTAAATGCGCGCATGCCTTCCTTCTGATCCTCTGAGGAAAACAGCAGACTGAAATTTTTCCGTTCATATTGCATCCCTTCGTAAACGGAATAATCCAATGCCTTATACACC
This sequence comes from Metabacillus sp. 84, assembly GCF_050107715.1. NCBI lineage: Bacteria > Bacillati > Bacillota > Bacilli > Caryophanales > Bacillaceae > Metabacillus > Metabacillus sp. 84. The sequence continues at coordinate 81,993 of NZ_JBNILN010000010.1, read as the reverse complement.
GCTTCCTTGCTGAAACGAATGGAAAGCGGTGCTTTTTCTGCAAGGCTGGCTGCAAACCTCATCGTTTCTTCTATTAATAGCTCCGGGGCAACCAAGCGGCTGACGATTCCGAGCTTCTCTGCCTTGGAAGCTGTCATCGTCTCCCCTGTCCATATATATTCGAGTGCTTTTGTTTTTCCGATCAGTTTGGTCAGTCTCTGTGTTCCCCCCGCTCCCGGCATCACCCCGAGATTCACTTCCGGAAAACCGAATTGAGCCTGTTCTGCTGCAAAAAGCAGATCACAGGCAAGAGCCAGCTCAAATCCCCCGCCAAGGGCGAAACCGTGTACAGCGCCAATGACCGGTTTTTTGATCATGCTGATTCTGTCCCAATCGGCGAATTGATTCATCCATTCCATATGGATGGCATCTTCATCTGCCATTTCTTCTATATCTGCTCCAGCCGCAAACGCCCGGCCTTTTCCTGAGAGAACCGTTACCCTGACATCATCCCGGCGGTCAAATTCTTCAAGCGCCTGAACGATTTCATGGATCATTTGCCTGTTTAGCGCGTTTAGAACCTTGGGCCGGTTCAGTGTAATGAGACCGATTTTCCCCTGCACCCCGGTCTCGATCATCATGAAATTATCCATTATGCTCTTCACCGAAAAAGAAGGTTACGAGGCTTCCGGCAAATTTCATTACATCCTTTCCAGAGGCTTTGGATTCTTCGGTTTTCGATGCTTCTTTAAAGGCTTGCTTGTTCTCATAAAACATTTCGCACATAAGGTAGTACTCGCTCTCCCCCATCGGCGAGCCGGTAATCTTAGTGATTTTCACATCCTGAAGACCAGGAATTTTCCGGGTAAGCGGAATGTGTGTACCGAAGTAATACTCGTCAAAGCTTTGCGGATCCTCTGGCTTCTTAAATAAGGCGACCATTTTGAACATGTTCATCTTCTCCTTTTTTTCTACATTAAAGTAGAGATTGGCTTCATGGCTTCAAACGGATTTTTGCAGGACTTGCAATACAAAATGCTTCGGCAGGCTGTCGGACCGAATATATTTTCCAAGGTTGTATAACCTGAACCGCAATATGGGCAATCCACCTTCCACATCCCTGTTTCTTCATAAAAAACAGGGGGCGGGGCAATGCCGAATTCCTTCAGTCTTTCCCGTCCGTCTGCCGTAATCCGGTCAGAGGTCCAGGGCGGATCGTAAATAAAATCCACGCTGACAGAATCAATCTCTTCGATCTCCATAACAGCGCTTACAATATTCTTTTGAATAATCTCGAGGGCCGGACAGCCCATAAAGGTCGGCAGCGCCTTGATTGCTGCTCTGCCCTCCTCGAATTGAATGGATTCGATCATGCCAAGGTCCATCACACTGACAGAAGATATCTCGGGGTCCTTCACATTTTCCAGTACCTTGGTGATTTTTTCAGTAATGTGCTGATTCACTGTGATTCCTCCAGAAATCCGATTACCATACGGCTTTAGGATCACTTCTGTAAACCTCGGATAATACATCGAGCGCTGTTTCCAAGTCCTCTGTATGCTCTCCATTGCGCCCGTTTCCGGACTTCATGCTGCAAGGCTTCGGCTCAGGAAGCTGCACCTGTTCAAATATAAGCTTTACCTTGGAATAGAAGCGCTGTTTCAGCAAGTCCTCTCCTTCAATCAAGCCATAACTGGACATTGCCGCTCCTTTGGCACCCAATGTTAAAACCCCTTCAAAATCCAGCCATACTTTCTCAATCGCCGCTTCCATCCTGCTTCTTGCGTCCCCGCCTGAAAGGGTCAGCTGCCTGAACCAAGTTTCCCAATGCAGGAGATGGTAGTACTGCTCCATGTTGATTTTTACAGCTGCGTGGGCAAGAGGTTCATAGGAGGAATTTTTCAAGGACTCTAATTTGATTTTTTTATAGAGATCGTAAAAATAATTTCTGACAACAGCGAATGCCCAGTCATAGCGGGGTTCCTCAAGGTACGTGCCCGGCCCGTTGACTTCCTCCAGAATGATGGCGTTCTTCCGGTTTTCAGCCGGCCTTCCATGGGCAAGTTCATCAGCCTCCCCTGCTCCGAGCTGCTCCAGTAGCTGATAGTAGATGGCTGCATGCCCCATCGTATCCTGGCTGATGGAGGAAAAAGCGATATCCTCTTCAATATGCGGAGCAAGACCGAGCCATTCCGAGCCCCTGTATGACACGATAAAGTCGTCGTCTGCAAGCTGAAAAAGAAGATCAGACAGCGCTTCGAAATAAGCTTCATTTTGGATGGCTTCTGCCGCTTCTCTCACATTCGTCATTTGCTCTTCTCACCCCACGACAAAATTTCCTTTTCATCCAGCATGTTTTGTTCATATTCACGCCACTTTTTCTTTAAATACCCATACCCTTTCGTTGTCCGGTAATCCTTATTGTCCAGGCGAGCCAAAGACTCCCTTTCTTCCTCGGTCATCTTTCGGATATCCGTCCGCTTTACAACCCAAATATCAGTGACCGGCTCGCGGCGCATGAAGTTCTCCTGTGCCATGACAATGGCAAGTTCATGGTTTGGAGCGAGCAGGCTAAACTGATACTGCATGGCTGCAGATGCAGTCCGTTTGCTGAACACCTCAAAGACCTCAAAAAATTCCGTTCTTCCCTTTGATTTTTCCGTCATCTGCTCCACCCCTTGCTACACAGCGTTCTGGCTTTTCATGTTCAGTGCGTCCAGCACCCATCTATTATTCTCGTAAGCTAGCTTGCGGAGACGAAGACGGTCTTTGGACTTCGGCCCATTGTTTTTAATAATGTTTTTAAATTCATTCCAATCCGGCTGTTTATATATCCAAAGCTGCTTTTCCTCATCAAAATGCATCGTTTCGTCTGGAAGCTTCAAGCCGATTGAAAGGACCCGGGGAATGTATTTTGAAAAAAAGTCCTGGCGAAGCTGCTCATTCGTTTTTGTCCTGATCTTATATTTAATGGTCGTATCCTGTTTAGAGGAACCGGTCGTTTTTGCACTGGCAGGTCCGAAGAACATAAGCAGTGCTTCCCACCACCTGTTTAAAGAATCCTGAATCATTGCTTTCTGATCCTCTGTACCCTCTGTCATCGCTAAAATGATTGATTCGCCGTGCTGTGCGTGAAAAACCTCTTCGGCACAAATTCTCTGCAAAGCTTTCGCATAAGGCCCATAGGAGGCTCCGAGCATATTTGTCTGTGAAATAATCGCCGCTCCATCCACAAGCCATCCGATTACTCCCGCATCTGCCCAGGTCGGTGCCTCCATATGAAAAACGTTATGAAACTTCAAATCTCCCGTGAAAAGATCCTCCATAATGTCTTCTCTCGTTTTCCCGAGCGGAGCCATCAGATCCTCCGTCACCCTTAAAAGCATCTGGCCGTGTCCCATTTCATCCTGAACCTTCGCCATAATTCCAAGCTTTCTTCTTAGAGAAGGAGCTTTCGGGACCCATTCTTTCTCCGGAAGCGCTCCCATTATTTCGCTAATCCCATGCATAGAAATCAGTTTGATCAGCGTCATTCTGTAATCATCCGGCATCCAGTCATCCGCTTCAATTTTCTCGCCTGCTTCAATTCTTTCCATGAACCGCTCGTATTTTTCCTTCTCGGTCCGCTGATAAAACGAGGAAGTCACGCTCACTGCAATACCCCTTTCATTTTATATAACGATTTTATAACGTTATTATATATTAACATCATACTATATTCAAGAAATACCTTCCGCTTCACTTGCCTTAAGGCGGGCATCCACAATTCTTACCGCTTTCCCTTCCGATCTCGGAATCGATTTAGGCGCCTTCACCTGTACATTGACGGAGACCAGGCAGGACGATTTCAACAGATGCTGAATTCGTGTTCTTAGTTCAATCATGCGCTCATGCTCCATATCCATCGTAATATCTGCATAAACCTCTTCGCTCACTTCCACATGAAGCGTTACTTCATCAAGCGGTCCCCGTCTGCCTAAATGAAGCTGGTAATGGGGGCCGATTTCAGGCACGGCAATTAGATGATGCTCAATTTCAGATGGAAAGACATTTACCCCTCTGATAATCAGCATGTCATCTATCCGCCCTTTAATTCTGGACATCCTCATCGTTGTTCTGCCGCATTTGCACGGTTTTTTTGTAAGAGAAGCAACATCTCCGGTCCTGTAGCGGATCATGGGAATTGCTTCTTTCCTCAAACTCGTGAAAACAAGCTCCCCGGACTCTCCATCTGGAACCGGCTCTAATGTATCCGGGTCAATAACCTCCGCATAAAAGTAATCCTCTGCAATATGGAGGCCATCCTGCGCTTCATGGCATTCCATCGCTACCCCCGGTCCCATTACTTCACTCAGGCCGTATATATCACATGCTTTTATTCCCAGGCGGTCCTCGAGAACCTTTCTCATTTCTTCAGACCATGGCTCTGCACCGAATATCCCGAACTTTAATGAAGTTTCCCGTGGATTTTTGCCGGTTTCCAGCATACGCTCAGCAATATTTAATGCGTAGGAAGGGGTGCAGCAAATCACCTCTGGCTGCAAATCTTCAATGAGAGTAATTTGCCGGTCTGTATTCCCAATGGACACAGGAACAACAGCCATCCCAAGCCTTTCTCCACCGGCATGCAGACCTAAACCGCCTGTAAACAGACCGTAGCCATATGCATTATGCAAAATGCCAGCCGGTGTCCCTCCGCCAATCGCAATGGCTCTCGCTGTAAGCTCGGCCCAATTTTCGACATCCTGCTTGGTGTAACCGACGATTGTCGGTTTTCCGGACGTGCCCGATGAAGCATGAATCCGGACAAGCTCTTCCCGGCCTGCTGCAAATAATCCGAACGGGTAATGCTCGCGCAAATGCTTCTTCTCCGTAAAGGGCAGCAAGCGGATATCCGCCAAATTATGAATTTGATCTGGGGAAAACCCAATATTCTGAAAGGCCTCTTTATAAAATGGGCTCTTCTCATAAGCTAACCTGACCGTTTTTTTTAACCCCTGCAGCTGCTCCGCTTCCAATGTCTCCCTGTCCAGCGTCTCCGCTTTGTGTAAAATCAACGATACTCCCCCTCAAAGAAACCGCTTTCATTATTTTATGACGTATTATTTTCGAACTTCTATAAAACGTCATATTTGTGATTTAAGCATACAACGGGCAATATGGTGCGTCAAATGTTTTCTGAATCTTCTACTTACTTCAGCGGTTTCAGGTATCGATGTAACTTTTTATGTGAAATTATGATATTTATATAATCCGTTCTTTTGCACCACATTCTTTAACATAGAATCCACAAATGTAACACGCCTGTAAAAGAGTAAAACATTCTTGCTTTTACCCTGATAAATAGGCTGAAAATAAGGAACATTTCCGCATCTAAAGTCTCACTTAGAGCTGAATACAGAGATAAACTCACGAATACCAGGCTGTGAAACCGCACTCAGTATGGAACCGGTTCTACATACCTTTCTACCCTTTGTTATCGGGAAAGCGAATACAGAATAAATATGAAGCCCTTTCAACCACTTGAATCACCTTTACGTAACCTAACCCAATAGTTATAGGACTAAGTATGGGTCTCATGCAAATCAGCTTCCCCAAGTACTTTCGTCCAGTTTGACGGAATTATTTTCTGCACGTATTCTGTAGATGCATGCGGAACCGGTTCTGCAACTACTAACTGCTGACAGAAACTTGGTCAATGACAGCAGCCATCATCTTTCATAGTTTTAGCTCAGCATCTAACAGAAGAAAAAAAATTTCAGAAACGAGGACGAGTATGAACATCCAAACCATTCTTAAACGCACCACTGCATTGACTCTTACTTCTGCTCTACTATTAGGCGGAGGCACTCAGGCTTTTGCACAGGAGTATAAGAACCATAAGGAAACATACGGTCAAGGTGAGATCACCCGCTACGACATGAAACGGATTCCTGCTCAACTCGAAAGAAATAAAGACCGTTACACCGTTCCTGCATTTGATGCATCTAAACTTAAAAACATCGAATCTGCAAAAGGCTTTGACAAAAACGGCAACCCGATTCTTCTTGATGTGTGGGATACTTGGCCTCTTATGAACCCAGACGGAACGGTTGCAAATTACAAGGGCTATGACCTCGTATTCGGTCTTGCTGGAGATCCTGCAGATGCCAATGATACTTCCATCTACCTTTTCTATAAGAAAAAAGGGGAAGAATCCATTGAAAGCTGGAAGAACGCTGGTAAAGTATTTGAAAATGATGTAGTAAACCCTGACGATCCTCACCTTAAAAACAAGGATCAGGATTGGTCCGGATCTGCTGTCATGACTGAAGAAGGCGATGTCCGCCTGTTCTATACAAACCGTTCAGATCGCGAGCTTGGAAAACAGACTCTCACGACTGCTCAAGTAAACCTTAACCATTCCTATAATACTGAATTAACGGTTGCTGGCGTATCCGACCATAAATCCATCTTTGACGGCGACGGAGAACAATATCAAACCGTTAAGCAATTTGTGGATCAAGGCGGATTCTCTACTGGAGACAACCACACTCTAAGAGATCCTCATTACATTGAAGAAAAAGGCAAAAAATATCTTGTATTTGAAGCGAATACCGGAACTGAAACAGGATACCAAGGAGAAGAATCACTATTTAACCGTGCATACTACGGCGGCAGCAAATCCTTCTTCAAAGCAGAAAAAGAAAGACTGATGAAAAGCAATCAAAAGCAAAAAGCAGAGCTTGCAAACGGCGCAATGGGAATCATTGAAATCAATGACGACTTTACATTCAAAAAAGTAAAAAAACCATTGCTTACTTCTAACACCGTAACCGATGAAATCGAGCGTCCGAATATCTTCAAGCATAAAGGCAAATGGTACCTGTTCACTGATACACGCGGTGCTAAAATGACAATCGACGGTATTGATAACGAAGACATCTTCATGCTTGGTTATGTGGCTAACTCTCTTGATGGAAAATTCAAGCCGCTTAACCGCACTGGAATCGTTCTTCACCATGACCTGGACCCGAATGATAAAACATTCAACTACGCACACTATGTTGTGCCTCAAAAATCCGGAGATAAATTTGTTGTAACAAGCTACATTACTAATCGCGGATTCTTTGCAGAACAAAAGTCTTCCTTTGCTCCAAGCTTCCTGCTTAACATCAAAGGAAAAAGAACTTCTGTAGTGAAAGACAGCATCCTTGAACAAGGACAGCTTGAGATTCCGACTAAAACACGCAGATAATTCAGCATCCTAAACAGAGAAAATGGTGAGCTTCCACTCACCATTTTCTTTTATTCATGAAAGGTCAAAACCGAAAGGAGTATTCCTATGAACTGGAAATGGATTGTATGGTGTTCAGCCCTTGCCCTATTGATTATTCTTGTACTTTTTCTGGGTTTTTTCCAATCTCCAAAAGAACAGACGAAGAAAAAAGAGTCCCCCCAACCTTCTTCATCCTTCCGGCCGGTGTTCCATTTCAGCACACCGGATAAATGGAAAAACGATCCCCAAAAGCCAATTTATATTGACGGAAAATATCATTACTATTATCTGTATAACGGCAATTATCCAGATGGCGGCGGAACGGAGTGGCGTCTTGCTACTTCTAAGGATTTAGTCAGCTGGAAAGATGAAGGCACAGCCATCCCAAAGTTCACGAACAAGAACGGAGATATTTGGTCAGGCTCTGCGGTTGAGGACAAAAACAATACGGCAGGCTTCGGAAAAGGCGCCATAATCGCTGTCGTAACCCAGCCTTCTGCTGATGGCGGAAAACAGGAGCAGTATTTATGGTACAGCACAGACCGTGGGAAAACCTTCACCTCGTTCAGTGAAAAGCCTGTTTTATCTAATCCCGGAACGGAGGTTTTCCGTGATCCGAAAATCATATGGGACGAAAAGAATAAAAAATGGATGATGACCATGGCTGAAGGAGACAAAATCGGCTTCTACGAATCCAATAACCTGAAGGAATGGACCTTCACAGGAGATTTCAAAACTGAAAACATCGGTCTCATCGAATGTCCGGACCTGTATCAAATGCGTGCAGAAGACGGCACAGTTAAATGGATACTCGGTGCAAGCGCCAATGGAAAAGCATCCGGAAAGCCAAACACCTATGCCTATTGGACGGGTACCTACGACGGTAAAACCTTTATTTCGGATTCAAAGGAACCTCAGTGGCTCGATTACGGGTTTGACTGGTATGGCGGCGTTACATTTGAAGATGACAGCAGCTCTTTAGACAAGCGCTATGCTCTTGCGTGGATGAACAATTGGGAGTATCCGCATAACACACCAACAATGGAAGAGAATTTTAACGGCACGGATTCCATTGTAAGAGAAATCAAACTGAAAAAACGACAGGATCAGGGCTACACCCTAATTTCCCAGCCGGTTAAAGCGCTGGAGCAAACAGCAAAATCAGCGGACTCCATCGGCAAGTTAAAGGTAAATGGTTCAAGAACCCTTGATCTAAAAGGAGAAGCCTACCAGCTAGATGCAGATATCAGCTGGACCGATGCTAAAAACATCGGACTTCGCCTGCGTGAATCCGAGGACGGCACTCGCCACATTGATGCAGGACTTCTGCCGGAAGAAGGACACTCCTATGTCAACAGAAGCTTTTCAAGACAGCCCGACAAGAGCAAAAAATCCCTTGAGAGCAAGGCTCCTTTTGACGCCGGAAAGAAAAAAGTCCATGTCAAAATTCTCGTGGACCGCACAAGCATCGAAGTTTTTATTGAGGATGGCCGGACGGTTCACTCAAGTCTCGTCTTCCCTGAAAAAAAAGATCAGGGAATCACGCTTTACTCTGAGGGCGGCACGTCTGTTTTTGAAAACATGGAGATCAAGCATTTTAACTGAGGACCTGTCCGGGGGCAGGATTCAGCCCGCTTGCCGGGACGGCTGTCTCCAGGGGACCAGCAGAATCCCCATCAGGTTACCCTGATTCAATTGGGGCTGGAGCATAGCTCCGGCCTTTTTTTCTTGCACAGAAACGAATTTTAGGAGGAAGGTACTCGACAGCTATTTTAGTAGAGGGGCTTCTGGCATTACCCATGCAGGATTCGCTCCGCATTTTTTGTCGAAAAGTCTTTATATTAAAAGTACGGACAATATAATTCGATTTCGGACAATAAATCCGCGGATACGGACAATAAGTGACCGAGTACGGACAATAAAACTGGATTTCAGCTCATATCCCGGCTGATCCTTTGCAAAGCAGCTAAAAATTGGCTCCAAAACGGAGCTGCCCGGCTAATTAAAGGAACAAATAGCTTGCAGCATGATTCCGTCCGGCCGAAAAACGTTCAAAAATGCCAAAAGGCGCGGATCCACTTCAACTTAACTGACACCTTCTGTCCTGCATAAATCGACGCAGCTATTAGCCAGTAAACATTTTTTCAATTATTTTGTAATTTTATGTTAAATACGACCTAAAAAAGGGTAGGGATTATGGGAAATGGATTACTTTATTATTGATAAGGGGAGAAGGCAGTGAAAAAGAAATGGGTTCTTATGCAGTGGATTTCCATAGCAGTCGTCCTTGTAACAGTTGCAGCAGCATCAATATTTATTGAAAATGAGCCTCTTTCCTCTACTTTAGCATCCGCGAGTTCGGAGGAAGATGAGGGCTGGACAGATGAAGAGTCAGCGGATGAAGACAGCTCCAATGAAGGTTCTGAAAACGGCCTTATAGATGAGATGGAAGATGAGGATACAGAAGCAGCCGAAGAACCGTCTGAAGAACCAGCCGAAGAACCGGCCGAAGAGGAAAGCGAAGCTGCACCTGCTCCTGCAGGAGAGGTCAGCATGGAAGAGTTCAATAAACTAAAGTTCGGCATTTCGTATAAGGAAGCTGAAGAAATTATCGGAGCTGAAGGAGTGCTGGAATCTGAATCCGGGGATAAAGGATCAGAATATCATTCTGAAAGCTACAGCTGGGAAACAGATTCGGAGGATGGCCTCATATTTGTAGACCTTCGATTCCAGGACGAGAAGCTCGTTTCCAAATCTCAATTTGGTATGGTTGATCCAAAGGCGAAAGGAAAAATGACAAAAGCCGAATACGATCAAATTAAGAACGGCATGACCCTTGAAGAAGTTAACAAAATCATCGGGGGCTCAGGAACACTTGAAAGAGAATCCACCCTTGGCGGAGACTACTACTCTGCAAGCTACATGTATCAGAGTGACGGCGGGGATAAATACAGCTACGCTACTCTCTCATTTGATGAAAACGGATTGTCCAACAAATCCCAGTCAGGTCTTAAATAGCATCATAGCCGCCGGGTTGCGCACGGCGGCTTTTTCATTTTCCGCTAAATTCCTCTCTCGTTTTTACAATTTCTGATATAATATGCACATGCCAGGTAATGAAAGGAAATTCAAATGATTGAAACAAGCCGCATGAACCGGGGCAAGAAAAAGAAACGCAAAATTAGAAAGTTCCGGGTTTTTCTAACCGTCCTCCTCCTCCTTCTTGTTAGCTTTGCCCTCTATTTTTTTATCCAGTATAAATTAGCGTTAGATGAATCAATGAAAGCCACAAGCATCCACAAAGAAAATGTCGAGTTTAATGGGGTCAAGGGAGCGGAAGGAACCGTGAATGTTCTTCTTCTCGGAATTGATTCCCGTGGAGAAGCAAAATCGCGGACCGATACCATTATGATTGGCCAATATAACACCGACGCCAATACGGCCAAGCTCGTCTCAATTATGAGAGATTCTTATGTGGATATTCCGGACCATGGCAAAGGAAAAATCAACTCTGCCTATTCAATCGGGGGAGCAGAATTGCTTCGCAGAACCATAAAAGAAAATTTCGGCGTGGATGTTCAATATTACGCCCTTGTTGACTTTAACGGGTTTTCCCAGATTATTGATAAAGCCTTCCCAAACGGTCTAGAGGTCAATGTTGAAAAACGGATGTCCAAAAAAATAGGTGTCACGCTTGAACCCGGCCTGCAGAAGCTTGATGGAAAGGAAGTCCTCGGGTATGTCCGTTTCCGGCAGGATGCGCAAAGTGATTTCGGGCGGGTCGGACGGCAGCAGGAAATCCTCGGAACAGTGTCCCGGGAGCTATTCAGTCTAAATGGCGTGACAAAAGCCCCACAGCTGATTGGCACCATCCAGCCATACATCAATACAAATCTCGAGAATACTACGGTTCTCTCACTTGCAGCCTCTTATATGGGGAATCGCGATGAAGAGATTCAAACGTTAAGAATCCCAGCTGAAGGAGCTTACGAACCGCAAAACCTTCCGGGAGCAGGAGCGGTTTTGAGATTGGATCTGGAAGGAAATCAGTCAGCCCTTAAAGAGTTTTTAGAATAAAACCTAATGCAAAACTTCGGGAATGTCCCCGAAGTTTGTTTTTTTTCGGTGAAAAAATTGTCGGAAGAATAAAGCACATTACAGTTACTTATCTTGCTTGTAAAAGCTTTATACCGCTATTTTAAAAATTGTCTTAGTACCGAAACTTTATTTACATAAATTTTACAATAAAACATAAAAATCGGGTTATTCACCCTATTAATTTCTATATTTCTTATTTTAAGAGTCTAAATACCTATTTAATGCTAGGTATTTTTAGTATGTTCCATATAATCCAATGAAATGTTACTATAGTAGCAGTTATAAAGTAAGATTATACTAGGAGGGAATTTTTCCACCATGAAAAAAAGCCTATTCACAGGAGTAGCTTTAGCCGGCTTCTTAAGCGTATACGCCGCCCATGATGCTGAAGCTGCGTCCCAGACGTATAAAATCAAGTCTGGTGACAGCCTGTCGAAAATTGCCAACGTGTACAATGTCTCTGTCAGCCAGTTAAAAGAATGGAACAAGCTAAAAAGCGATCTTATTTATGTAGGAAAATCTCTAACTGTAAGCAGTCCTGCTTCCAGCTCAAAGTCCGTTTCGCCATCATCTGCCCCTTCTTCCTCTGACAAGTATACTGTAAGATCTGGGGACAACCTCTCAAAGATCGCCAGCAAGTACAAAGTATCCGTCACTCAATTAAAGCAATGGAACAATTTGAAAAGCGATACGATTTATGCCGGTAAATCGCTTTACATAAAAAGTCCTTCCTCCGGCAAAACCGTTTCGTCATCATCTAAACCTGCTTCCAACAATTCTGCTGCATCTACTGCAGTTAAGCACACGGTAAAATCAGGTGACAGTCTTTCCAAAATCGCCAATATATACAAGGTTTCCATCAATGATATTAAGCAATGGAACAAGCTTAAGAGCAATACCATTTATATAGGAACCTCACTCTATGTAAAAAACCCGGGCTCAGGATCATCCAAAACCGGAACATCAACAACTAAACCTGCGACTGCCACAAAACCGGCTTCATCCACAACCGTTAAACATACGGTGAAATCAGGTGACAGTCTGTCAAAGATTGCCGGCATTTATAAAGTATCCGTAAATGAGATCAAACAATGGAACAGCTTAAAGAGCAATATCATCTATATCGGTGACTCTTTGGTTGTAAAGAAGCCTTCATCAGGTTCTAATTCTAACTCAGGTACGACCACACCAAAACCAGCTCCTGCTTCCTATAAATATACGGTGAAATCAGGAGACAGCCTTTACGTCATCGGGAAAAGATACGGCGTTTCCTCTAACCAGATTATGGAAGAAAACAAGCTGAAAACAACTACTATTTATGTTGGGCAAACGTTAACGATTCCATCCGGCGGAACGATTGTTCAAACGAGCAAACCGTCAGCACCTGTTAAAACAGCCGTTACGTATACGGTTCAGCCAGGAAATACCCTCTCTGCCATTGCAAGCAAATACAAGACATCCGTTCAGGAAATTAAAAGAATCAACAACTTAAAAAGTGATACTCTGCGCATCGGACAAATCCTGAAAATGACAGAGGGCGAATTGCCTGCACCAGCCGTTCTTGCGGACGGAATCTTCCCGCTGAAACCGGGAACATATCAGCCTTACCCGGATTCATGGGGAAATTCCAGAGCGTACGGCGGAACAAGAACCCATGAAGGTACAGACATTATGGCTAAAAAAGGAACACCTCTCTACTCCATAACAGATGGTGTCGTTGAGCGATACGGCTGGAACGAACTTGGCGGCTGGAGACTGACCATCCGCAATCATGAAGGATACCGTATCTATTATGCGCATATGGACAAATACGCTTCCGGTCTTAAAGTGGGACAAACTGTCAAGCGCGGGCAATACATCGGTACAGTCGGCGACAGCGGGTACGGCAAAACCGGCACAACCGGTATGTTTGCACCCCATTTGCACCTCGGTGTATACGACAAGAACTACAATGCCGTTAACCCTTATCCGTTCTTAGTGTACTGGGAACAAAAATAATAAAATGGAGCTGAAGCTTTGCGGATATTTCTTTCCAAAAGCTTCAGCTCTTATTCATTCATCGGTCTATTTATCACGTTTCAATCGTTTCCCCTGTAACAGAGCCATTTATCCGTTTCCAGCAGGAAGCAGCTTCCAATCGGTCCAAGCCACATCTGTTCCCAATGAAGCGATTCACAGCATCCTTCTGATTTAATTCTCAATTACAGATCCGGCATTTGAGTAAATAAGATAGCTTTGACCACTGGTTTTTATTAAAATCCGGTCTGCCGTGGCGGAAGGAAAGCCAACTCTCACCGCCGTGCGCTCTGCTCCGCCATACGTATCGTCGCTCGTCATTTCAGTAATCGCTGCCAGAGGAATTTCGATTTTGCTTAGCTGCCACTTAAGAACGAGATTGCTGTTTTTCTGTTCAATGGTTACTTCATGCATTTCGGCCTCCCCTCCTTTTCTCTCCTCTTCTATACAATTAAGGATTGAAAAAGTTTCCGTTCTATATCCTTTCCTGGCAGGAGTCCTATTTTTTTGATCCTATTTCCTCATTCTCTGCTGAAACAGCCACTCCATTACTTCATGATTTTTATAGGCCGGCACCCATGCTCCATGTCCAATTTTCATGCTCGGCGGATATTCCGTATAAATTGGATGAGCCCCTGCTTTTTTTAAAGCATGAACCATATTTCTTGAATACGAAACCGGAATGGTTTGGTCATCAGCCGCATGGAAAATCCACATCGGTTTATCCTTAATGATGGCTGCTGTTCCCGGATCTCCCCCTCCGGAAATTGGAATCATTGCTGCGAATAATTCAGGATGCTCAGCATTTATTGTGAACGTGCCGAAGCCACCTTGGGAAAGGCCTGTTGCATAAATCCGAGTCCGGTCTATGCTGTATGAGTGTATTGTCTTCATTACAATCTCATAAGCAGCTCTTCCATCCTTCGATTCTTGAAAGGCCGTGCTTGGATTAAGGCGATTGTGCCTGTCTCGTGTTACTGAAAATCCTCCGTCATAGGATCTTCGTGCCTGCGGAGCCAGCACAAAGCAGGGATGCTTACGCTGCACATCCAAGGAAGCCCAAACTGCCGCTCCATCACTGCCTAAAAGCTGTCTCGTATTATCTGATCCCCTGTCACCTCTTCCGTGCAAAAACAAAACAAGGGGATACCTTTTTTCAGGGGTGTAATCATCGGGGATAAACAGACGGTAAGGAATGGAGTGATCGGTGAAAGACAGGAACTTTCGCGCAATGGATTTCCTCGTTTCAACTGTATTAGTGAATTCTGAGACCTGACCTATCGAACGACTGCTGCTGGAAGACAACGCCCTTATGGTTGTGCTTTGATGGAGTGGAATCCCTCTTATAATTTGACGGCTGTGTGTGGTGGGATCTTTCCTGTCCAGGGTGTAAAAAATCTTTGGATCCCGGGCGGCTGTATTCAAATGAACGATCTGCGGCTGACCATCGCTTCCTGCTTTCAAAGAAGCTGACGGTGCCGTTATTTTTTTGGAAGCTGATGAGCTGATGCCTGCTGCGGTGAGGGCAAGCAGAACGGCTAGTAGAATCAGGATGATTTTATTCAATGGATGGGCCCCTTTTGCTTTTTTCTATGTCTATATCCTTTCCTGGAAGAGGCCGGCTATCCAGCCGGAATGTATTTTCCAAACCGCTCTTCACTCCATGCCATAATGTCACAAAATTTGGAGCTGGATAAGACATTAAGGGTTTTTGTAAAAGCATAATCCTTTTAGGCAGGGAATGAGCCCCTTTTGTAGAAATGGTACTATACCCATTCTAAATCAGGCACAAAAAACGAAGGAAGGTTGATGGCATGTTCAGGAATCGTCTATTCAAGAACGTTCTATTTAAAGGGATGCCACACAAAGAGCAGGATGTTTGCGAAGTCAGACTTGTGAAGGTCATTAAGCATTTGAAAATTGAAGATTTCAATTTCAACTGGGACCGCAACAGCTGTTATATTGAATTTTCCTACCACCACGGAAAATACAGGCTGGAGCACTCGATTGACAAAGCGAAAGAGAGAGGCATTCTGTTAAGAAACGGTTTGGATTGCTTAAATGAACTGACCCAGTCACTTGAAGATTTGAGTGTCATCGTAGATAGAGGAACTTACAAGTTTGAGACATGGATAGCCGGAATGAAGCAGTCTTCATCCGCACATGAGGAATACGAAGAGGAATTTCATATTAAATACAGGTCCGTTGGAAAGCAAAATCAATCGGATTTTCATCGTTCTGATGAGCTTGATCCATTCCACCCTGAAACAAAGCAAAGGGAGTATGAAGAAATCCATCCTATCCAGATGCCTGTGCGGAAATAGGGGCTGTTTTGGCCAAGCGGCCTGCTGATGAGCAGGCTTTTTTGTATGACATGTACTGTCACCTCTTCACTCCATGAGAGTTATGGTTTAAGGGAACAGCTTTCATTCCCTTTGTACATGGTTCCTTCAAGCTTGGAATGCACTGCGGAAAAACAGCAAAAAAAAAACAGGGTTTCCAAACGTTCCCTGTGTACGGATGGGTGCCCTGTTTCATGCGATATTTACACTCTGTTAACCCAATCGTGCTTTATTTCTTCTCTTCCTCTTCCAATTCTCTCATTTCCTGATGTGTTTGCGGGAATCCATTGGCGACCCATTCCGATCTCTGCACAGAATCAAGCTGAGTTAGTTCCTTTTCTTCCTGCTCTTTGGAGGCATCTGCACTTTCGATTTGATGGAGCTTTCTGTTTGGGTTTTCAAGCTCTTTCTCTAGCTGTTTCCTTTTTTTCTTATAGGATGCGGCTGCCCATATCGCGCTGCCTGTCAGCAGAAGAGCTGAAAAAGCGTAATTGATTGGTGATTTTTTCCTCATGATTGTTCCCTCCTAACCTTAGCTACATAAGTCTATACCCTTTTTATCTGCGACTGTATCCTCTCAAGGTTCCTGCCTGCTTCTTTTATGCTGTACTGTCCAGCCCTAAATAATTTCAGCGTCCATTCCTATTCCTTGTCAAACGAAAAATGACCCAGGGTATAGTCCTGGAGTCATCTTTCCTGTTTATTATTGCTATTGAATGGATGGGAAGTGCGGAACCACTTCTTCCCCCAGCTCCTGAATGACTTCTTCTGCAGGCCTTTGACTGTCGAACAGGGCAAAGAATAGATGATTAACGCCTGACTCTTTATAACTATTCAGCAGTTCAATCAGATAGTTTCTTCCAATCCTGTAACCGAGCCGGATTGGCCTTGGAATCTCATTCGGGTCCTCCGCAAGATCGAGATGCATCGGCTGGCTGAAAGGCTTGAAAGCCCCAGGATGATATTCTTCCACCAGACTTCTCCAGCGCTTGACCGTCACTTCCTGATCATGGGGACTGCGTGGATAATACATCCAGCCATCTCCATGCTCGGCAAACCACTTCATTTCCTGCTGGGCATAGCCAGTGATCAATGCCGGTATGCGGACAGCCGGTTTCGGAACAAGATTTGCCCCTCTTATATTTCCCCGCTTGGAGTGAATGATTGGATAGTCTTGATAGAGCACTTCCTGCAGATCGTGATACGCTTCAACAAATGCTTCTCCACGATCAGGATGTGAAACACCAAGCGCAGCAAAATCCGCACGGCGGTCTCCTGATGATATCCCGAGGAATAATCTTCCCGGGAACAATTGATCAATCGTTGCGATTTCTTTTGCAACGCGAAGCGGATGACGGAGCGGCAAGACAGTGGCAGCCGTGCCAAGTCCGATCTCCTTTGTTTTTCCTGCCAAATACGTCAGGTAGATCATCATGTCGTAGATTTGACCAACAGCTGGATCTCCAAAGTTAGGATCTTCAAGCAGGACATCACGGAACCATAAGCTTGTGAAGCCGAGTTGTTCAGCAAGCTGTGCCAATTCCACCTGTTTCTCCATTGAAGGTGTGTCAAACTGATAATTCTCTAAAGGGATATGAAGACCAAGAGTCAATTCTCCCTCTTTGTAAGTCCGGTTATATGCATGATGCTGTGAGAATGGATTCATCTTTTCCCCTCCCTTTCTTCTTTAGAAAAGAGACGGCAACTAGTGCCGCCCCTGTGAGAATAGTTTGCTTTCTTGCTCGTTCCTTCCATAGCTGAACCCGGCAGCGGAATCTCCCTTATGCTGATTCTGACTTGCGTTCAATGCCTCGAAGCCAAGCAGTCAGCAGAACGGCACCTGCTACCATAACTGCCCCAATCCATGGGGTATGGATTAAACCGATGCCATCCACAATCACACCGCCGACAAATGAACCAATCGCAATTCCGACATTGAATGCCGCAATATTCAAGGCTGAGGCCACGTTGACTGCGGAAGGCACATATTTCTCAGCGAGGTCTACAACCAGAATCTGCAGGCCAGGTACATTCATGAAAGCGAATAACCCCATGAGGAAGATCGCAATAAGTCCCGCTGCTTTAAATGGAGCGGCAAATGTTAAGGCCACTAGAATAATGGCTTGCAGGACAAACATCCAGAATAAAGCTTTTAACGGATTTTTATTTGAGAACTTACCGCCGGCCACATTCCCAATGGCTACGGCTACTCCGTATACGAGAAGAATGATACTTACCCAGCTTGAGCTGAATCCAGTTACATCTTCAAGCAGCGGAGTTAAATAGGTAAAGGCTACAAACGTTCCGCCATAACCAAGCGCTGTGATCGCAAATGCAAGAAGCAGGCGGCCATTGGCCAGAATCTTAACTTGTTCACTGAACTTGGAAGGCGGTGCTTCCTTAAGGTTTTTCGGTACGAGAATAGCACTTGCAATGATTCCAATGACACCGAGCAAAGCTACTCCCCAGAAGGTTGCTTTCCATCCGAATGCCTGTCCGATAAAGGTTCCGAGCGGCACCCCGGTGACAGTAGCAACGGTCAGTCCTGTAAACATAAAGGCAATCGCACTGGCCCGTTTATGAGCCGGCACTAAATCGGCTGCAATCGTTGAACCGATCGAGAAGAAAATACCATGTGAAAAGGCTGTAATAAACCTGGCGACAAGCAATAATCCAAAGCTTGTTGAGATGGCTGCTACAGAGTTTCCGATAATAAACACGACCATAAGAAACATTAGCAGCGTTTTTCGGCTCATTTTACTTGTTAAAGCCGTGAGAACGGGAGCCCCGAAAGCAACTCCCAATGCATATCCTGAAATCAGCAAACCTGCAAGTGTAATGGAAATAGAAAGGTCATCGGCAATCGTTGATAATAATCCTACTGGAACGAACTCTGTCGTTCCAATACCGAAGGCACTAATTGCGAGAGCCAGCAGGGCCGGCGTGCCTCCTTTTGTTTTGGGCTGATCTATAGCGGTTGAGTTTGTACTCATACTGTTCATTCCTCCTTGGATGTAAATGGGGAAACGAAGGTACCTTTCATTTCCTCTATCATGCATTCCTTGATGTACTCATTACCGGGTACATGAGTCATTATGCAAGGTTTCTACAAAAGGAAACAGTACGCACTTTAAAGTAGCATAGGTACTAAAAAGTAATATTTTTGCAGGTAATGCGGTGCAGGCATTTATTTTTTGTGTTAAATTTGGCTGTTGATTGCAGTCAGCCGGAGTTCGCTTAACCAAAGGCGGGCGGTAAGCCTCTTAGCCTCTTGCGTCTGCGAGGTATTAATCCCGCTGCTCTTAGCTCGGAGTCTATCGCCATCTGCTCCAATTATCAGGTGGGAAAACGACTGACGAAAAGTGAAATTCAGTACTACCTGGCATTCTTATAAAATTGTCTTTTATCCGTGCTGGAATTTCCCTGCAGTTTCTTTTCTTTGACAGTATACTGACCGGTATGGTTATATAACCTTATACTATACCAATCGGTTTAGTTTAGAGGAGGCGATAAAGTTGATCACCAAACAGCAGACTAAACTTTTTGCAGCGGCTGGATTTGTTGTTATGTGGAGTTCAGGTTTTATTGGAGCGCGGCTGGGTACAGCAGAGGCAAACACCTTCACCTTACTGATGTGGAGATTTATAGCGGCAGCCATCATATTGGGAGGCTGGTGGCTTTGGAAACAGCGGAAAAGAATTTCTGCCAAAACTTTGTTTTCCCAAGCGATGATCGGACTCTTTGCCCAAGGGGGATACTTACTCTGTGTATTTCTATCGATTGAAAGTGGAGTTTCCGCAGGCACTTCCAATTTAATCACGACCCTTCAGCCGATTGCGGCTGCCGCACTTGCGGGCCCGGTATTAAAGGAATCTGCAACGATCAGGCAGTGGTTTGGACTGCTGCTGGGGATTTCAGGTGTACTGCTCGTTGTGCTGGGGGATTTGGGATCAGCGGCTGGTGTTCCACTGTGGGGCTATGCTTTATCGTTTATGGCAGTTATCAGCCTCGTTTGTGCAACACTATATGAGAAAAAAACGAAGGATGCCGTTTCTATTATGGATGCCCTTCCTATTCAAACCTTGATTAGCGCTTTCCTTTTCACGATTCTTGCTGCAGCAACCGGTCATACAGCCCCTCCTGTTAATCCGGATTTCTGGATGGCCGCAGCATGGCTTGCCATTCTGTCGACTATTGGAGGCTATGGATTTTACTGGCTCAATCTCAAATTAGGCAGTGTCACACGGGTAAGCAGTCTGCTGTATTTGACTCCTCCATTCACCATGCTCTGGGCTTTCTTTATGTTTGGAGACAAGATCGGCAGCTTTACACTAGCAGGAATGATAGTATGTTTAATAGGTGTCTGGATTATTCAAAAAGAATAAGGTCCTCTTATAAGAGGCAGGAAAGCGTGGTGAAAAAATGGATGAATCCGTGAAAATGACCCCTGCTGCTCAAAGAATTCTAGAAACCGCTTCTGCCCTATTTTATGGGCGGGGAATCCATGCGGTTGGTGTCGAAACAATTGCCAGCGAGGCCGGAGTAACGAAAAAAACCTTATATGATCGCTTTGGATCAAAGGAACAGCTGATCGTTGCGTATTTAAAGAAACGGGATGACTTATGGACGCACCATTTAAACAGTTATTTGAACCGGATACCGGATCATGATCCGGTGCAGAAAATAATGATGATATTTGAGGCTCTGGAAAGCTGGCTTGCAAAGAATAGTCAACGGGGATGCGCCTTTGTCAACGCATTGGCTGAATTGACCGAACCGTCTCACCCTGGAAGAACATACATCATAGAAAAGAAAAAACAGCTGAAACAGCTCTTTATCCGATATCTTGACGAACTAGGGCTAACAAATGCAATACAAACCGGTGAAAAGCTGTTCATATTACATGAAGGAATAACCGTTGCCTACTCTATGGGGCTGGCTCCAAATGGCGCTGCACCTGCAATTGAAACAGCGAAGCACATCATAGCCTCCAGCAGCTGATAAAGATCAGAGTATTTGGCTGAGGCATTTTGAGAACTATTTAGCTGATGGCACGCTCAAGGAACTCATTAAAATCCGGACTTCCCAGATTAACAGCTGCGCCTTCTGCCTGAAAATGCATATGAAGGAGGCACGTCAGTCAGGAGAACCCGGGCAGCGGATTTATGCTTTGAATGCTTGGCGTGAAGCTCCTTATTTTACGCCTGAAGAAAGAGCCGTTCTTGCATTGGCGGAATCGGTCACCCTCGTTGCTGAATCGCATGTCCCCGACAATGTTTATGAGGATGCTGCACAGGATTTTGATGAAAAGCAAATGCGTGAAATCATCAGGAAGATTGTGACGATTAACTCCTGGAACAGGCTCGCGGTCATAGCCCGGAAACTACCTGAATAACACGGGAAGCAAACAGATTGACTGTCCGCTCATGCTTAAAATCAAAGACAAGGGGACGCTTTGAAGGCATCCCCTTGTCTGTTTTCACTCCGGTTTAAGGACAAATTTTTTATACCAATCTGCTGCAGCATCCGCTTCCTGCATGGTTAACTGGTGACCGTTCTTCTCCCAATGAAGTGTTACATTTGCATGAGCTTTTTCCAATAAGGAGTACAGTTCAGTGGATTCAGCTGATGAGCAGATCGGATCATTTGTCCCCGCACCGATAAACACCGATTTCCCTGATAAATCAGGGAGTTCAATCCCCCTTCTTGGAACCATCGGATGGTGAAGGATCGCGCCTTTTAACGCATGCTGAAAGTGAAACATCAGACTCGCTGCTATGTTCGCTCCGTTTGAATACCCGACAGCGACGATGCTGTTGCGGTCAAACTCATATTTCACTGCTGCTTCATCCAGAAACGTGTTCAATTCGTTTGTACGGAAAATAAGATCTTCCTCATCAAACACCCCTTCTGCCAGCCTTCGAAAGAATCTTGGCATTCCATTTTCCAATACATTGCCCCGCACACTCAATACAGAAGCGCCATCATCTATTTTTTCTGCAAGGGGCAGCAGGTCCAGTTCATTTCCGCCTGTACCATGAAGCAGCAGAAGTACTGGTTTTTCAGGATTACGGCCTTGATTGAATACATGTTTCATCGCAAATCCTCCTTTAAAATTCTGGCCTCTGCCTTAGGCAGGGTTTGTTCTAATTCTTCGCGCTTTTGCTCCAGCCACTCAGGCAGCATCAGGCTTTGGCCCAGTTCAGCCACCGGTTCATCGGCGGTAAATCCCGGCGTGTCTGTTGCTATTTCAAATAGGATGCCTCCGCCTTCATGGAAATAGAGCGCTTTGAAATAGTTGCGATCCTTGATTTCCGTCGGGTTGTATCCCTTTTCCAGGATCCAATCTTTCCACCGCGCATGCTCTTCATCATCCTTGGCTCTCCATGCAATATGGTGGATGGTTCCAGCCCCCATTAGTCCTCGGACGGATGGTGTCAACTTAATATCAACGGTGTTGCCGAGCTGTGCTGAAGATTTAAAGCGCAGGAAGCCCTCTTCATCACCGATACAGGCTAAACCCAATACATTCTCCAATACGTCGGCGGTTCTATCAGGCTTTGCCGAGATTAACGTAACGCCTCCGAACCCTTTAATTGCATGTGCAGCATCTATTCCGCCAAAGCTCCAGGTATGGTTCGTGCCTTCTTTGCGTTCCGTCAGTTCAAGCTGGAGTCCGTCAGGATCGCTCAACTGCAAATACGTTTCCCCAAAACGGGAAGCGGAGGCAAATTCGATCCCAAATATTTGCAGCCGATTCTTCCAAAATGTAAGCGAGCCCTCTGGAACAGCATAACTGGTTACCCCCGCCTGCCCCTGCCCAATTCGCCCTTTTAGCTGCTTAGGCCACGGGAAAAACGTGATCACCGTGCCGGGCTGCCCGTGAGCATCCCCGAAATAAAGGTGATACACTTCGGGCCGGTCAAAGTTAATGGTCTTTTTTACAAGCCTTAATCCAAGAATCCCTGCATAAAAATCAATCGTTCTTTGCGCATCGTTAACCATGGCCGTAATATGATGGATCCCTGCTGTTTTCAGCACTCTTATCACTCACTTTCCCCAAATCAATTGGTTTGGCCAGTCTGTGGGAAAAATCTCACCGATCGATGCCTAATTCCCTCTTGCCGGCTGACAGCAGCCTGCCCTTTAGGCTCCATTCTACCATTTCCGCAGATACGAACTAAACATCCTAATCCTTGAGTAGCCTTTTTTCTCCATTTACAAAATATCTCGAATTCGAGACATTAGATCGTCTAAGATTCATGTTTGACCCTTTTATAAAGATATGGATCCAGGTCCAGCGAAAGCAAGAACAAGAGCAGCTGCAATGATCAGCAGATTGTATTCAAAGCCTCCCTTTCCATTCCAATACCCGTTTTTTCCGTGGACGGCTGCGATGGCAACGATCATCGTTAAAATAATCAGCGCCGCTCCCAGACCCATCCATAATCCCAATACAAGCAGCAGGCCTCCGAGCATTTCAGAAGCACCCGCTCCAAAAGCTGCAAGCTTTCCAGGATTTAACCCAAGAGACTCCATCCATTGTCCGGTTCCATTCAAACCATATCCTCCAAACCATCCAAAAAGCTTTTGACTCCCGTAACCCAGGAAAGTTAATCCTATAACAAGACGTAAAATTAGCAGTGCAATATCCATTTTGCTTCCTCCTGAATATCTTCATTTTCAATATCTCGAATTAAAGATAGTATACCTCTGTCTTTCTGTCAACAATTTGTTTTGAATTCGAGATATTTTGCCGGCAGCAAAAAGGCTGCCATAAAATCAGCAAAAACTGATTTTACAAGCAACCCCTATTTGAACTATAGGCAGATCAATCTTTAAACTTTATCGCCATCCAGCTTGCGCTCCGTTTCCCAGTAGTCCGCATTCTTGATGCCGAGCGTCTTTGGATCAAATACCGGATCAAGCCCCTGCTTCTTTTGCCGTTCATAATCCTTGAGAGCGATGAGGGCAGGCTTCGCCAGAATCAGAATAGCGATAACATTGAGCCAGACCATAATTCCAAGGCCTGCATCTCCAAGCGCCCAGGCCAGTTCTGCCGTTCTAACCGAACCGTAGAAGGAAGCCCCCATAATCACGACTTTTAAAAGGATTGAAATCCAGTAGCTGTTTTTCGGGAATAAATAGGTAACATTTGTTTCCGCAATATAGTAGTAGGCCATGATCGTCGTGAAGGCGAAAAAGAAAAGAGCGATGGCGACAAATCCGGCTCCAAAACCTGGAAGAACACTGTCGATAGCAGCCTGCGTATAGCCTGGTCCCGCTTCTACTCCCTCTAAATTGTTCACAATAAACGATTCGTCTTCCGCCTGTGTATTATACATGCCTGTAAACAAGATCATGAAGGCAGTAGCCGAGCAGACGAACAGCGTATCTATGTACACCGAGAATGCCTGGACCAGTCCCTGTTTAGCGGGATGGGATACTTCCGCTGCTGCTGCCGGATGCGGTCCCGTACCCTGTCCTGCTTCATTCGAGTAGATTCCCCGCTTTACTCCCCAGGCAATAGCCATTCCAATCAGCCCTCCGAACGCTGAATCCACACCAAAGGCACTTCTGAAAATCAGGCTGATTACACCCGGCAGTTCGGTAATGTTCATCAGAATAATCACAACTGACAACAGAATGTACCCAAGCGCCATAAAAGGAACAATCAGCTGGGCGGTTCGGGCAATCCTCTTTGTCCCTCCGAAAATAATAATGCCTAAGAAAAGCACAACCGCTAACCCGGTAACAGCCGGAGGAATTTTAAAAGCATTTTCCATTCCTAATGCAATCGAGTTGGCTTGAACCCCCGGCATCAGAACGGCCATCGCGATGATGGCTGCAACGGCAAACAGAACAGCAAACCATTTCCAGCCAATCCCTTTTTCTATGTAAAAGGCAGGGCCTCCCCGGTATTGCCCCTCATGCTTCTCCTTGTAAATCTGGGCAAGTGTTGATTCAATAAATGCGCTGGAGGCTCCGATAAACGCAATGGCCCACATCCAAAAGATCGCCCCGGGACCCCCAAACGCAATCGCCGTCGCGACCCCTGCAATGTTCCCTGTTCCGACCCGGCCGGACAGTGCAATGGATAGGGCCTGAAATGAAGAAACCCCGGCCTCCGAGCTCTTGCCCTGAAACATGAGCTTCACCATTTCTTTTATGTGCCGCACCTGCAGAAACCGGGTTAAAATGGAGAATAAAAGACCTACGCCAAGCAATATGTATATAACCGGTGTGCTCCACAGTATACCATTCAGACCTGAAACAAACTCCGCCAAAATCCTCACTCCTTTTATCTGAAAATTGCTTCTTTTCATTATAGAGGAGGAGACAGGTTTGCACAATAAGTTTGTCAGGATTCTGAACACACAACTTATCAATTCATGTTGAAAAATGGCATATTTACTCATACGATGTTATAGAAGCAGGAAAAGGGTTCTCTTAATTTCAAGAGATTCCCCTCATCCCATCAGTAATCAGTATTACTTACTACCAGTCAAAAAATTATCGGCCACCCGGCCGGAATACTTGATTATATTACCTTTTTTCCCAATCGCTCCATGATGCTTTCATTCAGATCCTGACGGTATTTGTCGACATAGGTTTTAGCGCTGCCAACCAATTCGTCGGCAAAGGAAGCCACATCAGGTCCCGTAATTTCCAGCACTTCCCTTCCTTCCGCTGCACTGGCTTCGAACAGCTCGATTAGCTCATACTGCATGTGCAGCATATCCATTCCGTTTCCTGCTGAGAAATTCCACATGTAGCCTTGAATTTTTTTAAATACATACTGATAATCATCAGGCAGGGCTTCAACCCGTTCCATCATCATTTTGTACTCTTTTTTATCACCAATCATTTTCCTGAACATTTCCCACATGTTATGTTCCTCCTTTTTTAACGGACCAGCCTATATAGCTAGACCGTCTTTAAAACATTGATTTTGGATGATACAAAATCCCACTTTTCCCAGAACGATTTAAGCTCCTTAAATCCAGCTTCATTCAGCGTATAGAATTTACGCGGCGGCCCCATTTCGGAAGGTTTTTTTTCAATGTTCACCAGCTTTTTCTTTTCCAATCGGACAAGGATGGTATAAACCGTCCCCTCCACCACTTCAGTAAATCCAAGGTCGTTCAATCGCCGGGTAATCTCGTAGCCGTATGTTTCATGGCGGCTGATGATTTCCAGCACACAGCCCTCCAGCGATCCCTTCAGCATTTCCGTTAAGTTTTCTATATCCAGACCCTCCTGCTAATAAGTAATGCTTACTACTGTATATAGTATTACCGAGTAGCTAATGTGTCAATCGTTTTTTAAATTATTTTTCGAACTTCAAGTCAAAAGGTATATAGAAAAAAAGCTCCCCTCAAGTCTAATCAACTCATGAGAAGCCTCCTTCTTTCACCTTTTTATTTTTACAGCTTACGTTTTCCGGGATGCGGGGGTGCCAGGTAACGAGGAGCATCTATCTCCGTCACAGATTATGGGATAAAGAATTCCCCGCCTTTTTTTTCGAGCGCCATGCACAGAGCCCAATGCTGATTTCGTAAAGCAGGAACATCGGAATGAGCACGAACACCTGGGATACGAAATCGGGCGGCGTAATGACGGCCGACAGGACTGCGAGTCCGAAATAGACGTATTTCCGGTGCTTTTTCATAAAGTCAGGAGTTAACATCCTGATTTCCGTTAAAAATAATACGACAGCTGGCAATTCAAAAAGCAATCCAAGAGGAAAGATGATCTGAAATAAAAAACGAAAGTACTTTTCGGCTGTGAACATTGTTGCAAACATCCCATCGGACAGCGAGACGATAAACTCGAATACCATCGGAAAAACTAAAAAGTAGCCAAATGCAACTCCGCTCAAAAATAAAAAGAATAACAATGGAATGAACAGCAAGGCGGCTGTGCGTTCCTCTGTTTTCAGCGCTGGCTTTACAAATGCCCACACCTGGTACGTCAGCAACGGGATGATACAGGCGAACGCACAAATACTCGCAAGCGTAAAATAGATCCATAGAATATCTGAAGGCCCAAGCACTGTGAGCTCAAGCTCAGCGTCATTTAGGACCCAGCGGTAAATATGCTTCACATTTAAGAAAGCGGCTATCAATAGAACTGCATAGACCACAGCCAAGGTTACAATCCGCTGCCGCAATTCAGCTAAATGGCTTTGAATAAATTCCTGTTGAATCATGTTCATACCCCCATCTTAGAAAAGAGAGACCGGCCGGACAACCAGCCAAGTCCCTCTCTAATCTGCTGTTACGAATCCCTTTTCACAGCAGCAGTCTCTTCTTTATTTGCTTTCTTCGGCTCCTCTTCCGACAGCATTTCTTTTGTACCTTTCTTGAATTCACGCAATGTTACACCAAAGGACCGGCCGATTTCCGGCAGTTTTGAAGGTCCGAAAACAATTAGTGCAATGATTACAATTAAGATCAGCCCTGGAACTCCGATATTTTGCAGCATGAGTATACCCTCCTGATTTTTAAAATAAGCTTCCTTCCAAAACGTTTATTTTCACTTCACCATTAGGCACTTCACACTGCCACAGCAGCTTTTTGGCCGCTTCCGGTTTTTCAATATTATCAACCGAATAGGCTGTCCATGTTGCTTTTGCCTTGCTAAGCTGCAGTACAGCATATCCATGTGCCGTACTATCGAACAATTCAATCCATGGATTTTCCAGTTTGACGATATTCTGAAGCTCTTTAAACAGCAGCTCTGCCGTAAAGGTTGTTCCTGCATTGAATTTCCCCTTCAAAATCTTAACCAGCTCTTCAGCCGCGGGCATCGGGATCGGACTGGACACATCAGGAAACAAATTCAGGGAGTTGCGGAGTGATTCCCTTAAATTACTCGATGTGACGGAACCTACCATCAGCTCCACCCCGAACTTTTCCCCGAAACGCTTATACTCATTTTGCATATACGACACTTCAAACGTGTGGAAATCGCCAGTCAGCGCGAGGAAGTTTTTAATTCCATTGTCCAGTACCGTTCTCGCAATCTGCTGTCTTTCATAAGCATAGCCATCCCAAGCATCAAGATTTAAATATCTCCCCAGCACCTTTAATTGTGTCACTTGCACTTCATTCCCCCAGATTTTCCATGTTCCTTTGGCATTTTTCAGTTCATTTAAGAACCAGTCTTTTTGTGTTTTCCCGAGCATCGTTCGACTGGAAAGGTTAATATCCTCACACCCGCCCGCTAAGTAACGGTCCAGCGTACCTTGGCCGCAAGGGTGTGAACTTCTGTAAAGCCGTTCATCCGTCATAATGATGGAAGCAAGATTTCCTACCGCAAAAGAACGGTAAATTTTCACGGAATCCTCAAACGTTCCATTAGGATTGTAAGGGACACGCGCCGGAATGTACTCAAACCAAACCTGGTTTGCGACAAGGCGGCGGGCAGGATCTGACTCCGGATTATCATCTGGTGCGACTGCCGGGTAATACGTGTCGTTGGCAAACTCATGGTCATCCCAAATCCCAACCATCGCATGGTGTTCGTGCAGCTTTTGCAGGTCCTTGTCCGAACGGTACGTCTGATATAGCTTACGATAGTCCTCAATCGTAAACGCCTTACTTTGCCCGCTCGGGAGTTTGATTTGGCGGTCATCGAGATTCCCCTGATAGGCAGCGTCACCGACCGACTCATAAATGTAGTCTCCAAGATGCAGGAAAAAGTCCATCTCTTCATCTGCCATATAGCCTAAAGCGTTAAAATACCCGTTTGTGTAATCCTGACACGACACATACCCGATCGATGCAGACTGAACATCTGCCCCTTCTAGAGGCAGCGTTTTGAAACGGCCTGTCTTACTGACAAGTCCGCTTTTTGTAATAAACCGGTAATAGTACGTCGCTTGAGAAGCAAGCCTGCCATCCAGGTCCACACGAACCACATGGTCATGGTCCTTCCAGATTGGAGAGAAGCCTCTCAATTCCACTTCAGAGAAATCTGCCTTTTTGCTGATTTCAAACATAATGAATTTACCTTGATTAATGCCATCTTCTAAAGAAGCATCGTTTGAATCTTTATTTTCAAGCCAATAAATTACTTCGCTTGAGAATTCTTTGTTCGTTAAACCAGTCTCCATAGAAGAATCAACCCTGGTCCAAAGCATTGCACCAGTCGGCGTAGGATCGCCAGATGCCACAGACTGCGGGAATCCCTTTCCAATCGTTTGCGCTGCAGCATATGGCTCGATAGCTGTTGCTGCTTGGGCACGGGAAACCATAGACGTCAAACGGGAGATTCCGGACGTCTCTAATGCCATAACCGCAGATCCTGCCAAAAAATACTTCAGGAACGTTCTGCGTGATTGATCATACTCGTTATCTGTTTGGTGCAGCTCATCATTCTTGTCCAAGGCAATTCCTCCTTCAAGATATGTTCACCCATGATTCTACGGTCTCAATTTAAAGGGAGTAATAAGGACTTATTACAGAGCGTTTATAAAAAGGTTACGGGGAGGTGAAAAGCGGTAAATAATATGGGGTATTTTCTAGAAAAGAGGATCATGATAGATTTGAATGGTGAAATGATGGCTTTACATGATTACTGTCTGGAAGCGAATAAGTCATAGAACTTGCGTATAAAACCCCAAAAAGGGTGCCCATGTATTGGACACCCTTCCTATAATCAGTTCAGCTGTGCTTTTACCCAGCTCACATTGTGCTAATATCGATCACAAACCGATATTTCACATCTGATGCCATAACTCGTTTGTATGCTTCGTCAATTTGATCGGCAGAGATGATTTCGATTTCAGGAGCAATGTTATGCTCTGCACAGAAATTCAGCATTTCCTGGGTCTCACGGATCCCGCCTATCAATGAACCGGCAAAAGAACGGCGGTGTGCAATAAGAGAAAACACATTCAAAGACAGCGGTTCTGCTGGTGCACCGACGTTTACTAGACTGCCGTCAAGAGCGAGAAGAGAAAGATAGGCATCTAAGTTAAGCTTGGCACTTACCGTATTAATGATTAGGTCAAACGTACCGGCAAGCTTTTCAAAAGTCTCCGGATCGCTGGTAGCATGGTAATCCGCAGCACCGAACCGCATTCCATCTTCTTTTTTCTTTAAGGATTGAGAAAGTACGGTAACTTCTGCGCCCATAGCATGCGCAATCTTAACAGCCATGTGGCCAAGACCGCCAAGACCAACGACCGCTACTTTTTTGCCTGGGCCGGCTTTCCAATGATGCAGTGGAGAGAATGTAGTAATTCCTGCACAAAGAAGCGGTGCTGCTGCATCCAGTTCAATATTATCCGGAATGCGTAAGACAAAGTCTTCAACAACCACTATATGTGTAGAATAGCCACCCTGAGTCGGCTCCCCGTATCGGTCAACACCGGCATATGTAGGAATGTTGCCCTTCAGGCAGTATTGTTCATCCCCTTTACGGCAGTTCTCACATTCACCGCAAGAGTCCACCATACATCCAACCCCTACCCGGTCACCAACCTTATACTTTGTAACTTCGGGACCTACATCTGTGACAATTCCTGCGATCTCATGTCCAGGAACAAGCGGGTAGTTCACCTCGCCCCATTCCCCATGAGCAGTATGGATGTCAGAATGGCAGATTCCCGCAAATTTAATTTCGATTAAAACATCTTTTGAATCTAAATCGCGCCGTGTAATTTCAGCTTCTCGAAAGGATTTGTCCGGACCGTCAACAGCTCTTGCTTTAGCAGTTACCATAGAAAAACCTCCAGTATGAATAGATTCGTATTTCCAGAGAAAGCGTGGTACAGAATCACTATACCTGTTTTTTCTCTTTCAGAATCATGTTAATCCTTCCAGTTAACTCTAGGTCAAGTGATAAGCTTCTATCAACCTGTTATTGTGGCCGCTAACGTGATACCATTCTTAACATAGAGTTAACTCCAAGTCCAGATTTACATAGAAGGGAAGATTACGAATGAAAACCTATTCGATCAGCGAAGCAGCAAAAGAATTACATCTAACGGTATATACATTGCGATATTACGACAAGGAAGGCTTAATCCCTTTTGTAGAACGGACAGCAAGCGGGACTCGAGTGTTTAAAGAAACTGATATCAGCGCGCTAAAAGTGATTGAATGCCTTAAATTGACCGGGATGCCTATTAAAGAAATTAAACATTTTATAGATTGGTGTTCGGAGGGGGATGCCACCCTGCAGCAGCGATATGACATGTTCCTCGAACGAAAAATGACGGTGGAAGCACAAATGGAAGATTTAAGGAGGACTATGGAAGTTATTGAACATAAATGCTCCTATTATAAGGCAGCATTGGAGGCTGGGACAGAGGAGATTCACAAGGAAGGACAAATTAAGATTCCAGGCGGCAGCTAACAGGAAGAACGTCCATGCACACTTGGCCCCTTTACAGCAGCAACCCTACTAAAGGCCCGTTTACCTCTACTGCATGAAGGGTAATAAAAACCAGTAATTACAAATTAGGGAAGAAAGAGAGGGTAATGGTCATGCGTTCGTTCGTGAAATAGGCAGGATACCGGCTGAAATGAGTGGTTTTAGTATGGCATCAT
Organism: Metabacillus sp. 84; assembly: GCF_050107715.1. Lineage (NCBI taxonomy): Bacteria > Bacillati > Bacillota > Bacilli > Caryophanales > Bacillaceae > Metabacillus > Metabacillus sp. 84. The sequence continues at coordinate 50,737 of NZ_JBNILN010000010.1, read as the reverse complement.
TCAAATTAAATAAGAAAAAGGAGTACAAACATGAATAATTCTACTAAATATGCAGGGTTTTGGATTAGGTTTGGAGCATACATGATTGATGTCTTAATCTTAGCAATTGTTTTTGGAGTTCCCAGCTACCTTCTAATTGGAGGAGATCCGGTAATCAATACGGCAATTCGGTTAGTTATTGGAAGTTTATCGGCTCTTTATGTCATTTTCATGCCCGCTACCAAATGGCAGGGGACGATTGGAAAGAAATTGCTCGGATTAAAAATAGTCAATGAAAACGGCGGCCGTATAACTCCCGGGGCGGCAATTTTGCGCTATGTCGGTCAAATCATCAGTGGAATCATCCTATATATCGGGTATATAATGGCCGGATTTACAGATCGAAAAAGAGCGCTTCACGATATGCTGGCGCGTACGTATGTTGTTAAGAGCCAGACAGAAAATTATCCGGAACCCGCTAACAGCCAAGTCAACATTTAACTATATAAAGCACTCTATGTCTCATCCCCAGTGTTCTAAACACAAAAAGCCGTGCAGGCTGCCATCTTGCCTGTGCGGCTTTTTGTGTGTATTTTCACCAAACAGATTAGGTTTGACTGTTTTTCACCCAGCGCACGTTCTTTACCACAAATTGTGTGGACTCACATATTGTTAATTCTTAGAAAATGTTAAAAGGGTATGTGTTATGATAAATATAACTTCTGCTGCAAAGAATGGAGGATACGAATGAACAAAACCACATTCTGGTTCGTCTATTTGCTGCTTGGAATGGTTGGAGCTGCCATATTCTATTTTCTATTTGAAAAAAGCACCGTATCCTGGATGCTCCCTTTTTCTTTTTTTCTCATGGGTGTATGGATCATTCTTTATATTCTGAGAGACCGTATTAACCGTACAAAAACCCGGTAAATAGAATATAAAGTTGAAGTGTACAAAGCGATTGATAATAAAAATAAGCCGCCAATCCCGCTCCAGCCTGGCGCTCCCCGGTGCCTGCTACAATATACCAGGAGGGAAGCTGCCGTGCTCAGTGTTAAGAAAAAGTCAGATGAAAAAGGCCTCCTATACGAACTAATGATGGGGGCCTTTTTCTTGAAATAATAAGGAAAAGAATTCTGCCAGAAAGTCATTCATACTGACTTTCAGGACAGACCATTTCCCTCTGCACTCACAAGTTTTCCCCTTCACTCCGAGGATCAAGAAGATCCGTATCAGGCGGCACATATCCAAGCTGCCTTCCAATCTTCACAATCTGTCCTTTATGGTGAAACTCATGGGTCATCGTATGGGTAACAAGCCAAAGCGGGGTCGTCTTGGCGCTGTTGTCATCCGAAAAGTCCACATGAATGGCTTGATCCCATTTTCCTTTGAACTCATCCAAAAAATCATAGACCACCTCATCTGTTTCCTTAAAAATCTTCCGCATGTCCTGAACGGTTTGAACCGATTCCAGCTGAACGTGGGTAATCGGTTTTCCAAGTGTCATAATCCCAAGCCATGTGCGGTAGCAATCGGCTACATGAGCATGCAGATTCCGGATAGAATCTCCGCCAAAGCTCTCAAGCTCTTTCACATAATCAGAGGGCGCCAGCGATTCGCAGTATGTAAACAACACTTCTCTTGTCATGCGGATCCAGTCATATTGATTTTTTAATCCATCCACTTTTATCCTCTCCTCTCCATGTTTCTCTATCTATACTTCTATTAAAGGAGCCCTTTACCTTTCTTTTTCATCTGGATTGTAAGCCATTTAAAAAGGGTATATTTCCCAATACAAATTACACTTGACAGCTCATTCTAAGGGAGGTCTAACTCTGAAAACAAAGCATTCTCTCGTGATCGGACTGATCATTTGCCTTCTCTTTATTGCCTTCTTGCCATTTAGGGACTGGGTATGGTTTTCTTCTCTTTTTCTGATTATTGTTTTCCTTGCAGGTTTCAATTCTGATCACATTGAATCACGGTTAACTGTACACCTGATCAACCTTATGCTTGGTCTTTTATTGATTTTCATCCTTAATAGACTATCTATGCCCGTTCCATATTATCCAGTTTTAGTGGTAGCTTTTGTAATAATTGCCGGAAGATTCATTATGAATTTCAGAAGCCGGGATTGTGATTAAGTCGTTACAATCTTCGGAAAACACCAGCCTGTTTACTTAGAGGTAAAAGGGGCCTTGAAAACGCCGATTACTGTCTTTATCCATTCTTCCTGCTGATTGTATAGTCAATGTGCAAGAATGGGATCCTGAAGATTTGCATGTTGTGAATGGCGGTAAGAGAACCAGTCTGTTTCTCTTCAATCAGGAAGGATTCGGATAATGGCAGCTTGAAGAGTGATTTGCCGTTGTATGGAAAAAAAACAAGCCGCATATTGCTGATCATTTTTTTAGAAACTGGACGGATTTCAATTTTATACTGGCAATATCATCAGTATATAGAGCCAAATTAACAGCGCAAAAAAAGAAGAAACGTTTTCCGTAGTTTCTGTCTTTATCACTTTTCCAGTGCCTTCATTTAAACATGGCAGTTTTTCTATGAAGATGTGGATACAGTATTGGGGACGGTACTTATAATTGTTTTTTGAAATCATCAATCCATCTTATATCCGCACAAACATTTTTGTTTACTTCAGTCCAGTGGTGAATGAATTTTTCTTTATCCTTTGCCCATTCCGGATAGGCTTCTTTAAATCTGGAAATGAATTCTGAATTCCCGGCAAGGATTGCGTGATCTTCATGAGATACCTGTAATCCCCATTCTCCGTGTATAGAATAAAGAGAATTCTCGACCACAAAAGGAATGGATTGATAGTCTTCGCAGTCAATATGACTCTCGATCACCCACTGCTGCGGTGCCAGCTCGGAGTTAAAGTCGTGCGAGAGGTCAAAACAATCACCCTCCGATTCAGACCCGAAAAATGTTCCTTGTCCAAAATATTCAATGGTTTTCATAAGGGCAGCAAACTGATTTTTGGCCAGATAGTACCCGTCAGTTGGGAAGATCAGCACTTTTTCGGTAAGAGTTTCTTGAAATGGATCACCAAATGGGTCTGATTTAATAAATACTTTATGGAATGCATCCTTTAACCGGGAAATATCTTCAGCGTTTTGTAATCTCTTCACTTTACCCCTCTATCCCTAAAAACTTAGCTTTTGAAAGTGTATATTCATGATTGAAATTATACTATTTTTCTATTATTAAAAAGTAATTCCGTTCGAAACAGAAGCAAAAATGAATACATAGCAAAAAACGCGAATCTCGAAGGTTTCACGTTTTTTACTATGATTTTGAAGCAGCTATTTCAAATTCTCGCCAAAAGTAACCGTGTCTTTCAATTTATTCCCGTCTTCCATCGAGTTCTTACTGGCCATCTTTTTCACGAATTCCTTCACGGTTTTAAAGTTGAAGCCGGACTCCCAGTATTCAGCGATTTCAGGTGTCACTTTAATCAGTACGACATCTTCGTCTTCAGCAGATGTGTTCAGTACTTTTTCCACCACAAAATTCAGGTATTCCTTCTTCTTCTCTTCGTCCTGGACACATTCAGCCGTTCCGCTGATCGAGACGTAGGAACTGCCTGCGTAGGCGAGGTTCACAGCAGGATTGTTTTGAATATCTCTGTATTTCTCTGTTTCTTTTTTGGTGATAAACCAAATCTCTTCCTGCTCCATCCTCACTTCCTGCGTCTGCATCGGCCGCGACATCAGCCTGCCTTCCGGGGAAATGGTCGTCAGCATCGCTACCTTCTCATCCTTGATCAGTTCTTTAATTTTTTTAAGGGTTTTTTCGTTTTCTGATGTATCGATAGACACTACGGTTTCCTCCTCATCAGTTGCTTTACTTTTTCCTTTCCCTGATCGGTGCTTTAGTACACCCGGCAGTGAGCGGCTCCGATGATTAGAAATGTGGAAATAAAGGAAATAAGGTTTATAGAAATGATTTATCTATAGGGGGCTCACCATGAAATTCGCAGGAGTAGGTTTCGTCATGCTGGCGGCTATATGCTGGGGCATAAGCGGAGGAATTGCAGATATCTTAATGAACAAGGGCTGGGACCCGATTGTCATATCCTTTTACCGGGGAGCTGTTGGGTTTCTATGCTTTTTCGTGTGGATGACCTTTCGCTTTAAACAAAACCGGGGGACCTCTGCCCGCTTATACATATGGTCGGTGCTCGCCGGTATCGGTGTGGCCGGGAACTTTGCTTTTTATTTTCTAAGCATCCAGGCTTCAAGCGTTGCTGTCGCCGCTACATTAATGTACACCGCACCCGTTTTCGTTCTGGTCATCTCCTTTTTATTACGGATCGAACGATCGACTTGGTTTAAATGGGGGTGTATTGCTGGTGTTCTTATCGGGATCATCCTGCTTACAGGGGCGTACAACACCGAAGCACTTTCAGTCAGTTTTCTGGGAGCCGCAACGGGACTCGCTGCCGGCCTTTCCTATGCGTTGTTTATTTTCGGTTTTAAAAATGCCTCTTCGATCGGCAACCCGCAGACAACGTTACCCATCGCGTTCTTCTCTCTTTGTCTCATCCTTTTTCTATTCATGGACAAAAAAGAAGCAGCAGCCGCGCTGACATCAAGTGATATCGGATGGCTGCTGCTATTAGGACTCGTAGGTGCCGGCATTTCATTCATATTGTATGTAATCGGCATTCGATCAACCGAGGCATCAACCGCCTCGATGGTCGCTATGGTCGAACCGGTGACCGCTTCGTTATTTGGTGTCCTGCTTCTCGGAGATCAGCTGGCAGCTGTTCAGGTTGTTGGGATGGCGGTTATTTTGGTTACGATTACGGTGCTTAGTGTGAGGCAGTCGTAGTTACAAGAGAACCCGACCTCCTTGCAACGCGTCACTTACTGCGTGCATTGTAAGAGACTCAAGTGCTAGATACTCGGCAGTCTACTACAAAGCCATTAATAAATGTATAAAATACCTTCAAGCCGTGCCAGTCCATCCTGCATGTACATAAGATTAGTAGGTACCGTTAGAATGGAGGGACAAGACTTACAGATACTCTTTCTTGAAAGTCACCCGATGTGGATTTATGGCCTGCCGAATGAATTCATACGGCTATCATTTCAGGGCCTATTAGTATTGAAAGGATTTTACCGATGATAGAAGAGGTGAAACCTGATCTTATTGTATCGATAGGTTGGACGGAGGAGCACTGGGAGGCAAAGCAGCTATGGATTCGAAGTGCTGTAAAGAAGGCGAATATCCCGCTTGTCTATTGGGCAACGGAGGATCCTCTTCATACGAAGAATTTCACCCTGCCGCTGATCAGCAGAATGAAGCCTGATCTTGTTTTCACGGTTACTCCTTCTTTAATAAGCACCTATGAAGCGCAAGGGATAAAGGCGGCTCACCTGGATTTTGGCTACCATGACAGCATCCATCACCAGATTCCGCCTCTATCAGAATACAGCAGTGACATTGCAGTGGTGGCAAACGCCTATCCGAAGTTCATTAAAAATGAGCCGAACGGATACCGTGCTTCTTCCCTGCAGACGCTGATTGCGCCTTTACTGCAAAGAGGGATCCGCATTGACTTCTGGGGAAAAGACTGGGAGCAGATGGAGAACTATGTAGGAAAGAAGATTCCAGATGAATGGATTCATGGATATGTGGATTACCGGGATGCCCATAAAATCTACAGCTCGGCAAAAATCGTCATCGGTCTGCAAAACTGCGAAGATCAGCTTACCCAGCGCACCTATTAAATTCTTGGTTCAGGAGGAGTGCTGCTAACCAATGATACACCTGCAGTAAGGGGAAAATTTATACCTGAACAGGACTTGATCGTTTCAGCCTCTCCCATGGAAACCATTCAAAAGGTTGAATCCTATTTAGCTAACCCGATAGGAAGGGAACTGGTCCGGGCAAACGGCCGAAACGCCGTCAAACTAAATTCGTACCAGCAGCGGGCGGAGGAAATGCTGCTGCATGCAACAAGCAGGGGATTCTGAAGGCCGCGCCAAAATCACCAGAAGGCGGAAGATGGATTCACTATGAAACCTCCATTGAAACCTTATTGGGAATTTCGATTAAGCATAACATTCCCCTTTTTCAGTTGATGAATATGAACGGCTTACCTTCAGACAAGATTTATGAAGGACAGATCCTTAAAATCAAGGAAAAGAATCCAGCTATTATTCCCCGGGCATTGAATTTGTGGCTAAAAAAGGTGAATGAGTTATTATAGGGAGCCTTTAATGCAATAGTAAAAAACGCGAAATCTCAAAGGTTTCGCGTTTTCAGGTTCTATTAGGTGACTTTACTAGACGCAGCAGCTAGTTCGTATTTCCGCCTTGCCGTCATCCACTGAATGTTTGCCGGCTATCGATTTCCTTAACGGTTTTAAAGTACTTACTCGGTTAGTACCTCTCCCTTATATTCACATACCCCTCAATTTCCTTCCAGTACGCCTTCTCAATTATACTTTTTCTTCGTATGCGCTTTATCTAATGCTTCATAATATGCCAAACGATTTTCCATCTTAATCACAATTGGCGGAAAGCCGTCCTTCATCAATTCCAGATTTAACAGCAGCCTTGATGTCCTTCCGTTCCCATCAATAAACGGGTGAATTCTAACAAAAATGGCGTAAAGCATGGCTGCCCGGGCAATCGGGTGCAGGTTATCTCTTTGTTCCTGTTCGTACCATCTCATCAGCTGCTCCATCTCCCCTTTTAGAAGAAAAGGTGCTGGGGGGATATGTTGAGCACCAGAAATAAAAACCTGCTGATCTCTATATACACCTGCATATTCGACATCAATGCCTTTTAAGCACAAGCCGGTGTAAGTACTTGATTTGCCACTCCTACATAGGTTCTTCCTTATGTACGACCTCTTCTACGAATGTGATCGCATCACGATGATTAATAACCTCCAAATGTTCACGGGGGGTTTTTCCGCCAATCGTAATTCCTTCGATAACGACCTTAGTTTCTTTGATTGTTAATGAGTTTCCTTCTATTGCATTCGTATGATATGTCCATACGAGAAATAGCTTTTCGCGTAAACTTCTGGCTGTATATTTGGGAAGTGGCTGTTTGATATCCAGGATAGCTTTTATCTGATTGATTTGTTTAAGCATAGCTTTCACCTTTTCACTGAAACAAATTTTCACCTACATATTTACAATGAAGTTTGCCGGCATTGTTAGAAAAAGAATATATAACCTAAAATTATTGAACCATTCTCCAACATATTTTCCTGTTGCAATTAATTAACTCTTCTCTTTAGATATTTCTATTGTCTTTTGAAGTGCTTGTTACCGTTCTTACTGTTATTGAAGCAAGAGAATTATCTTTATGACTTTTGAGGGAGGAAAACAGTAGACCTTCCGCCTCTTAATTGAGATAATTATACATATTGTTACATAATAAGTAAAAACTTTAAATGCGTATAAGGAGATGCTTAAATTGTTAAAAGTTATTTTCATTTCTGGCATTCATGGCAGTGGAAAAACAACTTTAGGTCAAAAATTATCTCAAAAAATGAATCTATCATTTGATAGTGCAAGTAATATTATTAAAAAAATGAATCAGATTAATTGGGACCAAGAAAAGCGTGTCAGTAATATTAACAAAAATCAAGATGTTCTTTTAGCCGGAATAAATAAACTTTACAGTAAAGAGGAATTAATCATATTAGATGGGCATTTCACATTAATAGATAGTGAGTATCAAATCAACTACTTACCAATTGAAATCTTTCAAAACTTAAACATGTCTTACATTATTTGTTGCATAACACCTTTGGAAACCGTCTTAGAAAGGTTAAAAGAAAGAGATGGAAACAACACAATAAAAATTGACGAAATACGCAGATTCCATCAAGCAGAGTTAATGCATGCTAAAAATATAGCAAATCAATTAAATGTACCAGTCATATCTTATAATACAGAGATGGAAGAGCTGGAATATCTAATAACTACCTTAATTAAAGGAGAAAGATAAAATGGAATTGAAATCTTATGATGTACTTAGCGTAAAGCAAATGAAATTTACCAATCTAGATTTAAATGATACTTTCTTCGATTCATTAAAAGAAGACTATCCCGGTTTTAGTAGCTGGTTTACAAAAAAGAATGAAGAAAAAGCTTTTGTGGTAAAATACGACAAAGCTATTCAAGCCTTTTTATATATGAAAATAGAAGACAAGGATGAGGATTATTCTATTTTTGATACCAAACTGAAACCTGCAAAAAGATTGAAGGTAGGTACTTTTAAAATAACAAAAAATGGGTTTTATTTAGGTGAAAGATTTTTTCGAATAATCTTAGAACATGCTCTTATAAATAAAGTAGAAGAAATATATGTTACAATTTTTCCAAAACGTGAAGAACAAAAGAAACTAATTAGTTTCATGGAGGATTTCGGGTTTACTTTGTGTACTTTTAATAAGGATACTAATGAAAAAGTATTTGTAAGAAAAATGAACACTATACTATGTGATGAACCTAGTTTAAACAATTATCCTTACGTAGATAGGAATAAAGATAGAAAATACTATTTACTTAGTATAGATGCTTTATATCACACAAAATTAATTCCAGATTCAATTATTAGAGAAGAAAACCCTGATGAATTCACTAGTGATATTACTGCCGCCAATGCAGTACAAAAAATATATATTGGAAATTACCGGATTAGTCCACAACCCGGTGATATTATTATATACTATAGAACTAAACCAGCAGGAGATAATAGATCTGCTAGGTATGCAACTACAATAACTGGTTTTGGGATAGTTTCTAATACCCATAGGAACATTGCCAGTTTTAATGAAGTAGAAAAAATTGTATCTAAACGAACAGTTTTAACCGAAGAAGAAATTAAACAGAAACTGTTAAAAAGTCGATATGGCGTTAACATTTTAAAGTTTTATGATTTATATTCATTTAAAAAGAGACCCATCAGACACTTTCTATTAGAAAATGAAATTCTCAATGATAATGACTACCCAACTAAGCAAATCACTGAAAAAGAATTTGATTTAATATTAAAGGAAGCAAGGTTCGATAAGGAAAAAATATTTATATAATTATAATAATGGGGTTATAAATTTATGAGCAATATAATGCTATCTATTCAACCGCAATTTGTGGAAAAAATATTAAGTGGTGAAAAACGATTCGAATTTAGAAAGGTTAAAGCAAAATTACCTCCAGAAAAAATAATAATATATTCAACTTCTCCTATATCTCAAGTAATAGGCGAAGCAGACGTAGAAAAAATACTTATTGATACACCAGAAAACCTATGGGATTTAACTTCCGTCCATTCAGGAATAGATGAAATGTTTTTCAAGAACTATTATAAAAATAGAAATGAGGCTGTAGCCTATGAATTAAAGAATGTTACTGTCTATTCTGAACCTAAAGATTTAAAAGAATTTGGTATAAATGCTGCTCCACAGTCTTTTGTATACATTTAATGTTTCACACAAAAGAAAACGATAGTCACCGCATATGGCTGTCGTTTTTTGTTATTGATTTCAAGAATTTTCTTGCCTCTCAGAATTATTTAAACATCTTTGGATAAAACGAAAGAACTATCTAGCTAATAAACCCTTTAGATTATAAGCAGGGTAACAAACTGTGGTTTCTCCAAAATAAATCGTTCAAGTTAATTCTCCATTTTTAAAATCCCTCGAAATAGGCGGCTATCTACTTTACTTTGCTCCGCCCCCTGTAGTCGTTACTTTCTTTTTTATTGGTTTTATAGACTCTATTTCATTAAAAATATGCCTCATCCCATTACCGTAAACAATCAAATCCTTAAATTGGTAATTATCGGTTGATATTTTAAAGTTATCCAAATGTAACGTTTGATACCATCTTTCAATTATGAATTCGCAACTATTAAATAATGTAATTCCCGCTAGATATTCTCTATAAATATCTTTAGGAATGTAATTATCATTGATCAATTCTTTCTTTTCCTTTGAGACAGATAAAGTCCCTTTTAGCAAGCCTATGAGATAGGGATAATCCTTTTTATCATCTATATCTGGTTTATTCATTGTCTTTTGAAAATCATCTATACTACTTCCTAAGCCTTCAAAAACTAATTTCATAAGCCAATAGGTTTTTTCATATTGTTCTTCCTTTTCCTGTTGGTTTTGTTTTCTTTGAAACTCTATTTGTGTTCTCATTACTTTTATTGCGAAGTATCCACCTAAGAAAGCCCCGGCAGTTCCACCCACTATATTACCACTTGTTTGAATCAATGCATCAGCAGAAAACATAATATCCCCCTAGTAGATTGATACAATAAATATAAAATTATTTACAAGTTAATATTCCAAGTATCTCTAATAAAAAGTAGGTAAACTTGATCCAAGAAGTACGGGGCGGTTCTACTTCTTCAGCAGAAAGAGAACCGTCCGTTGATAGTAAAAAGGCAATAGTCGTTAAAGAAAAAGATAAAATAATCAAGCTAGAAACAGAATCAAATTAAATCCATAATAATTATCCATAATAAAATACGCGAAGCCCTAAAAGATTTCGCGTTTTTCCAGGGCAGATAATGTTTATTACTTCATTCCGCCCATGTCAGGCATGCCTGCGCCGCCGCCTTCTTCTGGCTTGTTGGCTACTACTGCTTCAGTAGTCAGGAACATTGCTGCGACAGATGCAGCGTTTTGAAGTGCGGAACAACGATTCCTGCTTCGGCCATGTTTACCCATTGGCATGTAGCAGCGGTGAATCCAACTCCGATTTCTTCGTTTTTCAGGCGCTCAACGATAACAGATCCTTCAATGCCTGCGTTGTGAGGGATTTGGCGTACTGGCTCTTCGAGTGCGCGAAGCACGATATTGATTCCTGTTGCTGCTTCGCCTTCTGCTTTCAAAGCAGCTACTTTGTTGTATATTCATAAGGGCAGTACCCGGATACGATTCCTTCTTCTACTGCTCCGCGCTTAGAGTTCAAGGTGTCTTCATTGCGGAGTTTGCGCTCTTTCAGTTCAGTTTCAATAGCGGCAGCAACTTTAATCACGGTCATGTTGTTATTCACATAAGTTACGCTTCCACATAAACTAAACAGACTGTGAATTTCAACTCCAAATAAGATTGGAGGTGAGTAATATGATACTTGAAACAGTTTTACTTTCAATTATTGTAACTGTTCTAAGCAATCTTGTTTCTAGAGTTATTGAAAAGACCATTTGGTAATAACATATGCTTCAAATTCGTTTAGTATTAGAGGGGGTAACTATTTACCGAAATCCCTCTAAATAGAAACAAATAAATTAAATTTTAGTTCACTGGCCATACATAATCAGTTTTATTTTTAAATTTTACTCTCAGCAAAATGGAACTGAGTGCAAAAGTTACTACCTCAGAACAGTTTAAAATCTCCATTAAGTTCCTACTCAAATATCCGATCTAGATCTATTTCCAGTCCAGTAAAACAATTAACTGATAATGAATCACCCTTAGTATAGACTCCTTGAAATTTGTAATCCCCGTTGATTAAAAGGTATATTTCAACAGATTCGTAAACCGGTTCAACGAGCCAGTACTCTTCTACTCCCGCTTTCTCATAAAGCTGAAATTTCTTCCATCGATCCATCTTGATAGAAGCTGGCGAGAGAATTTCAATGATCATATCAGGCGCTCCATTGCACCCCTTGTCATCAAGATTATCCCGATCGCAAACAATAGATAGATCAGGCTGAACAACATTCATTATCTCATTGTCCTGTTTGTTTTCCCCTAATAAACGCACATCAAAAGGCGCGAAAAACACTTCACATTCTTCTCCCCGCAAGAAAATAGTAAAAGCGGTAGATAACTCCCGAAGAACCTGCTGATGCCTGCGTGAAGGAGCAGGAGACATAGGAAATTTTTCCCCATCAATTAACTCGAACCTTTCTCCTTCATCCCCTGTTAGGTAATCGGCATACGAATAGTTCTTGTTTTCATCAGGAATAGACATACCATCATTCCTTTCGACTTACATCTAATTAAGGGGCCAAATCCCTGGCTTTTTTCGTGCCGTAGATCTGCCCCTCTATTCAACTCAAAAAAGTTCCGATATATTGATCCGGTCATCAAACATTCTGTCGTCTCTTTTTAAGTCCGTGGATTTTTGCACAATCCACTCCGCTTTGTGTTTTTCTTTTAAATGCTGGGCGATTACATAGAATGAATATTTTTTATTAGAGTTCACGAGATAGGGGTCAGGTTTAAGAATCGCAGCCCCATCGACAATCACCTTGGCGGTTTCTGTCAGGAAGCTGGTTGAAGGGTACCATTCTGTACTGGCCTCGATTAATCCTTTTTCCCGAAAGGTCCTCTCAAGGAAATCGATCATGTTGTTCGAGCCGGCGCTGGTTCCAATCTGCCAGCCAATCCGCAAAATGACTGCGCCCGGATGAAACACTCTGACCGTCTTTTCACATTCTATTTTATAGAGACCGTAATCCTCTACGGAATTGGGCACACTCTTAATGGTATAAGGCCCTGTCCCCTGCTCGGGAAAAACTGAAACCGTACTTGTGAAGACGAGTTTCACTCCCAGTTCCTTTGTTGCCTTGGCGATGTATTCAAGCCATTCGACCGGCCCAGTCGCAATTTGTAAAAAATAGTCCGGTTTATGCTCCTGAATAAAATGGAAAACGTCCTTCTCATTGTCCGTAGGCACCTTTGTCCGGTCCCAGATGCCTGCTTCAATTCCCCTCTTCTCCAGTTCCCAATCAATAAACGGTGCAACCGCTCCATTCATCCCAGTGATGATCGCTTTCATATAAACAACTCTTTTTCATTCTATGACTTAATCTCTTAATGCAATATTAGCACAACGGTTTTAGGGAACCTGCAGAATTTGGATGAAAGTAAGCTTGTGCTCTGTTTACCTGTTTATTGCAAGATAAAATACAGAGTTGTGCAGCGGTAAGTAGATCAGAAATCAATGTACTTTTATCTAACCAAGAAAACCCGACAAATCACCTGCCGGGTTTTCCCTTTCAAGCCGCTTTTGAGTGCTTTTTGCTTCCTCCATATGTCCACTTTCTCCAAACAAATTCAAGCGGACCTTGATTGAACTTTTTAAGAATGGAGTAGCTGAGTACAACCTGCACGATGTAGATCACAATGGCGATTCCGACTCCCTGCGTTTTTGATACCTTGCCAAAAAGACCGAAGCCATAGCCGTTAAAAATGATCACCGCAATAATGGATTGCATCAAATAATTGGTCAGCGCCATACGGCCGACTGATGCAATATTACACATAATAAGTTTTTTTCGATAATATGCTGGAGCGGATTATCGGACATAAGGCATGAATCACACGAATCGCGAAGCACGATGTTGATCCCTGTTTCAGCATCGCCTTCTGCTTCTACTTCTAGAGAAGCAACATTATTGTATACGTTCACGAGGGCTGTACCACCGCCGGATACGACTTTCTACTGCTGCGCGATTCTATTACTCTAGCAATAAATTAAAACTGTAAGAGGCAGCCGGCAATGATACCACCATCAACCGCCAGGTACGACCCATAACAAGCAAGACAGCCTGTCCCGATAGTACCGATACAAATAAAACCGCATCCAGCCGCAACAGCTGCTAGTAAAGCACGAGAAACCCCGTAATCGTCCAGGCAATCATTTACATCGTCAAGACCTAAGATTGAGATTTCACCATTATTATTGTAATCATCTTTAACAATTGTTTTAGATACAGACTCATCACCTGCATACGCTAACACTTCATAAGTTTCGGCCGTCTCTTTAATAATTGTTTCCGAAGTGGAAAAGATTTCAGCATCTTCGTTTAGATTTACGCTTAGACCACTCATTTCATGAATATCGCCAGAAGCGTAGGGAACTCTCAAAAGATAACTGTTATCAATTTTTTTAGCCGTCACTTTACCATAATTCAATGCAGAATCTGCACGAACATCGATTTCGCCAGATTTTACAGCTTCTTTTACGGCTTTCACCATCATCTTCTTCTCATCTTTAGTTAGTTCTTCTGTATTGTTTTGAAATTATTGGAACTTTTCCTAGAATTCATCTACATCAAAATCGTTAGTGGATGAACCAGAAAAACCGTTTGCACTAGCTGCGGGGGCGAGACCCATCATCATAAGAACGAACGACGCGACAATTAGAACCGCGGACCTAAAAGATTTTCTCTTCAAATGTCATTCTCCTCCCAAAATTGTAATTTATTACAAAGTAACCGTAACATACTTGTATTCTATTGTAAAATATTTCCCAAAATGATAACGTAATAGTAGGAGGTGAATTCGTATGCAACCCATAGAAACGTTGGTTTTGTTTCTCGTTGTTTTCGCAACGTTATATTCTTGCATGAAGATTTTTAACGACCTTCCAAAAAGTAAAAAAATGCAAAATTTCATTGCTGTAATGCCGTCTTTCGCTGGCGTCTTAGCTTTTTTGTTGATGGAGTTCGTTTTACCGACAACTGAAAGCCCAATGGTCACCCTGACCACGAATGTATTTCCAACCCTGATGATAGCGGTAACGATTGGACTTTTATTGAAAGTGAAAGCTATCAGAAGCTCAGAAATATAATTCGCTAGAAAGATTGCACACGAAAAAAAGAGCCTGGGACAAAACTAACCAGAAATAATGAATAAAGGGTTCCGATCAGATGATTTTTCTGCTCGGAACCCTTTTTTGTGATGAAATCCACACTCCTCCGGCTGGGCATCCGCTCTCACGCACGAAACTAGAAAAGGCTTCATTGGGGATCTGTTCAACCATATGATGAACGGTGTAGGCGATATCTTTTTCATCAAGTTTCATCTCTAAATCCAGGGGCAAAACCATTTGGTCCATGTTATACTGTTTATACATAAGGGCACCTCCGATGGTTATTGTGTGGTAACTTTAACTTTATCAGAAGGTGTCCTTATATTCTTCATTAAAAATGAACGTATAACATAGAAAGAGAGGCCGTCGCAAACTTATTTGCGACGGCCTCTCTTATTAACTAGGATTTGTCCCAGCCTCTTTTCCAAGCAGATATGTGATTACATCATACCGCCCATGTCAGGCATGCCGGCGCCGCCTTCTTTTGGCTTGTCGGGTACTACTGCTGATCTTTGCTATCGATCCCTAGAAATTTAATTAAAAAAGAAGCCTCTCGAAAGTTTTATCAACTAACAAGAAGCCTCTTCCGCTTTTCCCTCAAGCCGCTTTTGAGCGCTTCTCAGTTCCTCCATATGTCCACTTTCTCCAGACAAATTCAAGCGGACCTTGATTGAACTTTTTAAGAATGTAGTAGCTGAGTACAACCTGCACGGTATAGATCACAATGGCGATTCCGACTCCCTGCGTTTTTGATAACTGGCCAAAAAGACCGAAGCCATAGCCATTAAAAATGATCACCGCAATAATGGATTGCATCAAATAATTGGTCAGCGCCATACGGCCGACTGATGCAAAAGGCATGAGCATCTTTTCAATAGAAGCTTTACGAGTCGCTAGAACAATCAATGCCACATAGAACAGCATAAGAAGCGGTCCACCGAGCATATTTAAGCCTTCTGCAACAGGAGTAGTTACGTACAGCGGCCAGTCAAATAAATTATATTTCACTGCTTCAGAAAGACCGACGAGCGGTGCCCCAATGCCAAGCCCGAGCCAAAAAATCTTCTTCCATCTCTTGATATTTCCCTCAATATCCTCAAACATCCCGGTTTTACCGAAATAAAGACCGATTAAAAAAAGCGGCAAAATCGTCGGGACCAGTAAAAAAACCTGGAAGAAAACAAACAGAACCTCGTTAGAAAATCGATACTCAAGTATTTCTCCGAAACTGCCTGCTGCCATTACAGATGCTACTGTGAGTTCTTCTGCCTTAAGGGATTCAACGGTTTCAAATCCTTCCGCAATCATATATTCCGTACCCCAGCCGCTGCCGATCAGTAAAAGGGTAAAAAGCAGACTGCCAGCAATAAATAAGGCAACTCCCCAGATTTTTATGACCTTAGGCGAACGGTGAATAAAGAGCGGCAGCAAGAACCCTGTAATGGCATAGGTATGAAGAACATCTCCCGACCAGATAAACACAAGGTGAAGAATTCCAAGAAACAGTAAAAATACAAGACGCCGCATAAACAATTTTGTTGCTGGCAGATTTCGCTGCATTAAGCGGGTGTAAAAAATATAAAAGCCCAGTCCAAATAACATCGAAAACATCGGATAAAATTTACCGTCAACAAGCACCGCAGTAAGAATGGTCAGGACACTGTTCAAACCGCCCTCCGGCAGACTCTCCCCTTCTACTAAACTGGTCATACTATTAAAAGCAGGGGTCTTAAAAAAAATCATGTTTGCTATTAAGATTCCAAACAACGCAAATCCTCTGATCATATCCAGTGTGTGGATGCGATCCTTCATTGAAATCGAACTCATTTTACCATTTCCCTTCTTATTCCTTAAAAATAATCTTACACGAAAACCTTAAAGTTGGCTTCCTTGTATCTATAGTAAAAGGAGAATAAGGAAAAGTCGTAAAAATCCGCTGAACTGTACCAATACTGCTCAAATATATATTAATGAAGCTGAAGTATACGATTTCCAGCCTCAATCGTACGATTAAAACCTTTTGATTCCTGTATCTCTTCCAGCCGTGAAAGGATTTTGGATTTTTTTTGCTAAGGAGAGTTATAGGGCGGCTGATAAAGAAATTCAAAACCATCCCGGCATATTAGCAGTACTTGCGGGTTTTATCCCTTTGTACCGGGCTGGTTTAAAATGCCCGTGCACAAGTAAAAGCGTTGACTCTCTGTTCTATCTGTTATACTATATGTATACCAGATAGAACAGAGAGAAGGTGTCTCAATTGCTCTTTTCACTTAATTTTGAATCAAAGGATGCCATTTATTTGCAAATTGTGAAGCAAATCATTATCGGCATTGCTAAAGACGAGCTGCGTCCTAATGACCCGCTGCCGTCTGTCCGCTCCTTAGCCTCAGACATTGGGGTCAACTTGCACACAGTGAATAAGGCGTACCAGCAGTTGAAACAGGAAGGGTATATTCAGATTCACAGGCAAAAGGGTGTTGTTATTCATCCTGAGGGAGTACCGAAAGCAGACAGCGAATATAAGGAAACGCTAAAACAGACGCTGCGCCCAATAATAGCGGAGAGCCTGTGTAAGGACCTATCACACGAGTCCATTGCAGCCTTGTATCAAGAAGTACTGGATGAATTTCAAAGTGAGGAGGATAAAAAATGACTCTCAATACACTCAGTGTTGTTTTATCAGTTGTTTTGTTGCCTATTGCGCTTATCTTAACGTGTATTCCCTATTTAACACGGAAGACGGAAAGTTTCGGGGTGTCGATTCCTGAAATGGTTTATGATATGGAGTCCATACAAATGATCAGGAAACAGTATGTCCGTTCTATGCTTTTTGTCACTGTTATTTCAGTTGGGGGATTCATTTGGACTGCATCCATGCTGACTGCAAATGAAGAATCCCTAAGTATAACATTTGCCGCCTTCACTTTGCTTCTAATCATTATTTCATTTGGCATCTATTTGAAATTTCATAACGAAATGAAGCGAATAAAAAAAGAGTCCAATTGGACGCATGACAGGACACAGAAGGTTCTAGTGCGCACAGATTTTCGTGAACAGCAGCTTATTTACTCAAACGCCTGGTATGCCATTCCATTCGTGATCACGCTGGTAACTGCTTTGCTTACTGCGCTGTTTTATGACCGGCTGCCGAATGTCCTGCCGATGAAAGTAAATTTTGCGGGAGAAGTGACCCAGTCGGTTGAGAAAAGCTATCGCACTGTCTTTATCCTACCAATCATTCAGTCGTATCTCATCCTGCTGTTCATCTTTATCAACACGATTATTGCAAAAGCAAAGCAGCAGTTGAATGCAGAGGATCCAGAAAAATCCTATAAACAGGTTACCTTGTTCCGAAGAAGATGGTCACTCTTTCTCCTCTTTACGTCAGCCCTTTTAACGATGATGTTTTCATTTATCCAATGGAGCTATTTCCAGCCGGCAAATCAACATTTGGTTACCATAGTGAGCTTAGTATTCAGCGGGATGATCATGGCAGCCGCGATTGCCCTTTCATTTTCGACAGGACAAGGGGGAAGCCGCATTCAAACGACTGGAGGAGGACCATCAGCAGATTCCATTAATCGAGATGATGATATCCATTGGAAACTTGGTCAAATTTACTATAATCCAAATGATCAAGCGTTATTTTTGGAAAAACGCTTTGGGATCGGCTGGACAGTTAATTTTGCAAGGCCGGCAGCATGGCTGTTCGTAATCGGAATCATTGCAACAGCAGCGGGTATTCCTATACTTCTTATGTTGTAAAAATAGCTTGCCAGTTATGATTGTACTCTACAAGATGAGGTGAACATATGCAGAAATCTCGAAAACCATGGCGCTCTTTCATATTCTTTCTATTAGTTGGTGTACTGGCAGTCCTTTCCTTGCTGCCCATGCAGATAAAACTTCTTCCCCGGCAGCTGGAGGAGCTCGGAGTTCCCTTAGAACTTCCAGTTGAAACAATGGCACTCCTGACTCTCCTTAACCCTCTGCTGCTTATTATCGCCGGCCTTCTCATTGGTCATTTTTTAGCTGAAAAAACGGGATTCCATTCTTTTATCTATGAAAAAGATCGATATGGCAAGCCGTTGTTCCAACGAGTAAGAGGTATCTTTAAGATTTCCGCTCTTTTAGGGGTGATGGGCGGCGTCCTCATAATAACGGTAGACACCATACTACAGCCTTTTCTTCCAGAAGCCCTGCACTTATCAAATGCGGAAGCTTCTTTAGGAGTATTTGACCTCGCTACACGATTGTTGTACGGAGGGATTGCTGAAGAACTTATGCTTCGCTGGGGGGTCATGACTTTACTCGTCTTTATCCTTTGGAAAATCTTTCAACGGAGCAAAAATCAACCCTCATCAATTATTGTATGGATGGGTATCTTCATTTCTGCTCTGCTTTTTGGATTAGCTCATTATGGAGCAACGGCCGCAGCTGCAGACATGACGCCCCTTATATTTGCCCGAATGATCTTTTTAAATGGCCTGGGCGGGATCATCTATGGATGGCTTTATTGGAAAAAGGGGCTGGAGGCTGCAATGGTTGCGCATATGGCTACTCACGTAACTTTTGTACTGTCATCAATTGCGACTTCATTAATTTGAACATCTATAATTTAGGAAGAGGAAATAGACGAAAAACCGATATCGCTTGGCTCCTTTCCCAGATTCTGCAGAAAACCACAAAAGAGAAGCCTTTCAAGAGTTCATAAACTCTTGAAAGGCTTTTCGATTTAGTAAACGATGTTCTCAAACCCTATCATGAAAGGGTTAGGGAACCATTGCTGTGTTTTCTTTTATTACGACCGCCTTATAAGCATGAGCAGGGTTCTTCTGCTGCTTTGGAAGCACGAGGACCGTCCCCATGCTTTTACTAACGTTCAAGATTTTTGTTTAATCATTCGTGCGCGGGAGCACAATGTGAAAGACGTCATTCATCGTGATGACACCGATGAACTTAGGACCGTCCATAACCACGGCCAGCTGTTCACTGGACCGCCGCATGTTTGTAAGAGCTTCATATAAAAGGGTATCCGGCTGCAGAACGAACGAAGGGCGTGCCAGTTCCTTTGCAGGCCGGTCCGCTGGCTCAAGCAGCGTATCGCGAACATGAAGGACTTTAGGAGGACCTTCATCTTCTGCCATAATAAGGATGCGTTTATGACCTGTACGTTCTGTGGCTTTCTGAACATCCTGTGCTGTGGCATTTGATTCCACCGCTGTTGCAGATGTTTTTTTCGGAAGCAAGTCAGCGACACGTAAGGTTTCCAAATCAAGCGCGCCTGAAATGGGCTTGCGGATGGACGCGTCCAATGCGCCTACATTAGCTGAGTGATCCACGAGGTGGCGAATGGTTTCAATATCCTGCCCGCCAACCGCAGCGGAATCGACAGGTTCCACGCCCGATGCCTTCACTAGACGATTCGCTATCCTATTTACCCATAATAGCAGCGGGCGGAACAGCCAGATAAACATCCGTGCAGGCGAGCCAACCAGAATGGCCGAGACCTCAGGGTGGGAGATCGCCCAGGATTTTGGCGCCATTTCACCAATTACCAGATGCAGAAACGTTACAATCAGCAAGGATAGGAAAAAAGAAGTTCCATCGGTCAGCCAGGATGGCAGCCCTGTTTCAGCGAAACCCGCTGAAAACCAGGCATCCACCGCCGGTTTAGTCACTGCTCCAAGGGCAAACGTACATACTGTAATCCCTAACTGCGCACCTGCCAGCATGATAGTAAGTTCATTCACTGATTTTAAAGCAGCACGGGCGCCGCGGCTGTTAACCGCTGCCTCCTCTAGTCGATGGCGCCGGGCACCAAGGAACGCAAATTCCATGATGACGAAGAATGCACTTATGAGAATGATGATTATTGTCACTGGTATTATCACTAAGGGGTTAGTCATTATTCCCCCTCCTTACCTGCTTCAATTCAGGATCACTATCCATTTCTGAATCATCTATTGTGAGGTTGACCAAGGTCGGCACCCATCTGTCAACTTCGATGATCCGTGCTGCTAAGTAACGGCGAACGGGTTCCTCTTGAACGAGATCACCCGGGTCATGTGGCAGCTCAACCGTGATTGTTTCATCGACAGCCGGAAGATGCCCGCACTGTGCAATGAGCATTCCAGCGATTGTTTCATAATCGCCTCGCGGCAGATGATAACCGATTTCGCGTTCGGCCTCATCGATGTGAACATCTCCGCTCATCTGCCATGAAGCTTCCCCTTGTGGTTCGACGACGGCTGGCATGTCACTGTCGTGCTCATCTGAAATTTCACCCACCACTTCTTCCGCCAAGTCCTCCACTGTCAATACTCCTGTGAAACCCCCATACTCATCTATGACACAAGCAAGATCGTTATTGGATTGCTTCATAGCTTTAAGTGCCTCCGGGAGTGACATTAAAGTAGGGACTACAAGCGGATGTCTCATAATCGCAGTGACAGGTTCATCTTCAGCCGAAGATGAAGCCAATACATCGCCAAGATGTACAACGCCAATTGGTTCATCATCGGAATTAATAACCGGATAACGGGTATGTTCCTTAGCCATCAAGGATCTAATCTTCCCGATGGTCATGTCCGGACCAACAGACTCTGTGCGGGAACGGGGTGTCATTGCGTGCTCGGCGTTGCGCTGCGGAAAGTCCAGGATTCGATCCAGTACAATGGACAGGTCCTTTGGCAAATCACCGCTTTCACGGGAATCGGCGACAATGTGCTCAAGGTCACGAGCGTTGGCACTGCTATCGATGTCGTGAACTGGCTCGATTCTTAAAAGCCTCAGGAATTTATTGGCTGCCTGATCGAAAATCTTAATTAACCACCCGAAAACCATAAGGTAAATATTCGTTGAATGGGCAAGATTGCGGGCCAATGGTTCGGGATTGGCAATCGCGAGGTTTTTAGGATACAACTCCCCAAAGATCATCTGCACAACTGTCGACACAGCCAAAGCGAGCACAGTGCCAACCGAGATACTGACCGCAGCAGGCACTCCAGCTCCATCAAGCAGCACGCCTAAACTCTCTCCAACAAGAGGCTCGGCAACATACCCAACAAGCAGACCTGTAACCGTGATACCCAGCTGAGATCCAGAAAGCATAAATGATGTACGCTTTGTGACCGCCAATGCACGTTTAGCTGCACGATCGCCTTGATCGGCCAGCGCGCTTAACCTTGCCCGGTCGACAGACATATAAGCAAATTCCTGGGCTACAAAATAACCATTTGCAGCTATGATAGCGAGAATGACGATAATGCCGAGAAGTAAAGTCAGTGCAGCTGCTAACATAAGCGATCTATACCTTTATTTAATGAAAGTGGCTGGAGACATTGATCTGGAACTCGGGCAGATGAACTGTTGCTGCACAGGTCTAAGCCACCAGCTTCACTATTTGTTGACGGCATTGATTGCTTGCTCATTGTTTTTTCCTCCAAGTGTAGCTAATTTTTTTCCATAGTACATAAAACTAATTACAAAAGCAATCAATCAGGTTTTGTACCTATTTAGACCTGCATGCTGTACTGTTATAAAAGAAAAAACGCGAAACCTCAAAAGGTTTCGCGTTTTTCCAAGCAGATGATGTGATTACATCATGCCGCCCGTAGGTTGCTAGAGTGTAATATTGTTAACGTTGAGTGCAACAAGTGCGGTAAATCAACGTTTTTGATGTAGTTGACTGTAACATCTTTAACGAGGATTTACCGTTTTTTATAGTAGTGCGTTGGGAAGTCGTTAGCAAAATGTTAGCATTGTATTTCACGCTTTTAATTAAATTACAAATAATCCTTGCACAATAAGAAGAAAAGAAGCATCGGTAATTATCAGCCAAATCGTTTCATTATAAAATTTTATTAAAAAACACAGCAATACTGATTAATTATGCTTCTAGCTCTTTTCTTTATCCTCTTTTTAACCAATCGAGGAATCTATTATTTCTTTTTGTGAATTTATATATTCTTCATAGAAATCTATAGTTCGTTCTGTGGGGTTTAACTTTAAAATTTCCTCTATGATCTGATATACACTTTTGCAAAATACTCTTTTAAAATCATTAAGTAATCTTGTGTTATTTCCGTCTGAAAAGTCACTATTAAAATCCATATAGGTAAAAGTACCCCCATGGACAAATTCAGAACGCAATGTATATATTTTTTCTACAATTTCTTTTACTTGGTTACTTGAAAAATCATCACCTTCGTAAATAGAGGAAAATATAGCTTTCAGGCTCTCTCTCTTTATGTCACTATGCTTCAATAACAATGCTTCACTAGCAGTTGACAATAATACTATTGTAATACTAATTCCTGTAAATATATCTTTGTCTTCAACAGAGAGAGCTGATTTAAAAATTTTTACGGAATTTAAAAATTTGTTAATTAATTTGTCATGAGTGGGTATTTCCTTGAGTAAGTATTTCATCATTTCAATAAAATTTGTAAGATTTTCTTTATGTTCGAAAAAACTTAGATCTAGTTCGCAGTCTGTTTGATGTCTAGCTACGCGTAACATAGGATTTCGTTGTGAGGATAATATTATACGCTCCATATTTTCAGAACTCCTCAAAGGTAAACTAAATGTACTATTCATCCTATATTTTACAATATTGGTTTTATATTCATAATAAGGATAAACATTTGCATAATAATATAAATGTACCAATGCGTTTAAATAAAATGCAAAGAAATTATAATACGTTCCAATGTATTCAGCTTGACATTTAATTTTATAAGCTATTAAAACATCTTTATAATCTGTGTTAAATCTTTTCTCTGTAATATAATTATAAAACCTTTCTCCAATTAGTTTTTTTAAATATTCTTGTGCTTCTTCTTTATTACCGTCTAAGAATATTAAATTATCACTCACTATTATTTCCTTAGAGAGTAAAGCACCTGTCAAGGGAGCTATTAGCCAATATTCTTCTAAATTATTTTTCAAGTAGCTCTCTAAATCATCTAAGAAATTTTCAACATCAGTCTTGTTTACAGTTTGTTTAGGAAACACTAACATATAATTACAAATAAAAAGTTCAACTAACTCAAATGAATATATTCCTTGGAATCTTTCATCCCACTGGATTTTTTCCCAAAAGTTATCTGTTGCATTATAATTAATTAATGGTACAGGAAAATGATTTTCTCGTTTTAACTTTAAACAAAAATACATTAGTGCCTTAGCAAAGTCATTAAGACTTTTTCTTTTTTTTGCCATATACATCACCTAATATTTATATCCTCTTAGTTCACTACAATTCTAAATAATATTCCGTAGTAACTTTAAAATTTGTTCTTAAAATACTATATCAAATCTTGATCATATGTATTTAGCTCTTTCTTTCACCTATATGACCTCCTTCATTAATCCATGAATATAACCATTTAACCTCTATATCATAATAATCGAAATACTGTACAATGTCTTTTATGTTGGAATATCCATACCAGTCATGTTTATGAACAAGTTCTATATTACTTTTTGATATACTAGATAATTCTTCATTATTCGAATCACTTAATAATACTGATGCTAAAAATAATACAACACAATTTTCCTCATTTATTTGTACTTCAATCAATGTCTTAGATATCACTTGTTCTAATTCAGTTAAGCTACATTTACTACTATTATTAATATAGTAATCTACTAATGATTCTACAGTAATATTTTTATAATTCCCCTCTATAAGATCGTAACCAGTTAATTGTTTATGCTCATCAGGATTTTTTAAAAATTGCATAAGTGTCTCATCTGATGGTGGTAGAGAATCATGGATGAACCCCCAAGCGTCTTTCCAAGCATCTAAACCTAAATGCACAGCAATAGCTCTTGCGGTCAAAATTTGGACTTGAGAAATGATCAATTTAGTATCAATACCTGAAATGTTGAAGAAAGGCGGAAGTGACCAGATTAACTTTTCTTTATATGACATTCGACCGTGTGCTATAGAATTTCGTATTTTAACAATTTTATTAACCAAGGAATATGTATGTTCATCTAACATATGATGCGTTTTTAAAAAGTAATTAATCTTTGTAGCGATTGAGGCCTCATCGCTAATTAGTACTTCCTGCAAAATTCTTAATTTAGAATTAATAGTATTTTCTCTGGCTTTTCCACTTTGATTAAGTAGCTCTGAAGAGAATAATGTCAAAAAACGCTTGATTTCTTCATTAGCTTCTTCCTTGAAATCATTGTAGTAGTAGCTTACGAGTAATTCAAGAATATGAAAATGCGTTAGAATTGCTTCGTCATGGTAAGTATCTACTTCACTTTCATCAACCATAAAAAGTGCTTTTCTCCATCTATCTAATAATGTAATGACTAACGTTTTAAAACGTTTATCTTTCAACTTCTCAAGTAGTGAATTTAAATCGTTGGACTGATCCAAGCCTTCTAATGAAAGAAGGTTACACTCTATATGTTTAGAAGGATTAATTCCACTTTCTTCTATATGAGTCTCACCCTTCTTGAACTCATATATTGTAAATAGATGTCCCGTAAAGTAACATAAGATACCTTGAACAACTAGCAGATCTGGTCTAGTATAACGTCTTATTTCTTGTGGACTATCAATACCGTCAATTGTTTTAATACATTCAATAATTAGTTGTTTGTCTTTCGTATAAACAGTTGTATTATTAAATTTAAACTCAACAATAAAATCATCAATACTTGGAATCTCATAAACATCTTTGTAAAAGATGACTCTTTCTTGTTTTCTATCCATTTTATACACCACTTTCATCTATCAGCTACCACTAACTAGACTTGTGAATCTTTCTTATAGCTCTTCTTCTAAATCAATCCTTATATCTCTTTTTTCTAAAAGGTAACTGACTAAAACATTACCAAGTAATTCCAAACTCGAGTGATAACACTTCATTTTATTTTTACCTAAAGTATTGTTTAGTAGGGCCTCGTGTATTAATTTATGGCGATAATCAATCATTTCTGTCAGAACTGTCACCAATGTTTTCTCTTGCCCTTCAACTGGGATTTTATGTGATAAGATATCTTTAAACAAATCAATTCCAATATACTTAATAAAAGCTCTATTTGCTGATTTGAAATTTTGAAAAGAATATTCCTCTATTTCTATATCAATTATATTTTTTTCACCATTGATAAGTTTTTTCACAACATTATATGGTAACTGTCTATCTTTCTTTTTATATATAATGTTTTGAGCTTCTTCATTAGTTTCAATATATCTATAAGTAAATGTTTTAAGAAAATTCTCCATAACAGACACAAAGAACGGGAGTAATGTGTTATTTCTCAAATAGTTCTTTTCAAAAATAAGAGGGAGGCCGTTTTCTTCATAATTTTTTATCCTTTCTAAGTCAACATCTTCAATTAGTCCTTCTACCATAGCTAGGTTTCTTTTAAAGTTTATATATGCAAATCCGCAAGCTATATCAGTTCTAGAGAGTTTAGGTAAATCATTTTCGAAATAGCCTTCTTCTCCATCTCCATATACAGTACCACCGAATCTTTCTTCTAATAATTTTATTGTGTCTATTTGCATTTGAAGATCATAATAACTTCGACCTGCCTTAGTAGATGTTTCCATACTAGTTTTAACCTGTCTATCTTGCCCCTCTATAAAATATTCTCTATTATAGCCAAAAGAAAACCAACAGCCTCTAGTTGATCTATAATCGTAATCGAACCAAAAATATGTATTATCAAACTCTGTTTTCTTATAACCAAGGCTTAGGATTATTTCCTCTATATCGTGTTTTTCTATGTGTTTATTAATATTTAAGTCTAAATCAACACCCAAATGAGACACCTTCCTAAAAGAGACTTAAACTCATATATTCCATAATGGTATATCTATGGAACTTGTTGCACTACTATAGTGTCTTTTTTATTATTACATTTATTACAGAGAATTTGTAAATTAGACGAATCATTACTTCCGTGTAAAGCTAAAGGAACAATATGATCCATATCTGGATCAATTCCTAAGAACAAATCCCCAGATAAAGGATTACGACACAAAGTACATACACCCCTATCTCTGAAAAATATCCCTTTTTTTAACCATACCGGCCAATGCGAACGTTTAATAATGCCATGTGAGTTGATTTCATTCGGGTATAGTGAGTTTAGTTTTACTTTATCTGACTGTATGGCTTTTGCAATAACTTCATGAAAATCTTTCAAGAATGCTTTATTTAACATTAATACATGAAAAGCTGCATGAATCCTTTGTTGTGAATATTCATCAGATTTAGTTTTAAGCCACACAATATACCTCTGAAATTTCAGACAACTTCTACAATTTCCACAATGACCGCATTTTTCAATTTCAGCATAGTTAGGGTAATCTTTTTTATATGACTTACACCCAAGTTGATTTATTGTTGATTCCATAACATCAAATATACTTTGAAAATCAATTGGATCTACATTATTGAGAATATTATCAATCTCATCCTCTAACATACTTCTAATCCAATCTATGTATATGTGCAAGAGAGATTCTTTTTCTGGTTTGGTCAGTTTTTTAGCTATTTCATCTATTGAATCATCCCAAAACATATCAAATTCATCATTACCATCGTAAAAACATTGAATGACTAAATTTGCAAGAGAGATTGCGTCGTTATAGGAAAAAGGCTCATGTTTAACTGTTCTCAAATTCAAACACCTCAATACCCATAAAAAGCTCCTTATGTATCATAATTACATCCCTTCATCACATAGAGAATATAAAATAATCGCAAAACCTATGCTAGTTTTATTGAGAGGCCTTTATGGTAAGTTTTATACCTCAAGAATTTATAAATACATTTTCTTTATGCCACTTCATATATTCTTTTTGATCAGTATTTAAGGAAAGGCCTATATCTTTATTTACATTAAAAAATAGTTTTGTTTCTTCGGATAATTCAGATGATAAAATAATAAAGCCTCCTTCAGAAAACGTAATATACCCCTTATCAAATAGAAAATCATGGTTTGGACATAGCAATAGCCCATTATTTATATCCATTCTTTCAGCATCTGTTGATTTGCTCCAAGGTTTTATATGGCTTGCTATTAAAAATCTAATATCAGATACACCACATAAACTACATTTCTTTTGCATTACCACTAGAGCCGTTTTAAACGATGTTTGTCCAATCCTAGCTTTTATTAACTGATCTCTTTCTGTCTGATTTAATTGGATATTTTCTACATCTTTACTTTCCTCTTGTTTAAATTGTTGTATATATTTGTTAGCAGTATTTAACTTTGAATCATCATCTTTATTAGTGACACCTAAAAGGAATTTGTTTAGGTTCTTATTCAATTCATTTTCAGTATCTTTTACCCAAGGTTTCCCATTAGGTCTATCATGTTTATAATGTACCATAGTAACTTCTTTTCTATTAAAAGCATCAGGGTCTAACTTCAAGAGTGCTTCAAAAGCAGAATGTTTCGCTGCAGTTAATCCCTCTTCATATTCCTCAACAATAAGACTATGATTTTGAAGAATAATAACTTTGTAGTTGCTTATGCTAATTTTAAAAGTAAGGATATAGTATAGTGTTTCAGGCCCTCTTCCAAAAATATATTCTTTTCTTTTCACACCTTCATGGAATCTATCTATAAAAATAGCCATAATGTTTACTCCTTAATCACAATAAAAAGTTAATAAACTCGGACTTATAATTCTTTAAACTAGTCATTTATGTGAAGCCTCCAGCCATATGTTTGTACAGAAATGTTTTCTTTTTTTGCATCTAATAATTCATTTTCAAAGTATGGTAAAATCCCATCACAAATAATAATCCCTTTCACATCCGAATATCCTAATTCTTCTTTACATAACCTCATATAATGTTTGATTTGTTCTTTTGCTTCCCTGCCAATCTTTCCTTTTTTTATTTCAACCACAATGCTACAATTAGTGGAGGTATCATGTAAAAGTAGGTCTAACCTTGATTCATCAGAAAAAATATACTGTTGTTTTTCAATTGTTATATTCTTACCTCCGAGAATCTCAGGATTATTAGCAATAAACTTTTCAATATCTCTCTCAAGAACCTGATATACTTCTTCTGTAGATAATGTTGTATTTGTTAATCTACCAGCTTTTTCATTTTCATGAATTAAACTAATTAATAGATTTACATCTTGTTGATTTAATTCTTTCCATGTACGTAGTGCTGATGATATAGCGGCTAATTGTGTTTGGTCTGGATTTAAATTTGCCTTTCTCGATAACTGACTTAATAAGCCCTTTGTTATTTCAAGTGGAACGTCTAATACTTTTGATCGTAATGGATTTCCAAAAACAACTGTTTCGTTAATACCTAATTGGTCTGAACTCTTTTGTAAATGGTGGTTATTATATTTTCCCATGATTAGAGGGTCTTTAATTGCCTTTCTTACTAAATGAACTTCTTCCACTAAGTAATAAGCAGTTATATACCTCTTATCATATATACTCTTATGAAAAAATAAAAAATTTCCCTTTTTTAGACTTAAAAGCTTTTCCCCATTTACTTTTAAATCACCATATGTAAACTCATGTAACATTGGATCTTCATGACCACTATTTTTATCAGCATCCTTATAACCTATTAAGAAACTTGGCAAAGTTTACTCCCCCTTTACTAGAAGAAAATACTTCAGTTAATAGAAATTTTTTAGTTTTCTATTTAATTTTAACATAGAAAATAGGAGGATTTTACCAACAATTTGATAGTTCATCATATTAAGGAAGACTGCAAAAATGGAACGCTACTCCTGTTATCCCATTGTGGTAATATAATGTTCGAGATCATATGAAGGCCTAGAATAGCAGGTAAATAAAAATTTGACTCAGCAGCATAGTTTAGGAAATATGTATACGTGCTTCTTGCCGATGCCGGGGTATCACTCAAATAAATGATGAACAGACTCTGTCATAATGACGACCAAATCACAAAATATTCTATCTTCATATCACTGAAAACATAAAAAATAAGCTTCTCGTAAGTTTAATAAACTTACGAGAAGCCTCTTTTAATATTACATTATGTTAGCATTTTGTTAGTAATTACTAGAAAAGCTTATATATCAAGGGGGAGCAGCTATCACAACCTGCCGCCGGTAGGTTGCTAGAGTGTAATATTGTAAACATAGAGTGCAGAAGGTGCGGTAAATCAACGTTTTGGGTGTTCTTGGCTGTAACATCTTTTAATGGAGATTTACCGTTTTTTATAGGATTGCGTTAGCATAATGTTAGCATTTTTAAGTACATTACCTATTACCTCGGTTTACACAACACACATTTATATAGTGTATGAAGGCAATACATGAGTGCTAGTAGGTTTACTCTCAAAAGCTTTTTAATTCATTCTCTAAAGATTTACTAAAAGTACCCTCTTTAATTATTGACTATACCTCACACTTGTTTTTCTTACGAGTGCTGCAAATGTTTGTAAGGCTAACCACTATATCATATCGCTCTATTTTTTTCCATTAGTAATCCTCAACTAGTAATTAGTCTTTCTAATAGCTTCAAACAATTTAGCTGAGGTTAATTTACTTAATTCTGAATTACCCGCTAGTGCAGTCCTCGCGTATTTGTGAACAAATACATCCGCATCATAAGCATCAAATCCCTTTTCCATAATTAAGTAATGATACAATTCTCGACAAGGAGACAGCATAAATTTCTCATTTTGGAGGGCATTCATTGCTTCTTTTCGGCCAATATCACATACCTTCATCAAAATGCGCAAAATTTCATCTTCCTTGACCTTAGTTTCATTTAATGCGGCAGTCACAAGTTTGATCTCATTATTTCTTTTTTGACGTTCTTCTAAAGAACCTAGATTCATGTTCAAATTCCCTCCAGCAATTAACCGCGTGATTTAATTCAAGAAGTTCAGAGATGTCATACGTTTTTGGTAACTACTATAACACCTTTAGCAGTTAAAACAGGAACAATTAGTTCTACAGAGTCATAATTGGTTGCCTCGCTTCAACAACTGTATGTCTTTATTGTTGTTTTTCAGTTTTATGCTACCCAAAACCTTTTGCTCAACCTCCGGTGTCCAGTAGATTTTGAGCTTATTTCTCGCACGGGTGATAGCTGTGTAGAAGATATTATGTGTTATAAGTTCATCAATCTCAGCTGTTATGACGATTTTAACAGAATTGTACTCCAAGCCTTGTGCCTTGTGGATGGATACGGCATATGCAACTTGGAATGGAACAACTGATTTTGAAGAGCCGTCATCATCTTCATCCGTACTTTTAAGTTTGTTGACACAAAATCGTATAACAGAGTGACCGCATTCTAAGTTATCCAATAACTCAAAATCTTGACCAAAGGCATCTACACCGTTGATAACCATTTCAAGTTCGATATCAAACTGTATGCGTTCTGTGGGCTTTTCAATATCAAGAATTTCTATCCCTACTATCCTTCCCTTCATGTTGTTATAAATTAGGGGCGCAAAACGGTCGGATTCATTGAATAAAATTGGATCGTTGACCTTATATTGTTGAATTCCCCAAGACACCGGAACGTTTGGATTACTTTCTTGTAAAAAACGATTAATGTTATTTATTCCGTACAGCCCGTCATAATTAAGACATAGAATTATTTCATTTGCTTCAGCAGGGGCAAAAATTGAAACGTCTAACGTGTTGGAATACCCCTGCCGTGTAATAAGTTCAAGAATGGTATCATCCATCTTACGCACTCTGTCCCATAATGAAAGCAATCCTTGGTTATTGCTCCTGTAAGGCTTTTTTAATTCAAATACTGTTGTTTCTGGAACAAACATACGAGCAACGTTAAACCAGTTGCCAAATCGGATAGATGCTATTTGATATGAGTCACCAACCATAACCAAAAGCTTGTATGTAGCTTTGATAAAAATATCTCTCATATCACGATTGTTCACCGTACTGGACTCATCTATTATTAGCACGTCATAATCAGTAATCATGCTCTTCCTTTTTAGGAATTTTGTAATCGTTGAAAATGTGCAATTTGAAGCTGTTACTCGTCGTTTCAAATTATCGACAGCAGGATTGGTTTGTGCTAAAAACAGTTTTTTCTTATCGGCAAAGAAATGTGCTAAGTGGTTTATGAGCGTAGACTTCCCCGTGCCGGCCGAGCCGTAAATTAAAGCCACCCGTGAGCTTTCAAACATTCGGGTTAAAGCCTCTTTTTTCTCGTCGCAGTCAACACCGTGGTTAGGTTCGCTCAACCACGCCTTTACCGAGTTTGAATAGTTCTGAACTCCGCTTTTTGCCAGATCCTCAAGTTGGTTAATAATGAAACGGGTATCGTTTTTATAACCATTTATAAAGATGTGACCAGCTTCAATCACTAACTTGCTGCTTTCAAAATGACCGTGCCATAATGTGGAGTTATAAATTCTTACGAGTTCTGCTATATCATCGAACCCAGTGATATCCTTTATGGGTGTAAAAAGTTGTCCTTTAATTTCGGTGTTGTTCCTAACCAGACGTGCAAGTATTTCGTGTTGTCGTTCTGCAGGATCAATACAAGCGAACAAATCCCCTAGTCTAGGGTTATGTCCTAACGGTGAGGAATTAAAGGGCATTCTGTCGAACGGGATACTACCGTTTTTCACATAAAGCCCGGACAAATTATTGTTTGCAAGGCTGTGATGCTGATTCTTAATTATTTTATTATTCATATGGTAAAGTAAATAACGTAGTAGATTTTTACCCGCCCTATTTTCATTCATTATTGCACGACACCGCTCTAAATCTTCGAAGAACACAACCATCTTGGTTCGTTGTGTCGCTTGTTGCTTTATCTTTTGAAATTCCGTATCGGGAAAATCAACGAGTTCCGTTAGATTAAATCCAGTTGATGTTAAAAATAGTGAGATTCCTTGTTGTTCAGCATATCGGGTCGTAACGGCCGTTCCCCTAATGAGACTTGAGAAATTCTTAAACTCACAATCTCGAATTGCGACTTCCCAACCTACGATAACAATGATAGGCATAGTCTTGCCTAGGATTTCAATACTGTCGTGGGCAAGGGCAAACTTGACAGCATAGTTCTCGGTTATTTCCATACTTGTAAAGGCTATAACCCGATTAAACTTGCTCGCATAATCATTTGCGGGTGTGAAAGTTACTTCATAGTAAACCCGTTGACCGATAAAGAATGGCTTAACTTTTTGGATATAGTATTTATCGGATTTTCCAACGCTCTGCATATTATAGCGTTTTATCTTAGCTGCAATTTTTTCATAGTACTCCTGCATGTTTGAATCAATGTTCATCGGAAACTTGTCAAGATTGCCAAGAACGGCTAAGGAAAACCTATCATACATGAGGTTTTTGATTTTCAAAAGGTATTCATAATATTTTAGCATTAACCGCTCTGAGTTTTCCTCGTCAAGAGTATAGTGTGATGCTACGATTTGCAAATAGTCATGAAACCGCCTCAGTACTTTTAATTTGCCCTGTGTTCTTACAAAGTCAATTGCTGTGCAGATATTATCATAGTCGTTATCTATGTCTTGGCCATTAGCGTAGAACTTTAGCATTATATGCTCAACAAAGTTACGTAGTTGAGACAGGATGTCCTGCGAAACTACTCCTCTTGGCGAAGTGGCAAGGTTGTCTATGTGACGGCAAATTACCTTGTTTATATTAAGAATCTGTGCGTCTATTCGTAAAAGTGATACACTAGACATTTTGCACCTCCAGTAAAGTCAATACTAATTCATCATTGTTATATAAAGAATCTAGAGAGAATTTTACAATTTTACTCGTACTCTGTTATTTGCTTTTCAATAAACCTACTTCGACAAAATTTGTTAAAATCCTCCAAAAAATAATGTACTTTATGGTCAAATCACGAAAAGAGTTTATCTCCATGTTACTCAGGAAATTAAAAAAGAAGCCTCCCAATAGTAATAACTAATAAGAAGCTTCCTATATTATTTTATGTTAGCATTTTAGGTAACAAATCATCTCATAGCCCTTATATATCAAGGAGTTGACCGCTCATCACATCAGTTACCCGTAAGCTTTGAGAGTTTAACATCGATTATGAATCATTATATAAATCCCACATAAACGTTACGTGATCTAGAATAATTAGCGATTCAAATAATTAATCTCTCTTTAAACCTTAATACCAATTTTAAATATTACTTTATATTCTCTTTATTTATTAAATAATTACCATTTCTAAATTCTTCAACTAAATGTACACACTCTAGCCCCTGTTCTTCCCAGATTTCTGGAGGGATATGTTCAACTATTATCATTTGAAAAGAATCTCCTCTATTTAAGGCTTTTCTCATAAAATAATTTAAAACTCTAAAAGCAATAGATATCTTTTCTCTATCCGTACCTTTTAGCTCTTGTCCCTCTTTGGGTTTACCATCTTCATAATATGGACGACTAGGTTGATCTAGAAAAAGGAAATTTGGTACAAACGGGGATTTAGCTTGTAAGAACAAATCATGTAACCCAAGGAATAAGCATATATGTAAAAATAAATCATTTGAGCTACTTCCAACAGTATCAATTATATTAGGTGTCTTAGGCTCTCTTAATTTAAGAGTTTTATCAGAGTAATTAAATACCGCTCTATATCCAGCATAGTTTCCCAGAGCATCTTTACTCTCATCTAAATATTCCTGTATCAACTCTTCTAGCCAAGTTAAAATTGAACTCTTTCTATCTTCATGGGAAGTTAAACCCACGCTAAGAGCTTCGATATCTTCATCAATTAAATTTATCTCATTACTATAGTCTATCACTGACGTTCTATCTTTAAACAAATCCACCTTTGCTTTTATTTCACCTAAAGTTACTAATCTATCAAAATTACTATTCAACTCATATGAAAGTTCAAGTGGATTATTAAATAAACTCAACTTCCTACCAACTTCTTTAAGTTGTTCTTCATACTCTTTGATTTCTTCGTTAACCTTTATAGATATTGGGGACTTCTTACTTACTTTTTCTTTTATTCTCCTTAACTGATTATCCAATTGCCCAATGAACCTGTTTGTAATCTCATCTGATATTAATTCGGATTGATTGTTCTTCACAAACTCAATTGGCTTTAAGCTGTCGTAATTTTTATTTAATAAACTTTTATATTCAGCGTATTCTTTATTAAAAGATTTTAAGTTTTTAACCTTTCGTTTCAGACTTACTTGCTGCTTAAGAAGATTATCGTATTCACTAGTTTCATAGTCTTCTTTATATATTAAGGCATTAATCGGATTTTCTAAGACTTTCTTAAGTTCGTCATAAGCTTTCTTATAGTCACTAATATTTTCGTCTATTAGTGAGTATTCTTTTGCTTTTCTCACCAATTCAGATATCTCTTCATTAAATAAGTCTACTTCCAATTCCATAGAATTTTGTTTTCGTTCTAATCTTCTTTTATTCCTTTCTAGCTCCGATATTTTTTCTCTAACTAATGTCTCCTCAATATTATCTATAGTCAGTGCCATATCAAATATTCTATCTAATGCCTCCGCATATTTCGGAATAGATTGTTTCGGAAAATAAACTTCATCATTTATAATAATATTTTGTGTTTGAGCAACAAATAACAAAAAATACCTAAAAGAAACTTTACTTCCCTTCTTTATAACTTTGCCACCATATGGCACCTTTACATTATTATCTATAGAAAACTCTGATTCTATTATTTTCCTTAAATCTTTACTCCTTATATTATCTTCAGGTTCCTGAGGGATAACCCCCTCCCCTGAAAAATAAAAAAGTTTAGATGCATCTTTTGTAGCAAGAAATGAATTACGCCCAATAGTGTACATCTTTCCATTTATCTCAATTCTAATGCCGTACCAAGATACACTTTCACCAATTGTCTTTTCTGGTATGTTAAATTTATCGGAATTCAACATACAATAATCAACAATTGACCAAATAGCTGTCTTTCCCGTTCCACTATCTCCGGTTATCACATTAATTTTATTCTCTTTAAATATTAAGTTTCTTAAGGTCCCGTTTTCACACCATAATAAAATGTTCCTAATATTAAAATTCATAGTTCCACCCTCAACTGTAAGTATAGATAACTTTCACTAGCGTCTAATATGTTTCTCATGTTGTAAGACGACTTGTAGATCTTCATTCCTCTTTTACCTAGCTTCTTCACATTAAAATCTATTTCTTTTAGTTTAGATATATATCCATCCTCTATTTTTATATGGTTCATTTTTTCTAACAAATATAAACAATTCAAACTTATAGGTAACATGCTAGAAAATCTATTATTAAAATTTGTAAGAAATTGATATTTATCAACTACTAGTTGATCTATACTTTTAATCTTTACGTTACCTTTTTGAAGATAATTCATCGTTGGATCATGAAGGATGAGGGGGAGTATCAACATAGCTTTTGAAATAGAGATTTTTTCTGATAGTTTTAATATAGAAATCATAGCTACTATACCAATAATTTCGTTATTATAAGAATAATAACTATTACTATTCGCATTCTTCATTTATACTTATCCTCCCACTCTACTTTCCAACCAACTAACTTTTTATTAGATAGATTGTAGTAATTACCATTACACATATCAGCAGTAAGATTTGTTCCATCTATCTGCAGGTCTATTTCTCTAACATCATCCAGACAATCCAAGGCTGCATCAATAAGCTCTTGCTCTTGTTGGGGATTTTTATTATTTCGGTCAATATTTCTAGTTTTTCTATGCTTCCTTTTATGGATACGGTGCCAACGTGTAAAACTATCCTCTATAAAGTTTTTCTGGTCTATTTCAGTCAAATCTCCATCTACAAGCCACTGGTTCATATTATTTACCAACTTTAGCATTTGGTTATTATATCTAACCATTTCAGAATAATCATCTGTACTTATATCATTAATTTCTATTAATTCTTGAATAAATGGTAGATCCTTTAATTCATTGACATCATCAATAAATGTATCAATATCCCTCTGTGGCAATGTGGTTTTTCTATAGTTCTCAAAACAGCCTTCAAGTTTTCTATTGACTTCATCCTTAGATATTAATATCTTATTATTCCTTTTTACGACATCATATTTCCATAATCGTGTATTCCCCTCAATACATATTAAGACATCGTTTACCCGTTCATCAGAAATAAAATGATCTTTAATTTCATTTTTTATCTTTTCTATTATGTCTTCAATAGCTAAATCAAACTTCAACTTCCTGAAAAATACGGATAATAATTCTCTTCCAAATTTAATTACATTTCTAATTTTTTCTTTAAGTTCTTCATTACTTGTCTTGTTAATAAGTTCCTCCACATATAAAAGTAATGCATCGTAAGAAATTTTATTATCATTGAACTTCCTTAAATTAGTTAAGAATAAATTCCGTGTACTATCATTCTTGTTAGTAGCAATAACAAATGAAGTCTTAGACAAATAACTCTTCGGCTCTTTCTTTTCTCCTATTAAAGTTACCCAATTGCTAAGCGTTTTCCATAAGTCAATATCTAATTCTGTTAAATTTTTAGCTTTGCCTTCTACATTAACTTTAAGAGTATGCTTCACTTGAATAAGTTCTATAGTCCCATCAATATTTTCAATATGAACGTCGTCTTTCACCTCATAACCAATACTTTCATCTCTCTTTAGTGTTAATAACCGGTATAGAAAATAGTAATGTTGATATTCAAAGCCTACTGAAGTTTTATCCGCAGCCCCTATTTCTTCTCTTTTTTTAACCATATTTGCCAAATCACTCCTTACAAGTCTATAAGTACGGGAACTCTTCTAATATGTAGATTACTCATAAATCCAATAAATTGTTTTATTAGGAAATCTTCTAACCATCCTTAATATTCTGTTTAGGTCCAATATTTTTTTGTAAATATATTCTATTTTATCATTTCTTTTAATGTAATTGTAAGTTGCAGATTCATAGTGCTAGAAAGCACTACGAAATAGGCTGAGGTAGATACTTAAATAACGTTTCTTAATTCTGAACTTAATATATTTCCTTAAATATGTATTAAACGGTTTGAAGAAGACATAATAAAAATGTTAGCGCAATTTGTATGTCTTAGACGAAGAGGTATTTTTTAATAACCCCTTCGTCTTTTTCTGTTCACATTAATTTATCTACTGAAAATATCGGAAATCAGCTTAATAAATATCTTCAAAATATCTAACACCTAACAATAGTTCTTTTTACCTATAAGAATATTAATTTCTTAAAGGTAAGATGATTAACGCTTGAGGCCAAGAGCAATTAATTCTATATAGAAAGGAGGACTCCCTAGTGGAGAACAAGGAAATCACTAGTACTAATTGGCATAAAGAATGCCTTGTTCACTGTGAAGAGGTTGGAATCTCAAAATCTATCATAAATGTGTTCATCCACTTACAGGAACAAAAGCATGAACAAGATCATAAAAAAACTTCAAATTCCCGGATATGAAACAAAAATGATAATTGTACCTCGGAAGAATGCAGGGTTTAGTACTGAAAAGGTGCCGGCTGGTATTCAGTTATCACTTGATATAGAACTGGAATCAACTAAGCAAATTTCGAAGAAGTAAAGTATAAACCATTCCCCTCGCGTCAATGCTTATTAGCAAATACTTGATGGGAGGGGAAGCTATGAACGAGAAGTATCGTGTCGTAAAAGTCAGTTACTCTGAGGAACTATCATCAGACTCGGAGCTATGGTTCAAACGTTTTATTGAGAATGCGTTGTTGGACCATATTACCAGAGATGATTATAGACTTCGGGCTTTATTGATTAGTAAAAAATAATAATAGAAAGGGAAATAAAAATGGATGATTACAATTTAATTGCAAAATATGGTCGGGTAAGTTCCGCTGCACAAGGTCTTGAACTGCAGCTATCTGCAGCGAAAAAATACCTTGAATCAAAAGGTCTAAATGGAAATGAGGACTTTGTGATTGAGCTAACCGATCATGACGTTTCAGCTACAAAGCTGAAAATGAAGGATAGACTAAAGTTAATGGAGTTACTCCGCTTAATACAAGAAGAAAAAGTTAAAAAGGTAATTGTATATAAGCGAGATCGCTTGGCTAGAAACTTTTATGAATTCGTTGATATCACGCGGATTTTTATTAAATATAACGTAGAAGTTATTTATACAGCGAGTAATGAACCACCATTCCGTAACAAGTTAGCACTAGAAGCGTTTTATGGAATGTTTGGGCAGATGGAAGGCGAAAATATTCGAACTCGTATCAGTGATACTCGCAAACAATATCCTTCCAGTATCTTTGGTTATAAGCGGATGAAAGAAGAGAAACAGGTGTATTATGTCGTAAATGAAGAAAAGCGCGATTCCATTGTTTCGTTATTTACCGATTTTAATAAGGTTAAAGACGAAGAGGAATTCTTTCATTTCCTAATGAAACGTCGTAAGGGGTTAAACCAAACAGATAAACTACTGCGAATATTAACAAATGCATTTTACGCTGCACATTACGAATCGAAAAATGGGTTGCAACCACTAGCGCATATTGAACCTATAGTTAGTCTGGAACTTTATTTGGCGGTGAAAGCTCAGATAGGTGAATTTCTAGCTATCTATAAAGAAAGGCTTATTGAGGTTAGTAACCTTTTCATTACAACGCCAAAGTGTGGCAAATGCGGAAAAGACATGAAACTTCGTCAGCAAAATGCACTTGATGAAGGTTACTTCATATGTAGTACTAACCATAAAAGACAGATGATTACGGTTGAGGAATTGAACACATCCCTTAAACAAGCAGTTCTCGAACGTTTACAGTCTATTCCGACACAGCTAGCCCATAAAATTTTGACCAAACACATATCTTCGGCAAAGAAACGATTGGTGCACGAAAAGGATATCGCCACATCTGAATATTTGGATACTTCACTTGCGCTATGTACACTTGGGAACAAATCTACTATTCAAAAACACATGGACCGTATTCAAGTAATAAAGGACAAGGCCAATAAGTTAGGTCAAGATTTAACTGCTCTGCAGATACTAAGTAACGAGATTAAAAGTCTAAATACAATTTTTTCACAGGAACAATTAAGTCTGTCGGAACAAGACGTGCAACGGTTAATAGAGTTGCTTGTTCATGAAGTCATTGTTCACGAAACTTATATTGGTATTGATTTATTCCTATCAACTTTTGTAAAGGAATTGGAAACTTCATGAGTAAAACAAAATCAACAAGCTATAGACGTTATTCAGACAAAAAACAAGACGGAAATCATTCTCTGGAAATTCAAAAAAGCCAGATACTACTCTTGGCTGATAGAGAAAATCTTGAGATTATAGCATGGCGCACAGACAAGGCCCAGGATGATTTTCCGAAAAGCGTTGGAGTTAGAACTCATTAAGAAAGACCCAACAAAATTTGCTTATCTCAAAAAAGATAAGAAAACCCTCGAGCAAATGGAAGAAGAGGAACTTCCAAAATATTTGGAAAAGGAAGAACTTGCGTTATTTTTGAAAACTGCTAAGGATTATGGTTTGGAACATGATTATTTGGCATTTCTCATTCTGTCCTATTCAGGTATTCGAGCAGGGGAGTTAATCGCACTCAAGTGGAAGGATATTGATTTTGTTAATCACACCATCAGCATCACAAAAACATGTTATAATCCAAGCAACAATGCGATGAAATATCAACTTGGTACTCCAAAGACGAGAAAATCGAGAAGAAAAATCATTGTAGATGAAGATGTCATCGATGCTTTGAAGGAACATAGAAAGGTTCAAGACGAGGTAATCGAACGATTAGAGGATTCTTACTATAACCAAGATTTTATATTCGCCAAAATGCAACGACAGTATGGTTATCCAATCGTGATTAAGAACGTTAGAGATCGAATGAAAAGGCTGCTTAAAATTGCCGGCCTTAATGAAGATTTAACACCGCACAGTCTTAGGCACACTCACACTTCGTTGCTTGCCAAAGCGCGTGTATCACTCGAACAAATTATGGACCGTCTCGGTCATACAGACGATCAAATCACAAAAAATGTGTACCTCCACGTCACCCAAGAAATGAAAAAAGAAGCCTCTCAAAAGTTCGGTGAACTAATGAGAAGCCTCCGTTAAAAACCTCAATGTTAGCAAAATGTTAGCATTTCTCTCTAACCTTACTCAAGAACCCACTCATATCAAGGGTTTGAGGGCAATATTACATCATGCCGCCCATTCCACCCATTCCGCCCATGCCGCCCATGTCAGGCATGCCGGCGCCGCCGCCTTCTTCTGGCATGTCGGCTACTACCGCTTCAGTAGTGAGGAACATTGCTGCGACAGATGCAGCGTTTTGAAGTGCGGAGCGTGTTACTTTTGTCGGGTCAACGATTCCTGCTTCGACCATGTTTACCCATTGGCCTGTTGCAGCATTGAATCCAACTCCGATTTCTTCGTTTTTCAGGCGCTCAACGATGACAGATCCTTCAAGGCCTGCGTTGTGAGCGATTTGGCGTACTGGCTCTTCCAGAGCGCGAAGCACGATGTTGATTCCTGTTGCTGCATCGCCTTCTGCTTCAAGAGAAGCTACTTTGTTGTATACGTTCACGAGGGCTGTACCACCGCCGGATACGATTCCTTCTTCTACTGCTGCGCGCGTAGAGTTCAGGGCGTCTTCGATGCGGAGTTTGCGCTCTTTTAGTTCTGTTTCAGTAGCGGCACCAACTTTGATCACGGCTACGCCGCCAGCAAGTTTAGCAAGACGCTCTTGAAGCTTTTCTTTGTCGAACTCAGAAGTTGTTTCTTCTAATTGAGCTCGGATTTGGTTTACGCGGCCTGCGATTTTGTCTGTTTCGCCTGCTCCTTCAACCACAGTTGTGTTTTCTTTCGTAACGACAACTTTGGATGCGCGTCCAAGCTGAGTGATGTTCGCAGATTTAAGGTCAAGACCAAGATCTTCTGTGATCACTTCTCCGCCAGTCAGGATGGCAAGGTCTTCAAGCATAGCTTTACGGCGGTCACCGAAGCCAGGAGCTTTAACCGCTACTGCATTGAATGTTCCGCGAAGCTTGTTCACAACAAGTGTTGCAAGTGCTTCCCCTTCAACATCCTCTGCCACAAGCAATAGAGATTTGCCTTGCTGAACCACTTGCTCAAGAACAGGAAGGATTTCCTGGATGTTTGTGATCTTTTTATCTGTGATCAGGATGTAAGGATTCTCAAGAACCGCTTCCATCTTATCTGAATCAGTTACCATGTATGGTGAAGCGTAGCCGCGGTCGAATTGCATACCTTCTACCACTTCAAGCTCAGTCGTGAACCCTTTGGATTCTTCGATTGTGATAACGCCGTCGTTTCCAACGCGCTCCATTGCTTCAGCAATTAGTTGTCCAACTTCTTCGTCAGCAGAAGAGATGGATGCTACTTGAGCGATGGACTCTTTGCCTTCGATTGGCTTGGAAATCGCTTGAAGCTCAAGAATTGCAGATTTTACTGCTTTTTCGATTCCTTTGCGGACGCCCATAGGGTTTGCGCCGGCTGTTACGTTTTTCAGGCCTTCGCGGATCATTGCCTGTGCAAGAACCGTTGCCGTAGTTGTACCGTCACCTGCTACGTCGTTTGTTTTGCTTGCTACTTCAGCTACAAGCTTTGCTCCCATGTTTTCGAAAGCATCTTCAAGCTCGATTTCTTTCGCGATTGTCACACCATCGTTTGTGATAAGCGGAGAACCGAATTTCTTTTCAAGAACGACGTTGCGTCCTTTTGGTCCCAATGTTACTTTTACGGCATTCGCAAGCGCGTCCACACCGCGAAGCATGGAACGGCGAGCTTCTTCGCTGAATTTAATTTCTTTAGCCATGAAAAATACCTCCTTGGAATTGTTTATCGTTTTATTTTTTTATCCGGTTGGATCGATTAGCCGATAACCGCTAAAATGTCGCTCTCACGAAGGATCAGGTATTCTGTACCTTCATATTTAACTTCAGTTCCAGCATATTTTGAGAAGATGATGCGATCGCCCGCAGCTACTTCAAGAGCAACCTTCTCGCCATTGTCCAGCGTGCGTCCTGTACCAGCAGCTACAACTTTTCCTTCTTGCGGTTTTTCCTTCGCAGAATCAGGCAATACGATGCCGCTTGCTGTTTTTTCCTCAGATTCAACCAATTCAATAATTACACGATCACCTAGTGGCTTTAACAAGTGAAACACCCTCCTCATTTTCATATGTAAATTTAATTTATTAGCACTCGTTTATGTTGAGTGCTAACACACAAGTCTATATTATATAAACTTTTTCCGAATTTCAAGTGAAAACCATTTAATTTTTGTTCGACGAAATTCAACAATTGAAAACGCACTCAGTCAGGTCTGTCAGGAGTGATGGGAAGCTGGATATGGTACAATTGTTATTAGCGTATCATTAGCCGCACTCAGGAATAGGCTATAAGCAAGTGCGGATCCTAAAGGAGCTTAGACGTGAAGAAACATTACTGGTACATTTTGCTTACATATGTCGTTATGCAGTTTTCCATTTTCGCCGGTGCCCCGCTTCTCTTAAGCCTGGGGGTTGAACGGAACCAGGTGATCGGCTACTGGAACATCATCAGCTTTGCCGCCGGTCTCGCCATTGTTCTTTTCCTTTTGAGAAAGGATAAAGGAGAAACGGACTTAAGGGGAACTCCGGCTTCTGCTTCTTCGTCCGCAGCCTGGGCTGTCGGAGGAATTTTTCTGGCGTTTCTTGCCCAGGTTATCGCAGCAAATATTGAATCCCAGCTGCTCGGCATTAAGCCGGGATCAGAGAATACGCAGCAGATCATGGAGATTGTGAGACTGACACCCCTTATGGTATTTGTCGTCTCCATTGCAGGGCCGATTCTCGAGGAAATCATTTTCCGAAAAATCATTTTCGGAACCATTTACAAACGGACCAACTTTATCCTTGCAGCTGTCATCAGCTCTGTCATCTTTGCAGTGGTCCACCAGGATCCTGCCCACATTCTGCTTTATACGGCAATGGGTCTGACCTTTGCGTTTTTGTACGTTAAGACAAAGCGGATTATCGTTCCGATTATCGCCCACGTATTTATGAACACACTTGTGGTCATCATTCAGTATGTATATAGTGATGATATTGAAAGAATGCTGAAGGAAGCAGAGCAATTGCAAAGCATTATTGGAGGAACCTTCTTATGAAAGCACGTCCCTGGGCTCTTGCCCTCTTTTATTTAGCCATGGGCATTCTGTTTACGTACCTTGCGATTAATAGTGCGTCAAACGGATTGTATTCCTTTTCTACCGTGATCCTCATGATCATTGCGACCTTTGATTTCGCGGTAGCTATC
Organism: Metabacillus sp. 84; assembly: GCF_050107715.1. Lineage (NCBI taxonomy): Bacteria > Bacillati > Bacillota > Bacilli > Caryophanales > Bacillaceae > Metabacillus > Metabacillus sp. 84. The sequence goes on along the minus strand of NZ_JBNILN010000010.1, from coordinate 6,869 downwards.
CGGATGTTTCTGTTTGGCAGTAAGCTGAAAAGAGAGATCCAAAGGAAATAACCTATCCCGTCCGGATAGGTTATTTTTTTATTCCGAAAGCTGTTCCTTCGCCTCTTCCTCCATCTGGATGAGCTGCGACTTCCGATACGCTCTCTGTGAAACGATGATGCTGATTTCATATAAAAGAACAAGCGGCAGCAGCACGATCATTTGTGACAGGATCTCAGGCGGTGTAATGAACCCGGCGACCACAAGCAAAAGGAAGTACGCGTATTTACGGACTTTCCTTAAAAACAGCGGGGTGACGATGCCAAGCCTTGTCAGGAACATAATGACGACAGGCAGCTGGAAGAGCAGTCCGAAAGGCAAGGTCAGCTCCAGCAGGAATTGAAAGTACTCATTGATGCCGATGACCTGATTGATGCCCATATCGGCCGACAATTCAGTCATAAACCGGATGACAAACGGAAATAGAACGAAATAGGAAAATGCCAGTCCCGCTAAAAATAAGAGGACGCTAAGCGGGATGTAGCTTAATGTCGCATTTCGCTCTCTTTCATATAAGCCAGGGCTGATAAACGACCAAAGCTGAAACAAAATCAGCGGGGAGATGAGAACAAACGCAATAATAAAGGCAAATTTCATATAAAGCAGCAGCGGGTCTGAAATCCTGAACGCGTTCAAGGTCAGGTTCTTCGCCTCTTCTGTCTGCTGCAGAAATAAAATGAGGGGCTTGGCCAGAAAAAAGCCGGCGGCCAGCGCGATGATAAAAAAGATGACTATGAAGATGATCCGTTTCCGTAGCTCTTCTATGTGCTCATAAACCGTCATTTCCCGTTCGTTCATGGGACCATCCATCCTTTTACACAGATGTCTCGCTTGGATAATGCTTTAAGAAGTAAACAAGAGATTGCAGCTCCACTGCCAAATCGATATGATGAATCCGAATATTGTCCGGCACGTTCAGTCTTGCTGGTGTAAAATTTAGAATCCCTTTGACCCCTATTGAAATCAGCCTGTCTGTGATCGACTGCGCAGCCGGTGCTGGAACGGTAAGAATTGCTACCGGTGCTCCTTCAGGAAGACGCTCCTCCAGATCATCCAGATGGAAGATCGGCACTTCTCCGACCTGAGTCCCAATTTTCTCTTCATCCACGTCAAAAGCCGCGAAGATTTCTGTGTTGTTGTTTTTTGAAAAATTATAGTGCAAAAATGCCGTTCCGAGGTTCCCGACCCCAATCAAAATGACCTTCGTCAGCTCATCCTGATCCAGCGTTTTCCGAAAAAAGGAAAGCAAATAGTCCACGTTGTATCCATAGCCTTTTTTTCCAAGAGCCCCGAAGTAGGAGAAATCCCTGCGGATCGTGGCAGAGTCCACCTTTACAGCGTCGCTCAATTCTGCTGATGACACTCTCTGCTTTCCGGAAGAATGAAGGTTTTTTAAGAAACGGTAATAAAGCGGCAGACGTTTCGCGGTCGCCTGCGGTATTTTGGATTGGTCAATGTTCATGTATGGTTCCCTCACATTCCTTGATGCAAATCTACAGGCATTCGCCTCTTATTCTATATAGTTATATCTTCTATTTTTACGTTAGCGCTTCCAATTCCATTTCCTGCATAAATGCGAAGAAGACGGTATAGATGGCATCCTACCCAAACTATACACTATTTTTCTAAAATTGTCTTTTGGCGGATACCAGGAATTTGCCATAAAAGAGACGGCAAGGTTGCCCGCATTCGGCAGTTGAGCTACACTGAAAGGAGTATATATGAGGTGAAAAGTATGATTCTACTGCAAGTTCAGCAGCTCACAAAATCTTTTGGAGCTGAACCGATATTATCCAATATTAAGCTTGAAGTTCAGACACGGGACCGGATAGCGCTTGTTGGAAGAAACGGAGCAGGCAAATCGACGCTCCTGAAAATCATTTCCGGCCAGCTTTCGTATGATTCCGGGGAGCTGATAAAGCCGAAGGATCTGACCATCGGCTATCTAGCCCAGAATACAGGACTTGAGTCCTCCCGTTCGATATGGGATGAAATGCTGACAGTGTTCAGCGAATTTCAAAAGATGGAAAAGAAAATGCGCAGCATGGAAGCCGATATGGCAGAGATTGATCCCGCAAGTCCCCAGTTCAGCCAGACAATGAAGGAATATGACCGCCTTCAAACCGACTTTAAGGAACAGGGCGGCTACCAATACGAAGCGGATATCCGATCCATCCTCCATGGTCTCGGTTTTGGGGATTTTGACCAATCCATCTCCATCTCCACTTTAAGCGGCGGCCAGAAGACCCGTCTCGCGCTCGGGAAGCTTCTTCTGACGAGTCCGGATCTGCTGATTCTCGATGAGCCGACCAACCATCTGGATATCGCTACCCTCTCATGGCTTGAGCAATACTTGCAGGGCTATAAGGGAGCCGTGCTGATCGTCTCGCATGACCGGTACTTCCTGGACAAGGTTGTCAATCAGGTATACGAAATTTCACGGCATCAATCAGCCAAATTTCACGGAAATTACTCCGCCTACCTTCAGCAAAAGGCCGAGAACTATGAACGGGATATGAAAGCCTATGAAAAACAGCAGGACGAAGCCGCAAAATTGAGGGAATTTGTTCAGCGGAACCTGGCAAGAGCTTCAACAACAAAACGGGCTCAAAGCCGCCGCAAGCAGCTGGAAAAGATGGATATGATGGACAGGCCCCAAGGCGACGAAAAATCTGCCGTATTCCGGTTTGATATTGATAAGCAGAGCGGGAACGATGTCCTTAAAGTGGATGGGCTGACCGTCTCCTATGACGGCAAAGCACCTGCTATCTCCAATATCACATTCGCAGCAGACCGCGGCGACAGCTTAGCCCTTGTCGGACCGAACGGGATCGGCAAATCCACCCTGCTTAAAACAATCGTCGGCAAGCTAAAGGCGATGGAGGGCGACATCCGTTACGGCTCCAGTTTAAAGATCAGCTATTATGACCAGGAGCAGGCCGAGCTGACCTCGAATAAACGGGTCCTGAATGAGCTTTGGGATGAATATCCGCTAAAGCCTGAAAAAGAAATCCGGACTGTTCTCGGAAACTTCCTCTTCAGCGGGGACGACGTTCTTAAACCGGTGTCTGCTTTAAGCGGGGGAGAAAAAGCACGGCTTGCCCTTGCAAAACTGATGATGGAAAAAGCCAATTTGCTTATCCTGGATGAGCCGACAAACCATTTGGATCTGGACAGCAAAGAAGTGCTGGAAAATGCCCTTGTGGATTACCCCGGCACCATTTTGTTCGTCTCACATGACCGGTATTTCATCAACCGCATTGCTACAAAGGTGTGTGAGCTCTCCCGGGATGGGCTGGAAATGTTCCTCGGTGATTACGATTATTACCTGGCCAAAAAACAGGAACAGGAGGAGCTCGCAGCTCTGGAACAGCAGGAAAAAACTGCGCTCTCCCCAGCAAAGGAACAAAAGGAAACGAAGCTTTCGTACCAGCAGGAAAAAGAATTGAAAAAGCTTGAACGGCAGCGTTCAAGAAGAATTGAAGAAATTGAATCCGCAATTTTCAGCTTTGAAGAAAAAATCGAAGAAAACGAGCAGCTGCTCGCCGATCCCGATTATTATCAGGATCACGAAAAGCTGCAGGAAATCAACCGGAAAAATGAAGAATACCGGCTTTTGGTTGCCAACTTGATGGACGAGTGGGAACAGCTTCAGGAATAGAAGGAAAAAGGACAGCGTTCAAGCTGTTCTTTTTTTATCCACAGCTTCAGCACTTATTTTTCAAGCTCCCAGCTCTATTATCCACACTATCCACAAATAACCCTCATTTTATCCACATTTTCCACAGTCCAAAGCCCCTTATTTTGCAAGGTTTGGAATTCTATCAACAGGTTTGTGGATAAACCTGTTGATAACCTGTAAAAAAAAGAACCTTCGCCATTTATACACAGCAAAGATTCTGTCGTTCTATAGTTCCAGCCCCGGATTAGCATTCATACCCATATGGCCTCGAACTCCTTTTTGATAGAGCATATCCCCTGCAGCGCCAATCATCGCGGCATTATCTGTACATAAGGATAATGGAGGAATCACAAGCTCTATGTCTGAACGCTCCTCAAAACGGACTGACAATGCCTGTCGCAGCCCTTTATTTGCAGCTACTCCTCCTGCAAGCACCACCTGCCCGATTCCATACTCGATAGCCGCGCGGAAGGTTTTTTCCACCAGAACATCGATGACGCTCTGCTGGAAGCTTGCCGCAAGATCTCTCGCTTCAATGATCTGGCCTTTTTGCCTGGCATTATGAAGCGTATTAATGACGGCAGACTTAAGCCCGCTGAAGCTGAAATGATAGGAGCCTTCCTCAAGCCATGCACGCGGCAGGTCAATGACCGGTTCTCCTTCCTGGGCAAGCCGGTCAATGTGAGGCCCCCCCGGGTATGGCAGCTGCAGGGTCCGGGCTACTTTGTCATAGGCTTCTCCCGCTGCATCATCCAGTGTCTCGCCAATTACTTCAAATGAGCCGTGCTCTTTCATATAGACAAGCTCGGTATGTCCCCCGGATACAACCAGCGCAAGCAATGGGAATTTCAGCTCGGAAATGAGCTGGTTGGCGTAAATATGGCCTGCGATATGGTGAACGCCGACCAAGGGGATTTGGTGGGCAAAAGCGAGAGCCTTCGCTGCATTAACCCCAATCAGCAGGGCTCCTACTAAACCAGGTCCTTCTGTTACCGCAATCGCGGTCAAATCCTTAAACTCAAGCTTAGCCTGCTGCATCGCTTCTTCAAGAACCAGCGTAATTTGCTCTACATGGTGCCTGGACGCAATCTCAGGTACAACTCCGCCAAAACGCTTATGCGATTCGATTTGAGAGGCGACTACATTGGACACAATTTCCGTTCCATTTTTAATAATGGCCGCTGCTGTTTCATCACAGCTCGTTTCAATGGCCAGAATATACCGATCCTTACACTCCATTTAACATCACCCACATCACTAATGCATCTTCTAAATTATCTGTATAATACTGCTTCCTGATCCCGCCTGGCCTAAACCCAAGCTTTTTATACAGCTCCTGGGCTGGGTAGTTGGACAGCCTTACTTCAAGCGAGAGCTGGCGGGCTCCCCTCTTTTTTGCTTCTTTCATCGCCTTTTTAAGCAAAGTTTCTCCAAACCCGTTTCCTCTATACTCCGGAAGGATGGCGATATTGGTGATTTGGGCCTCATCTACAATGAGCCAGATTCCGCAATAGCCGATTACCTTATGATCATGCTCAGCGACAAGGTAGGTGGCAAACAGGTTATGGGCCACTTCATTATAAAAGGACTCTTTATTCCAGGGCGTTGCAAAGGACTTCGTTTCAATTTCATATACAGAATCGATATCCTCGACCCTCATGGCCCTGATTTTCAACTCGCTTTTCCCCACGTTCTCCACCAACTTATTTTTGCTCTTCAAGCCACTTAGATTCTGCTTCGGCGAGCCTCGTATAGTTTGGCACAGCGGTGTGCACAGAGGTTTGCTCCTTTTGAAGACCGATTCTTGCAAGCTCTGAAGGCCTAGGACTGTTTTGAACCAGATCGGCTCTAACAGCAAGACTGCCCAGCTTCTCCTCAATCATTTCCCAATGCATGTGAACATCGTGCCCTATGAATAGCACTTTTTTATTTGTCTCTTTCAGCCCTTCAAGCCAATCCGCCAGAAGCACGTTCTGATCATCAGCACTGCTGAGCAGGACCCCATCGTTCCAGGTGTATAGTCCGGTATACACCCTGCCTCTTCTTGCATCAAACAGCGGACAAATCAGTCCGTCAAAATAACGGCCGCCGGCTGCGAGGCACTCCAGGCTTGAAACAGTATAAAGAGGAATCGATAAGGACCAGGCCAAAGTTTTGGCAATGGTTACACCGATTCTGACTCCTGTGTAAGAGCCGGGACCCACTGCGGCCACGATGCTGTCCAAGTCGGAGGGCTTGATGCCGCAATCCTTCAGAAGCTGTTCGACCGCGGGCATGGCTCGGACAGAGTGATTCTTTTTTAAATGCGTAATAAATTCTCCTGTCACGTTTCCGTTCGTGAGCAGGGCGAGACCAAGCGTATCATTGGACGTATCAATCGCTAATACTTTATTCATTCTCAAAAAGCTCCCTGCATAAATCAATGTATTTAGAACCATGCGGCTGGAAGCGAAGCAATCTTGCTTCGTCTCCGCTGCGGAAAAGGGCAATCTCAAGCCTTTCCATTGGCAGCTGGTCCTGAATTAAATGAGCCCATTCGACAACTGTTACTCCATTCCCTTCAAAGTACTCTTCGAATCCTAATGCTTCGCTTTCTTCATCTAAACGGTAAACATCCATATGATAAAGCGATAGCCGTCCGCCGTGGTATTCTTTCATGATGGTAAATGTAGGGCTGTTCACGATTTTTTGAATATCAAGGCCCTTGGCAAGACCTTTCGTAAAGGTCGTTTTCCCCGCACCTAAATCCCCCTCAAGGGTCAGCACCTCGCCGCCCTTCAGCAACCTGGCAAGTTTTTCAGAAAGAGCTTGTGTAGCTTGAGCAGATTCAGAACTGATGTCAAAACCATTCATTTTAATCACCTATATTTCGCAATTAATTAACGTTTTTCGTTCTTGTATCATTATTAACAGTTTAGCGCACTCCATTCGTTTATCCAAGTGCACGGATTCAACTTCACATACTCAAATTTTAGACACAAAAAAAACGAAACATCGCGTTTCGTTGTCTTTTAAAAGATCATGGCGGTCCGGACGGGACTCGAACCCGCGACCTCCTGCGTGACAGGCAGGCATTCTAACCAACTGAACTACCGGACCATTTTGGTTGCGGGGACAGGATTTGAACCTGCGACCTTCGGGTTATGAG
>NZ_JBNILN010000009.1:0-117535 GCF_050107715.1 Metabacillus sp. 84 | reverse complement strand
TTTATCGTTTCACTCGACACATTTCCTGCGGTAGAAACAAAATAGGAACGTGTCCATAGACTCGGCAAGTGTTGAAGGTGAGGAAATTCCTCTCTCAACTTTTTAGAAGTCACTCCTTTGATTTTTGCCATAATATCAGCAGGACTAAGCGTTGGTAGTGCGTTAAGAAATATATGCGTATGGTCTTTATCGCACTCTAAAGCAACAATGACAATTTCCAATTCTTCACATACTTCTTGTACCAACTGTTTAAATCGTTCCTCTACATCAGTACGAAGGAATATTTTTCTTCGATACCGAGGACAAAAGACAAAATGATAGTTGAGCAATGATACGGTTGTACTTGTTCTTCTATATTCATTCATAGGTTTATTGTATCAGTTTTATTTAAAAACTGATTCAATGCGACAATAAAAAAAAGAACAAAACATTTCGGATACTTGAAGCACCACAAACCTTACGGTTTTCAGTGGTACTCCGTATCCGACCTCACTTTCATCCCACACCTGAAGGAATGGGCTTTCCCGTTCGGAAAATCTGTAATGAAATCATAACAAGTGTACACTTTTTTTCATGTGGTGACAAGGAAACTTCGCGGTGTGTAAGGCTTTTGGAGGGGGTTCACAGTGAAATGCATCACTCTGGGCAGCCGGCAAAGGCGGTACGGTTTACGGATAGACAGACCTGCCTTCATTTCCATTTTATTGAAAAAATCCGCTCAGCTTCATGAAAAAACCAGGCTGTCTGATTTAGCAGCCTGGTTTAAACATTTTATAATCCGCACTTCAACTGAGCACCACAGCTTGTACATGTGTTGCAGCCGCCCAGATCTTCCACTGTGCCTTCACGGCAGACCGGACATTTGTTGCCTACTTCATTCCCGATTGTTACATCAGTAGACTGAAGAGCATTGATGGTATCAACAAGAACGACTTTGCCTCTTTCCTTTGGCGCTTCATCTGTTTCCTCATCAAATGTGTTTTCTTCCGCTTTAAGGGTCAGCACCTGAGTGTCACGGCTACCATCCACGTAAACTGTGCCGCCTTTTGCACCGCCCTTATAAAGGCGCTCATACACACCCTGAACCTGCTCAACCGAATAGCCTTTTGGAGCATTGACCGTTTTGCTGATGGAGCTGTCGATCCAGCGCTGAATGACACACTGTGCATCCGCATGTGCTTCAGGAGAAAGTTCCATCGCGGAAATAAACCAGTGCGGCAGATTGTGAGGATCTGCTTCAGGATGGCGGTCTAAATATTCCTGAACAATGTCTGCTTTCACTTCAATAAACTTACCTAATCTTCCGCTTCGGAAATAAGAGAAGGAAAAGTATGGTTCAAGACCGGTCGAAACCCCTGCCATCGTACCGGTTGACCCCGTCGGAGCCACAGTCAGCAGGTGAGAGTTGCGGATTCCATATTTCACGATTTCCTCACGCAGACCGTCAGGCATTTTCTTCATGTAGCCGGTTCTCGTAAAACGTTCACGGAGCTCAACCGTTTCAGCCTCTCTTGAACCGGTCAGGAATGGGAAGCTTCCTTTTTCTTTCGCAAGCTCCACAGATGCCTGGTAAGCTGTTACTGCAATCGTTTCAAATACTTTGTCAGTCAGCTCATTGCCCTCTTCTGTTCCATACTCAGTCTCACAGTATATGAGCAAATCGTGAAGACCCATGACACCCAGTCCAACACGGCGTTCACCGAGCGCCTGTTTCTTATTTTCTTCAAGGAAATAAGGGGTCGCGTCGATGACGTTATCCTGCATCCGTACACCCGTCTCCACCGTTTTGCGGAGCTTATCAAAATTAACCGTTTTTGTTTCTTTGTCCGCCATTTCAGCCAGGTTTACAGCGGCAAGATTGCATACAGAGAATGGCGCCAGAGGCTGCTCTCCGCATGGGTTCGTCGCTACAACCTTCTGGCCATAGGCCTGTGCGTTGGTCATGTCATTCGCGTTATCGATGAAGAAAATTCCGGGCTCTGCAGAGTAGGTTGCACAGATATTTACAAGGTTCCAGAGCTCTTTCGCTTTGATCTTGCGGTACGTGCGGACTTTGAAGCCTTTAGCTTCCCATTCGCGGACGTCTCCGGATTTGTGCCACTCTTCATTATAGGCCTTCATTTCTTCTTTGCTGTAGCTCTCAACATCAGGGAATCTCAAGGAGTAGTCCATGTCCTGTTCTACAGCGTTCATGAAGTCATTCGTCAGGCAAATTGAGATGTTTGCTCCAGTAAGAAACTCAGAGTTGTGTACGCTGTAATGCCCGCCGGTTTTAAGCTTTAATTCGGCATCCTTCATAACTTTATCAGAGAAACCGCCATTGCCGGGAATGGCTTTGTAGTTAACGATGCCCTGGTACATATCCTGCTCAGCCTGGGTGAAAGGAGTAAATTTCAGCTTCTCCTTCGCTGCCCGTTTGATGGACTCATCCTTTGTGTTTTCAATCAGAAAACGAAGTATGCGCGGATTCTGCATCTTGGAGATGATGAATTCCACAATATCCGGATGCCAGTCGGCAAGCATAATCATTTGTGCTCCCAAATTGTTACTCCGCTTTTAAAAGCGGGGCCGGGTCATTTCTGCCAGGCTCTCATGCTTTCACATGAGATCAGACTATATCATCTAAGAAGGAATCCTTCCATGTCTCGCGCCCCGCAGCACCGTCTCCGGCTGCTGCGGTTTACTTCTTCCGTTCGTATTAAAGAAAAAATTCAGGAAGTTTCAATAGTCGTTGAACGTTCATCTTCGTTTCCAAAGATGCTTCGCTGCTGATTTTCCATTGTCGTATCCCAATCATTTTCAAGCGTTCACGTTTGCCGTTGCCGGCTGCGTTGTAGCTGATTGAGCTTTAGGAGGTTCCAGCAATTCGCGAGATTACGTCGCCGAGTTTGTTAACGACGTGACCCACCCTGCTCTACAAGATGCGTCAATTTGGCAATGTCATCGAGCCATGAAACCGAACCAGAGGATTTACCGTTTACTCCCCGGGCTAGGGTGTTTCTCGGACGAAGAGTAGACCCGTTCGTTCCGACTCCCCCTCCGCGGCTCATGATCTCCATTACTTGTTTGCGGTGCTCAGAAATGCCTTCACGGGAATCCTGGACAAATGGCATTACATAGCAGTTAAAGTACGTTACGTCAGTGCCTGCTCCCGCTCCGTATAAAACGCGGCCTGCAGGAACAAAATTCATGGTCACCAGCTCGTGGTAAAACCTTTCAAACCATTCCTGGCGTTTTTCTTCCGTTTGCTCCACGGAAGCAAGGCCTGTCGCATTCCGTTTAGCGATTTGCTCGTAATATACTTCAAGAGGCTTTTCAATTACGTCAAGAGAACGGACAATCAATCCGCTTTCCACTTCTTCCGGATGATCTAATGAATGCCGGTATTCTTCATCCACAAGAACCGTGGCAGTTTTGGCCGGCCAATCAAGTTCTACGATGTAGCCGAGTCCCCGGGCAGGAAATTTAGGATCCTCTTTAATGGTCAGGACGACAAAGTCACCTTTTGCCAAAGTCACTTTTTCAGTATCCTTAAACGTATATCTGTCCAGCATGACGAGGCGGGAAACTCCTTTATGCATAATGTGCATATCCTCTGTCACCGGATGGACCTGCGGAAACAAGGAAATATCCTTATTCAGCTTGTCGGCATCCACACTCATCTTCTCCTTTAATGAAACGGGCATTCTAACAACTCCTCATTCTTAGTACTTAGTAAAAATATCATAGATCCTACCAAAGAATCAACATATAGTGCATACATTATTAAGAACAATACTAGATATTGATTATAGCTGGCTTTTTCCCCATTTTGTCAAATTGAAAACTAAATAAAAAAAGGAGCAAATCAGAGCAAACAGAAGCTAGTCTGCTATCATCTCTTTAAATTAAACCATTTTGTCGTTTGCAAAACCCCAAGGTATTTTACCTTCTGATAAAATAAGGAAAAGCTAGCATTTTTTTCTTATATGCTTAGAAAATTTAACCTGCAATCATTATAGAACACTTGTTCTATCTTAACCAGACGTAATATCTTCCAAAATGAAAAAGCGGCTGGAACGCCGCTTTTTGCATGCTTACCTTCTGTAATTCCAATCATCGCTTTCATATTTCCTTTTGGCCAGATTCCTGACATAGGCTTCTTCCGGTTCGGACAATTCATACGGTTCAAGCTCAATATCCAGACCGGCTTCAAAGCCCTTCTTGAATGCGGTTCGTGCCTCCGTCACCGTCACAGGCTGAGCTCTTAGTGTATTGGCCGCTACGGCCTTGCTGCTGAAGCTTCTCCGCATCCGCTCCTTAACCCGCTCACTCGGATACTTGAACAAATCAAACAGCTTATCCTCATCCAAGTCCAAAAGAATGGATCCATGCTGAAGGATAACCCCTTTTTGGCGGGTCTGTGCACTTCCTGCTACTTTACGTCCCTCTACAACAAGCTCGTACCAGGACGGGGCATCGAAGCAAACAGAGGATCGCGGATTTTTAAGGCCCTCTTTTTCTTCCTCCGTCCTTGGTACCGCAAAATAGGCATCCAGCCCAAGGTTCCGGAAGCCTTCCAATATCCCCTCTGAAATAACCCTGTATGCCTCCGTAACCGAATGAGGCATTTCCGGATGCTCTTCCGTTACAATGACGCTGTATGTAAGTTCCTGGTCGTGAAGGACCCCTCTGCCTCCCGTAGGCCGTCTTACAAATCCCAGACCGTAGCGCGCAACCGCTTCAAAATCAATTTCTTTCTCTGCTTTTTGAAAATATCCGATCGACAGAGTCGCCGGATTCCATCCGTAAAAACGAATGACCGGAGGAATTTTCCCTTCACTGTGCCAATCAAGCAGCGCCTCATCCAACGCCATATTGAATGAAGGCGAGCAGCTGCCCGAATCTATAAATCTCCATTTTTCTTTGGTCATGTACTTCCCTCTTTCAGCCATTTAATCATTGCCTCAAAAGATTCTTTTTAAGTCTATCAAATCAAAGCCCGATTGAAAACAAATCCGGCCTTTTTTGAAGTGACATTTAAGACAGCCTCTTATATAATTAAAAGTATCGTTTAAAGAATCATTTTCTTTAAGAAAGAAGGAGTCGAGTTTCATTGGAATGGATTATACTGATTGTGCTTCTGGCAGGAGTCGCAGCCTATGGGTTATTCACCTTTTTTTATCAGCGAAAAATTCTTAAATCTCTTTCGGAAGAAGAATTCCGTGCAGGCTACCGCAAAGCGCAGCTGATTGATGTAAGAGAGCCGAAGGAGTTTGAAGGCGGCCACATCTGGGGAGCACGAAATATTCCCCTTTCACAAATGCGCCACCGCCATAAAGAGATCCGTGCAGACCAGCCGGTTTATCTATATTGCCAAAATACGTCCAGAAGCGGCCGCGCTGCCCAGCAGCTGAAGAAAAAAGGCCACACGGAGCTTTACACGCTAAAAGGCGGATTCCGTACATGGACTGGAAAAATTAAAAAGAAATAACTCACAGGGGCTGGCGCCGGAAATGGTGCCAGCCCTTTATTCATTCCTTTTGTATCGGGTTTCTGGGGGAGTGGGCGGGGGTGGGTGCTTTGCCCGGGTTTGGACCTTATACCTGAAACTGCTTTTACGGGAGGTGCCTCCGTTCCTTGCTTCGATGCACGGTGATAGCGGTGGCACCGCTTTACCTGAGCGGGGGTCTGCCTCCGTCCCCCGCTTAGGTAAAGCATTAAACCTCCGTCCCCATTGTGATCAAAACCTTGCAGCACAAGGAATGGCGAAGTCTCAGCTCCGACCCCGAACAAACCGAAAAATGGGGTCGGAGGCTGCCTCCGTCCCCGATTATGTCACCTGGTCTTCCTCTGTCCCCGTAGCATCAAAAGCGCTGGCAGAGTAAGAAGGAGAGCTTTCGGCCTCTGTCCCTTTGTGCTGTGACGCAACGGGGGCCGGAGGAATCACACGCAGCCTTGTACAGGTCCTAATGCCAGAGGCAGCTGGCGCTCAATCGGAACAATGAAATTTAGCAATTTTTGTCGAAAAGTCGATATCTTCGATCAATCGGCTGATAAACGAAATTTTCGGTCGATATAGGATAAGATACGGTCGATTTAAAAAAAGTAAGGTCGATATAATAAAATTTCGGTCGATATCCGGATCATTCCCGTCCCGGAACCGCTTAAATCTATAAGAAACAGGCTTCTATTCCGCTGCAATTCATTCTGACGGGCCCCCCGAGAGGAAATCGTGTACCAAAAAGACGTGAAAACCAATAAAACGACCTTTATTCAGACTCCATCTATTAAATGAACAGCAAAGGTCAGCCTTTTCCTGTTTCCTCCCCTGCCCTGCCTCCACATTGCACACCTTCCAGTTTTCTGCCTCTCTCAAAAGGGTAAAATTCCAGAAAAGGAGGCATCCGCTATGGCTTTTGATTACGACATGGATTTTGAGCACACCGATTTTAGAAAGAATCCGGAAAAATACCGGGTCGGCCGAGGCGAGCAGGGCGTCCTGATGGTCGAACCGTATAAAAGTGAGATTCTTCCGCATTGGCGCTTTAAAACCCCTGAGATTGCCAAGGAATCATCGGAGAAAATTTATGAGCTTTATCTTCAATACAAAAAGAAGGGCGATTTCCCCGGGATGGACATGGCCCGGAAATTCCTCCAGATGGGCTATACACGCTCCCGGAGATACGCAAATTATAAAGGCGGCCGGAAGTATGATAAGGACGGGAACATACACGATCGGAAAATTGACGAGACGAAGGCTGAGTCTGCCGCCATCTTTGAAAAAAAGTGGAAGCAGGTGCGAGCCGATGAAGAGTACCTTAAAATGAAAAAAGAGCATCAGGAGAAGTTTGGCTGAACTCCTGATGCTCCTTTTTTATACCGTCAATCTGGAACGGTTTCTTTTTTTTCGTATTTAAGGACGGGCTTTCTCGCTGCAAGCGTCTCGTCCAGTCTCTTAATTACGGTTGTGTGAGGGGCTTCCTGCACCAATTCGGGATTTTCTTCTGCTTCCTTTGCAATTTGAATCATCGCATCAATAAACGCATCCAGCGTTTCCTTTGATTCCGTTTCGGTCGGCTCAATCATGATGCATTCTTCTACATTCAAAGGGAAATAGATGGTCGGCGGATGGTAGCCGAAATCCAGCAGCCGTTTGGCTATATCCAGAGTACGTACTCCAAGCTTCTTCTGGCGCTTTCCTGACAGTACAAATTCATGCTTGCAGTGCTTGTCAAAGGGCAAGTCGAAGTGTGGAGCCAGCCTTCTCATCATGTAGTTGGCATTTAAAACCGCATACTCTGTCACTGCCTTTAATCCGTCGGGTCCCATTGTTCGGATATACGTATAGGCGCGGACATTGATGCCGAAGTTTCCATAGAACGGTTTTACCCGGCCAATCGATTCAGGCCGGCTGTAATCGAAATGAAAGGCCCCATCTTTTTTTACAAGCACCGGTTTAGGAAGAAATCGGATTAAATCCTGCTTTACTCCTACCGGTCCTGATCCCGGACCTCCGCCCCCATGAGGGCCGGTAAAGGTTTTATGAAGGTTCAAATGGACGACATCAAAGCCCATATCCCCTGGTCTTGCCTTGCTTAACACGGCGTTCAGGTTCGCCCCGTCGTAGTAAAGCTTTCCGCCTGCCGAATGGACAATCCCGGCCATTTCCTGAATGTTTTCTTCAAACAGCCCGAGTGTATTCGGGTTTGTCAGCATTAACGCAGCGGTGTCATCTCCCACTACTCTTCGCAAATCTTCAAGATCCACTAAGCCCGTTTCATCGGACTTGACGGTTACCGTTTCAAACCCGGCGACTGTGGCAGATGCGGGATTCGTCCCATGAGCAGAGTCAGGAACAATCACTTTCGTCCGGTTATGGTCCCCATTCGCTTCATGGTAGGCGCGGATCATCATCAGACCCGTCCATTCTCCATGAGCCCCGGCAGCAGGCTGAAGTGTTACTTCATCCATTCCGGTGATTTCTTTAAGATGCTCCTGCAAGTCATACAGCAGCTCCATCGCACCCTGCACCGTTCCCTCTTCCTGAAGCGGGTGGATATGGGCGAAACCAGCCATTCTGGCGACGTTCTCATTAATTTTAGGATTGTATTTCATCGTGCAGGATCCGAGCGGATAGAAGCCTGAGTCCACTCCATGGTTCCGTTTCGATAATGCGGTGTAATGGCGCATGATATCAAGCTCTGACACTTCAGGCAGCTCAGGCTCTGTTTGCCTGATATACTCACCCGGAAGCAGTTCGCTCAGATCCTCTGCAGGAATGTCCATTTCCGGAAGACTGTATCCGACTCTTCCGGACTTGCTTAGTTCAAAAATGAGTGCTTGATCCTGTTTATTCATGGCGATCCCCCAATTCCTTTACGAGCTGGTCGATTTCAGTCTTTGTTCTAAGCTCTGTAACCGCAACAAGCATGTGCCCCTCCAGGCTTGGATTTGTTAATCCCAAGTCATAGCCTCCGATGATCCCTGACTGAATCAGGTGGGCGTTGGCCTCTTTAACAGGGATATCCAGTTTGACCGCAAATTCATTAAAAATGGCCCCTTCAAACGCAAGTGTAAATCCGGCCTCTTTAAACCGTCTTTTTGCATAATTCGCTTTCTGCAAATTCTGAACGGCCATTTCACGCACGCCTTTTTTCCCAAGCGCTGTCATCGCGACAGAGGCTGCAAGGGCGTTTAACGCCTGATTGGAGCAAATGTTGGATGTCGCTTTATCGCGGCGGATGTGCTGTTCGCGCGCCTGCAATGTGAGAACGAATCCACGCTGTCCTTCTTCATCTACTGTCTGCCCGACAAGCCTTCCCGGCACCTTGCGCATCAGCTTATTCTTTACGGCAAAATATCCGCAATGCGGTCCCCCAAAGGCAGATGGGATTCCAAATACTTGGGCATCTCCTACCACGATGTCCGCGCCTAGCTCGCCGGGAGGAGTCAGAACTCCCAAAGCAAGAGGGTTGGAAGAAACGATCATCATGCTCTTTCCTTGATGGGCAATCTGCTCGAGATCTTTCAAAGGTTCAATTTGACCGTAGAAGTTCGGATATTGAAAGAGCACCGCTGCCACATCCTCACCCATTTGTTTCTCAAGCTCGGATGCGTCTGTTACGCCTGCAGGAGCAGGAATTTCAACGACTTCAATATATTGTCCCTTCGCATAGGTGCGGAGAACATCCTTTGATTCCGGGTTTACGGCTTCTGATACGAGAATTTTCTTCTTTTTCGTCTGTCCTGCGGCGAGCATGGCGGCTTCTGCCAGCGCGGTCCCTCCGTCATACATAGAGGAATTGGCCACATCCATCCCGGTAAGCTCACAGATCATCGTTTGGTATTCAAAGATTGCCTGAAGCTCTCCCTGGGATATTTCAGGCTGATACGGAGTGTAGGCCGTATAAAACTCCGAACGCGAAATGACATGATCCACGACAATTGGCATGTAATGGTCATAGACACCTGCACCTAAGAAGGAAGCGTTTTGGCGGAGGTCTTTATTTTTATCAGCAAGTCCGCTCAGCTCCCTAAGAAGCTCGGTTTCGGACTTTGCAGGCTTGATCGCATACTCCCGGCTGAAACGGACCTGTTCCGGGATATCTTCGAACAGTTCATCAATCGTCTGGACGCCAATAGCACCCAGCATCTCTTTCTCATCTTGTAACGTCATCGGCAAATAACGGTGCTTCATAGCATGATCCCCTCTCTTTATCCTCTAGGACGCTTATAAAATGGTGTAGAAACAACTTTTGCTCTCAGGTGCCTGCCGCGGATTTCCACTTCTACTTCTGTTTCAAGTCCGGTGAACTCAGCTTTAAGAAGGGCAAGGCCTACATTCTTCTTTAAGGTAGGAGACTGGGTGCCGGTCGTAACTTCCCCGATCCTTTCTCCATTTTTGAAAACAGGGTATCCAAGCCTCGGGATGCCTTTATCCAGCATTTCAAGCCCTGCCATTTTTCTTGGCGCCCCATTCTCCTTTTGGTTTTTCAGCACTTCCTTGCCGAAAAAATCCGCTTCCTTGCCCGGTTTAACGGCAAAGCCAATTCCAGCCTCAATCGGAGTGATATCCTTTGAAAGCTCCTGGCCGTACAGTGGCAGATTGGATTCAAACCGAAGGGTGTCCCTTGCACCGAGTCCGCATGGAAGTACTCCGTCCTCTTTCCCTGCTTTAAGAATTGCTGACCATAAAACGGGGGCATCCTCTGACCTGCAGTAGAGCTCAAAGCCATCCTCGCCAGTGTAGCCGGTTCTTGATACGAGGGCATTAACCCCGGCAACCGGAACATCCTCTCTGAATTTAAAAAACTTGATATCCCTTAATTTTTCTTCTGTTAAAGTCTGCAGCACCTGTTCGGCAAGCGGTCCCTGTAAAGCAAGCAGAGCGGTGGCATCGGAAAGATTTACAAGCTCTACATCCCCTGATTGGTGCTGCAGCATCCACTCAAGATCCTTCTCGATATTGGATGCATTGATGACGGCCAAATAATCATCTTCTGCTTTTTTGTATACAAGCAAATCATCCACTGTCCCGCCGTTTTCATAGCACATTGCGGTATACTGTGCTCCGCCCGGTTTTAAGGCAGAGACATCGTTGGTCATTAATTTTTGCAGAAAGGCAAGGCTGTCCTTTCCTTTAATGGATACTTCGCCCATGTGAGAAACATCAAACAGCCCCGCTTTCGTCCTGACCGCCTGATGCTCCTCTTTAATAGAAGAAAACTGAACGGGCAGCTCCCAGCCTCCGAAATCAATCGTTTTTCCTCCGGACTCTTTATACCATTCAAATAAAGGTGTTCTTTTCAGCTGTGTCAATGCATTCCCTCCCCTGTGATGAAAAACGGCAAAAAAGGACAGACCTCTCCTGAAATGATTCAGAAGGGCTCTGTCCTTGGCACCTGAAAGTTTACCCTGATCGGCAGGGCTTTCCCCTTTGGCGGTTTACGGGCTGTAAACTCTCTCCAGAGCTGCGTCAAATAAGAGTCTTTTTGCCTGAGAGATTCACAGTTGTTTGCTCCTTCGGCGCCGCACACGGCACTGGCCGCTGCGGTCTCTCCCCTTATTCTCATCCGCACATATTAATCCAAATAATGGGCAAGCTAGTAGTCAGCATAGTATGGCTGCTCGTTTGCACGGACATGGACATCGGAGCAGACAACGGATTAACAGAAAATGAAGCATTTTGTAAACTTTCTAACTACTTAACATCCTACCATCATCTTAAAAGGAGAGCAATCTAATTTTTTCTGAATGTTCCAGTTATAAAACATTAAATCATTCGGTTATAACCCGTTTCTTGTGATTAAACTATCTATAAACCATGAAAATGTCACAAAAAGTGAACATTAATGAAAGCTGGTGAGAATATGATGAGAAGGTTTTCAACCTTCAATGTGCCAATCCATTACGACAGCGGCTGGCAGGAGGAAATGATGGATCGGATGGAGTCGGACGGGCCGTGGGCCAACTGGGAGCTTTTTAAGCTATCCTCCGAAATCCAGCAGCATACCGCCGTCCCGGATTTCGAGGGACTGCAGGCCCCGAAGCATCTTCCTGACTTCCAGCCGCTGCCCCACCAGCTGGAAGTGGCCAAGACAGTCGTCGAAAAGATGAACGGCAAAGCCATTCTGGCAGATGAAGTAGGCCTCGGCAAAACCATTGAAGCCGGTCTGATATTAAAAGAGTACATGATCAGGGGACTCGTCAAAAAAGTACTGATCCTTGTCCCTGCCTCCCTCGTGTCACAATGGGCCAGGGAATTGAACCAGAAGTTCTACATTCCGGCCATCGAACAAAAGAAGAGCTATGTATGGGAGCAGTGTGATGTTGTCGTCTCTTCCATCGACACAGCGAAGCGCAGCCCGCATCGTGAGATCGTTTTAAGCCAGCTGTATGACCTGGTGATTATCGATGAAGCTCATAAACTGAAAAACAGCAAAACCAAAAACTATGACTTCGTCCTGAATTTAAAGAAGAAATATTGTCTTTTGCTGACAGCTACCCCAATCCAAAACCGGATTGAGGAAATTTTCAACCTGGTTTCTCTTTTAAAACCCGGTCATCTCGGAAATGAAGCCTATTTTACGGAAGTCTTTTCAGCTAAAAACCGGTCTGTCGAGCATCATGAGCATCTTAAGGAGCTTATAAACAAGGTTATGCTGCGCAACAGGCGCGGTGATACAGGGATTGACTGGCCGAAGCGGATTGTCGAAACCATCTCCATACAGTTTTCAGAAACAGAACAGCAGCTGTATGATCAGCTATCATCCGTTAAAACCGCTATGGCAGGAGCCGTCAACACGTTTTCGATCATGACACTTCAGCGCGAGGCCTGCAGCAGCCGGGAAGCCGTTTATATGACCCTGAAAAAAATGCTCGAGCGCCGCGAAGATGAAGGGTCTCCTATACCTGCCCCGATGATCCACGATCTTCTTCAAGCGGTGGATGCGGTATCTAAAAACAGCAAAGCTGAAAAAGTTCTGGAGCTCATCCAGCAAATCAATGATAAGGTTATTATCTTTACAGAGTACAGAGCAACTCAATTGTACCTTCAATGGTTTTTAAAGCAGCATGGCATTTCCTCTGTTCCATTCAGAGGGGGGTTTAAGCGGGGGAAAAAAGATTGGATGAAGGACCTGTTCAGAGGAAATATTCAAGTTTTGATTGCAACGGAAGCAGGCGGCGAAGGAATCAATCTGCAGTTTTGCAACCAGATCATTAATTATGACCTGCCATGGAACCCGATGAGACTTGAACAGCGGATCGGCCGTATTCACCGGCTCGGCCAGGAACGGGATGTTCATATATACAACCTGTCTACCAAAAACACCGTGGAAGAGCATATTCTAAAGCTGCTGTATGAAAAGATTGATTTGTTTGAAAAGGTTATAGGACAGCTGGATGAAATTCTGGCTAAATTGGAAATCACAAATTTTGAAGAACACCTTCAGGATATCCTCTTTCACTCATCAACGGAAGGCGAGATGAAAATCAAAATGGAAAACCTGACCTCAATCCTTGATTTCGGCAAGCAGGAAACAGAGGAACAAAAAGCATCCGGCGGTATTTAAAAAGGAGGGAACTGCATGAACCAGCAGCAAATTTATGGATTGCTAGAGAGATTTTTCAAAGCGAATTATTGTGACGTCTCCGGTAATGGTGCCGGGTCTCTGGCCATTCAGCTGACACCGGACATGGATAAAGAGCTGATGAACCGCCCTTTTTACTGGCATTACCTGGAGAAAACCGGCGGAGAGCCCAACCCGATGAAACTTCATTTGCTCACAGACCGGGACGCTGAAACGGAAAGTGAAAAACCTGAATTTATTCACTTCGGCTCTCCAAGGCTGCATCAGATTTTTCGTTCTGCACAAAAGCTCGGCTCTTTCGCTCGTATGTATGAAAAATCGGCTGCAATCCAAGGCCAGCAGCCTCTTCATCCGTGGCTTGGGATAAATATTACAGTCTCTTATCAATGTGACATGAAAAAGGACGTTGTCTATTCCATCGGGCTGCACTTAATCAGCGGAACCATGGTGGAGGGTTTTCAGGACCGGCTGAACGAGCTCGTTCTGACACCGACCATCCCCGATTTCAGCTTCACCCTCTCCCCTCTGATCCTGCCTAAAAGCGGGATGCAAAGGATCAGGACACATATAGAGCAAAGAATTTCAGAGGATGACCATACATGGGCAGAAGAAGCGAAGCAGCGCTGGAATGCTGATTTAATGCTCCTGCACCATTTTTATGAGGACATGGAGGAAAAGCCGGAAGTGTACGAGCTGGAGAAAGGTGCGTTGAAAGACTTATATGAACCAAGAATACATATTTCTGTCAATAACGGGGGTATTTTTTACCTGAACGAAAAAACAATTTTTTAATAATATCGGCTGAAAAAACAAGAATATTAAATTATTTTTCAATTTCGACAGCTTTCGGCAACTTTTTTCCATCCTGCTATTTATAATCATAGTACAAAGGTTACCTTCCCAGCCATGGACCAAAGTATTAGCTCAGACGGAATGATAGCTTTCACCAGTCAGACAAAGGCAAACCTGCTGAAAGGCAGCGACGCAAAATCACGGGTCTAAGGTTGCCGGAGGCAATGATGATCGCCGGATTGCCTGAAATACATACGTATTTTAGGAGGAAAAGGGATGGAAAATGTTATGGTCAAAGAAGAAATGGATTTGGACTTGGAATGGAAGGATTTAATCAAAGCAGCATTGGAAATGGGACTAAGCAAAGAAGACATCCGCACCTTCCTTCAAACGAATCAGGATGAAAGAAACAGCTGACAGTTTGTCGAAAAAATTTTGTCGATTTTGTTCGATTTACCGAAGAAAACCCTTCGTTATATGCTATAATGACTAAGGGAAGGTGATGTTATGATCGGAGAACGCATTCGCAAATACCGCAAAGAAAAAAACCTATCACTATCTGAACTAGCAGACCGAGCAGGCGTTGCAAAATCTTATCTGAGTTCGATCGAACGTAATCTCCAATCCAATCCATCGGTACAATTTTTGGAGAAGGTTTCAGCTGTGCTTGGTATTTCTGTAAACACCCTGTTGAACGGAAATACGGACGATGCATATGCGAGCCAGCTTGATCAGGACTGGGCATCACTTGTTAAAGAAGCTATGCAATCAGGAGTTACAAAAGATCAGTTTCGTGAATTTCTGGAATTTAATAAATGGCGGATTAATCAGCCAAAAAAATAAACGGTCAGGACACTTGTCCAGGCCGTTTATTTTATGTACTGTCTGATT
Organism: Metabacillus sp. 84; assembly: GCF_050107715.1. Classification (NCBI taxonomy): domain Bacteria; kingdom Bacillati; phylum Bacillota; class Bacilli; order Caryophanales; family Bacillaceae; genus Metabacillus; species Metabacillus sp. 84. The sequence continues at coordinate 102,779 of NZ_JBNILN010000009.1, read as the reverse complement.
TTTGCTGGTGAAGTTCTTCAATTTTCAGGATTGCCTGCCAAATGGTTGATATCGAATAAATAATCAAAAGAATCCCCGGTATGATCGCAAGAAGGGCTCTCCCCTCTTTTGACCGTACATAGCTGCTGATGTATCCTGCATAAGGAATGGTCGACCCCGTGTATTCAGCCACTACATTTTGCGCCAGAACCGGGTCTGAGTCCTCAGATTGATTGTGATCCCCTTTGGTTCGGTACACAGCTTGACCGCCGCTCATTGTTTTTCCGGTAATTCTATGGGTTGCCAGATCCTTTTCATTCATCCAGTATGTGATGACATTCCCCACTTCAAAGCGATTCATATCACCGCCCGTTTTCACCGCGATGACAGACCCTGTTTGAATTCCCGGTTCCATCGATCCTGAAAGAACAGTTTTCAGCTGATATCCAAAAACTTCAGGCTCCCCTCCCGATGCTTTCGATGAAAAAACGGCTATCGCAAGTCCGGCAATGATTAGAAACAGCAGCATGGAAAATGCCCGGCCGGCAAGCTTCATCGAATGGCCTCTTCTTCATCCTCTGCCTGTTCTTCTAGAAGTATATCTCTGTTATCTTCATGTTCCGGACTTTCGGTTGTACCCTTTTCGCCCTTTGGCTGCAATGTTTGAGCCATTTCTTCTTGTTTCTCCTGTGTCTCAGGATCTTCAGACTTTGCCCGCTGGTCATCCTGCGGCTCAGGATTTACTCGCTTTGCTTTCTTTTCATCCTGCGCCTCTGGATTTACTCGCATTGCTTTCTTTTCATCTTTCGTCTCAGGCTTTGCTTCTTGTTCATCCTCAATTTCCGGATTCCCGCATGCAGCTGCCGTTATTTTCCCGCTGCTCGTCCAAACCGTTTTATCTTCTTCTCCCTCATAGCCAGGGCGCTGGGCAATTTTTGCGTAATAGGTGCCTGGCTCCTCTGTGCTAACCATAATTTGCGCGGACCTGTCTTCTCCGATTTCCTCCAACGAACCTTCCTCGATCACTTCGTCATTCAGGTAGATGCGGTAATCAGTGCCGCCAGTCATGGCAAACCCGCTATTTTTTACGGAGAAAATCACTTGCTTTGTTTCGCATACCAAATTCTCTGTCTGTTCATAGCGGAGCTTGCTGCCATCCCACCATGATCCCATTTGAATTCCGATCGTCTGCTGACTGTCCTTGCTGAAGTAGGCCTGGACAGGGGATGAAAAGACGCCTGCTGCAAGAAAAGCGGCGCATACGAATCCGGCCGTTTTTACAGCGCCCCTCTTTTTCTTGTGTTCTTTGTCCACCGGTATCACCTTCCATGTAGGTTAAGTGCTTCCTCTGTCCGCTAATCAAAAACAGAACGGGAGAGGGGCTGCCTCATCCCGCTTATGTAAAATCGTCCTGAATCCATTCAGCGCTTATAGCTCTTGTCCTTTTCCCTGCCGGCCGTCAAATGTCCATTTAAGCTGAAGAGAATCGCCTTGGAACTGATTTTGATCCTCATCATTATCAACGAATTCAAACTGGACGAACAAGTCATCGGTCGTTCCTGCTTTCAGTCCTTTTTTCTTTTCAAAAAGAGGTGTGAAAACATTGCTGGAAACAGCGTTAGGATCCATTTCCTTTAATTCTTCCAAGGTTGTGCTGTAAATGACATCATTCAGCTTGTCTGCATTATAAAGGAAGTTTACCTTAATATGGCTGCCTAGGTCCTCCGTGTTAGCTTCTTCGCCTTCTTTGTTCACAACTGTATAATCTGTAGTCAAAAGTACCTTCTTAATGTCGACCGTTCCATCGTTTTGCAGCTTGAATGTACGGGTTACATAATCTCCCGGAGCCATGTCCTTCACATTCACAACTTCAGTCGGAACCGCATTTAAGTCAAGTGTGCCGGCAGCAAATGAGCTCGTTGCCTCTGCTCTGTCATTGAAATAAGCATATGTACCCCCGCCGACCAACGATAGTCCCAATGCTGCTGAAGCAATACCTAACCCTAATTTCGTCTTGATCCCCATTTTACATTCCTCCTGTTTCCTGTGTATGTGATCTCTTATACCTAAGCCCTGTCACGCCTTCGTCCATTCTTTTGGACCAAACATGAAACCAGCCTTTGCAAAGAGGCTCAACCGGTGGTGCAGCTTTTAATTTTCACCTATTTTGTTTAAATATTCCGACAAATATTACCGCGAGGAATTCATCTCATCTGTTATGACAAATTATTTATGATTTGGGATAAAATTCTTCCTTCTTTCCTCCTTAAGTGTAGCAGTCGCCTAAATTCGGCAAAAGGTTCTTTATACCAATAAATCACCTCATCCATTTGTATGATTTTTGAAGTCCCCGGTTTAATAAAAAGCATGAAATCAATGTTTTCCACTAAAATTTTTTACCCCATGAACCAATGGGTCCGGTTCTTTCGGCATTGAAATGGAATGAGTCTACCTAAATAAAAAGAACCCGGATTCTTTTCCAGGTTCTTCTTTATGCATATAGAGAAATGACAGGCTGATCTGACTCGGATTGTGCGTATTTTCCATTAACCGGTGCGATTTTACGCTGGCCGCTTACTTTCAGAACCCGCTGGAAGGTAAGATCATTCGAACAGGAAGGGCATATCCATTCCCCGCCGCTGTAGCTGCTGTAAGAAGACTTGGCACAGCGGGGGCACACTTTTTTAAACATTTCCATCTCTCCTAAACTGTGACATGAAGAATCCAAGTAGAATGAAGGACCAGTACAAAGGAATAGAGGATACACGCTCCGTACGTAACCCCCTTTAGGAGGGTCGTCGTTTTAATTGGGAGGAGAAAGACCATGAAAAAGAGGAGAAAGGAAAACAGAAGCTTGACTCCGATAAAAGCGGCCGGACTCCATTCATACAGCCCTCTCATGATAGGATTGGCTTCCTGTATAAAGCCCAGCTCCAGCCCGGCTAAAGTGATGAAAAGATCTGCGGCATTGACAACAGCCAGATAAATGAAAGCAACCTTCAATGGGAGCAGCTCCTTCTGAAAGGCATATTAGTTATGCTGAAGCTTATGCATTCTTAGGTTCCTCAAGCCTTGCAACAGCTTTCCATATAGTTAATATGGAGTACCCGATCAGCAGCAATCCGGGAACAATGAACAAGAGTGCGTTTCCTTCTTTAGACTTAGCATATTCAATTAAATAGCCGATATACGGAACTGTGAAACCTGTATAAGAGGCTGAAACGTTTTCTGAGAGCACCGGTGATGAATCCGCTGATTGGTTATTGTCCCCCTTCGTTGTATACATCACATGCTCTCCGCTCGTTTTCCGTTCAATCACGCGGTGGGTAACAAGAGTCTGTTCATCCATCTTAAATGTAATCACATCTCCCTGCTCAAACCGTGTCATATCGCCGCCTGGCTGAACCGCAATAACCGATCCTGTCTGAATTCCCGGCTCCATCGAACCGGACAAAACGGTTTTAAATTGATATCCGAAAATTTCAGGATCCCCTCCTGAAACATTTGTTGAAACCACTAACAGAATCATGCCTGTAAGCAAAAGAAACAGAAAGGCGGACATAAGCTGGCTAACGATTCGTTTCACTGCTTTCATCTGCAATCTCTCCTTCGTGATCCGTGATTACTTCAGATTCAGAACGGGCAGCAGGTTCTCGTCCAGCGGATAAATCTGCAGAAGCTGGCTCATGCGTCTGCTTCAATCCCGACTCATCATCGAATGGCTCCGTACCTTCTTCCGCTGTCACAGAACATCCTTTTACTTCTACTGGGTGGCTGCTTATAGAGGCAGTCTCTTTGTCATTGCCTCCGTAGCCCGGCCGTTGATCCACTTCGAATCTGTATGTGCCGGCCTCACCCGCTTTGATTGAAAGAGGAGCCGTTTCTCCCGTTTTTACTGCCGGAAGGTTTCCATCCTCAATCATTTTTTCGTTCATATATATTCTGTAGGACGTACCATCAAGCATCGTAAATCCCATATTTTGGATAAGCGCCTTAATCTCAGCAGGCTCTCCGCAAACCGTTAACGCATCATTTACCGGAATGTCCATAAAGCTTAATTCACTTTTATCCCACCAGGAACCCATCTTGATTTGAATGGACTGCTCATTCCCGTCAGTAAAGTAAGCACTTGTTGGGGAGGTTATGTAAGTGAGGAATAATATCAGAAAATAGGCAATGAACGAGCATTTTAACAGATGATTCACCTTTCGCCGAATGGTCTCCAGCCCCTGTTCTTCTATGGGAATAATTGAAGAAAGGAGAACAGGAAGATCCTGCCCTCCTAACCCTGCTTGTTACAGTTCTTCACCTTTACCGTGCTGTGCTTCAAACGTCCATTTAAGCTCCAGCGCATCACCCTGGAATTCATTTTGGTCTTTGTCGTTCTCCACAAACTCAAATTGAACGAAAAGGTCGTCTGTCGTTCCGGCAGCCAGGCCTTTCTTTTCCATCATTGGAGTAAAGACGTTTTTATCGATAGCATTTGGATCCATTTTTTTCAGTTCACTCAGCGTTGTGCTGTAGATGACATCATTTAGCTTGTCTGCATTATAAAGGAAGTTAACTTGGATGTGCTTGCCAAGGTCCTGAACGTTCTGATCAGCACCGTCCTTATTCATGACCGTATAATCTGTCATCAAGAAGACTTTTTTGATATCCAATGTCCCTTTGTTTTCAAGCTTAAATGCTCTGGTGGCCCAGTCACCGGGCTTCATGTTCTCCAGTTCAATAACCATTTCCTCAGGGCCCACAGCCAAATCTAAAGTCCCTGCTGCAAACGTGCCTTTAGCATCTGCTTTATCACTGAAGTAAGCATATGTACCGCCGCCAACCAATGTCAGACCAAGTGCTGCAGAAGCAAGACCCAATCCCAATTTCTTCTTCATGCTCATTGTAAAGTCCCCCTAAAAATTGATTTATATTGAACTTCCAATACTTCAGGAAGAGTCAATCACTGCCAGTCTATCTTTCTCCCGCGCCTGCTGAACAGCAGCCTAAAGGAGATGTAAAGCAAAGCGGTGCCAGGCAGAATCATCAGAAAGATGCCGGCTGCCCTGGATTGAATGGCTGCGAACAAAAAGCCTGCATAGGGGATCGTGATTCCTGTGTACACCCCTGAAATGTCTTGAGCAAGCACCGGTTCACGGTCCGCACCATCGTTGGCATCCCCTTTTGTAACATAGGAATCTCCCTCAAGCACCTTATCAATGCGATGAGTAATGAGGATTTCTTCTTTCGTTCTGAAGGTAATGACTTCCCCTTTATTAAATGTTTCTTCCCGATCCGGTTTTCTGATTAAAATCATGGATCCTGTCTGAAAAACGGGTTCCATCGAACCAGATAAAACATTCTTTAGCTGAAAAGGAAGGAATTGGTGCGTGTTCCCAAGAAGTAATAAGTAAAACACAATGCCTAATACGAATGTGAATCTTACAGCATAAAAAATGACTCTTTTTTTCATTCAGGCAGCACACCACTGTTCTTAATTAAGAATTTCTTACTATGATTATATCTTATGGCCTATTTAAAAGAAAAATCTCGAAAAATGCCATTTAATTCATTTTAACGAACGTTTTCGTTCGTTTTCTCGAATATCCTCTCTTTTTCTAACAATTTCTTAATTTTATTAAGAACAATTTGTTTTATATAATGAACGAAAGCGTTGCATTTATTGTTAAGAAGGAGTTCATTATATGGAAGCTGTCGGAAAAAGAATTCGCGAAATCAGGCGTCAAAAAGGCTATTCACTCAGTGAGCTTGCCGAACAGGCAGGTGTATCAAAATCGTATTTAAGCTACATAGAACGAAATGTTCAAAAGAACCCCAGTCTTCAGTTTTTAACCAAAATATCGGACACGCTGGATGTCGAAGTAAATGAACTGCTGGGGGACCCTGAGCCAAAGGGCCAGCTCGATGAAGAATGGAAGGCATTGATTGAGAGAGCCATTAATGAAGGCATGAGCAAGGAAGAGTTTGAAACGTTCAGAAATTATGTCAGATTCAATAAATGGAAAGAATCCAAGGGGGAAAAAAATGATGACTGAACAAAGACTTGTTTCAGAAAAAGAGTGGGTTGAACTGTTAACGGAAGCCAAAAACTTGGGACTGACACCCGAGGAAGTACGAAGCTTCCTATTCAGCAAAGAACCAGCAGCAGCACATTAAACGATTCGTTCTCTTTTGGAAGCAGGTGGTGTTATGGTAAAAATCCTGGCTGCGGCCATCCCGGTCCTGTACATTGCCGTGATATGGATTCAATCCAGCTATTCAACGGAAGCCATCATTCTTTTTCTTACAAAAGGGATTGACCGGGTGGCCGTGATTGAAGAACCGGCATTGCCTATTATTCTATTAGGCACCCTCTTTGAACTGCTTCATCTAATCGAATTCGGGATCTTGTTCTTTCTGTCCGTTCTTGCCCTGCAGGCTTTCGGCCTCTCCTCTAAAAGGGCAATCCCGATCGCCCTCTTCATTGCCGCCGGCTACAGCGTCATTGACGAGTGGCACCAATACTTTACAGCAGGCCGTTCCGCCTCATGGACAGATCTTCTGAAGGACTGGGCCGGCATTGTCATCGTCTGGTTACTCATGATCCGGCATGAGCGGAAGAAAAGACAGAGAAGAAGGGCTGAATGGAATACAAGGCTCAGGAAAAGGGCATAGCAAAAACAGCCGGTACCGCTAAACGAAATGCGGCACCGGCTGTTTGCTGTCTGTATATCTTTAATCATTCTTAACGGCTAACCTGAACCGCCTCTGCCTGATTCCCAAGCAGACGCCCAAACTGGCCCGAACGCTGGCTGGCGAGCTCCTGAAAGCCACCAGCCTGCACAATCCTTCCTTCCTCCAATACAATCACCTGATCCGCGTTCCGGATCGTAGAAAGCCTATGCGCAATGACAATAATCGTCATCTTTCCCTTAAGCCCCTCCAGAGCCTCCTGAATCTTTCTCTCATTCTCGCTGTCTAAAGCACTCGTAGCCTCATCCAGCACCAAAATTGAAGGCTTCCGCAAGATTGCCCTGGCAAGCACCAGTCTCTGCCGTTCCCCGCCTGACAGCCGAACGCCCCGGTCTCCGATAGGCGTATCGAGACCATCAGGAAGCCTGCGGACGAATTCGGCAGCGGAGGAGAATTCCAGGGCTTGCCAGATCTCTTTTTCAGAAGCATGGTTTTCAATCATCAGAAGATTATCCCTTATGCTCCCATTAAAAAGAAAAGGATCCTGTGATACATAACTTATAGATTTCCTTAAAGAATACAAATTATCATCTGTAATTGGTGATTCATCAACGTATATTTTGCCATTAGTCGGCTTATTAAGGCCCATAATTAAATCTACTAAAGTACTCTTTCCAGCTCCTGAACGCCCGACTATAGCTGTTGTTCTATTTGTAGATATTTCTAAATTGATATTAGTTAGTGTCCACTTTTCCTGATTATCACTATATTTAAAATCTACTTCTTCACAAGCAATACCATCTGCAAGCAGAAGAGGTTCACCTTGCATTTTATTATTTTTTTCCCCCTCCTTTGAAGCATCAGATTCTTCTTGCAGTTTAATTAGGGACTGAAGAGCAGGCAAAGTTGATGCAATTTGTTCAGCATTCGATTGTATACTTGTGAATCTTGGCCATAGTCTTGTAAATATGAGTATAATCAATAATAATTGTGCAGACTGAGCCTGAAACAAAGTAATGGATATATAAATCAATAGAGCAATAATAACTGCTGAAGACACTTTATAGAATAGCTGGGACCTGTTTCTAAGATGTACAATTGCTAACTGTTCTTTTTCTACTGTGTTACACCAATGCTGCAGCCATGTAATTCTGGAATTTTCTAAAGTATTCGTTTTAATATCTTTCATTCCATTAAAGTGGTCTGTGATCCCCCCTAAATAACTCCTTGCTACTTCTGATGTTTGGTTTCCAATTTCTTTGGATTTCTTAATAAAATGCCTTGAACATAGTGCAAGCATCACTCCAGATAATAGAACGAATAAAGTAATCTGCGGGGATAGCCAAAATGCAATAGCAATTTGTATAAAAGTAAATACAATAGAAGTTGATAATTGGAGAAAAAGCTGAGTTCCAGCAACTACTCTGCTTAACTCATCAGTTAGAGCGTTAACAAAATCAGATTTTCTTCTCTTAATGAAAAAACTCCAGTTTGCATACGTTAATTTCGAAAAAATTTCTAAACGCAAGTGATTTGTAAACCTTACTAAAATTTTCGTATTACGGAGAGCTAATTTTTGATGAAGTAAGGTTTGAAAAACTACTATACCTAAATAAATGGATAAAATAACCGGGAGAAGAAATAAATCGGGGATACTTGAAAATAACTTAACAATTCCAGAGAAATGACTGCTGTTAGATGAGTCATCCAAAATTCCGCTAATATTAAGCATAGGAATAAGCATTAGTATACCGATTCCTTCAAGCAGACTTACAAGACCCATAGCAAAAAAATTCACATAAAGGATTCTACCTGAGAACTTATGCAGTTTTTTTGCAAAAAAAATTAGTGACTCCATCGATCACGTCCCCCAATTATTATAAATAGCTTTTGATTTTCTCCAAGTCCAAAGGAAAGGACGCAGAGGCACATACAGAAAATGGAGATTTTTCGGCAGCGGCATTGTCTCAGAATCAACTGGATACGGATGAAGCAAGCTCAGAGCAAACAAGCATTTCTGTTTAGCTGACATTAGGTCAAATAGATGTCTTTGATGATATTTAGATACATGTATAGGCACAGGTTCAGTATGTAAATTGATCATCTCTTCAAGGTAAAAAATTGCTTTATGAGCAAGCTGATTAGCTCGTTTTCTTTGAAATAACGGCTCCATATCACTGGATATAGGAGTCTTAAATAAACGATTTGTTAAAATCAATGCTTGACCTCCAATATCTAAATAACCATAGGACCTTAGCACCTTCATAACTTTGTTCCAGTCCAAATCCTGCTGAACTAACTGATGGATATCCATTACCCATCGTATTCTAGACCATCCATGCCTTGCTCCATGGGTTACTAGGAAAAAAAACAAATCTTCTTTACTCAGGTAAAAAATAGGTGATTGCGAAAAAGTGCTTACTCTCCTCCGTTCCCATAATTCTTTAAAAGCAGGCTGTTTTGCAGGCCCAGGGTTCAGTCTCCAGTGAATCTCTACCTTCATCTTTGTTTCCGGATGATTAAAAGTCACGTGGTGGTGTCTCCATTTCCAGTCATTAAGAACAGATGAAAAATAGTCATCTTTTATGTAACCCTTTACTTTCATCATCTGTTCAACCTTATTTAGGTCTTTTATAGAGACAAGTACGTCAATATCACTTGAAGTTCTAAGTGATAAGCTTCCATACAATTCTGCCCCTAATATAGGACCTTTTAAGAATAAAGCAGGGATATTATGTTGATTAAAAAGGGTTCCTAACTTACCCATTTCACCACTCAAAGAAAGCATATTCATTGTGTTTATTTTTACATATTGGGATAATAGAGCCATTGTCTGTTGAGGGATAAAACCCCATTTTTCTTCCTTGATTTTTAAAAAAAGACTTGGAAATAAACGGTGATGAATAGACATTTCAACAAATTCATTCCAGTTGACATTTTTGAAAAAATCTTGATTGTTTTTATTCAGATTTTCTGATTTTTTACATGATAACATTTCCAATATTAAGATCAGTTCGTCTGGTACTTTCCTTAAGCATAGTTGATAAGATACCATGGTATAAATCTCCTTAAATGTTCACGAAATGTTTTTTTTAGCAAATGTGCTTACAACCGTATAATCCTGCATTTCTGCTGCGCCAGATATATAATAGGGGCCGCTCCTCAGCCATGCATGGGCAATCATTTTACCATTCGTACTTCTTGCTGAACCTAAGTATAGAGTACTTTCTATATTTCTTCTTTCAAGCATTTTCATCCCTGCTATCGCTTTTACCAAACACTTACTTTCCCAAAAAGTGTATTTACTCATTACGTGAATAGCTATAGCAATTTCTTTTAATTGCTTTCTATTTTGTGTCATAAGTTCTGTAGATGTTTCCTGCATATGATACCCTAATAAATGCTTAATTTTATAAAAAGGGAAAGCTTTTAGTATTCTGGCCCACCCAAGAAATAGGAAGGCTTCTATATACAGACTCAACGTTTTATGGTCCAAAGAGATGAATGTTTTGAATTTTTTTAACGCTCCCACTCTCACATTCCTCATTTTATCTTTTAATTATGTTTATTAAGTAATTCTTCTGAATCAAGCATGGTTAAGAATCTAATGACTTCGTCTTCACATACATCTCTACTCACCTCAAATTTTTCTATGAGGATGTCGATTAAATTAGAGACGCGAATGGGATCCTTTAATTCCCCCCAGATTTCACCACCTATGGAACCTAAATTATAATATTTCCCCTTGTCAACATTAAACATCACTTTTTCGCCAGCCATGTCACTGGTAACGTTCCCTTCTCTTTGGGAAACAGTAGAATAAACGGTGATTTCTTCACAATTAATCACAAACATTCTCCTTTCCTATGATGTTTAATATATTCATAGCCAATTCTGGTGCAGTATATCGAGAAATGGGCCTATTCAAAGAATACACTCCAACTTGATTCAAAATAGCAGCAGAGTATGAAAAATGCCAGCTAGTTAAATTTAATGAGGGAATTAAAAAGTTGCGGTAGGTATGGTTAAGCAGAACTTTGAACCTATTAAATCCTTCCATGCTTTCAATACTCAGATGGTTATCTGTTTTTACAAGTTCAATAATTCCACCTAATGGCAACGGCTGAGTAATAAAATTAGATGAAACTGGCACACTGAATTTATCCGTTCGTCCAAAAATTGATTTGTACTCTTCCTTTTTCATTCCAAAATAATTAAGGCTCTCCTGCCAAAGCTTTTGCTGAGGATAGGATGGGGTCACATACGGATAACCATTCTGCATTGTTATTGGAATGACATCATCACTTAGAAGTTTATATCCTGATTTTAAAAAATAAGAAGCTAAAGTAGATTTTCCCGCGCCGGACTCACCAACAATGCAATAGGCTTTCCCCTCAATTTCAATGGCGCTTCCATGAAGAGGAAGGATTTTTTTTTGCATTAGTATTACACCCATGCATGTACCAAGAACAAAAAGCCTAATCATATCAAAATCTGTTTCCCTGATTGGAGAATATTGAATTTCATGCCCATTTAAAATTCCAAATATAGCTAGGTCGGGAATTTTAAAGTAAACATCCTTGTTATCAAAAGTAAAACCAAACTCATTATCAGAGAGTTCTCTCCAAAGATAAGTCAAGTCTTTTTCATATATATTTATATCGATTGGTAAATTCCGATTTGCTGAGGAAGAAAGTTCTGGCAGTAATAGGTCACTCTGTATAGTAAAACCAAAGCCTGTATATATAAGCTTTTCTTTGACTTTAAGCATCTCTCTTCACTCCATGAAGTAGCCCTACCCTATAGGATAGGGCTCAATAAAATGTGTACTAAGTATCCTCTATCATTCAAAAAACATATGGAGTGATATTAGCTGAAAGTCAATTTTCCTTTTGGAGTATTAGGGTCAAATGCAGCATCTGTAAAATCACCATCTCTTCCAAGAAGAGTTTCGTTTACATCCAAAACTTCTAAAGTTGGTTTTTCCCATACCTTTTTCATATTTTCACCTCCCTTCAATTGAATTTTTTTAAAAACCTATATAAAATAACCGTTCTTACAAGAATCTTAAAATAAGGGTTGATGGCATGGTGTGATTCGACCCCTTGATCCATAATGGAGAGAGCATTCATAATCGTATCCCTATTTAAGTAATACATAACCTGATCATCTTTAACTAAATGATCCAATTCATGTCTAAACTCATTCCACTGAGGAATCATTCTATAAACCCAATCTGCACCTTGCACACCAAAGGTACGTTGATTCAACCTTACTTCATCTGGCAAATAATTCTTTGTTGCTCTTCTTATCAATGCACGGTCTAGACCATTTTGCACATATTGACTATTGGGAACAGATAGGCAGAAACGAATTACACGAAGGTCATTAGTTGGATCACGTTTCCACAAAGAATATTTCAGCGATAGTTTCGTTGATAGAGTGTTGCTGGCATTCCAATGGAAACCATCTTCAAAATGTTTAATTCTTTCTTCTTCTAAGGAAGAATTCAGATACCAGCCTCTATGATTTATTCCTTGCTTTGCAAGTTTTTGATTTACCATTATTTCCTCTGCAAAACTTTCATTGATTATTGACGGCATTCTGTTCTCTGTTTTTCTAATGAACATACCAGGAAAAGCAATTTTTGCAATGTCAGGCAATTGACCCAGTCTGGCTCCACCTGTATTACGACTGTATTGATTCAGTTCCTTATACAACTTCACCCATTTTAATTTCTTTAATAGTTCTGAATAATAATGAACAGCGGAGCCCCATGAGATAGAAAAATTTCCTCTATCCCCATTTAAAAGTACACCTGCGCCTTCTGAATGAGCTGCTTCAAAAAGTCCTTTAAGCCAAAATGAATTTTCAAAAAATTTATAGGGCATCTCCATTATGCTTAAGAAGTCATCTATTTCATCATAAGAATTTTTTTTATCAAAGCTTAATAAATGAGCATGAATACCATTAACATGCTGAACGGTTTTTTTAATCAAAGGTGTCTCATTTGTTAGCAAATGCGTAGCGGTAAAATCTTCAAAATCGTTGGGAGGAATATAGCTAAAAGTATGCAGGATCTCCCTTTTTTCTTTTAATGAATTGACTGCATAGCTTACGACAGAGCCTGAGTCTAATCCTCCACTTAACTGCGCACCAATTTTCTTATAGGTTCTTAGTCTAGCAGTTACTGCCTGTTGAAATTCACTTTGAAAGGCTTCTACATATTCTGAATCATTTTTGAATTTAAATGGATGAATATTGCTGAAAGAGTGGTACCTACGGATTGTGATTTTATCGTTTTTTAAAGTTAGGCTATGAGCCGGGGGAATTTGGTATATATCCATATAAGGAGTAATGGCAGGGTCCACGCTATCCATCATTCCTGACACAGCTAAGTAATCGGCTAGCCAACATTTATTCAGCTTTTTATCAATAAAGGATAGAGAAAGCAATGGTTTAATGGTTGTACTAAAAGCAAAGTTGGATCCTGATTTACTATAATAGAGTGTCCTGGACCCAGAAAAATCTCTAGCTCCAAAAAGGAGATTTTGTTTTTCGTCCCAGATCATAAAGGCGAAATCACCAATTAAATATTTGGGTGATTCTTGACCCCATTTTAGATAAGCCAGCATAATCAATTGACTGTCCGTGATGTTTTTTTGGTCTCTCAAGGGAACTTGCAGGTGTTCGAATAATTCAAGGCGGTTATCTATAATGGCATCTGCTGTGATTGCAATTTGCCTTTGCGGATCATAAAATGGCAACTTCTCTCCTAGAGATTCTTTTGTAATCCATTGTGAATGGCAGCCAAGATAAATATGATTTTTATGAAAGCAGCCTATGTGATTTACAGGAAACTCAGCAAGTGAATCCATAATATTTGTTCTATTTCGAATAGAAACATCATTCTGGTTAAATTGTAAGATCCCTGTAATAGCGCTCATGTTTCCTCCATCGTATATTCTTTATAAAGAACGAAAAGATTAAAAAAAGAGGCAATTATTATCACAATTACTTTCTTTATAAAGAACATTATATAGGTGTAGATTACCATTTATCTATTAACCTGTCAATTCCAAACAGTACTGTAGACTTATAATATTCTTTTTTTAACAAAATCCTTCAAATACTTATATATTGTGCAATTTAGCTTGAAATCAATCCAAACGGCTTAAACACTGCAAGAGCTCCTACATACTCCCAGGTAATACTGCCGTCCTGAGCAGTGCCATTAGTGTTAGATGGTGCAGATGCCCCACTGGATCCCGCAGCTATACATCTGTATACTTTTCCGTTTGCATTGACTAAGCTATTAATGGTATAGGATTTATTTGGACTCCATGGATTTTTGTTTGCAATTCCAGAAGCAACGCAAATCCAGCCAACATATCCCCCCGCTACCGGGGTGACATTATAGATTATTTGTCCAACCATATATGTGCCAGTACTAGGTTCTGAATCTGCTGCTGCAGGGAGAGGAATATTACCCACTATATTTTTTTCTAATTGTAAATCTAAATTCTTCGTAAAAACAATTTCAGAATTTATACTATTATTGTTTTGTGCAACAATTATTGTTCTAGGTTTTGGAAGGGATGAGCCGGATTTTCTATAAGCACTCTCAATCGTGATCGTCCCTTTGGTACTAATACCAATATCATTTTTGGTTACAATTGTATTATTAGAAAGAACTAAATAGTTTTCAGCATAAACCCTTAACGAGTGCATCGCACCTAGAGAAACATTTTTTCCTACAACTCTAAGATTATTATCTGTAACTTCGAGTCTGGGGATATAAAGAAACGCAACTCCAGGTCCTCGAGCTTCATGAACAGCAGTTCCGTATGAAGCGTCCCAGATGATCGTATTGTTACTAAATTTATGTGTAACATACCCTGTTTCTTCAGCTAATATCTCACTGCCGTAGATATCGCCTCCATCAAACCTGAATGACTGGTTCCTAAAGGTTGAGTTTTGAACCCTCATTGATCTAGATGCCATCATACGGCTATAGTTCACTTTGTTTCCGCTGTGAATAAATTCACAGTCTTCAACAATTAGGTTTTTTGCACCTACATAATGTCCGCCGCTTGTCTCATTTGTTAGAAATTTAACATTTTTAAACAAAGCGCTTTCTGTTTGATTGTAACTAGCCGTAACGAGGCCTCCGGCTCTTCTTACATCAAATAATGAATCATAAATCTCAATATTCTTGCTGGCAAAGCGAAGTCCCGCATCTTTATCTGGGTCATCAAAAGTCAATTTACAATTATATATTTTCAAGGTTTCACCAAAGAGGTTTAAGCTGCTTTTTGTAAAAACACAGTTTTCTAACGTCGTATTTCCGGCATTAATTGAACAGGAGGCGTCAAAAATAGAATCATTTCTAAATGTAACAAATGTTCCATCTGCCTCATTACCGCTCGTAATTGACCTGCCTGTAATCGGACCATAATATATATTATTATGCGATAAATAATCATCTCCACTGCCGCTTAAATTAACGGCACCCTTAAATTTATTATTTTCGAGATACACTCCTCTGGTACTGATACAAATAAACGCTCCAGCTCGATTATCGTAGAAGTTACAATTTTTCACGGTGATTTTTTGATTCGTCATATATCCATCTTCTATGTCGATACCATAGCCTGGATTACACCCTTGAGAGTTGCTCATAGGGTTACTGTTGTTATATAATTCACACCTGTCATATGTGATAAATCTGCCCCCATTAACAGACGCACCAAGCCTTCTATTTCTATGGGCTTTACAATTTATATAAGTGATATACTGAGGTATTCTGGCACATAGTACGTAATGCAAATTTCCATTCATTAAGTCGAAATTTTGCAAGTAGGAAAATCTCACTTTTGCAGTACCCTCAGGTAAAGAAGATAGATAGATCAATTCATACGTTCTGGTATTTCTAAATCCTAAATAAGAACCATCTGATTTATAGAAATGCACCTTTATTACTGTTTTGTTTAAGTTACTTCCGGTACCATATCCACCATACCCATCACCCGAGTAATAAAAGTATCCAACTGATTTTACTGTAGATCCCGTCACGTCAAAGAATCTTGAGACTGTAGTATAATTGGACTTTGAAACATCTATATTACCTTGCGCATTAATATCCCCTTTAGCGAAATGTGCTGGGTGCTGGATACCGCCTATTGCTGAAAAGTCCATAGCTGTGGTAAAACCATCTCCAGTGCATTCACTTACCTCACAGTTATTCAAAACAATGTTGTAACAGGAATTTTTACACTCTATGCCATGTCCCCATTCATGTGTACCACCGCTAGAATAGTCGTGAGTCTCCCTATCTCCAATTACAGTAGCACCTTCTATAGTAACGTTTTTGACATTATTACACGAGAGAACAGTGTAGCCTGTAAAGTTGTTTGATTCTTTTACAAATACACAATCATAAAGCTTGTACGTTGTATTGCTATTTAAATTTACTGATGCATTTTTATCTATAAGATATCTGCCCTTTGGTAAAACAACCAAGTTATAATCATTTTCCCTTGCCCATAAAAACGCTTGGTTAATCCCAAGAGTAGTGTTTGCTGCATCTGTTTCATTATCTTTAATTCCCCACCGCTCCAGTTCAACAGTGTAAGAGAAATCACTCATTCCATTCACCTGCAGCTGCTTTGGTGTTCTCATGTGTTATAAATAAACCAACTCTTAATTCACGAATACATTTCATATCTATATATATTCCTCCACTTCTTCTTCTTAGAGGTAATATATTCATATGTACTCTTTTCGTGTGGGTTTATAATTAGATCTGAACTTTTTAACTTGCTGCGGGGTTTAAATAAATTCTTATAACCTGCCGAACATTCAACCCATTAATTTATGATTTCAACCAATTAATTTACCTTCTTTTAAATTAGACTCTATACTCTTTTTCATGATCATTCTATCTACCATTTTTCCTATTGGATAAAATATAAAGTTGATCAAATAAGAAGAAAGGAGACAGAGGGCGATTAGCCAAATGAAAACCAATATCCAATATCTTGGAGCAAATGTAAGCTCCGGGAAAATGGACATATAAAAGAACATATGGGTTAGCCATATGTTCGTAGAATGATCACCAAAAAAGAGTAACACCTTTTTTACTGTTTTTCCTTTACTCATGAGATTAAACAAGCAGACAAAAGCAATGGCAGTCAGAGGGGCAACAATCATAGACTCATACACAGAATGTAATACCAACAATCCAAATATGGCGCAGCCACTTATTAAATTGCGATAAGGGTTGGCAGAGAACTTTCTTGATATTTTTGAATTAACTTTTTCCTTTGCAAATATACAACCAACAATAAATGGAAAAAGAGAAGTACCCACTAAAACTAGAGAATTAATTAAAGAGGTATAAAAGGCTTGATCCAGATCTATAATTTCCTTAATACGCTGGATATAACTTATTAAATAAATAACTACCGAAACAACTAATACATTTCTGGTACTATGAGCTTTCACTTTCTTTACAATATATGGGGTTAATAGGATGAGTATTATATAAGTTTGCAAAAACCACCATGCTCCATTATATGAGTTGGACAGCACGAAAAAGTTAAGAAGAAAGCTGCCAAGTCCACCTTGAAACGCCCCTGATTTTCCGGCCAGGAACCCAATTAACATAAATAATAGCAGAATTATCCAGAAATTGATAAGTAGTTTTAAGATTCTTATGGAGTTTTTTTTCAAAAATGTGTGTTTATGATATGAAATATAGAGACCGTAACCACTTGCAAAACAATATATTGGAACACATGCATCCCCAAATAAACCAATATAATAGGCTAGTGGAATTCCATTAAAAGAAACCAAGGTTTCATATAATCCATTTACATCTTTTCTGCAAAATAAATGAAGGAGCAGCATAAATAAAATGGCTACTCCTTTTAACATTTTCATATTATTTTTTGAAATTTCCATTAGATTCTTCCTAACTCCAATAGCATTTGCTTGGGTCTTTGCTTTAAATATGCTTTTTTTCCAAATTGATATAAATATTTTTCATCATTATTTTTAATCGCTTGTAAGTATTCGTTAGAAAAATATTTTTTTGCGCCCTCGTTGTTGATAGCCTCGGTAATACAAGCATTGGATAAGTAAGTCTTTATTAAATCTCTTTTTTCAATTCCGTTGTATTCACTATAAAACAAGTTGGAAAGACAGGTTTTGAAAGTATTTAACAACATGATGCTGATTCCGTTTAACATGTTTTGTTTAGTATTATAATAATACTTATTAATAACTCCTTGTTGGATTAGGTATCCATTTACAATATCATCGAAAAAATACGGCATATATTTACTTGTAGTTCCACCAGCTCTATAAAAATATAAAGCTTTATTTATTACTTTTATTTTGTTAGCTTTAAGGAATATTTCCAAATTATAATAAAGATCTTCTCCAAAAAATTTAATAGCATCAAGATACTTCCCTGAACTTACAAGTAGCTCTCTTTTATATAACTTAGCACATAATGATGAAGGGAAAGGATGGCCATGAAAATATGCTACAATTAACTCGTTTCTAATTCCTTCTTTATTATAGACTTTAACCCCATTAAAATAAGTACTTTTATTCTCTTTCTTTATCGATAATTTATCCCCAATTACTTTATACATATTACACACTGTAACATCTGAATTACTTTCGTAAGCTTCTTTATATAACAATTCTATTGTCTTGGTATCAATCCAATCATCAGCGTCAACAAACATAATATATTTAGATTTAGCTAGTTCCACACCTTTTCTTCTGGTTGCAATACAACCTTCATTTTCCTTATTTATTACTTTTATTCTAGTATCGATTTTCTCATACCTTTTACATATTTCTAAACTGTTATCAGTAGATCCATCATTTAACAAAATTAATTCGAAGTCTTTAAAGGTTTGATTAACAATAGAATCAATACATTTATTTAGTCTTTTCTTGGCATTATAAATAGGAACTATCACACTTACTTTCTTCAAAATATCACTTCTTCCATTAGTGATTTACAAACTCAAATAAAATTAATTTAGATTAAAATTGGATACTATCTTAGTCAAAACTTGTTTAGGTTTTCGTCTCTTATACGTCTTTTCACCCAAAAGATAGAGATACTGAATATCTTTGTTCCTTATAGCATTTAAATAATCAGGAGAAAGACATCTAATAACTCCCTCATTGTCTAAGCACTCAATAATACTTTCTTTAACCACATTATTTAATATCTTTTCTTTTATTTCAGATTCACTAAACTTCCCCATAAACAAATTAAGCAATCCACTTCTAAACATGTTTAGTAATACTATACTAATTCCATTGATCTCATTCTGTCGGGTCTGTGTATAATACTTATTTATAATTTCTTTTTGAATTTCGTAGCCATTAATAACATCTTCAAAAAAATAAGGCATAAATTTATGGCTGCCTCCACCATATCTATAATAATAAAATGGTTTATTAATGACTTTGACTTTATTAGTTTTTAAGAGCATTTCAAGGTTATAAAAAAGGTCTTCCCCTAAAAATCGTATTCTGTCTAAATAATTACCACTATTCACAAGAAGTTCTCTTTTGTATAATTTCCCCCAGAGCGACGAGGGGAAGGGATGTCCATGAAAATATGCTGTAGCTAACATCTTAACTTCTTCATGATAATATGTTTTTTCCCTTTCAAAATATACACTCTTATTTAGCTGTTTAATAAACCCATACACTCTGTACATATTACATACGATTATCTCAGCTTTACAGTCCATTAATTCATTATAAAGAACCTCTATCATCTTACTACTAATCCAATCATCTGCATCAACAAACATAATATATGGGCCACTTGAAGCTTCTATGCCCTTCTTTCTAGTAGCAGAATGCCCCTCATTTTTCTTGTCTATCAGTATTATTCTTTTGTCATTTTCTGTATATTTCTGACAGATTTCCAAACTATTATCAGTAGAACCATCGTTTACTAGTACTAATTCTAATTCTTTGAAAGATTGATTAATTATAGATTTTATACACTTATGGAGTTTTTCTCCTGCATTGTATATGGGGACAACCACACTTACTTTGCTCATATATTTTACAAATCCTTTCAGATTCAAGAATATTATCAATTGCTAACAAACCAAAGGAGTTAATTTAATGTTTACATTACTAATTGTTTTCGTTTATTTTCAATGTTAACAAGCTGCCCCTTACTAAGTTTAAAAACAATATCACAATTTTCTATCGTGCTAAGCCTATGAGCTATCATGATTAACGTTTTCTCACCTTTTAATCCATTAATAGACTTCATGATTTCTTTTTCTGTTTCATTATCTAATGCTGAAGTTGCCTCATCCATAAATAGTATCTCTGGATCATGGTATAGGGCTCTAGCGATACCTATACGTTGACGCTGTCCTCCTGAGAGCCTTACACCTCGTTCACCTACAGCCGTCTCTAACTGATTAGGTAATGATTTAACAAATTCTGTTAGTTGAGCTTGTTTTAACGCTCTCCAAACTTCTTTATCATCAATAAGATGACTATCTACTCCAAAAGCTATGTTATTACGAATAGAATCATCTGATAAATAAATAGATTGAGGAATGTAGCCAATTTTTTTTTGCCATGTTGATTTTATAGTAAATAAATTTTCTCCATCCACTAAAACATTTCCTTTTTCTGGTTTCAACAACCCAAGTATAATATCCACTACGGTAGTCTTTCCTGCCCCCGATTCTCCTATAAATGCAACAGAGTGTTTAATTGGAATAGTTAATGAAATGTTTTTTAATGAATAGTCTATTTGATTTGGATAGCGAAATGAAACATCATTTAATTCGATTGAATCTAATAACCGGTTTTCTCCACTATTTACATCAAATATACTATCCTCAATAGTATTTGATGTTGCTTCTTCTCTATTATTAAACAAGTCTTCGTAAACTACTGATAAAGCAGGCTGATTATACTTAATAGATGTAATTAAACCTACTACTCGGGTAATAGAGGGCATTAATCGAAAAGCAGCCATAGCAAAAAGTGCCATTGTAGAAATCAACTGGTTAGTATTCAAACCTTGGAAAACGATTATTAATATTGTAATTAGTACTATTGAAATTAGAAGCGTCTCTATAAAAAGTCTTGGTACATGATCTAATATCCTCATGTATCGGCTATTATTCGCATTAATTTGGCTTTGAGTAGTGTATGCATTAATAAAATATTTCTCTTTTCCAGATACTTTTACTTCTTTAGCTGCTCCTAGCCCCTGATTCACCCATTTGATCATCATAGCAAATACCTTTTGTTGCTCTAACCCTAATATACTAATTTTCTTCCGAAATAATTTAAAAAATAAAAAAACGCTTCCCCCTAGTAGAATAGAAGCTGTAATTGTTGCTATTGGAGTTGTTATAAGGAGTAATGTTAAAATACATACAATAACTAAAAGTTCTGTAATTAACTGAAACCCTGATATAAGAATTCCTTGAAACACTCTAGGTACCTCACTATTAACATTTCGAAGAAGATCGGCGGTATTTCGCTGCAAATGAAATGTATATGGTTTTGTTAAATATTCTTTAAACAATCTTCTAGATAGTTTAACTTGGTGATTAAGTATTACTTTCAATTGTATATAATTAAAAAAAAGCAGGTACACATTTTTAAATAAAAATACTGCAAACAATACTATTACTGAAAAAGTAATGAACGCTACCAATGAATTGAAGTTTAAAATCTCATAAATGTACTTTAAGACGCCTTCCTCTTGTATTATATTGGGGTTTGTTACTATTCCCACGAAGGGGACAATTAAACCTATTCCTATAGTTTCAAAGAAAGCTGCAAAAATCATCATAATAAATAAAAGCAAGAATTTTTTCTTCTCTTTTTTATTGAAAAGTCTAAATAATTTATATATATCATCCTTCAATTTAGCCACTCCTCTTCTTTTATCCTAGCCGAGATACCCCTCCATTTTCCTTATGCACTACAATAACTCGGCTGTCAGCTTTAGCGTATAGTTCACAAATTTCTCCGCAATTATCGGGTGAACCATCATTAACTATTCAAAATTTGTAAAAGTTTGCGCAAGGATCGAATCAATACATTCATTTAAAAATTTTTCAGTTTTATAAATCGGGACAATTATACTTATTTCGGGAGTCATCATAGCCCCTCCAAATTTTCTTTATTGTTTTAATACCTTTAACAAATTTTCTACATTAGTTTTATTACTTAAGTCATTTCGTTTTAAGTTACACTGCAATTGTTGTTTAAATGAAGTGTTTTTTAATAATAAGGATATTTGTTCAAATATTTGACGATTGTCAAAATCTACAATGATCCCAGTTTCACCATCTATAATCTGTTCTCTCGCACCTACAAAATCAGTTGTAATGATAGGTTTATTAAATGCTCTGGCTTCGGCTAGAGTTATACAATATCCCTCATGTCTTGATGGCTGAACATAAATATCACACTGCTTCATATAGGGATAAGGATTATTTAGATTACCTAATAAAATAAGGTGTTCTTCTAGTTGGTTCTTCTTAATGAGATTCTCCAGCTCTGCTCGGCCTTCACCTTCACCGATACAGTACCATCTAATCTTAAATCCCGCTAAAGTCAATAGCTTTAAAATACTAGGTATTAAATCTTGACCCTTTTGGGATGTTAACCTACCTACTGTAAGGATTTTAGTACCGTTAAATCTATCTTCAAATCCTTTTTCCATTGATAGCTTATCCATTTTTATACAATCAATTATATTGTAGAAAACTGCCGTTCTTTTTTTAAGATCGGGATACATATCAGTAAACTTATCCATAGCGTATTTAGAAACACAAAATACTTTATCAAATTTGGAGTAGTATTCTTTATATGGTTGAAGCTCACGTTCATATTGAGTAACATCGCTATGGATCCAGGCAACTTTCTTGTTGGCAATAATATTATCTATTACATAAACTACTGGAAAAGACGCTGGAGTATGAAAAGCAATTGCCATGTCGTACCTTTCTTTACCTTTCGGTAACATTTTAGAATGGTAAAATTCTTGTTCAAACACCGTTTTTGCTTTTCTAGCTAGGAGGCTATAGTAACCAGTTTTAAAAGCAGCGGCAAATTTGCCTTTTTTGAAATCATTAATTACCCTTTCTCGCGTAGATTGTTCATCACCAAAAAGGCATTTCACTTTAACGTAATCTGGAAGATCATCAACAAGCTCTCCTCCATTTGCCATAACTAAAATTGTGATATCAAATTCATCTTTAGGTATTGTTTCGAGCATAGAAATTAGTGCTTTTTCTATTCCTCCCATTACCATTTGTCTAGTAACAAATATAATTTTTTTCATGCCATACCTCTAACCGATTTGACTTTGAAAATCCATTATTCTATTCACTTCAAAAGAAGGATCAATTATTTCTTCAGATAGTTTCCTTGAAAATGCTTCTCGTAATCTATGATTATTTAATAAATTTACTACAGCTTTGAATATATCGTTTTCGTTACAGCTTACTATCAGACCAGTTTCTCCGTTTTTTAACTGTTCACTTGCACCAGTAAAATTTGTAGTAATAATCGGTTTAGCCAGACATTTTGCTTCAGCGAGTGTAATACAATATCCTTCATGTCTCGATGGCTGAACATAAATGTCACACTGTGCTATATAAGGATAAGGATTAGGATCTGAGCCAAGAAATATAAAACTCTCATTTAAATTAAACTCTTTTACCATTCTTTCATATCTATTCCTTGAATTCCCATCCCCCACACAATACCATCTAACCTTATACCCTTGATTAATTAACATTGCTAGCACTTTTATAGCGAGATCTTGTCCTTTTTCATTCGTTAATCTACCAACGGTTAAGATTCTTATTCCGTTAAAATTATCGCTAAAACCTATACCTTTTCTAGCCTGATGATGAATCAGGTCACTAGACACTAAATTAGTAAACACTTCGGTTTTATCCTTTATAGCAGGAACTCTATCAACAAGCTTCTCTTTGCCTTCTTTAGATACAACAAATATTTTTTCGTATTTTCTATATACCTTAGATGCAAAATACCTATCGAAGCCTACTTTAGTTACATCAAAATGAATCCATTGGATTTTCTTATCTGCCTTTATTTTATTAATGACAAAATAGCTTATAAAATCCATAGGGCCTGCATAAGCTACTGCCAAGTCATATTCACCTTCGTATGATTGAAAATTTCTCATAGCGTATTTAAAAAAGATGCCTCGATCTTTTCTGATCTTCGATAATAAATGGATAAATAAAATACTAGAAGCAGCAAATATATTGCCTTTTTTAAAGTAATTTATAGAAGTTAATTGGGGTGGTTGATTTATTAGGTCTTTAATATCTTTATATTTCTTTAAATACATCTTACTAACATGCCCAGGAACTGAATCTAAGAATCCACCATACTCTTCTAACATTAAGATCGTTATCTCAAATTTATCTTTCGGGATTTCTGAAATCATGTTCAACAATGCTTTTTCGGTTCCACCTATATTTAAATTAATGATCATGAAAATAATTTTTTTTTTCATATCGCTCCCCTATTGCTAATTTCAAATTTTAAAAACTCACTTAGCTTTTCGAATTGGGCAGCTGCTTCAAAGGCTACGTTTGTAATGTCAGCTTTATTATTAAGAGCCTTGAGGATTATCTTTTCATTGAACTGAATGTGGAGATTTTCCATAGTTACCAAGATGTCAGCTAATTGAATGTCTTCCAGCATATGAGTAGTTTTGTGGCTGTATATAATAGGCATCACTCCTGATTCAAAGATTATTGCTAAGATGTTCGCATGAAATCTTGCTGCCACAAACAATTTAAAAGAAGCTATTATATTAATAGCTTCTTTTAAATTTCCCTTATAGCTATATTTAATTGTATTCTTTAGCGCCTCTGGGGAAAGAGTTGAAATAATAGAATCGGTGACTTGCAAATCCCCTTCATCTTCACAAAAAGACATTAAGCAACATTCGTACCCTTTACTAGTAAGTAATTCAATGGCATTAACTGTACTTCTTAAATAATCATTATAATACTCTGACAAACCTTGTTTATGTTTCACATCAATAATTGAAAATCCCACTCTATCTTTTATGGTGATTTCCTTATACTCCTTAATATCCATCTGAAACACAATATCCGGTGCATGTCTAATTTGCGGAAGATCTTTGAATAACTCATATGAAGCTGTATCACGAAAACAAACATCCGCACACATTTCAAACAATTCTTTGTAGTCTGATAAGAAACCCTTAGTTTGATAAGGACCAAAATTTGCACCAAGAATAAAAACCGGCTTGTTTCTTTTCTTAAATTCTTTTACTAATTTCAATCTATCAGCATACAAATTGGAATGGTAATCTTCCTCTCTGAAAATAGATCCTCCAATAAATAGTAATGCATCATGTTCTTCTGCTACGGCATGGAAATTTGTAATAGAGTCTGATAACTTGAGACGTTGACCGATTTTATTCACCAGACTATATTTTCTTCGTTTAACATTGGTATATTGGGAGATAAAATCATCATAATTATTCCCCAAGTGGTTTACAGTAAATTGGGCAGCAGGATATTTTTTGGCTAAAATGTCTAGGAATAAATCATCCCCTAAGTTGAATTTCAAATAAATATCAACAAATATTTTTTTCATTCAGCATCCCCACTTATGCTTTTTCTAGAATATTATAAAACCTTTGCAATTGATTTAAGGAATTATATGGTTGAATCGAATCTAATTCTTTCATTATGTCTCTCTTAAAACTATGGTCTTCTAAAAACCTTTTTACACCCTCGTATATACTCTCTATGTTGTGTTCTACAATTAATCCAGTTTTGTTGTGTTCAATTATCTCTTTTGCGGTATCAAAATTGGTACAGACTATTGGTCGCTTTAATATTTTTGCTTCACAAACCGTAAGCCCAAAACCTTCTTTACTAGATGTTTGAACATATATGTCGCAGTTTTTCATATATACATAAGGATTAATTTTTTTTCCAAGCAAGACAAAATGTGCATTTAAGTTATAATCATCTATCATTCTCTGGATTGCATCTTTCTCGGAGCCTTCTCCTATTACAAACCATTTAAATTTGTAACCTGCGCTTTTTAATAATCTGGCAACCTCTACAGCTTTATCATAGGATTTAGCACTCACTAATCTGCCAACTGTTAAAATATTTACAAAAGAATCCTCAAACTCCACTATATTCTGTTCATCTGCCAGCTTACTAATGAATTCAGGATTTATTATGTCAAATATCAAATCAATTTTTTTCTTATACTCATCTCTAATTTTTGATATTGATTGTTTTGTATGATAAGAAACGGTAATGATTTTGTCCATGTGTTTGTAAGAGTCATAATCAACATTTTTATCGTACTGTGTATTAACATAATCTGTATTGATCCATGCTAATTTTTTTAATGCATTTACTTTATGAGCTACATAATATGTTGGCATCCCCTGACTGTAAGCAATGGCAGCATCATAATGTGTAATAATTGGTTTTAATATGCTCTTAATACTTCTGTATACAACTTGTTCACTGTGGTGAGACTTTCTTTTGAAATTATTTAATCTTATAAAAAGTGAAGTCTTTATTCGAAAGTTGTAATACTTTAGTTTTTTCCCAATAGGAAATCTAGTCCCATCTAAAAATAAAAAATATTCGGGTGGGGAAAGTATATTTACATACTCAGGTACATGTTTTTCAAGATCACCACCCCTTTTAAATAAGAGTAGGTCTATTTCATACTTTGACGGATCGATCATGTTTAATAATGATACTAAGCTTTTTTCTGCTCCTCCAATATTTAATGAATCAATAACAAATAATAGCTTTTTCATAGGCCCACGTTCTTTCTTTTCTTAAAATTTCTATTTATATTTTTAATTACATTTATAAACATTCCATATTGAATACTACTTTTTATATGCCTATTCCTTAAAAAGAAGATGTACGGCTTGTATATCCAATTCTGTGCTTCAAATTTATCTTGATACTTTTTGATGTAAGGGATAGACAATATGTAATCAATATCGTTAATTGCCTGTTTCATTCCGTGATCCTTTATTTTCATACTTAACATTTCTACATTACTTACAATAATGTTTTGAATTCTATTTCCTATTATCTGATTAATTTCTTGATTACCTAAATTTACAGATAAAAATATTTGTTCAAGGTGCTTGCATACAGCGATGAAATTTTCTAAATACTTTGTAGAAATATTCGAACTGATACTATCCTGATTAAGCCTATTGTAATGATATAAATTCTCGTTTATTGCTGTAAAAGAACTACTGCAACGAACTACATATTGTAATACAAAAACCAAGTCCTCTGACATAAAAATATCCTTATCCATTTTAATACCATATTTAACGATTATTTCTCTTCTGAAAATTTTCCCCCAGAGTACCCCACCAGTTCTCTTGCATACCATATCAATTATTTCATGAGTAGAAACACTGCTTTCAAACTCAAAATCAGTGCAATTTATAACCCCATACTCTGATATATCCACATACCCACAGCAAACTAGATCTGATCCGGTTTTAATCATTCTTGTTAGCAATAACTCTACATAACGCTTGTCAACTGTATCATCTGAATCAACAAATACTAGATAGTCCCCTGTAGAAAGGGATATTCCTCTATTACGGGCTTCCGATGGACCGCTATTGGTCTGTTCATAGTAAATAATCCGAATATCCATCTCTTTAAAATGTTTGACTACCTGCCCGCTACCATCCGTTGACCCATCATTAATGATAATGATCTCTATGTTTTTGTAAATTTGGTTAATGATACTCTCTAAACATTTAGATAAGTATTTTTCACAATTATAAACAGGCACAATAACACTTACTTTTGGAAGCATTTTGACCTCCAGGTAATTTGATTTTCAAAGTTAAATGAAACTTACACTTTTATTTAAACAGCCATTTAAACTTTCAACAACTCTTCCTTGATCCTCAATTGTTAATCCAGAACCAGATGGCAAACAAATTCCCTTATTGAACTTACATTCAGCAACACAATCATATGTACGTTGCTGAAAGAACCGGTATTTTTCAAAAAGCGGCTGTAAATGAAGAGGCTTCCATACCGGTCTTACTTCAATATTATTATTTGCAAGTTCCGCCAAGACGTTTGAAACACTGAGGCCCAGGCTTTTAGTATCGATATTAATAACAGTTAACCAGCGGTTTGTCATGGTCTGTTCTAATTCGGGGATAAAAGAAATCTCCTTAATGTGCTCCAATTCTTTCTTATATGTCTCGTGTATCCTTCTTCTTGCCTCTACTCTATCTTCCAAAACTTCCAGCTGAGCCCGTCCTAATCCAGCTAAAATATTACTCATCCTGTAATTGAATCCTAATGAACTATGCTGATAGTGAATGGCTGGATCTTTTGCCTGGCTTGCTAAAAACCTGGCCTTCTCAATTGCTTCCTCATCATCCGATACGAGCATTCCCCCGCCTGAGGTGGTGATGATTTTGTTTCCGTTAAAGGAGTAGATTCCGAAGTACCCGAACGTGCCGCTCGCTTTCCCTTTGTAGGTAGAGCCAAGAGATTCCGCTGCGTCCTCAATCATGGGCACATCATAAAGGTTGCATAGTGCGAGGAGCTCGTCCATTTTTGCACTTTGGCCATACAGGTTGACGACAATGACGGCTTTGGGCAGCTTTCCGGCATCTGCTGCATCTTTAAGTGCCATCTCCAGAGCCTGTGGAGACATGTTCCATGTTTCCGGTTCTGAATCGATGAATACCGGTTCGGCTCCCTGATATAAGATTGGATTTGCAGTGGCTACAAATGTAAGGGTGGAACAAAATACCGTGGCTCCTCTTTCGACTCCTAATAAAATAAGAGCCAGATGAATGGCTGCAGTTCCGGAACTGACGGCTGCGGCTGCTCTGACTCCTACTTTTTCAGCCAGCTCTCTTTCAAATGCGTCCACGTTCGGACCTAAAGGAGCGATCCAGTTGGTTTCGAATGCTTCGTTAATATAATGCATTTCTTTCCCGCTCATGTGCGGCGGGGACAAGTAAATACGTTTTTGCTGAACGGCCTGCTTCATGCTTCTCGCCTCCTTATCTTATGATTTTTCTTAATTTTTGCAGGAACTCCGGCTGCTAGGCAGTGGGAAGGGATATCTCCTATGACGGCTGCTCCGGCTCCGATCACCGTCCAGACTCCGATTTCTTTTCCTGGAATTACAGTGGCTGAAGCACCGATGTGTACGCCTGTTCCGATCTTGACACTTCCTGTTAATGTGGAATTTGGGGAAATGTGGACAAAATCGTGAAGCAGGCTGTCATGTTCAATAATGGATCCCGTATTCAGAATACAGTGAGACCCGACCCTGGCATCCGCATTAATGACACTGTTAGGCATCACAGCTGTTCCAAAGCCGATGGACGCCGATTGGCTGATGATTGCGCTTGGATGGATCAGGGTCGCATATTGATGATCGGCCAGCCTTAGCTTCTGGTACACTCTTTGCCGGGCTGAATTATCCCCGATCGCGATGAAAAATTTCGTTTCCTGCTGGGTAAATTCATTAACAATGGCCGATGGCCCATGAACGATGTTCTCTATCATCTTAATTTCCGTTACACAATCATCCAGGATCGCGATCACTTCGTATTGATCACTCAAGCTTGCCATCTCCTGAATGACCTTGCTGTGTCCACCATTACCGATAATCACGAGTGGAACCATATCAATTCAGTCCAGTGCCTTTAAATTTTTCAGCGGTTGCAAAGCCTGCCTGCTGTACGTCATCTGATTTGATGGCTTTCACGAACGTTACGAACAGAATTTTGACATCCAATAAAAAGCTTTGATTCTCCACGTACCAGACATCCAGCTGGAATTTCTTTTCCCACGTGATCGCATTCCGGCCATTTATCTGAGCCCAGCCTGTTACTCCCGGCTTTACTTCATGCCGTCTTGCCTGTTCCTTGGAGTAAAGTGGCAAATACTCCATTAGCAGAGGCCTGGGACCAACAAGACTGAGATCACCTTTCATGACATTGAATAACTGAGGCAGCTCATCCAAGCTGAATTTCCTGAGGATCTTTCCGAATGAGGTCAGCCGCTGTTCATCTGAAAGCAAAAAACCATTTTTATCGGTTTCATCCGTCATCGAACGAAACTTCATCAATAAAAATGGCTTTTCGTGAAGACCGGGTCTGGTCTGTTTAAACAAAATCGGGCTTCCTAGTTTTGCTTTAATGAATAGAGCCAGGATGCTCATCGGGATACACAATAATAAGATTAGGAATAGTGCAGTTAGCAGATCAAATGACCGTTTTGCCACATCTTCACTCCTTATTTTGCAGCGCTGATAATTTGCCTCTTAATTTCTCTAATTAATTCTACTGTATGGATTTCTTCTCTTTTTTCAGCGATTTGATAAGCGCTCAATAAGATCTTTTTTAGTTGTTCCTGTGTCAAAGTTTATCTCACCTTTACTTTTCTTAAGAGAATGCGTGTGATTTATAGCCGGAAGGATTTTTTACTTGCCAGTTCCAGGCATCCCGGCACATTTGGCTTATTCCTCTAGTCGCGTACCAGTTTAACTCGCTATTGGCTTTACTGGAATCTGCATAGCATTCCGCAATATCACCCTGCCTCCGGCTCATCACCTTATATGGAATGCCTACTTGGTTGACCTTTTCAAACGCGCGGACCATCTGGAGAACAGAATAGCCAATGCCGGTTCCAAGGTTATAGGCATCGGTTCCGGTGGAGTACAAATTTTTCTCCAGTGCTTTTACATGACCGTTTGCCAGGTCCATGACATGGATATAGTCCCTCACCCCTGTGCCATCTGCCGTCGGATAATCATCACCGAATATGTGCAGACAGCTGCGGGACCCGATTGCCACTTGAGCAATAAACGGGAACAGGTTATTTGGAATCCCATTCGGATCTTCTCCGATCAGTCCGCTTTCATGGGCTCCGACTGGATTAAAGTATCGAAGGATGGAAATGCTCCACTCCGGATCAGCATGATATAAGTCTTTCAGTATCTCTTCAATCATCAGCTTTGTCCGCCCGTAAGGATTTGTTGCTGTTAATGCAAAGTGCTCCTGGATCGGTACGGAGTGAGGATCTCCGTATACTGTTGCAGATGAACTGAAAACCAGATTTTTCACGTTGTGTTGTTTCATTACCTCCAGAAGATTCACAGTTCCAGCTATATTATTCCGATAATATTTAAGAGGCTCAGCAACCGATTCTCCAACTGCCTTTAATCCGCCAAAGTGGATAACGGCCTCAATTTGATTCTCTTCAAAAATGGCGTTCAGGCCCTCACCATCCAGTAAATCCGTATCATAAAAAGCGGGTCTTTTTCCAGTAATCTCATAGATTCGATCTATGGATTCAATATGACTGTTGCTGAGATTGTCCGCAATTACGATGTCGTAATTCGCTTCCTGAAGCTCTACGCAGGTGTGGCTGCCGATATATCCTGCTCCGCCCGTCAGTAAAATCATGTTTATTCCTCCTGTTAGCTCTCTATGAGTTCGTAAAGCTTATTCAGTTCAGCCTTACTTTCGTAAGAAACCGCTTCAAGATTGGATATCAACTGCTTCCTCAATTCTTGATTATCCATCATCTGCTGGATGCCTATCGCAATTCCCTCTGGACCGGTTGGTGTAATCTTTCCGTCGAAGCCATCATTCACCTGACTTTTGGCAGTTGGAAAGTTTGTTATGACGATAGGTTTCCTTAAAATCTGAGCTTCTTTAACGGTTACGGCCTTCCCTTCATAGCGCGAAGGCTGCACATAGATGTCACAGGCTTTTATGTATGGGTAGGGATTCACTTTTTTCCCTAATAAAAAAAACCGATCTTCTAATTCGAGATCAGCAATCAGCACCTTCAGCTCATTTTCAAGCGGGCCATATCCAACAATATGCCACTCTAAATCATACCCTTGATCAATTAGCAACCGGCATGCGCGTGCCGCATCGTCAAAGCCTTTCGCATGTGTAAGACGCCCTACAGAAACCAAAATTGTCCTTCCGTTTCGTCGTTGAATTTCAGGGGGGACCATTAAATCCGCCTGCTCCCTGACAAAAGAAGGAGAGAGGATATTTTCAATGACAGCGGTCCTTTCCTTTAAAAGTGGAAACTCACCAGTAAACGTTCTGGAACATTCATCGGATACCGCAACAATATGGTCAAGCTTCTTCCAGACACGTTCATCTGCTTTTTTATTAACATGAATGTTGGAATAATCTGTATGAATCCACCCAATTTTCTTCTTCGCTTTTACTTTAGTTCCAATGAAATGGTGAGGCCATAAAAAGCTGATGGCTGCATCGTATTCTTTTTCTATTTTTGGCAGAATAGGTGTGGTGAAGTCCCAGCCGTATTGGATGGTTAAGTAGCCGGGTTCCGGGATGTTTTTTAGTTTTCCTTCTATGGAACTGGTATACTTGGCTAATACTCTTCCAACTCCGATGGGATATTGTCTTCCCTTAACTACCTCTCCAATGGATTTTCGGAAGGTTGTATAGGCAGGAATCTCCGGCAATACGTTCGGTCCTTTAGGAATGAAGGACATAAATTCTCCCTCCTGTTTAAAGAGGAGAAGGTCGACATCATAACGGCTGTAATCAATCGAATTAAGAAGACCAATTAAGCTTCTTTCTACCCCTCCAATGGCTAGATCAAAGGAGGAAATCAGTATGTGTTTTTTCATTTCGTTCCTCCGCCGGAAGGACTGATTGCATTTCTTACGGCAGCAATTGCTTTCGGTCCAATTAATTTACTGGCCGCTCTCTTAACTGAGCTTTTAAACCTAGTGCTCGCAGGCAGCCATGTTTGAGCATAGTGATGAATTGTGTAGCTCTCTTCATTTATAAAGCTTTCGCCATTTATATAATCGTATGGGCTGAAGTATGTGCGTGGAAATACTTCAACTCCATTATTCAACACCTGGTACTGTCCATTTTGGATAAGACCAAACTGTAAGCACTGACTAGTCATAAGACTGGTGTTTGTTTTCATATTCAAGGAACCATCTTTATTTGTGAAATGCTTATTTTCATAATAGCTAAGGAAATATTTAATCAAATCATGTCCTTTAGCAAAACCCAGCGTTCCTGACTGGAGAAACGTATCATCCTCAAATCCTGTAAATGCATTTTTTTCTAAAAGCGGATCAAGTGGCTTAAGAACTTCTACGTCTGTATCCATGTAGATCCCTCCTTCTTCCAAGAGGGCCGTTAATCTGACATAATCACTGACAAATGCATATTTTTTAGCCTCATAAGCTTCCCTAACAAACGGATGAGAGGAAACATCAAATTTCCTTTCATTCCATTCTATAAACGTATAACCAGTCAGGTGCTTCTGCCAGCTTTCCATGCATTTTTTTACCATTCTAGGTTTTTCTCCATATCCGAACCAGCAATAATGAACCGTTCGCGGGATTCTTTGATCATCAGTCATATGCTTTCCTCCCTCCTCTTTGCTATAAGTTAAAGTAGTTGCTTTTATAAACCATATTTAAAGACAAGACATGTTCATAGTAAAAATAAATAAAGTAGCAAATGATAATAGAGTAATACACTAGTTTTTCATCCTTAGGCCTGAATATCTTTACAATCCAAGAAATAAGAATCAGCTCATACAACCCAAAATATATAGAAAATCTCGCAAATATCCAGTTCTGGGTGGATATGAGCATAAAAACCAACCCTAAGATGGACATATTGACAACCACATCACTGTATGGGAACATCTCCCGAAGTTTTTCTCTTCCAAAGTATGCAAGAATGACTGGCGCTGCATGAACGATAACCCTTAAGAAGCTGGCCCCGCCTTCGGAGAAAGATTGATATCCGGAATACTGAGTGTTTTCAATGGCTGCAAAAAGGATGGCAGAGAATTGGCCATATCCAATTACGGCTAGCGCAGCAAGCATCAATAGGATATACGTTTCTTTCGTCCATGCTCTGCGATTCACTAGAAAGTAAATTGGGAGCATAATGAGTGCGGACTGATGGATGGTTGAAGCAAAAAGAATCGTTATAAAGAATAAAAACCACTTTCTTTTAAAAAGAAACGTGGTAGCGGCAAAAATGATGGCTGCGGCCAGGAACTGGCGCAGCCCATTCATGGACACAAGATACATCCCTGAGGTAATGAATACAAATAGGCTTAGTTCAATCATTCTGGAATATTGATAAAGAACGAGAACGATCAATAGATTCGTAATGAGTGCAGTAGTAAAAATTAAAATTTGTGGATCCTTAGAGAAACTTTGCAACATCATCTGCATCATTCCGAATCCGATATCTTTATCGCTTAGTATTTTGTCCCAGGTCATATCTGTCTGAAAGCTGTGCATATAAAAGAAGGTATCTCCAATATTTGTTCTTAAACCAGATACTGCAACAAGCACCATTGAGGTAAAGATAATTAATAGTTTGTTGGCTCTAATTTCGCTGTAGCTATTCAAATCCGGTACTGAAAAATAGCGCGAAAAAAAGGAAAGCAATGAAACTAAAACAAGGTTTAGGTAGAGAATTGCCATGATCTTTTCCTTTCAATTGTTTACCTGATTTTTTCCCAGCATATTCTTCCTATTGCGAAATTGAATATAAAAATAGAGTGCAATTCCCATAGGTGTAACCAGCAAGGCTTCGATTCTGTGAGGCGTTTTAAATAAAAAAAGATACTCTTTTAAGAGTAAGCTGCCCGAAACGTAATGCATTGATTCTCTAAGCCGCTTAGGAAAGGACGGTGCGTATTTCATCGCAACTTTCCTATAATGAAGAAAACCATTTGGATTATTTTTGTACTGCTTAAGCATATTTAAGCTTGAGCCATCTTCGCGATATTCCACATGACATAAAACCTCATTTAAAACCAGGAGAGGATATTCCTGTTCTATTAAGATGTACTTGATATTCAATGGACAATATTTTTCACCTTTAAACAGAGGGTACGGGGGAACACTTTTTATCAGGTCGGTTCTGTAAACCAGCTTTTTATCCCCTCTGACTTTGTGAAGAACATACAGATCAGTCAGTGCAGTTTCTGTAATATGTTCCGGTATGCTTGTTCCAATAATTTCACCAGAGGGACTGGCATCCAGCCCTATTATCCCCGCATACTTTTGGCTTCCTTTGTTTTTCCAAAAGCTTACGATCTTGTCCACCGCGTCCTTTGCCAAATAGTCATCTGAATCAATACACACATTTAATTCTGTATCAATATTTTCATATGCTGTATTATGAGCACCGTGCATCCCTTGATTTTTCTGCCAAATGTATCTGATCGTAATCACATTTTCTTCTATCCATGAATCCACCAGTTCTTTCGTCCGGTCTGTGGAACCATCATCAATTATCAGCCAATCGAAATCCTTATTGCTTTGTCTCTTTAAGCTTTCATAGCATTGACCAAGACAGTAAGCTCTATTGTATGTTGGTGTAAATACCGTTAACGTTTTCAAACCATCACCTCACTGCCCCCAAGTAAAACCCCTGGGCCCATTCAGACGTATTCCGTATATCATAGCCATTTAAAATGAGTGTATTTTGCGGTATGTTTCTTTCCCTTTTTTGAAGTAAGACCTGTGCAACCTTAGACGCCCATTCCTCTTTTTGATTTAGCGGGAGATACGTCATCAAGTTTACGCCCATATCTGCTTCATTCGTGATAGTATCTGATACGATACAGGGAAGACCCGCTCCCTGGGCTTCCACCAGAGTGACAGGCAAACCTTCGTGCAAAGACGGAAAGGCGAAAAGATCAAACGCCTGCAGCAGGTGAGGGATATCCGGCCGGACTCCTAAAAAACTTACTTTGTCTGCTAGTTGCAGGCTGTTCACTCTTTGCTCCATCCTAGTTCTTAATGGCCCGTCCCCTGCCAGCACGAGATGTAGGTCTGTATAGTTTTTGCAGCATTCATGAAAAATTTCTAAAAGAAATTCGTGATTTTTTTGAGGATTAAACCTCCCCACATGCCCGATAACATATTTATTCGTCAAGCCAAGTTCCACTCTAAGGCGGTTCCGTATAGATGGAGAATGCCTGAATTGGTCGGAATCAATGCCATTCTTCATCAAGATTTTGTTCCTCTCTGTGTTTCCGTACAGCCATTGGGCAGCTAATTCTGAACAAGAGAACAAATGGGTGGACGAGGGATGAATGAGTCTTCCAGCCAGGTCCTTATACATTTTCGCCAGGAAATTCCCTTCGCTCTCGGTGTTGTGGCTGTGCGCAATCCTAACCGGAATGTTATGCTTTTTAGCTGAACGGAGAACAAATCCACTCATTTTATCCATGTGGGAATGGACAATTTTATATTGCCTGTTTTTACTAAAAAAAGCGTCCAGGCTTCGGATATAGCGGAAATGTCCCCCATCTGTAATGTATGGAATGCGGTGGATGGTGCCACCCAGCTCCTTGATCTCTTCGTCAAAAACGCCTTCCTTGCAAGTCAGGAAATCAAATTGAACCTTTGAACGGTCCATATTCCGGTAAAGGTTCATAATAAGGGTTTCAGCTCCACCCCGGTTCATGTTAACGACCGAGTGAAGAACTCTCACTGGCTTGGACATGCGGCACCTCCTTTTGATCCATGTATTTTACATACACCGTACTTTTTTGCTTTAGCACCATTTGCTCGCTGTATTTGCTTACAATTTTTTCGCGGCTTGATTGCCCTAGGAGCTGACGCTGGCCTGAGGAATAAGTGACAAGCTGCAGCATCCTCCCCGCCATATCCTCCACATTCCCCGGTTTCACGAGCCAGCCGTTCTCGCCGGGGACGACCAGTTCCCTGTGGCCTCTGTTTTCGGTGGCAAGGACCGGCAGCCCGCATGCCATGGCTTCCATGATGTTGACGGGAAGGCCTTCCCGGTAGCTGGATCCTGCTGCGGCGTCGCATAGGGGGAGGAGGTCGGCGATATCTGTCCTAAATCCGAGAAACTGGATGAGGTGATCTGCCTCAAGTTCTTTGGCGAGCATCCTGCATGACTCAAGAAGCTTGCCTTCACCGGCAAGAAGCAGCCTGATGCGGGGCACTTGATTTTTAATAGCCGTAACCGCCCGGATCAGCTGCTCCTGATTTTTATTTTGGTTAAACTCAGCTGCGTAAAACAGCAGAAAGTGATCTGACTGGTATCCCATCAGTTTTCTTTTTTTCTCTCTTAAACTGGAATCCATTGGCTTGAATTGTTCTGTGTTGACTCCGACTCCGTGGACGTGTTCAATTCTTGATGCTTTAAATGGATGCCGCTTCGCCAGGCGGTAATCTTCCTCGTTTATCGTAATCAGACAGTCCGTAGCCAAGCTCAGTGCCAGTTCAGCCGGATAATACAGCAGCCAGCACGAAAGGGAGGCTCCTTTGCAGAAATGGAAGCCGTGAGCAGTATAAATGACTTTGGTTCCTTTTTTACGCGCCTTTAAAGCAGCCAGTCTTGCAAGCACGCCTCCCATCGGGGTGTGGCAGTGGATCATATCGTAGGCATGTTCATCCATGATCGCTTTTAGCTCTTTTAGGGCCATCCAATTCTGCGATTTAAAAGGAGAACGCTGAATAGGGATATTGAATTTAAGATCGGTATAGGGAAGCTCCAAGTCCCCTTGAGCTGCTATATGAACTTCCCATCCCTGTTCCTTGAACCATTTCATGATTGGTAAATGAAAAGCCTTAAAATGGTAGTCAACTGTTGCCGCTAGCAGCACTTTTTTCTTCATGGACATGGCTCCCATACAAAAAAACGCCAGGGCGGCGTTTCCTTAGTATTATTTAATACGTTTAACCAGGAACGGAAAGAAGCTCTTTGACGGCAGGTTTCCGGTTGGCAAGCTCCAGAAGCCTTTCTCTTAAGGGCTCTGCTTCCAGCTCCGGAAAGGACTGAAGCAGCTCTTCGATTTCGTCCATCAGCAGCTCTGCTTTTCTGCCGATGTAAATTTTCGGATAGATTTGCTCTTCGTGCACTTCCTCTTCCTGAAGCAGCTCCTCGAACAGCTTTTCACCAGGGCGAATTCCGGAAAATTCAATCCCGATCTCGTCGACGGAATTTCCGGATAAAACGATTAAATTTTTGGCCAGATCAACAATCTTAACGGGCTCTCCCATATCGAGAACAAAAATTTCTCCGCCCTGGGCCAGAGCTCCTGCCTGGATGACGAGTCTTGACGCTTCGGGAATGGTCATAAAATAGCGGATCATATCCGGATGGGTAACGGTGACCGGACCTCCGTTCTGAATTTGCTTTTTAAATAAAGGGATGACACTTCCCCTGCTGCCAAGAACGTTGCCGAACCGGACGGCAACAAAGCGGGTATCGCTCATCGAGTCCATATCCTGAATAATCATTTCGGCCAGCCTTTTTGTAGCCCCCATAACGCTCGTTGGATTAACCGCCTTGTCAGTCGAAACCATGACAAAGGTTTCGACTCCGTTCCAGCTTGCCGCCAGGGCTGCATTCCGGGTGCCGATCAGATTGTTTTTTACCGCTTCTTCCGGGTTTCGTTCCATTAACGGGACATGCTTATGGGCTGCAGCATGATATACGACATGGGGCAAATGCTTTGCCATCACCGCGTTCATTTTTTCTGCGTCCTGCAGTTCGGCTATTTCTGTAACAAATTGGATGCCTGATCCCCTGAATGTCCCCTTTAGTTCCATCTCGATCGAATAGATGCTGTTTTCACCGTGGCCGAGCAGAATCAGCTTGGCCGGAGTAAACTTGGATATCTGCCTGCAGATCTCAGAGCCGATGGAGCCGCCTGCACCGGTAACCAGGACGGTCCGGCCCGTAACGTACTCCGATATGCTTTCTATATCCAGCTGGATCTGCTCGCGTCCGAGCAAGTCCTCCACCTGAACGTCCCGGAACTGGCTGACGGAGACTTTCCCGGTTACCAGGTCCTCAAGCATCGGCAGGATTTTGGTTTTGGCGTTCGTTTTGGCGCACTCCTGAAAGATCCGGTTTAATTCTTTTTTCTTCAGAGAAGGGATCGCGATGATGATGTTATCAACCTTTAGATTTTCTACAGCGAGGGCAATTTGAGGCACGCCTCCAACAACCGGAAGGCCCATTATATCCAGGCTTTGCTTTCTCTTGCTGTCATCAATGAAGGCAATTGGCTTCAATTCAGATTCATGGTTGTTTTTCAGCTGCCTGGCCACCATCGTACCAGCTGCCCCGGCTCCAATGATCAGCGTCCGTTTTTTATCCTGCGTCCTGCTGAAAAGCGAGTCTCTGTAGACCCTCCAGCAAAAACGGGAGCCGCCGATAAAAAACATATGCAGCAGCCAGGTTACAGCAAGAAGCCTAAAATATACATCATGAAACGCAATTCCCTGAACAATTCCCGCTGTAAAAATCGAGAGCGTGACCGCTTTTGCAATCATGATCAGCTCACTGATGCTGGCGTACTCCCACGCCTTTTTATAAAGCTTGTACATGTAAGAAAATATATGATGGCAAACAAGAAGTGTCAGCGAGCTGATGAATACAGGGACAGTTAAGACATGAATATCTGCGGATACGACGAATCGGCTGATATAGACGGCGGTCAGTACAATGATTGAGTCAATCAGGATCAGTAAGGCCAGTCTTGTCCGAAATGCCAAAAAGTTCACCCCTTTATTTAAATGGTATTTGAAGTTCTTAGCCTTAAACTCCTAAGCAGAAATTCACCGCTAAACCCTTCAATAGTAAAAATGGGGCATTTAACCCCCCCTCACATCACACTTACGACGACTGGCGTCTAAGGTTGTATAAACCCGCAGCGTAACCGAGTGCCTCCGTGGATAACGGCGAGGAGACATGCCCGCATTTTGTTCTTTTTAAAGAACAAAATAAGTGTAAAAAGATAAAGGAATCGATTTCAGCAGGACTTACTCTGTCTCATTTAAAATGACCCCGAGCAGCTGGGTATCGAAGGATTCAAGCTTCTTTTTTGCTTCTTTCAGCTTGGATTGAGCGGTTTTCCCCGCCCGGGTGATGAGAATCAGGCCTCCGCATTGATTGGCCATGATTTTAACATCTGCTGTCTCAAGCATTGGCGGTGCATCTATCACAATGCAATCGTATTCTTTACAGGCATAGTGGAGAACGTTTTTTAATGCACTGGAAGCAAGAAGTTCTGAATGATTCATCTGAATGCTCCCGGATGTCAGGATATCAAGCCGTCTGATTTCAGTCTTTCCTGCTGCTTCCTCAAGCCGTATATAGCCTTTCAGAACATCGCTGAAGCCGATTGAATTATCAATTTTAAAGGTTGTATGAAGACTTGCCTTCCTTGAGTCCCCGTCGATGAGCAAAACTCTTTTGCCTTGCTGAGCGAAAGAAACAGCGAGGTTGACACTTGCAGTGGACTTCCCTTCTTTATAGCCGGGAGATGTGATAATAAAAGATTTAAGCTGGGCGCTTTCCGGAGCAAGCTGGAGGTTTGTCCGGATGGATCGGTATTGGTCGGCCACTTTTGACATTGGGTTAAAAAAGGAAGCGAGCCGGCGTTTGTCTGCCTTTTCCATCTTTCTTTTACTTGTAGGAAACAACCGATTCACCCCTTACAGAAATTTTAAGCCTTTTGTCCTTTAAAATCGGTGAGGTTTTGCGGGTCATTTTTGATACGCTTCCAAGAACCGGCAGGCCGGTCAGCTTTTCTGCCTCTTCCTCCGTCCGGACGGAGTCATCCAGTGAATCAAGCAGGAAAATCATTCCCAGCGAAAGCACGATTCCGGCAATCAATCCGATAAGCATTCTTTTCACCGGGCTTTCTTTATAGGGCTCTGCGTTCTCCTTTGCTTCTGTCAAAATTTTTGTCTGGCTGAAATTCAGGAGCTTCGGCAGCTCTTCGCGGTAATGCTTCATCGTTGAGTTCGCGATTTTAGCAGCCATTACCGGGTTTGGATCGGTCACGGTAATCTCGACAATTTGAGATTCTCCGACCGGCATCACGGAGATCTGGGAGGCAACCGCCTGAGGAGAACGGTTGAGGTTCAGCTCTTCTGTGACTTTAGACATAATGACTGGCTCCCGGATTACTTCTGTCAGCGTATTAAAAAATTTTGTGTCATCCCGGATTAAAATCCGGGCAGATGCATCATAGACCGGTGTCGTAAAATAGGTGCTATACCCCCAGCCTGCAGCTGTCAGCAGCAAAGCAAACGTAATCATTATCCAGATGCGGCGTTTTATTAACGTGAATAGATTTTTTATATCAATTTCTTTCTCCACTTTCGTCATCCTCCCTGTTTTCAATAGAGAACGGACGGACTAAAAAAATATCCCCTGTTCGTATACTATTAGTCTAGTTCTTTATACAGAACGTGTCAACAATTGAACGGATAATTTGCGGAAAATTTACATTATATTTATCTATATTGGTAATACAAACCTCATTTTGTTCTTCATAAAGAAAATTTACTACTTTTAACCTATGTAATCAACCTTAAATTAGTCAATTTGTTTAAAATAATAGAAAAAGACCTGACAAAGGTCAGATCTTTTTCTTGCGTTTTGCCTTTCTTTTCTTGACCCACAGCATAATGGATATCGGAAGAACACCAAACCATTTAAACCAGAATGGCGTGCGTGTTTCCTTTTTGATTTCCTTTTCCTGCTGGCGCTGTTCTTTTGGCGTATCCATGTATTTAACGACCTGCTGAGTTACGTATTTGATGTAGTCATTGGAAGACATCTGTATTCCTCCTGTCCTAGCAGACAGTATGGACAAAAGCGGTCATTTATAATCTTGCTGCAATGTCTGCTGCTATTTCTTCCGGATTTTTCCCCGTTGTCTCAATCACGATGGCTCCCTCCTCATAGGCGGACATTCTGCTCTCAAAGAGCTGATATATTTGTTCTTTCGTTTTTTCTTTAAGCAGAGGGCGGGTTGTATCTTCCTTCAGCCTTTCATATAGCGCATTAAATTCGCAGCTGAGATAAAAAATCCTGCCCTTCTGCTTTAGAAGTTCCCGGTTTTCTTCTTTCATCACAATCCCGCCTCCTGTCGTAATGACAGCCGGTCCTTCAGGGAGTTCCCGCAGCATTGCTGTTTCCTTTCTCCTGAATTCTTCTTCTCCAAATTGATCAAAGATCTCATTCATGCTCATTCCGAGCTTTTGCTCAAGAAGCACATCCGTATCATAAACAGGCACCGATAGCCTATTCCCAAGTGCCTTGCCTGCTGTAGTTTTTCCCGCTCCCATAAATCCAGTCAGTATAATTCGCTCCATGCATAATCACTCCGTTTTTTCGATGGTTTCTATGATACATCGAAGCGTCGGATGAGTCTACCATTCCTGCCAATTGTACATTTTCTTCTCATGAATGCTCCATTCATAAGAAGCGTGATAGGAGGTCTGTTCACCTAATGAAAAAACAAGAGAAATTTGCAGGCGGTCCTCTGCAGCCTTGACCAATGAGATCTGGATTGTCCCCTCTTTGTCCTTTACGTCCATCTCTCCTGTCCATTGCTCGGCTGCTTTTTTAGAGGAGATTGCAGCACCGGCATAGGTCAGATGCTGCAGCCTGTAAAACTTCCTTGTATCCTCATAGTATTTTGTTTCCAGCAGCAGCATTTGGGTGATGTGAATCGAGGTCATAAAGAACAACAGAACCATCAAAACTGTAAATGGATAAATGAACCCTGTTTCTGTCTTACATGACTTCATTGTATATAGACCTGACTGTCAGGCTGCGAAGCGTTCCGTTTAAGCTTTTAACAACGATGACCATGTGGTTATCCTTCACCTCGAATTGAACATGCTGAACCTTCTGCAGCACCATTTCATTTCCGCTTTTATTAATCTGCCGCCGGATATAATTTTGATACCTCTGGTAGGTTACAGATTGCCCAAGGCTGTTCTTGAAAGAGAGAGTTTCCCCCGTTACGGCAGGATCAACAGCCGATTTCAGCTCCAGCATGGCCTGTTCGCTGAAAAATTCCCATTCTAAATCATTTAATTCCCTATAGCCTTCGACAGATTGATAAAAAAAGAGTAGCAGCGGAAACAGCGAGGAGACAATCAAGGTAAAAACGGAGAGGGAGAACAGCATATTCAGAAGGGAAAAACCTGATGAATTAGTGTATCTGCATACAAAACTCTTGTTCTTTTTGTCTGGCATCCTTCCAGTGTATACAGGAATGCCCGTCACTTGAAATAATCGTATAGGGACCGCTCCCCTCTTCATCGTTTTTTTTGAAGGCTCCAGTCATCCGCTCCGCTGTATGGCTTTGCAGAACTCTATAGGCATCTGTTTCAAGGGAAATGTTTTCTCTTTCCTGCAGCATGCCGACAACACCTGGCAGCAAGGTTAGCACTGCCATGCACCAGATGGAAAAGGAGGCAATGGACTCAAGCAGTGAGAAGCCATTAGATTTTTTTAACAAGAAATCTCCCCTTTCCTAAATAAAACGTGACGAGATAAGCCTGCTGGCGGATGACCACCCTGAGTGTTCCGCTTGCAGA
This sequence comes from Metabacillus sp. 84, assembly GCF_050107715.1. Classification (NCBI taxonomy): domain Bacteria; kingdom Bacillati; phylum Bacillota; class Bacilli; order Caryophanales; family Bacillaceae; genus Metabacillus; species Metabacillus sp. 84. The sequence goes on along the minus strand of NZ_JBNILN010000009.1, from coordinate 59,582 downwards.
AATGTTTCCATTAGCAAGAAAGGTCAATCTCCGGTCCAGCGTACCCGGCAGTATCGTGATTCCTTCAGGAAGGCTGCGTGAAACCAGCAGTTCATTTGCATTATGGCGGCCCAATTTGATTGAATAGGACGTGCCGTCTTCATTGTAAGTAAATAAATAAGGCAGACGTTCCATGATGGCATGCTGCTGAGCATAAAGGATGTCTTTCTGGAATTGCTCAAAAAAGTGCTGTTCCGTCAATTTTTCGTGTGCAGGCTGCAGCGGGATAAGGACCGTCAGCGAAAGCACGGAGAATATGGAGAGCACGAGGAGGGACTCAATCAGAGTAAACCCATTAGTCTGCCGCTTCAACCACATAGCCGCCGGCATCCAGGGTTATGGTACTTCCATCCGGACATGTATTGCCGTTGATGTATTTACCGCTTATGAGATTGTCGATTGTAGGCACTGCGTTTTCATTCATTCGGTAGGCTTCAGCTTGTGCAGAGATCATATTGCGAAGACCGCTGCAGCCTTTCTCCTGGATATTGCTGCTGTGATTGGCAATGTTGGGGATTGTGACAAGCAGCAGGACTGTGATTACAAGGAGCACAATCAGCATTTCGATCAAAGTAAACCCATTATCATTCTTCATTTTACCGCCTCCTAGATTTGGTCGATCATTTGGTACATGGGGAGTATCATGGATAAATACACGAGAAGGACAATCAGGCCGACGCTTGTGAATACGGCTGGCTGAATAAAGGCTGCTGCGGAAGACAGTTTCTCCTCAAGTCTTTGCAGTGTGTATTGGCTGTAAGTATAAAACTCTCTGTGCAGCATGCCATTCCTTTGTCCGTATGCAGCAATTTCAGCAAGCTGAGGGTCATAGTGGGGCTGCGCAAACAACTCTTCAAAGCGATCCCCTTTTTTAAGCCGGTTAATCATTGTGTTTGCTTCTTCGCTGAAAAACGGGTAAAGACTCTGCTCCCTGAACGTTACCAGGCACTCATAGTAAGACAGCCCGGCCTTTAGAAGGTTGCTAAGCTGCAGACTGATGTAATAGCTGTTAAACAGCTTAACCCATTCTTTTACAAGCGGAATACTCATTAGCATGTTCATCTGCTGCGCCGGAGGTTTTCGCCTGTATGAGAAAAAATAAAAGGAACCCGCTAAAAGAAAAAGGACGGGAAATGCGAAGGAGGCTGCTGCCAGAAATTGAAAGGATGCCAGCAGCACTGTGTTTAAAGGAGAAGGTTTCATATTCATTGACTGATAAACAGAGAGGAATTGGGGAGCGATGATATGCTGTACGACGTACAAAACACCCATCATGATGAAGATTAAGAGAATCGGATACCGCATCATCCGGGTAATTTTTATAAACTGCTCATGCTTTCTGCTGAGCAGCTGCGAGCTCTCGTTTAAAGAGAACGCCAAATCGCCATGCTGTTCGGCAAAAAACAGATAAGTGACGGCATCCCGATGAAAATGCAGCTGCTGGAGAACCTGATGGAAAGGAGTCCCCCTCTTCAGTTCCATTAGGCAAAAGTGGTAATCCCCTCTTCTTTTCTGGGCAGCCTGCAGAGATAGGAAGCGTATGGCTTCATCCAGCGAGTAGCCTTTCTGGACGAGGCTGTTCAGACGGCCAATAAATACGGATTGCTCAGCATTGCTCCATTTATTCTTCATTTGCAAAAATCCACCTGTAATAAGCCGCATGGGGTACAAACCCTAGGGCAATTCCTTTTTTGATTACTTCTTTTAGTGTGGCATAGTCGTTCGCTTCTTCCGATCCTCTAGTCTCCCGAAAGGCCGCGTTTAAATTTTTTCCGTATAAGAGTTCAAAAACAGCTGCTTTTCTTGCTTTTCTCATTTTTTTGCAGTAGGGCGAGCATGCTCCCGGGCAGTAAGGACATTTAATATCTACAAGTCTTTGAGCAGAGACAGCAATAAGCGTCTGTTCCATTTCTGCCTGGGGAACACCGAATTCAAGCAATCTGTATAGTGCCCCTTTTGCGTTTCTAGTGTGCATTGTACTCAGGACCAAATGCCCGGTCAGCGAAGCTCTGATAGCGATTTTAGCCGTTTCCGAGTCCCTGATTTCACCTACCATGATGATGTCAGGGTCATGCCTCAAAATCGCTTTTAATCCTGCAGCATAAGTAATTCCAGCTTTTTCATTCACCTGCACCTGCATCATTTCGTCATTTTTTGCTTCTACGGGATCTTCCAGCGTAATAATATTCCGTTTAAAGTGTTTTTTGGCATGGTTGAGCAGCGAATAAAGAGTCGTTGTCTTGCCTGAACCGGTTGGCCCTGTAAAAATCATGAGTCCGTGGGAATGATAAAAAAAAGAGAGAAGTTTTTGAGTAGCGGATGGAAAGAGGGAGATGCGTGCTGCAGGGGGTGTTTGCCCGGAGGATAAGAGTCTGATCACCATGCTTTCTTCGTAGATGGTGGGCAGGGTGGAAAGCCTGACCGGAACTTCCAGATCATCAAGCTTTACTGAAAGAGCACCGCTCTGCGGCTTCCTTCTTTCTCCTATATCCATAGAAGCTTCAAATTTAAGATGAGAGATCAACCGCTGTGATACATCCCGATGAAGCTTCTGCTGATTGAGAAGATCATCGTCTATCCGGTAAAGAATCTCTGTAAATTCTTCCTTTGGAACAATGTGAATGTCAGATGCGTGGAGTTCAATGGCTTTAAGAACGATGCTTGCGCATAACGCTTCAATTTCCTGCAATCAATTCTCTCCTTTCCTGTATTTAAACAGAAGTATAGACGGATGGAGAGATTCTGTCATATTGGCAAAAAACCATTATCCAGGGTGTACAGTTCTTGAAAATCCTTTTTCCTTACAATAGAAAAACCGTTTTTTGAATAAAAAACGGCAAAAGGATTGTTCTTATTTTTCTTCCGTTACATAGTAGATGTATGTTTTTTTGGATTTAAACAGAGAGGACTTTTCATAATAAATCCTGTAGCCGCCTTCTAATTGATTATGTCCTGCGTAAGTGAGTCTGCTTTTCGCTTCAAAGTCTTTTGCTGCTGCTACCAGGCTGCTCTCAGGCGAAGTATAATCGGGTTTCTCATAGCTAACCGACACAGGCTGCATGTTTACACCTTCAAGATAAAAATTGAATCCTGTCATGCTTCCGCCTCCCATTCATTATAAAGAACAACTTGCATTAAATATAGCACAACAGGAAATGTATTCAAAGTAAAAGAATTGAAAAAATCACCCCTCAGGGTGACATGATCAAGAGACGGACATATGAAGCAGGCTATTTTTTGACAGTTTGCTCAACGCCTGCGGATTGTAGCCGACTACAAGCTTCTTCCCGTCAGTCAGGATCGGCCTGCGCAGCAGCTTCGGTTCATCGGTCAGCAGTTTAAGTAAGGTTGACAGGTTCATATCTTCAATATCAAGATTTAAGTCTTTGAACGTTTGGCTTCTTGTAGCCAAGATTTCGTCGATGCCTTCAGTAGTCAGCTCCAGAATTTTCTTGAGCTCCTCTGCATTGGGAGTTTCGCGGAACATGTGTCTTTCTTCAAAATCAACTTCGTTTGCTTTCAGCCAGTGCTTGGTCTTCCTGCAGGATGTACAGCTTGGGTACGTGAAAAAAGTAAGTTCGCTCATTTAAATGTTCCTCCTCAAGGTTATTCAAAGGCTTAATTTATATTTTTTCTATTGATTATTTATCTGTATTTGTATTGTACATTAATTGTACACCTTTTGTACATCAATATGCACAGCCTGTTAATTTTTTTTAAAAAGTCCTTCACAGCTAAATGTAAACGCTTATTTACAATGAAAGGAAGTGTCCTTTATAATAAAGAGGGATGGAATAGAGGGGTAAGGGAGGAATTGCATATGGACCGCATGTTTCGTGTGCTCGGATTCTGGACTGGAATTTTCGCAGTCATGTTTTATTTAGGGGATATGCCGGAAACTTCAATTTTATTTTTTGCTCAAACGGTCTTTTTTGTTTTTTTATCCTATCTTAAATTATCAGAGCGGATGTATATTTATATTTTCGGTGCTTATTTAACCGTTTTCTTTGTAGGCTTTACCTATTGGACCACCTTCATGATGGTGCCCGGCCAGGGAGGCCATTAAAAAACGGGGCTGTCCAGTCAGTTGCCTGCTGCAGGTGATGTCCTTTTCATTTACAAATTAAACCCCCGGTATGCGCAAGCTTCATAAGCATACCGGGGGTTTTTCTTTGCTCTTAGCGGGACTTTTCTAGACTGCCCCTTTTCTATGTACCATAATATAGAACGATTCACTGATCCCTTCATGTGAAAGGAGGGAACGAATGGCGCGGTTCCTTTTTGATGCAACAGAAAACGGATCAGGGTCCTGTACTTCCTGTAAAAAGCCAGCGAGCCCGTTATCCCAGAAAAATTCGGTCTGCTTTTGCACGGCCAGCTCCTCCCAGCCCAGCTCTCCTGTCTTTTTCAAATAGGCTGTGAGCGGAATGTCATACGTTAAATCCATTTCATACGGATAAGCCAGCGGATGCTCATAAAGGATGTGATTTCTGTAGCCGCGAATTGTCCCTTGCTTTCTCTGAACAAGAAGATCCGAAAAATGACCGTAGTCTGCCGTGACTATATAGGCGTTGCCGAGCTTTTCATTCAGCTGCTGCAATTTCTCAAGCATCTCCAGCGGAATCTCTATTCTGCTCTCCTTTTTCAGAGGAATTTCTGCCCATCTGAGGTAGGAGGCAAGCTCACCGTTGTTGTCCTCGCGATGCATAAAAACGAGCTGTCCCTCCTGATCCGCTCCGACGCCTGCTTCCATTACGACTCCTCCAGAGTTTTCTGCCAATTTTACCGGAAGTGCATCCAGCCATTCATTTGAGAAAATCGTTCCTGAAAAGCCGGCTGGAAGATCCTCGATGCCTGGGAGTACCTTTACTCCAAGCTCTCTCGCTCTTTGACGGTGAGCCGGGCTTTTTTCAACACTGAATACGGTCCCCCGTTCAAAGGTTTCAGGAGACTGGGCTTTCCATTCATCAAGAAAAGCGCGGAGAAAGGATCCCGTTCCGCTTCCTATTTCACAGAAAACCGGAGGGATTTCATTGGAACGGACTTTGTCTAAAAACCACCCTGCCATCAGGGCACCGTATAGAGAAGAAATGGAGCTGGCCGTATAAAAATCACCGGCCTTGCCGATTTTCGGCCTCCCGGACATGTAATAGCCATGATCCGGGTGGTACAGGGATTCTCTCATATACTCATCAAAGGAAAGGAAGCCTCCCTTCTCCCTGATCAGCTGCACCATCATCCCTTTCATTTAAAACCCGTTTAAAAAAGGGTTTCGGTCCATTTCATCCTGAATGGTCGTTTCAGGCCCGTGTCCTGAAAGCACCATCGTGTCCTCCGGCAGCTGGAGCAGGTGATTATGTATGCTTGAGAGCAATACTTGATGGTCTCCTCCAGGCAGATCCGTCCGGCCGATTCCCTCTTTAAAAAGCACGTCTCCGCTGAATACCGATCTTGTTTCTTCATGGTAAAAGGAAACACTGCCTGGTGAATGACCGGGAGTATGCAGAACCTTGAAGGAAAAATCACTGATTTTAAGTGTCTCGCCAGTCTGAATGTATTCATCTGCAGGTCTCGCATGGATTGGACCTGCTCCGAAAAAATGAGAGCCGTTAAGCTCCGGCGAAGGCAGCCAGTCTTTTTCTTTTTTATGGATATAGACAGGAATATTCCATCGTCCGCGTATATCATCAACTGCACCAATGTGATCGAAATGGGCATGGGTAAGAAGCACAGCAAGCGGCTTTAAACCTCTTGATTGAATCAGCTGATTCAGCTTGTCTCCTTCACTCCCAGGATCAATAATCATGCACTCTTTATTCCTGCTGCTTACCAGGTAGCAATTCGTTTGCAGAGGACCTAATGGAATTCGTTCCCAGTTCATAATGACAGCACCTCAATTTGATTTTAGTCTACCCCTATTATTAAGGAAAACCGGCAAAGTTTCAATCCGGGAGGGCTATTATGGCATCGCTTTCAAAAGCTTATTTTTAACTCGACATTCATTTTGAAAACGTTTAAAATATGTAGTGAACTTGTTTCATTTTTTTCCAGAAGTGATCGCAAGGGGGATTGGCAAATGGGGTTAGTCATTATCTTTACGTTGATTTCATTATTAGCCGTATATGGACTGCTGCGCGCCTTTAAAGAAAAAAACATGATGGGAATCATGTTTTGCGTGGCTACACTTGGCGTTTTCGGCTGGTTTACTGTTATGACGGTCATTTTCCACGGATATCCGACTCACCATTAAAGAAAAAGCTGGCTTACAGAGCCAGCTTTTTTATGTACGTTTCATATGCTTTTGAACACTCTCAAGCTTTCCTTGCATCGTTGTTTCCTTATCTCTCCGGTCATCAATCCGGATGTTGGTTGCGACCCGGGATATGCCCTCCTGAAAAGGGGCCTCATGGATGGCTTGAATGACCTCAAAGAGCATCGGCAGCTCCCCTTGGATTAATGTATTCATCGGGGTAAGCTGATAATCGATTTTTCCTTCCGCTTTATAGGATTCCAGAATGTTCTGGATCCCGGCAACGTACCCGCTCACACTCGGAGTATCTGTTCCTATTGGAATGATGGTTACATCTGCAATGGGCATAATTTTGACCGCCTTTCGTTTTCATCAGTATATCACATCCCTAAAAGGGCTAAAACGTAACAAGAGTTTTCAGGCTCCCCGTCAGCAGGTTAATGACCTTCTCCAGCTGAAAGCCGTATAACACTCTGGTACCGTCCGGTGAGTACATTAAAGGCATATTCAGTGCGTCCCTAATGTGAACGGTTTTCTTTTGATCCAGCAGAGAGAAACTTACAAGATTCAGACGGTCAGATTCTTCGTTGTACTCGTAGGTTATGAATTCATGCTCAGATGGGCTGATTTCTATTTTAGGAAGATCCAGGCTTCCTTCTGATTCTTTAAGAGAAGAAGGAAAGCGCTGTTTTTTTATGCCGTCCTGAACGATAAAGACAGGGCTGTCGTTTTCATAGCTCAGCGTAATCCATGTATGATTCCTGGAAAAAACGGATAAAACTTCATCCGCCATCTTTTTTTCTTCCTGCTTTTGAACATCATACTGATAAAGCGGAGAGCCCTTGCCTCCTCCATCCTTCGCAAAAAACAGGTTTCCGTTCCCGCTCCATTCTGCAAAAGGAGCATCGATCGGATCAGCATCCTCGAAGCCGGTCAATGGATAGTAAATGGCGGTCTCATATGTCCAGTCTTCATTGAACGCGGTCACGAACAGCCGGTCCGGATTCGCCTCGCTCCACGAAAATGACAGATCGTGGGAGGAAAATTCCTTTTCAAACCGCTTGGTCCCCTTTGAATCAATCAGCAGGAGATTCGTTGTATTGGCTGAAGAACTACCCTGCATTAAAATATAGGTTCCGTTCACCTCTACATGCGTTACTGCCATGTCCGCCCTGTAAAGTTCTTTTTTGCTTCCCTCCGAAAAATCATAGGTAGACAAAGTGGTCTCTTTTTTATCATATTCCGCCAGAACAACCGTCTTGTCATCAAGCCAGCCCCCTACTGTTTGAAAGGTTTGCTCATCCGCCTCATATGGTATCACTGTCTGTTTATCTGTTGTCTGCACGTTGGCATCAACAGCCGGAGCCTTTTTCTCCGGTTCATTTGCACAGCCTGCTGCTATCATTGCCAGGGCCAGCACTGCCGCCAATAAACGGCCTTGTTTTATACTCATTCCTGCTTCACCTTTCTTTAACGTGTGCCGACTTAACGGACCATTTAACGCGGATTTCAAGCTGATAGAACATTATGTACCCTTATGGGAAGAGCAGAGGGAAATGGGTGAACGGTTCTTCCATCAGGGGCTGAATCCCCTGATGAAAGCCTCATGGATCGTTCCTTTACATATACAGGGCAGCCCGGAAAATGCCCTCCCCTCTTTGAAGGATGGTTTCGTATTGGTCAAGCGGCAAAGGATTGACCCCAGACCCAAGCTCAATGGTGTACCCTGCGCGGCTCCATTCATGAATAAACCAGTCCCTGTAGCCGGCATGACTGTCTATGTTCCGAACCTCCGTATACTTGCTCAGGATGGCAAACTCCTTGACGATTAATGAGGCCTCTTCCGGTTCTTTGTTTAAGTAACCCCAGTAAATCTCTTCACCTTGTGTGTGGAAACAAAGCAAACGGTCAAACTGTTTCCTCTCAGCAAGAGCAGCCATAGCGGCGGATTCGGGTTCAGATAATGGGTATTCTCCCGGATAATCTCTTGGTGCTGGTGATTTAGGGATTTTTCTTTCCTTTTCAATTTCCCAATAAGCCGGATACTGATTGTTTAAATCGACTCCTCTGATGTTTGCTTTCCATTGAGAAAAGTCTGTGGATTCATTATTTATTGGAAGGACGAGTTTACGTATACTGTCTTCTTCCGGAAGACCCTGCAGGACTAAGTCAACGCCGTCAGGATTGACCATGGGTACGATGGATAGAGCATTTAGAGTGTAAAGCTGAAGAGAAGGATGGCCGAACCTGGATTCCCCGTAAATCAAGTCATTAGCAAATTGTTCCAGCCAATCCATTAATACAGCGGAAGTAATCCATTCATTCGCATGGAAGGAGGCATTCATATGAACGAGTCGTTTTCCTGTTCCAAATGTTAACTCTATTATAGGCTTATCCCTCACACTTTTTCCAATTATATGCTGCTGAATAAACGGGTACTTTTGTACTAATTTTTCTATATCTGCATACAAACAGGAGGAGGTGTACGGTTTTTTCCTTGATGAAAGATGCCGCTCAGCCTTAACCGCTGCCACAAATCCTTCTCCGGGATGAGCCGGCTCATAAAACCTTTCAATTTCACCATGTGTCTGTTTCCACTCAAATCCTGGAATCTTTAGTATTTGACCAGCCTGAAACGAATCCTTTTTATCCGGATTGGATTGTTCAATCAGAACCGCCGGAAGCTCAAAATGCTCTGCCACCTCGGTTAAGCCTGTGCTTTTTTTCAGTTTAATTTCCAATGATAATCCCCCTTTCCTTACCATTCATTTTATGAGCGCTGCACCCCTTTCTGAACCCTTGAAAATAAGGAGAAGGCCGTATGCTGTTTCCGCTAAAAAAGCTTTGGCTGTTAGGCCAAAGCTTTTTAGCTTGCTATTTTGATTCTGCCGGATTCTTTTCGTCTTCCTTGTTGTAGAATCTTAGCAGGTCACTGTAGATAATTTTATCGGAATAGTCGAGTTCTTTCTTCGCTTTTTCTAAATAAGGCTCACAGACTCCTTTATCTTCTACAGGCTTGCCGGTGTTCTTATCGTAGCAAATATTATCCGTATAAACATATTTGTCGGTTACGAAGCTTCCGTCACGCATTACGGTAAATGGGAGCCGGTCTTTGGAGAACAGATCGTTTCCAAATTCCACTTGATCCTTCGTGTCTGCTCCCAGCATGTTCATGATTGTCGGCCGAATGTCAATCTGGCCGCCAACTGTATCGATTTCCTTCGGATTCTTGTCCGTCACGCCCGGAATGTGGACGATAAACGGTACACGCTGAAGCTGCTGCGATTCGAAAGGTGTAATTTCTTTGCCAAGATATTTAGACATCGCTTCATTGTGATTTTCAGAAATGCCGTAATGGTCGCCGTAGAAGACAATAATAGAGTTCTCATAGACCCCTTCTTCTTTCAGCTTTTCGATAAATGCTTTAACCGCGTCATCCTGATATTTGACAGTTGTAAAATAGTTGTTCAGCGTTTTGCTGTTTGAATCGAACTTATCAATGGATTGATCTTCTTCACTCAGCTCAAACGGGAAATGATTTGTCAGCGTTATTGACTTAGAGTAAAACGGCTGAGGCAAATCCTTCATGAGGGTGGCAGTCTGTTCAAAAAATTCTTTATCCTTCAAGCCCCACCCTACAGATGTTTCAGGTGTTACTTTATAGCTGTTCACATCGAAGAATCGATCGTATTCGAATGAATCGTACATTAAGTCACGATTCCAGAAAGACTTGTTGTTCGCATGAAAGACAGCGGATGTATAGCCCTTATCCTTTAAAATTTCCGGAGCTGAATTGTATTCATTATCCGGGTTTGTAAAGAAAACAGCTCCGCGTCCGAGCGGGTAAAGAGAATTATCTGTCAAAAACTCAGAGTCAGATGTTTTACCCTGACCGGTCTGGTGATAGACATTCGTAAAATTGTAGCTCTGTTTCGCGAGATCGTTCAAATAAGGAGAAACTTCCTGTCCATTCACTTTTGCTCCGTCCATTACGAAGTTCTGTGTGGACTCAAGTGATACCATAATGACGTTTCGTCCTTCGGCAATCCCCTTCATATCCTGATTTGGTTCTTTTTTGTTTGCTTTAATGTAGTTTTGGATTTCAGTTAAATTCGTACTGTCAGCCATTGCACGCTGTGCTGAGGTTTTCGACTGAATAATCCCGTCATATACGTGGAAATTGTACACACTGATGTTTTTAACAAGCATTTCACGGTCAAATGATCTCGTGAGCAGCTGTGGACGTTCTGTTTCAGCAAGTCCCAGGTTAAAGAAAAATACGGCTGCGACCATTAGATAATAAGCAGAACGCTCTTTTCTTGTAGCACGGATATCCGTACGGAAAGCTGGCTTGCGAAGAAGCCAGAACAGAATGACTAAATCAACAAACAATAAAACGTCAACCGGCTGGAACAGGGATGAAATACTGCTCCCAAGATCTCCCATGTTGCTGGACTGAAACAGGACCGGTATGGTCAGGAAGTCATTAAAGAACCGGTAGAACACCATGTTTGCCAGGAGCACCCCTGTCAGAACGATGCTTGTTATGAATACAAAACGGTTTCGGTTCCGTTCCTTCATAAACAGCCCGATTCCATAAATGAATAACAGGAAGCTTAAGGGATTAATGAAAAGGATCACTTCCTGTGTCCAATTTTCAATTTTAATGTCAAAGCTAGTTTTATAGACAATGTACGTTTTAAGCCACATAAATAATGTAGCTATAAGTAAGAATGAAATTTTTGATAGTGAATTTTTACGCATTCGTTGACCTCCTCATCCGGCAGAACTGCGCATGACTATATCTATTCTTTTCCCAATTTAAGTAAGCAGGTTATAAACAAGCTAAATCATATCTTAATACTTCGTTTACAAAAAATCAATGCTTTTAATATTAACATTACAATGAAATGGTAGAATTATATGTTGACTGTAATCTTTACCCCCTGTATTTAGGGGGCAAACCCCCTTTACATTACAGCTTTTTTAAATAAATTTTATTATGTTACGTAAGTTTTCAAAGGTTTTCTCATCGTAAAAGCGTTTATTCCTTTTTGAGGGAGGAATTTCTGCTTCACTGATTCAACGATGGCTTATATACTCCCGGCCGCAGCATCAGCTTCGCGATTCCTAAAAAAAGAAGCCTGTCAGCAGGCTCCTTTTTAATATACGCTTCTTTTTCCGTCTTCATTAATAATCCGTAAGCAGTGTTTTAGCCAGCCATGCTCCTCCGATGACCCCGGCATCATTGCCAAGTGTTGCGATTTCAATGGCCGCTCCCTGTGCAACCCTTGGGAAGGCAAACTGCTTGAAGTACTTTTCAACATGCACCCGCAAGTATTCTCCCGCCTGGGATACGCCCCCGCCGATCACGATTTTCTCAGGATTAAGTCCATTCGCAAGGCTTGAGAGCGCCAGCCCGAGATGGAAGGTGACGAACTCTACAACCTCCTGAGCAATCGGATCGCCCTTTGCTGCAAATTCAAAAACATCTTTTGAAGAAATTTCTCCTGCCTCTTTAAGAACATTCCGCAGCTTGCTTTCCTGAGTGGACAGGCTGATTTTCTCTTTTGCAATCCGGACGATTCCTGTAGCTGATGCTACCGTTTCAAGACAGCCGGTTTTCCCGCAATTGCATGGTGCCCCGCCTTCCGGGATTGAGGTAATATGCCCAATTTCTCCCCCGGCACCGTTCACTCCATGAATTACATCGCCGTTTGAAATGATTCCTCCGCCTACTCCCGTACCGAGGGTGACTAAAATGACATCCTTCGCACCGTCGCCTGCACCCTTCCACATTTCCCCAATTGCCGCGATATTGGCATCATTATCGATAACAGCGGGAAGTCCTGTTTCTACCTCTAAATGGTCCTTAAGCGGGTAGTTCAGCCAGCCGAGGTTGACGGTCTGATAAACAAGGCCTGACGCAAGGTCTACAGGCCCTGGAGCCCCCATACCGATTCCCGCGAGCTTCGACTTCGTTTCGCCCCGTTCAATTAACTTGGCATCAATTGCTTTTGCAATATCAAGCGTTATGTTCTTTCCTGTTTTATCTGTAGGGATTTCCCACTTCTCAACCAGCTCGCCATAAAGGGAAATAAAAGCCATTTTTATCGTGGTGCCTCCCAAATCTACTCCAACCAGCAACTTTTCGCTCATGTCTCTCCGTCCTTTATCTATCGTATTAGGAAACCGCTTGCACAAATATGTATCAGTTCATTGATCTTTTCCTGCGTTCCATCTGAGCTTCCTGCCGCAGAATGAGCAGCGACATTTGAAAGTCCTGAGTCTCAATCAGCTTTGACTCATATAGCTGTCTGACCTCATCTTCCATCAGCTCTAAATCAGCCACACGGTCACCGACATATATAATGGTTCCATACTTTTTTAAAAGCTGCCGCACATCATAAACCGTTTTCAAACCTTCACCTCATTTAACGACAGTACATCCATTTATAAGGTAACTAAGAACCGTGCTTGAGTCAAGCATTAAATAAGCGCCGTCTCCAGGCTGAAACATACAAGCTGCTGTGCTGGCAGCTTGTATGGCGGGAGACCCGGTTCAGCATGCATGCGCCGTCTAGCTATGCTTTAGTTTATATTCGAAAAATACCCAAACGCAGCCAGGGAAACAGCAACTGCCAGCCCTGAGGCTGCTGCGAGACCCTGACGGAACGATTTTGGCTGGGAAGGAAGCTGCACGGCAAACGCTGCAGCCAGGCCGCCAATCAGCCCTCCGATGTGGCCGGCATTATCAATATTTGAAATGGTAAAGCCCAGCGCCAGATTAATGCCGATCACGACCAGTATATTCGGTCCGATGGTGCGGAGAAAAAGATCGCGCTCCACGACTCCCAAGTAAAGCAGTGCACCGAAGCATCCAAAGATTGCTCCGGAAGCTCCGGCGGAAATAGAATTGCTGAAGGCAAAGCTTGCAAGGGTCCCGAGGATGCCCGAAAAGAAGTAAATGGCCAGAAACCGGGCGGATCCAAACATTTTTTCCACTGCGTCCCCAATAAAATACAAGGCTACTGAATTCATTAGCAGATGAATAAAGCCGATATGAAGAAACATAGGCGTAACGAGCCTCCACCATTCCCCTTCGACAATGTACGGATTGAATTTAGCCCCAAAATCAACGAGCGTCTGATTGTTCTGGCTTCCTCCGGAGAGTTCCATTAAAAAGAAAAGAATAATTTGAATAGCGAGCAGGATTTTCGTGAATTTCGGCTTTCCATATTCAAAAACCTTTCTTTCTTCCTGAATCCGGTGATTTTCTTTTTCTATGACTGTCGTTTTATAGCGATTGAGTTCCTCATAGCTGTCTATCTCCGGAGCACCGGCATGAAAACGGACGGAAAGCATATCCTCTATCGTCATGAGTGCAGCAGACCGGTTTTCATCATATACAAGGACATTTTTTAAAACCGTGTTTCCGCGGGAATACGGTTTTTCGACAAGATGCTCCCATTCATCCACCGGCGGATAAGATGAAAGATAAACATTCAGGATGTTCATTGATTTCCGGCCTGAACTTTTCCTGATTTCCTCAAATTTTTCTGCAGCCCGGGACACGTCTTGCTCCAGCTGATTTCCCCAATCGGTCTCTTTACGTGAAATCCGAAGCAGCTGAAAATCTGCTCCCCTTTGACTTTCAAGCCAAATTTCACTGTGATCTTCAGCCAATGAGACGATACGAAACTTCTTTTCAATCAGCTGATTGATTAAATTCCAGTGTAATACTTCCTGTTCTAGTGACATCGCCATCTCTCCAGCGTCCATTTTTGTTATGGATATTATAGCAAGACTGCATAGTAAATAGAAAGGCAAAGCACTTCGGCCTAAAGGGTTCAGGGTCCTTTATGGCTGCGGCTCAAGGTGAGAATGTTCTCTTATTTTCATCAGATGCCCTATGTACTGTCCTATTATCTATGCAGGAGGTACCACGCCATAAGCGCATCAAAAAAGCACCAGGCATGCCGGTGCTCTTTATCCAAATATTGCATTAGAAAAAGGCTTTGTGAATAAACTTATCTCTTACAAAAGGAAGCCTTAAAGAAAGCCTGATAAAAAATGCGCGCATTGCCGGGTTTCCAAGAATCATGTTCAGCAAACGGTATCTAAACTGATATAGCAGAAAGCCGCCAATGATTGCGAGCAGGTAGCCAGTCAATCGATTCATCGTAATCCCTCCTGCTCATACTTTTTACCGCTTCTGCCTATTTTATCCGTATCTTTTGAATATGGCTCTGATTAAACAGGAAGCTGACCCCAAACCCATGCTGATTGATGCGGAAGGCTTTAGACTGATTATGGACCCCACAGAAGTGAGCGCTGAGGTCTGCCCTGCATAACCATCCGCTGGAAAGCGTTAACAGATCCCGATGTTTCACCGAAACGCTTGTTATACGCGGTGCTCTTCGTCAAAAAGAAAAAAAGATGAAAATTCCAGCTGACAATACGGCTGCAAATCCAATGGAAATGATGTTGACTGCATCATTATTAAAAAAAGAATAGCCTTGAAAGACGTGTCCTTCGACACCACAATGTAACCGCCGCTCTGTGATTTTTCCGCAGGCTGGACATTTATATTTTACCTGGACGGATCCGCCAAGAACTGTATCCGCCAGATTGCCGCAGAATCCAATCAAGGCAATCATGACTCCCCATTGCACGCTCAGGTTAAATACCATAACAGACAGGATGGCGATGAAGGCTGCCCCGGCGGCAGCCGCTCCTGTTCCAAGCATCGAAACCGCACCCGATGTCCCTCTTACTGTTTTTCTTAGTGAAAGCAGCAGTCTGGGATTTCTTTTACTAAGGGTTCCTATTTCCGAAGCCCACGTATCCGAGTTTGCCGCGGCGATTGACGTGCAAAAGACAGCCGTCCATAGATCTGCACCGGTCAGCCAGAACATGAAACTGGCAATGGAGGCAATCCCTCCGTTTGCAAATACCTGGACTGAATCCCTGCGGTCCCCTTTTTCCAACAGTTCATCGACAGCTTGTTTCCGGTTTCTTTTAAATTTACTCAGCAGGCTTGAGCTTGCAAAAAAGGCTCCAAGCAGCAGCAGACCCTGGTACCCATACCCCAGATAGATCAGCATTCCTGTCAGGAACGCTGCAGCTGCTCCGGTTAGAGTCAGGGAGCGGATCTTCCAGCCCGCAAGAGAAATGAAGCCGATTAAAAAGATCCCTATAATGTGAATCGGATTAGTCACAGCAATGAAGCACCTCTTTTTCAGTTATGATCCTTTGCACCGGAACATCAAAGGGTTCAGCAGGAACGAGAGGAAGAACCTGGAAAGAGAAGGCTAGTGAAACTGTTTGTCCCCGGTAATCCTCTAAAAAGCGGTCATAATACCCTCCGCCATAGCCGATCCGGTAGCCTCTGGAATCAAAGCACAAACCCGGCACAGCGATGGCATCGATTGAACGTTTATCCGCCAACGCAGTCATCTCCCGGATTGGCTCCTTTAACCCGTAATAGACCGTTTCCAGCTGATCAAAGGAGGTAAGTACTCTGAATTCCATTTTTCGTTCAGCAGGAAAGCATTTTGGAATAACCGCCTGCTTCCCCTCGCTCCATGCTCTTCTGATGATGTTTCTTGTATTTGGTTCCCTGTTTTGAGAGATTGTTAAACCGATAACGGCGGCATTCTTCCACAACGTGCTTTGAAATAACTGCTTTTCCAGACGGTCAGAGTAAACGGAGTATTCATGGTCGGTCATTTTCTGCAGCTGAATTTTCATTTGCTCCCGCAGGCTTGTTTTATTCATTTTGATTCACCGCTTTTATATGTATTGGTTTCATTATATATGTTCGAAATCGTATTCACAGCAAATCCGCTGAAATATTTTATGAGGTGCCGGGGCTGACCTTGCACTGGTGAATGTTCAGCGTTTTCCGTTTACCGGTATGCTGGGGCGGTGCCGGAGCTTTAGTACATTAAAGGGCCGGGGGTCAGAGACAAAATGCAGTCAGGCGTTATGTGGCAAGGTCTGCCGGATCAGGTGCCGGAGCTTTAGTACGGCAGTGAAGGTGGGGTCAGGCACTGTGCCAGGCCCCTGCTGCTTTAACGCACAGCGGTACGGGGACTTGGACTTTTAAAGCCTTGCTCCGTATGGGATTGGTGAGGTGGTGCCAGAGCTTTAGTGCTTTAGCAGAGTGAGGGTCAGGCGCATCAGCAGCTCCGCACACAAAAAAACAGCAGGAATAAATTCCCTGCTGCTTACTTTGTTTCACGGTGCGTTGTCATTTTTTTCTCTCTGGAGCAGTATTTTTTAAGCTCCATACGATCCGGGTTATTACGTTTATTCTTTTTAGAGATATAGTTACGCTCACCACAGTCAGTGCAAGCAAGTGTAATATTCACACGCATGTTTATCCCTCCAAACTCTTCAATCGTTAAATCTAATCAGACTTTAACATCATACCATTGTTGTTTAAGAAATTCCACTTTATTTTTTATTTTTGAAAGTGTTTTATTTTCCTTGTGTATTTCTCATTTGTTTTTAAGGCTTCTTCGGGCCGGCTGTTGACTGTTATTACGGAAAAAGCCGAGCGGTCCTGGAGAGCCGATATTCTCGTCCAGCTGTCATCTGCATGGTGGATGTTGACTCCTTCAGAAAGACGGAGCCGGTCAAAATCCTCGTCTGAAATCAGCCTGCTCAAAACTCTGGTTTCCTGTCCGTGCTGACACGAAATATGCTCGTAAGCAGCTTTTGAATAGAGTATGAGTTTCGTCTTAACGGCCGGCTTCTCTTTCATTCCTTTCAGCAAATAGATCAGCAGCTGCAATGGGCTGTCGGTCTCCGGAATAGACTGACTCTCCTGCAGGAGCTCTGATAAGACGGAAGCCGTGATGGGCAGGTCTCCGTTCTCCCCTTTTAGCTGAAGGCTTTGATCTTTTTCATTTAGAAGAAAGACAAGATCGGCATTTTTAAAATCACGGGCTTCAGCCGGTGACAGCCTCACTGTAAAATTTGCCCGCTCCAGCCAATCCCTGTGAAAACGGTATGAAAGCGCATCAAGCTCCGCTCCGTAAGTTTCACTCTCATTAGGGAAATAAGCATTTAGAAATGAGCTCTCATATTCAAAGGCAAGGCCCGCTATTCTCGTTTTTATGCCAGGCACCTCGGTTGTAACCATTGTCGCTTTTGAAAAATGATGCTGCATTGATTTTTCTATTTCAGATGGAAGGAGCTGTCCCCCTCCGTCGAAGAAAAGAAAGGAGCACGAATCTTTGGAAGAAACCGCATAAACCCCCATCCTGTTCAATTTGCTGCATCCGAACCTTAACGCGGAAGGTGAAAGCGGATCCTCTTCTGCATAGATTGGACAGCCGAACGATCGGAGCGATTCGGTGAACAGACTCAAGAATAAGGAAGAAAGAGCACTGCCGTCACTTCCGGCAATGACGCCTGCTTTTCCGCAAGAGGCGGCAAATGCCTGTGCAAGTTTCGCCGCTTTAACGCCTCCTCCCTCTGCGATGGCAAGATGGATATGGCCTCTTTTTCTGAAAAGCAAAGCATCTGCCAGATACCTTGCAGAAAAGGTATCATTCAATATAACTCCCGGTGCTACCGTTTGGTCAGGCCAGATCCGAACCTGCTCCTTCACCACGTTATCCCCCTCCAGAACTACATTTTCGCCCAGAACGGACCCATTTTGCAATTCACTGAAGGACTTTATTTCACAGCTGCTTGCCAAAACGGATCCCCGGACGATGGCATATGAGTGAATACGCTGATGATGCCAGAAAATAGAGTGTTCAATCTTCGACCCCTCAGCTATGTGTGTACTGTCACCCAGTATCGCATACGGGCCGATTTTGCTTCCCTTTTCGATTACAGTACCCTTCCCTATAAATAGAGGGCCGGTGAGTATTGTTCCGGGCTCTATGACAGCTCCCTGTTCAATATGGATTCTCTCCTCACTGGAAGTTGAAGCAAAAATCCATTCAGGTGAGAGGCCTTTTATGCCGTCGAGCAAATCGTATTGCGCTCCCCTGTACTCTGAATGAGTGCCTATATCGGACCAGTATCCAGCAGCTTGATGCATATGAAGACCATCCGTGAGAAGCTTGGGCATGATATCCTTACTGATATCCTGAGGTGTTCCTCTTTTGATATAATTGAAGACCTCTGGCTCAAAGATATACATGCCGGTGTTAATATACTCACTGTAGACTTCGGTCCGGCTTGGCTTTTCTGAAAAGCCGAGAATCCGTCCATTCCTTCCGGCAATGACGCTCCCATATTCTCCTGTTTGGTTCTTCTTCACACCAAATACCGTTGCGATGCAGCCTGATTCCCTATGAGCTGATATTCCTTCTCCGAGGTTGAAATTGCTGATCGTATCGCCGCTGACGACCAAGAAAGACTCTTTGAGGAAGGGCTCCGCAAGCTTGATGCAGCCGGCTGTGCCAAGCGGCTTTTTTTCAATCAAATAAGAGATCTGGACGCCGTGCCGGGAACCATCTCCAAAATACTCCTCAATGACCCGGCTATTCCAGCAAAGGGAAAGGAAAATACTCGTAAATCCATTCTCTCTTAAGTGGAGGATGACATATTCAAGGACCGGTTTATTCAGCAGCGGAACCATGGGTTTGGGCAATCTTGATGTAAGGGGCTGTAATCTGGTACCCATTCCTCCTGCCATGATTATTGCTTTCATATGAAAACCCCTTCCCTTCACTTTCTCTGAAGCAGCTTATTGTAAACAGCCAAGGTTTCTTCACCCATTAAGGACCACGAATAATTTTTGGACTCCTTTAGCGCATTTTTTCCAAGGAGCTGAGCCTTTTCTGGTTTACTCAGCATTTCCGATAAAACTTGGATGAGCTGATCTATTTTCCCGTTCTCGAATACCCATCCATTTTCATCATGGGAAACCAGCTCAGGAAGGCCACCCGCGCTTGAAACAGCAACCGGTTTACCTGCAGCCATTGCTTCAAGGGCAGCAAGTCCGAATGGCTCATAGCGGCTTGGTATGCATATTCCAGCCGCATGCTGTATATATTTATTCAGCTCGGTACCCGAAATAAAACCAGGAAATGTTACATCTTCCTGGAGATTGAGTTCTCGTACTAGCCCTGTGCAGCCAGCTAAAGCAGGACCTTCACCGGCTATGACGAGTTCTAAATCTGGAAACGAGGGTTTAAGCTTAGAAAAGGCCCTTATGAGATCCTCAAATCCTTTTTCGGGAACAAACCTCCCCATAGAAAACAGATACGGTTCAGCCGGCTTCCCATTCTCTGCAGGCGGAGGGATCGAAACGCCATTTTTCACTTGCGTGATGGCTCCCGGGTCTGCACCTTCCCGAATCAGGGCCTGCTTCATATACTGGCTGCACACAATTAGGTGATCCGCTTTGCGGATTAATTCCATCTCTGTATCGTGAATCCATTTTTCTGCAGAAGTAGTAAGTGTGTTTTTACGGCCGCTTTCCAGGGAATGAATCGTTGCAACGAGCGGAACATCGAACGTTTTCTTCGCATAAAGAGCGGCTCCTGCTGTCAGCCAGTCGTGGGCGTGTACAAGCGTAAACGGAACGTTCATATCATGTAAAGCTTTAATCCAGGCGAAATTGGCATTCAGCATCCATTCAAAGGAGTGGCTGTAGCGCTCAAAAGCCATTGGCGGGCGGATGATCGAAAACGATTTTTCTTTCCCAGCACTTCCGGCTGCTTTGGAAGGAAGAGTCACGAGTACCCCGCTTCTGTCTCTGACTGCAAGCTCCTTCACTAAATGCTTCACGTGTGTTCCAAGCCCGCCCAATATTTCAGGAGGATATTCAGATGAGAGCATTAGAATGGATTCCGGACCGTCATTTTGCATGTTCAATCCCTTTCTCCGTAATCTGTATAGGCGGAAAAATACAAGCGGTAATCTGCGTTTAGAAAATCGCCCAAGACGTCGGTGCGGGCAGAGGGCAGATCAGGAGTTTTGGCTGCAAACAGCTTCAGGTTGGAGGAGTTGATGAGAATCAGATGCAATTGGAAGGCAGAAAAGCCCTTTGGAAAAAAAAGCTTCTTTTTCCCTGCTGAGGAATGGATCGGGTAATCGTAGGTTACGGGCTCTTTTCCATCATGACGGTAAAGAGATAGCTTAACTATTTTGTAAAGGCTTTCATATTCTTCTTTCATAAGATGTGATGAGGCTTTCTCTGTTAAAGCAGAAATGTGCCATTCTGTAAAAAGAAAGGAAGAAACCTGCTTTACTTGAATCCAGTCTGTTCGTGATGCCGCAGAAGCCTTTTCAAAATCCAACCGTCCGCTCCTCATTTCTCTATTTTTCTCTACTATAATTCAAAATCCGCGATCATACAACCAGAAGCTTGAAACTGGAATAAAATTAAGCAAATCCGCGGTTTTCTGACAAAAACCATTAAAATATTCGACATTTTATGATATAAATAATAAGGGAAAACTTAATGAGAAGGTGGAAATGAGATGGAAGTTGTCATTGTGATTTTACTGGCTGCCGCCATTGGCCTGCTGGCTTATTCATTCACAAAAAAAGATAAGGTTCAAGAAATAGAAAAAGATCTCGATCAGCTTCAGCTGTCTTCAATGCAGGAGATTTACAAGCTAAAAAAGAAGGTCAAGGTGTTGGAAGAAGAAATTCTGCAGGATGACATTCAGTCGATCCCTGAAGAAAAACAGCTTGACTACTATATCGAGAGAAAAGTATTAGCGAAATACCAGCACGGGATGACCGTTGATGCCATCGCCAAATCCGAGAATATTTCTGTAAAGCAGGTTCAAGGTATGATTAAACGGAATGAGAGGATCTTAACATGAGCAGAAAAAGCATTCAGGCTTTCTCCGCAGGGATTATCTCCGCTACCGCTATTCTATCCGCTGCCTATTTTCTTTCTCCCAAAGAAGAAGCTGTGCCTGCAGAGATCACAAAAAAACAAGTCCAGACCTACTTAGGCAGTGAGGGCGAAGTCGCCCTCCCAAGAGATCAGTACGAGGCGCTTGTTAAAGCCAAAGAAGAGGCCGTTTCAAATGATAACAAGCAGAAAGAAGCAGCCAAAACGGAGGAAGCTCCCAAACAGGAAACTTATCGATTCAGCATAGGAGATGGGATGAGTACCGGCGAAGTGGCCCAGATCATGGAAGAAGGCGGAATCATTCCATCGGCTAAAGAGTTTGCCAGCTATCTGATTGATACAGACCTGCACCGGAAAGTACGCCAGGGCAAATACAACCTCCCAACCGGTCTCACGAATGAAGAAGCAGCCAAATATCTTGTAAAGCAGTAAAAAAATCCGCTGGGATCAGCGGACTTTTTTAATTATTCAAATCGTAATGTCTTCCTTTTACAAGGTAGAAAATATTTTCTGAAATGTTTGTGGCGTGATCCGCAAACCGCTCTAGATACCTGCTTACGAATAAAAGCTGTGTAATCTGAGGCATCGATTCACGGCTGTGCTGGGTGAGCTCGAGAAGCTCTCTGATTGTTTGACCATAATAATCATCAACCTGATCATCCATATCCGCTACTTTTTTTGCCAGCACGACGTCCTCTTCATTAAAAGCTTTTATCGATAATGAAAGCATCTCGCTCGCAATCGAATGCATACTCTTTATCGTTTCAATCGGTTTAATGAGAGGGTCGTCTCCAATCCGAATCGCAGACTTAGCGATATTTACTGCAAAGTCTGCCATCCTTTCCATCTCGTTGGAAATTTTAATTGCAACCATAATCCTGCGCAAGTCGGTAGCCACCGGCTGCTGCTTAGCTATCAGAAGAATCGAGAGATCATTGATCTCTTCATCCAAATTATCAACCGTTTCGTCCTCTTCCATAATTTCAAGAGCCCGTTCAATATTCTGGTTCTCAAGAGCATCGATTGCCTTAGACAGTGCAATTTCAGTAAGGCTGCCCATTTCAATCAACTTTTCCCGCAATGTATTTAAATCAAAATCAAATTGTCCGCGTACGACCATATTTATCTCCTCCTTCTATTTCTATCCCCTTATTTCACCATTTTTACTCGTTTTCATTTAAGACAATGATAGGATGCTCTGTTAAACTTGGCTGTTAACTGGATCAAGCTGGCGTTCGCTTATGCTCGGGCGGACGGTTGAGCCTCATGCTCCCGGCACCACTGCCGGATATTACCTGTCCCGCTGCTCTTATCCCGGAAACTCAAGCCTTCCGCTTCGGTGTTAAAATCAACACCATCCTTTGACAAAGCTTGTTGATAAGGTGTTTTACAGTAAAAGCTATCTGAATAAGGAAAAAGCCGTGCTGATATGCACGGCTTTTAATTTTAGCCAAAACGGCCAGTAATATAATCTTCAGTACGTTTATCCGATGGAGTAGAGAACAGTTTGTTCGTATTCGAGTACTCGATTACTTCTCCGTTTAAGAAGAATGCAGTACGGTCAGAAATACGGGCGGCCTGCTGCATATTATGCGTTACGATGATAATGCTGTAATTTTGCTTTAATTCTTGAACCAGCTCTTCCACTTTAAGCGTAGAAATCGGATCAAGTGCGGACGTAGGCTCATCCATAAGAATAACATCAGGTTCAATTGCCAAACAGCGCGCGATGCAAAGACGCTGCTGCTGTCCCCCTGAAAGGCCGTATGCATTTTCCTTAAGACGGTCTTTTACTTCATCCCAGATCGCAGCACCCTTTAAGCTTTCCTCTACAATCTGGTCCAGCACTTTTTTGTCTCGGATTCCGTGAATTCTAGGTCCATAAGCGACATTGTCGTAAATGGATTTCGGGAAAGGGTTAGGCTTTTGGAATACCATTCCAACGTGTGTTCTCAGTTCTTCTACACCGTAGGATTTCTCAAAAATGTTTTGGCCGCGGTAAATAATTTTTCCTGATGTGCGGACAATTGGAACAAGTTCAACCATGCGGTTCAACGTCTTGATAAAAGTGGACTTACCACACCCGGAAGGTCCGATAATTGCGGTTACTTCGTTTTCATACACATCCAGGTCAATATTTTTCAATGCCTGGTTGCTGCCGTACCAAAGGTTTAAATTATCTGTGTTGTACACAATGTTTTTGTTATCGTTTGTGTTTACGGACTCTGTATTTGCACTTGATGCTTTTGTATCTTTCACAATTGTTTTTACTTCCATTGCGAAAATCCTCCTTCACCTAAAACCGGTTTAGTATCTGTTGGAAAACTTATTTCGAATCAAAACAGCTATTGAATTCATAACGATCAAAATAATAAACAGGATGATGATGCCCGCTGCTGCTAATGTCTGGAACTCAGCCTGCGGTCTCGCTGCCCATTGATAAATCTGAATTGGCATAACCGTGAACGTACTTAGTAAATCGTCCGGAATATACCTTACAGCTGCATATGCACCTACTACGAGTAATGGGGCTGTCTCCCCTACTGCTCGGGAAAAGGCAAGAATACTTCCAGTTAATATTCCTGGAACTGCGGTTGGTAAAACCACCCGGTAAATAGTTTGCCATTTGGTAGCCCCCATCCCATAAGAAGCTTCACGAAGCTGTCCGGGTACAGAACGAATGGCCTCTTGAGATGCTACTACTATTACTGGAAGAATTAAAAGGGCCATAGTTAGTCCGCCGGCTAAAATACTTCGATCTAAATCGAAGAAACGTACAAAAATGGTCAAACCAAGTAATCCAAAAACAATGGATGGCACACCGGCCAAATTAGAGATATTCATTTGAATAAAAGTAGTAAATCTATTTTTTGACGCATATTCTTCTAAATAAATAGCGGTTCCGACCCCCAGAATGAGTGATACAGGAATCGTTACTGCCATGACCCACAACGTTCCGTAAAGTGCTGCTTTAATACCAGCCTTTTCAGGTATTACAGAAGTGAAATTCTGTAGAAAATCCCATGAAAGGTATGCATATCCTTGAGTGAATATCCGAAACAGCAGAATTGCCAATACGATAAGTGAAAAAAGAGTGGCCAGCAGGTAAATACCTTTAAAAACTTGATTCTTTGCAAGTCTGCCTCCCATTTTTCTCTTTATCAGAGCTTGGTCGATTAACTTCATCTTAATACTCCTCTCTGAAACGGCGCGAAATAAACTGTGCCAATATATTCATAATGAGAGTAAAGACAAACAGAGTCATTCCTACAGCGTAGATGCTATAGTAAATTGGAGTTCCGTAACCTGCGTCACCCGTACTGGCCTGAACGATATAAGCTGTCATAGTCTGAATCGTTTCAGTAGGATCGAGTGTTAGATTAGGGTTAGAACCCCCTGCAAGCGTTACAATCATCGTTTCCCCAATTGCGCGTGAAATCCCAAGTACGAAAGAAGCAATAATCCCTGATATTGCTGCAGGTAATATTATTTTAATAGCAACTTCGAATTTGGTGGCACCCATTGCCAGTGCACCTTCACGAATGGAGTTTGGCACAGAACTCATTGCATCGTCAGAAAGAGATGCAATCATAGGAATAATCATAATTCCTACTACAATACCTGGACTTAGAGCATTAAAGAAGTTAAGACCAGGAATCACGCTTTGAAGGAGCGGGGTGACAAAAGTTAATGCGAAAAAGCCGTAAACAATTGTTGGAATTCCGGCAAGAATTTCTAGTATCGGTTTAACAATTCTTCTGACTCGGTCAGTAGCATATTCACTCAAATATATGGCTGCTCCAAGCCCAATAGGAACGGCTACAATGGTAGCAATCAGCGTTACAAGGAGTGTACCAGAAATTAATGAAATAATTCCGTACTTTGGATCCCCTGCAAAAGGAAGCCATTTTAGTTCCAGGAAGAAATTCGAAAAAGGAACTTTTGAAAAGAAAGTGAACGTTTCAACGATTAATGTGTAAAGAATTCCCAATGTCGTAAGTACCGACACAATGGCAGTAAACAAAAGAATATAGGGTATTACTTTCTCAATAATATTGCCAGCGCTGTTTTTTGATTTTTTCTCTTTTATCATTTCTCGAACAGACCGGCTGTTTTCCATGGCCATTTTACAAACCCCTTTCTACATAGAAAGATGAGAAGCAAAAGATGCTTCTCACCTATGTGGTTGTATTGCTATTATTTCGTTGCTTCTTCAAATGCTTCCATAGCAGCATCTGTTTCTTCCTGAGGAAGACTTACGTATCCAACTTGGCTAGCAAGCGTGCTTGCTTGCTCAAGGTAGAACTTAACAAATTCTTTAACTTCTTCTTTTTCAGTCAAAGACTCATTTTTCACGTAGATGAATAGTGGACGGGATAGCGGGTTGTAAGAACCGTCTTCAACAGTTTCGTCAGTAGGCTCTACTGCCTCGCCTTCTTCATTTACAATTGGAACAACTTTGAATGTATCTTTGTTTTCTAGGTAGTAAGCATAACCAAAGTAGCCGATTGCGTTTTTATCGTTTTGTACGCCTTTAACCAGAACGTTATCATCTTCGGAAAGAGTAGCAGCTGTTGTAATTTCATTTTCTTTGTCGTTTGCTTCTAGGATTACTTCTGTGAAGTAATCAAAAGTACCAGAGTCCGTTCCTGGGGAATAGAATTTAATTTCTTCTTCCGGCCAAGATGGGTCAATGTCGGACCACATTTTCGCTCCGCCTTCGGACCACATTTGCTGAAGCTGATCTACAGTAAGTTCATTAACCCAGTCGTTTTCTTGGTTAACAACTACAGATAGTCCATCGTTGGCAACTTTGAATTCTGTGTATTCGATGCCAGCATCTTCAAGAGCTTTTTTCTCTTCGTCTTTGATTGGACGTGAAGCTTGGGAGATGTCAGTTTCGCCTTTAATGAAACGCTCGAAACCGCCGCCTGTACCGGATACACCGATAGGAGCTTTAACATCAGGGTGTTCTGCATTGAATTCTTCAGATACAACTTCACCGATTGGTGCTACTGTAGAAGATCCATCAATCGCAATTTCACCGGATAGTTTCTTTTCAGCAGATTCCTCAGCTGGCTTTTCGCTGGAGCTGGAACCGGAACCTCCGTTAGTGCCTTCTCCGCCGCCGCAAGCTGCAAGCGCAAGGAAAGATGATGCCATGATGGATACAGCCATAAATTTCAAGCTTTTCATTATTTCTATTCCCCCTAAAATGGTGTTTTTGTCCTACGTGAATAAGAATACAGGCTTACTATTAACTTGGTTTTAACCAAATGTTAAGACTTTGTAAATCCGTGATGCTTTTTGTCGGTTTTTAGGGATATCCCGCCCTTTTTTTCCAGAAAAAGAGCACTCTTGGTTGAGTGCTTTTATTATGGCAATAGTCCCGGAAGTTTATTCAACTTCTTTTTTTATCGCCTTTTCTTCAATTTTATCTATATTTTTTTGTTCTAAATTTTCTTTATCATGTTTTTCCTTTAGCTCGAAATATTTATCCATGATTCGTTTGCTGATCACTTTGTTGACAGAGTTTGAATTTGAACTTTTGTCATAAGCCCAGGGCACTACTACTGAGAATGCCACTTCCGGCTTGTCATGCGGCGCGTAGCCGACCATGGTGAGGTTAAAAGTGGGAGCTAAAAATTTGCTTTTATTTGGTCCATCATAAAATGCCTGTGCCGTTCCTGTTTTTCCGGCTGGGCTGTAATCAGCCCCCATAAAGTATCCGTAGCCGGTCCCTTTTTTCTCCTGCATCACTTGCCTGAAGCCTTCCTGCACCCGCTCAATCTGATCTTTGTCCATATCCAGCTTGTTCAGAACGTGCGGCTCTGAGGATCTGACTGCCGGTCCAATTCCTTCAGAAGGGTCGGGCTCTCGGATTTCCTTCACCATCTGCGGCTTCATTCTATAGCCGCCATTCGCAATGGTTGACACATATTGTGCGAGCTGGAGCGGTGTGTACGTATCATACTGTCCGATTGATAAATCCAGCAGAAGCCCGGGGGTTACGGATGTTCCCTTGTATCCTGTGGCTTCATTCGGAAGGTCGATCCCTGTTGGAACACCGAGTCCAAATTGGCTGAAATAGTTTCGCATCTCGCTGAAGGCTCCTGTATCAAGCGGAAGTGAGCTGTTTTTTTTGTATTCTCCATCTCCCATTTCGATAGCGGTCTTGAACATGTAAACATTAGAAGAACGTTTCAGCGCTTCCAGATCGTTTACTGTTCCCATCGTCTCGTAGGATTTTTTTGCGGGCGAGCCTTTAATGTAAAGCGGTTCATCCAGCAGGGAAGTGCCTGGTTTGATTGCACCTGACTGATAGCCCGCAAGGACTGTTGCTCCTTTAACGGCAGAACCCATCGTATAGGAGGATGTCATCGCTCCCAATGAATAGTCATTAATTTTCTGGACTCCGCTGTCATCTTTTACAATTTGCTTACCGGCCATGGTAAGGACTTCACCATTTCTCGGATCCATCATAACAACAAAGGCACGGTCAAGCATTTCAGTGCCTGATTCCTTTTTAGCGGCCTTAAGCTCTTCTTCTATAATTTTTTCCACTTCCTGCTGCAGTTCAACATCCAGAGTGAGGACCAGGTCCTTTCCACTTTTTCCCTCGGAGATGATTTGGGTCTCCAGAATGTTGCCTTCCCGATCTGTAATGTTTTTAGCCCGTGCTTTTTCTCCTTGAAGAACATCTTCATACTGCATTTCAAGGTAGCTGGTTCCGACACGGTCATTTAGGCTGTACCCCTTGGCAAGAAACGTATCCCGCTGCTCCTTCGGGATTCCCTGCTCAGGTGAAGATATGCTGCCTATCATCGTCCGAAGCATCGACTTATAGGGGTATTTTCTCTCCCAGTCCGTCGTAATATCAACGCCCGGCAAATCTTCAAGCTGTCCGCTTACTGCAGCAACTTCCTCTGGAGTCACTCCTTTGTTTTTGATTGTTTGAGGAGTCATCGCATACCCAGCATCCATCTGGCGTTTAATGGCCAGCACTTCAAGCTCCTTTTCCGAAATGTCCGCAAGATCCTGTTCTGTAATTCGGCTTAGCTGCAGCTCATACAGCTTATCTTCCGGAATTTCGCCGTCCTCGACCTTTTGCCGGTCTTCAGAAGTGATCTTTTTCTTCGCTTCATCCGGCCGCGTCATGATCCAATAATCTTTCTTGTCTCTTTCTGTCACCTTGTCCGTATTCTGCTCAATGAGTCCGCTGAGCGCCTTTGCAATCGCTAGTCGATCTTCCTGGCTTGTTGCGGATGATCTCGTATATGTAATGGCGTTGAGGGGTTCATTATCTACGAGCGGCGTATAATTCCTGTCGTACATTTTTCCTCTCGGAACCGTTGAACTGACATCCGTCTCTTCTTTTCTTTCCAGTTCCTTCTTGTAATCCTGGCCGTAAACAATCTGGACCACCCCGAGCCTGAGAACGATCCCGCAAAAGATGAAAAAGACAACCAAAAATAAGGCATTTAGCCGAACTGGCAGCATCTTTCTTTTTCGCTTTTTTTCTTCTTTCGTCATTTGACACCACCCTGTATTTCGTTTTATGTGGAAAGGCTTGATTTTGAATGCGACTGTAATTCCTTAAATCGTTCACCCAGTGCCCATCGTACCATACATTTTCTGCCCTGTTAAAAATAAAAAGACACCTTTGCAAGTGCCTTTTCATTGTATTCTTTTTCCGTTTTTATTTCTACCGGCCGATCGGTTTGTTACATAATTGTAAGGAATCCGATTAATTTCCGTTTTCTCCATCCATTAAATTGGATTCTGCAGCGATAATCTCTCCATCTTCGCTTTTAATTGTATGAACCGGCTCAGGAAGCTGAATCTTTCTTACAAAAAAATAGATGCACGCATGCCCCGCCCCAATGATGGACAAAAATACGGGCAAAGCTTCCTGGACATTGAATTGGGTGACCACTGCAATGAACCCGAGAATCGATACCACTCTTCCCGCGTTCAGAAAAAGTTCCCTTACTACCATATACTCTACCCGTGCTTTTGCTGCATTCCATGCTCTGCCAATTACATCATAGGTCAGGGAAGCGTAAGGAACCAGAAGAACTGGATAGGCAACGGCGATGCAGACTGCATAAATGAGCAGGTTTTGATAAGACATGCTGAATAAAATGAGGAAAATGGAGGAGTAGAGCAATAAGCCTCCAAGCAATATCGCTTTTTTCCGTTTGTTTTTTGTAATC
Organism: Metabacillus sp. 84; assembly: GCF_050107715.1. NCBI lineage: Bacteria > Bacillati > Bacillota > Bacilli > Caryophanales > Bacillaceae > Metabacillus > Metabacillus sp. 84. The sequence continues at coordinate 30,235 of NZ_JBNILN010000009.1, read as the reverse complement.
AGCCTCGAGGCTGCATAGTAAGCGACAAAGGCCACTGCAGAATTAATCATGCCAAAGGTGCCTAATGCCAGTTCACTGCCCGTTGTGATGAATACGAAAACCCCGATTACGAAAATAAAGGTCCCTTCTCTTAAGCCTTGAAAAAAGTGTGCCCCGGTGATCAGCTTCCAGTTTGCATCATGCTTTCGTTCATAAAACACTTTTTTTATTAAATATTGCCCGCTCGACGGCCTTCTTTTCAATTGCAAACTTAAACCGACCGCACTGGCAAACAGTGCCAGAGATATAGCAAAAATTACGTTATACCCGCTGTCCCCTGCGAAATAGGATATAACCAGGCCGGCCGCTATCGGTCCGATCATACCGGCGGATGACGTCAAAACGCCTAAAAAGCCGTTGAAAAAATCCCTTGTTTCCGGTTCAGTAATCTCAAAGGTCAATACATTGAAGGCCAGCCAGTAAAAACCGTAGCCTACACCGAGAAGCCCCCCCATTATTATGAGGTACTCACTGGCGCGGTTTCCTATGATCAGCACAAGAATATAAAATACGGAAAGAAAAAACACTCCAAGCCTCAGTACGATGACCCTGTCCACTTTCTTCGCCCACCTGCCAGCCAGAATAAAAGTCAGCGGCTGCATCACGACAATGCATAAGTTGTAAACGCCAAGGTCGGCAAACTCTCCAGTCTGCTTCCATAAAAAGACGTTAACAAACGAATTGGACAGCGAAATGCTCAGGGAGTAGAGGCCCCCTATCGTAAGAAGAAGCAGGAGATCTTTGTTGACTTCAATATCCCCGAAGAGTTTTTGCAGTTTAGCCATAGCAAAACTTCCTTTCTGTCTCGTCATAGTGTGGCACGAAGGAAAGGAGTTATGTATTTAATCTGGATTTAATGAGGGTATCGAAACGAATGGAATTAAATCAGCGCCTCGTAACCATGTGCAGCCACCAGAAGTTTTGTCGAATTTGCTCGAAAAGTCTTTATATGTGTGAGTTAGGACAATAAATCTGGAATACGGACAATAAATTGGAAATACGGACAATAAATTAGAAGTACGGACAATAAACCTGTAAACGGGACGATATTTTGTGAAAATGTAACGTGAACTCAGCTAAAAGGGTGAATCCGGGACGTCCACAGCCGCAAGCATGTTCAAATCCTTCTGAAAACGTAATATCTCGAATGATTAAGGCCATTTTCATGTGAAAAATAGCCGCTATCCTTAGCGGAGCCTGTGAATCAGGTACAATACCTCCCCATACTTGGCCGGAGCTTAGATTAGCAGCTATCCACTGCAGAAATCTCTTCAAAAATTTTCTGAACCCACTTGAAAGATCTGATTATTCTACAATCAGCCGCTATACTGTTAGATCATCAAGTACGGTGTCAGCCTCAGGGTCACCCCTGCAAGTAAATTGTTATCGGGAGCGCAATATTTCTGAGCAGCAGTACAAAAATGCATTTTCCTAATGTTTCCGCTACGAAAAAAAGCAGGGCTGTTACCCCCTGCTTCTCATACTGCACATCTTATTTTGCTGATTCGCAGCGGTTGGAAACTTCGTCCCAGTTCACTACATCCCAGAAGGATTTGATGCAATCCGATCATCTTTTCATTGTTCCCATTACAAAAAAAGCAGGGCTGTTACCCCCTGCTTCTCATACTGCACATCTTATTTTGCTGATTCGCAGCGGTTGGAAACTTCGTCCCAGTTCACTACATCCCAGAAGGATTTGATGCAATCCGATTATCTTTTCATTGTTCCCATTACAAAAAAAGCAGGGCTTTTACACCCTGCTTTTCATACTGAACTTCTTATTTTGCTGATTCGTAGCGCTTGGAAACTTCGTCCCAGTTTACTACATTCCAGAAGGATTTGATGTAATCCGGACGGCGGTTTTGATAGTTCAGGTAGTAAGCATGCTCCCAAACGTCTAATCCCAATACAGGTGTTTTGCCTTCCATGATTGGAGAATCCTGGTTAGGAGTACTTGTTACTTCAAGCTCGCCGTTATGAACTACAAGCCATGCCCAGCCGGAGCCAAAGCGTGTTGTTGCAGCTTTCGCAAATTCTTCTTTGAAAGCGTCGTAGCTTCCGAATTTGCTGCTGATTGCGTCAGCAAGAGCGCCAGTTGGCCCTCCGCCGCCGTTTGGTGAAAGGATTTGCCAGAAGAATGAATGGTTAGCATGTCCACCGCCGTTGTTGCGTACAGCTGTTCTTTTTTCTTCAGGAATTGCATCCAGGTTGGAGATCAGGTCTTCAATGCTTTTGCCGGCAAGGTCATCGTGACCTTCAAGTGCAGCATTGACATTCGTTACATATGTGTTGTGGTGCTTCGTGTGGTGAATGTTCATTGTTTCCTTGTCAATATGAGGCTCCAATGCATCATAAGCGTAAGGCAATTGCGGTAGTTCGTAAGCCATTTAAATCTCCTCCTTGAATTAGTATGTACTAAGCAAGCAAAGGGGCTTGCCCTTTTGCTGTCTGAGTTCAGCGTACCAAATTTAAAAAAATGTTTCAATGAATATGATTGCGGTTTGGTACCGCTATCATAGTGAATTGGAAAAATGAGGCTATACTCGTGCGTTTTGCGGCTAAGATTATCGGCATTATTTGCTTAAAGAACGACATATAAGAAATAACCGATCATGATCAGCTGGATCACACTTTTCGCAGCCACTCCTGAAATAAATCCGACAAGTGAGCCGAGACCCACTTTTACAGAGGTCGTGAAGTCTTTTTTATGTACGAGCAGCTCGGCCAGAACGGCCCCAATGAATGGCCCGATTAATATACCGGCAATTGGAATGGCAAATGGGCCTACAAGGAGTCCAATCGTGCTTCCCCATATGGCCGCCTTGCTCCCTCCCACTCTTTTCACACCGATTAAATTTGTCACGTAATCAGCCGCAAAAAGGACTGCTGTGAAGATCCCTTCTATAATCCAAAACGTATAGCCATATTGATCAAAGCCGTAAAACCAGCCGTAAAGAAGAAATCCTCCAATTATAAACACGACGCTCGGTATAATCGGATATATCAGACCAACAAAGGCAATGACAAAGGCAGCAATAATTAACGCCCAATATAAAAAGTCCATCTTTTTACCTCCCTCTATAAATGTTGATGTATTAACGGTTTAAGCCGCTGATGGGGTGTCAAAAAAATATTTTTCGACACAATCCTTAACAGGATTTTTAAAATATGTGATTCTATGACAGTTGACGGGTACACTTCGTGGTCTCCACTGGGTATATCTGGTTGGTGGAGCTGAACTCAGTATGTGATGCACATTGGATTTCTGCGTTGCTTATGATGATGTACCCTCCCATGTCTCTTAGCATCCGTGTGCCTACATTCCTTCGTTCGGTCTAGTCATAAGGCAGAGGCTGGCGAAGCTCCTATAGGGACCGAGGTCGAATGGATATGCCAGCTTCTCCGTGTCATCCTTGTGATTTAATCGGAAGAAGAAATTAGGCGGCTTGCCTGACCTGGGTGAAGTCCTGGATCATTCGCTGCGCATTAAACACCATGTGCTTCGTACTAAGGGCGTGAAGCACTTTCAACAGCTTTCCGCATAGAACCACAATGGACTGCTTTTTCTTGAGCGGATTCTCCCGCCTTGTCGTGTAATACTTATGCAGCTTCCGAAACGCCTCATTGTGACGAATCATCGGCATCATTACTCGGAAGAGAAGGGCTCGAAGCTTTCGCCTTCCCCGTTTGGAAATGCGCTTTTGTCCTTTGTGAAGACCGGAGGAATTCTCTTTCAGCGTTAACCCCGCGAGTTTGACTAGTTGGCGTGGGTGCTGATAATGCGTGAAACTGCCGATCTCGGACAAAAGCTCTACAATGGTGACATCCCCTAAACCGGGTACCGTTTGGAGATATTCGTACTCTACAGACGATTGCACCAGGGCTGTCAGCTGTTCGTTTAACTCCTGAATTTCCTTCTCTAGCTGGCGGTACCGGCGGACAAGCGTGGCAATCTCAATACGGGCCATCTGTTGTCCTTCCGTGACGCCAATGGACGAGGAAGCAAGATCAAGGAGCGTTCGGGCTTTTGGTTTTTGAGGGGATTTGAGCCCCTCTACCTGGCGGTATCGGTTCAAGAGGTCTTCCAGGCCGATGTCCGCCAGATCACTCGGAAACGGAGTCGTTTCCAGCGCAGCCAGCGCCATTTTTCCGAAGGACGGAAACACCTGCGCAAACTCAGGAAAATACTTGTCGGTCCAGCGAATCATCTTATTCTGGATGGAGGCAAGCTCTTCCGTCATCGTCGCGCGAAGCGTGGCTCCGGTCCGGAGTTCGGCTTCTGTGTCCTTCAGGATGCGAGGGTAGCTGAACCGGCCATCTTTCACAAGGCGTGCGATGACGAGCGCATCCTTCGCATCATGTTTGGTTGGCAGGTTATCATCCAGTTCCTTGGATTTCTTGACGTGCATCGGATTGCACACCACAAGGGGAATGCCCCGGGCATCCAGAAAATAGGCGAGATTCTTCCAATAATGACCTGTTGGCTCAATGCCGATCAGCACCTCGCTTTTGCCGTATGCTTTCAAGGCTTGGAGAATGCGCTGATAGAAGTCTTCAAATCCCTGTCTGGACTGGGAAACCGGAAAGGACTTTTCTAGAATCAGTCCCCGGATATCCACCATACAAGCGTAATGGGTCTTTTTGGCAATATCCAATCCTATGACGAGGGTTTGATCGGTGACTTGATTTATTTTGTCGTTTTGCGTAAAATTCACGTTGAGCTCTCCTTGGTATCCAAATTAGGGGTCAATTCGTGCAGATTTGACACCCCGTATCATACCAAGAGGGCTTTTTTGTGTTCAAGTCCCCGAAAAAGCTTCTAACAGGAATGCTCCTATTATAAAAGTTTTGATACCGAAGTGGTTCCATGATGTTCAGCATGACAGGGATTTCATAATAAAAGCAAGCGCAAACAAGTGCCCTTGCCTTCATTATATCTTAAACTGCTGCCGCTTAACCTCTATTTGCGATAGCCGAGAACCGCTTCGGCTACATTGACACAGTGATCCCCGATCCGTTCAAGATTGCTGACGATATCAACAAAGATCATACCGGCCTGTGCGGAGCATTCTCCGCTGTTCATCCGCAGGATATGCTTTTTCCTGAGGGTTCTCTCCATCCGGTCAATCCGGTCCTCTGCTTCAAAAATACGGTTTGCCAGCCCATGATCCCGGTCATCGAGCGACTGAACGGCGTAGCTGAGCGTTTTGACGGTCAATTCAAACATTTCATCTAAGTCATCTAGCGCTTCATCCGTTATCTTTACTTTATTGGACAATTTATAATCAACCAATTCAATGATGTTTTCAAAATGATCGCCCACCCGCTCAAGATCTCTGACGGTATCGATCAATACCGAATGCTCCGAGGTTTCATCTTCATTCAATTCATTCCGGGAAACGAGAATTAAATAATCCGTAATTTTACGGTCCAGATTATTGATTGCCTCCTCGATCTGCAAAGCTCTTTGTGCATGCTTCTGCTGACTTCCTGTCAAGTACAGTTTAGCCTCTTTTAACCCCTGCAGCGAAAAGCGCCCCATACGAAGAACTTCTTCTTTCGCCTGTCCGAGTGCGATGGAAGAGGATTGTTCAATAAATAAAGGATCAAGGTGTTTGGCCCTGTATTCCACAGATGAATCCTCGCCCGGGATGACTTTCGATGCTGCCCATGCGATCGAGCTGATAAATGGAAGCTGAATGAGCGCATTTGTTATGTTAAAGCTTCCATGGGCAAACGCAATCGTCATGGCCGGACTTAAATTTAAATTTTGCTCCAGCGACTGAATAAACATGGTGAAAAGCGGCAAAACAACCAAGAAAAGTGAGGTGCCTGCAATGTTAAAAACAACATGGGCGAGAGCGGCCCGCCTTGCAGCGAGCGAGGCTCCGATCGAGGCGAGCACGGCTGTCATGGTTGTCCCAATATTATCTCCGAACATAACAGGAAGAGCAGCCCGTAAATCCACCAGACTCTGGCCATACAGCTCCTGAAGAATGCCAATAGTTGCACTTGAACTCTGGACAATACCAGTAAACAAAGTTCCTGCCAGTACCCCAAGAAGCGGATTTGAGCTAAGCATCAGGGTAAATTCAGTGAAAAAATCAAGGCTTGCCAGCGGGCGCATTCCATTGCCCATTAATTCAAGGCCAAAAAAAAGAGCTCCGAAGCCGAAAACAACCTGCCCGGCATGATGAATTTTTTTATTTTTGATAAAATAGAGCAAAACCGCTCCGATTGCAAGAATTGGCAAAGAATATTCCGCTACATTGATCCCGATTATAAAAGCCGTTATGGTGGTTCCGATATTCGCCCCCATAATTACGCCAATAGCCTGGTTCAACGTCAGAAATCCTGCACTGACCAGACCTACAGCGATTACCGTAGTCCCGCTGCTTGACTGAATTAAAACAGTAACCAGCATTCCGGCGATCACTGCCTTAACCGGATTTGCTGTAAACTTATCAAGCATATCGCGAAGCCGGTTTCCCGCAGCCCGCTGCAATCCTTCTCCCATATACTTTATTCCAAATAAAAAGATCCCCAGACCTCCTGCAAATTCAAAAATCATCCTTTGGAGATCAATAGCCATCCAAATTCCCTCCAGCTGTTCTCTATCTCTCTTTATTACGTTAATCAAGTCAATTATTAATGAATTGTATATTTATTGTAAAGCATTTTTCGCTTTTTGTTTAATTTTTTTACAAAAGATCGCGTCTTCCTCTATTCACTTCACTTGTTTAAGTAATTTATGAAAGGTAAAATGAAAATTGGATTGAAAGAAAAGGAAGTGAACTTGTGAACGTATTTAAACAATTAGTTAAAAGCCTCTACTCCCCAAAGGATATTGCTTCGTTCAGATTCCAGGGAATAGGGAAAACGATTCTTTATGTATTTATTTTATGTGCGGCAGCCATCATCCCTGCTTCTATTTTACTCGGGCTGACAATCAGCAGCAGCATCGATGCCGTTCAGGAAAGCATCAGCAGCGACATCCCGGACTTCGCCATTGAAAACGGCGAGCTGACGTCTGAAGCAAACAAACCGGTCGAAATTAAAAGCGGCGATATGATCATTGTCTTGGACCCCACTGGTACATACACTGAAAAAGAGATTGAACAAAAACAGAATGCCATCGGCATCCTGAAAAATGATTTCGTACTGGCTTCAAACGGAACTGCGCAGGTTTTTCCTTATGATCAAGCAGGAAATCTAACGGTAACGAAAGATCAGATAACAGACCTCGCTAATCAGACGGGCCAATTAAAGCCCGTCATTGTATCCGCAGTTATCATGATCCTTTACCTGATTACAGCATTCTCTAAATTCGTGGAAGTGACTATACTTGCTCTGCTTGGGCTGCTGATCCGCAACCTGGTGAAGAAGAAGGCGAACTTTAAACAGCTATGGGTTATGTCAGCCTACTCCATTACCCTGGCTACAATTTTTATCGCTTTAATGACTTCGCTTCAAGCGGCCGTGCCCAGCCAGGGACTTGTCGTCTGGTTCGTGCATCTCGTTATGCTGTATCTGGCTATGAAGGAGCTTCCTGCAAGAAAAGAGCCCGCCCTCCCTGCTTAAAGCAGGACTCTAAATGATAGGGCTTTTTTGAAAAAGTTCATAGGTCGAATTATAAAAACCCAGGAATTGCTTTTACAGCGAGCATTCCTGGGTTTTTGTACCGTTTTAGATTCCGCCTTCATTTATTCGGCGGGAAAGAGGACGGATCGATCAATAGAATTATCTTGCAAGCTCCTTCGTCAGGTCTGAAAGCTCACCCGACAGGTTCGTCAGCCTGTTTCCAATTTGATGAGTCAGGTTGATCTGAACCATTTGTTCTTCTGAAGACGCAAGCATTTGCTCGGCACTTGCGAGAGTCTCTTGGGAAACAGAAACAAAATTCTCGGTTGACTGCTCCATGAGGGGCAAACTCTCCTGCAAAGCATACATGTTGTCGTTCATTTGCTTGAGCTTTGAGTTTACGCTTTCCATTTCCTTCATTAGATGGTCAAAGGAGAATCTTGATTCTTCAGCCGCTGTTAAATGGGATTTCAGGCTGCCGTGAAGTTCGCCGAATTCAGAAGTAGCTTTGTTTGAAATGCTCTCCATCTTTTGAACAGAACCTTTTATTTCTTCCGCGGCCTTTGAAGACTGATCTGCAAGTTTTCGTACCTCATCCGCTACGACTGCAAATCCTTTACCTGAATCTCCTGCCCTTGCTGCCTCAATAGCGGCATTTAAAGCAAGCAGTTTAGTCTGCTCGGAAACTTTCTGAATCAGGTTTACTACTTTGGAAATTGATTTTGAATGGCTCTTTACTCCGTGGATGGTTTCATTCATTTTTTCAAATTCTTGCCCAAACGTAAGAATTTCATGAATAAGCCCTGCAATTTTCTTTTCTCCGTGGTCTGCTGAATGATTCATTCCATCCGCACTTTTGAAAAGGTACTCCATACTCTTAATGGCCGTATGAATTTCACTTTTCATCTGATTAAATGCAGCCGAGCTCATTTCTGATGTGGCGGCTGTCTGCTCTGCCCCCATTTTAACCGTCTTAATTGCTTTTACAAGCTGTTCGTTTTGTTCAAGTACATCTGTTGAAGCATTTGTAAGATCAGCTCCTGTTTCAGATAAATCCAATGTCGTATTTTTCATATTCGAAAGCATCGTCCTCATTTGATCAATCATTTGATCAAAGCTTGTAATCAGTGATTTTATTTCAGGAATATTTGTTTTTATGCCTTTTCCTGAATCAAGCTTCCCTTCCCTTACGCCCCTCATCACTTTTCTTAAGTGGGTGAGAGGTTTTGTTAATCCTCTGACAAAAAACACGATTAGAAGGGTCGCAATTACAATACTCGTTGCAGCAGTCCAGGCGGTGAAGCTTCCAAGTGCATCAATAGGGGCTAAATAGCTGTCTGTTTTAACCGCTATCACCAGAATGCCCTTAAGCTCCTGAATTTCTTTTATTGAAAGGGTGTAATCTGCACCATTAATCACCCGGTGATGAATTGTCTGTGTTTCCTTCTCATTTAGATCTTTTAACTGATCAAACTCTAGTTTCGTTTTGGATTGGCCTAAAATTTCAAGGCTTTTATCATTTAGCAGATAAAAGTCTGCATCCAGACCATCTTGAATAAGCTCACTGGACTGATTAGGAAGAACTTTAGTGTTGAAGCGTTCTAAAAAAGCTTCTTCATCCCCTATATAGGCAAACATTAAATTTCCGGCAATTTCATTTGTAGTATTTACCTCTCGTTCAAGCCGGTTTTCAATAATTGAAACGGTCGTTTCTTTTGCTTTCTGATAAGATGTTATGCCGACCACCAAAATTGAAGAAATTAAAATAAAAAGAACAAGGCCAATGATCCGTGTTTGAAGGCTTAAGCCATTTTTCAAGCTTGGGCGCCACTTGCTTGCATGTTTAACCGTTCGTTCCATTGACTTCCAATAACTAAGCAGTGTCTGTTGAGAAGGCAGCAGCCTCGACCATTTCTCTTTCATCAATGGTAAATTCTCCTTTTTGTGTTCATAATGTGTAATCTAATTAAATTATCCCAAAAAAATGTTAAGGAAGTGTAAACTCTGTATTAAATTTAGCAGGATTTGTCGAAAAAGCAGACCATTTTTACTTGTTTTTTAAAAAATTAAAAAAATAATAAGTACAAAGACCCCCTTTTTCCCTACCTGCATAATTAAGTGAGACAAGCATATGCTTTAGTATTCCTGGCAAAAGGGTGAGAGGCTAATGAAAAGGCTATTCCTGCTGTTTTCCATCACACTGCTGACATATATCATTTATTATGATTTAAAGGTAGGCACAATCCCGAAGCAGGAAGCGGAAGGAATCATGACTACTTCCCAGCCTGTTAAAAGCGAAAGGAAACAAAGCTATAAAGAAATCCGTGTACAGGACGGTGAGTCTGTACTAATGATTATCAATAAAGTAAACGGCCATTCCATTCCTGTTCCTCTAGAAACGGCAGCAGGAGATTTTGAGAAACTTAATCCCGGTTCTAAGGCTAACAATATTCTGACAGGAAACTCTTATAAGTTCCCTCTGTATGAATAGCGGGTATGTTTAATTCCTTGTCAATACCGTCAAAAGGCTGATACAATGTGTAAGGAAACAAATCATTCTGGTTAATAAACCAATATGAATAAGGAGCGATTCACTCGTGGGTGAAATTACACATCGTACGAAGACTCGGCCCGTCAAAGTTGGAAATCTGACAATAGGCGGCAGCAATGAGTTAATTATACAAAGTATGACGACAACTAAAACACATGATGTCGAAGCAACGGTTGCAGAAATTAACCGGTTAGAAGAGGCAGGATGCCAGGTTGTCCGTGTTGCATGTCCGGATGAGCGAGCAGCCAATGCCATCGCTGAAATAAAAAAACAAATCAATATCCCTCTTGTCGTTGATATTCATTTTGATTATAAACTTGCCCTGAAAGCGATTGAAGGCGGAGCGGACAAAATCCGGATCAACCCGGGAAACATCGGCCGAAAAGAAAAAGTAGAAGCTGTAGTGAATGCAGCAAAAGCAAAGGGCATTCCGATTCGTATCGGGGTAAATGCAGGGTCTCTTGAGAAGCGGATTCTTGAGAAATACGGATATCCTACAGCGGATGGAATGGTGGAAAGTGCTCTTCACCACATTAAGATTCTTGAAGATCTGGATTTCCATGACATTATTGTCTCCATGAAGGCTTCCGATGTGAATCTGGCTGTTGAAGCATATGAAAAAGCATCTAAAGCATTCGACTACCCGTTGCATCTTGGAATTACTGAATCCGGAACCCTTTTTGCAGGAACCGTGAAAAGTGCTGCAGGTCTTGGGGCCATCCTGCACAAGGGAATCGGAAATACACTCCGGATTTCATTAAGCGCCGATCCGGTTGAAGAGGTCAAGGTAGCCAGAGAGCTTCTGAAATCATTTGGGCTGGCGTCCAATGCTGCAACGCTCATCTCCTGCCCTACATGCGGACGGATCGAGATCGATTTGATCAGTATTGCAAATGAAGTGGAAGAATACATTTCCTCCATCAAAGCTCCGATAAAAGTTGCTGTGCTTGGCTGTGCCGTAAACGGTCCTGGTGAGGCAAGAGAAGCAGACATCGGAATCGCCGGTGCGCGCAAAGAAGGTCTTTTGTTTATGAAAGGCCAAATTGTCCGTAAGGTGCCGGAAGCAACGATGGTTGAAGAGTTGAAAAAAGAAATTGACAAGCTTGCTGAAGCTCATTATGCAAAAGAAGCGGCTGAAAAAGCAAAAATTGAAGCTTAAAAAGTAAAAGCGGGCAATCCCATATGGGATCGCCCGCTTTTTTTGACGCAATTAAAAGAATGGGGTCACAAACAAGCCAAGAATCAGGGAAACAGCTCCGATTCCGATGGCCCAGGAACCTAGTGTCCGGGCCCCTTTTCTTCTTGCAACAAACCCTACAATGATTCCCGCCGCTCCTAATATGACGGGAAGCAAGAATAAGGAGATGACAGAAAGCGCAATCGCTACATACCCAGTCGTTCTGCCTTCTGCAGCGCCCCGGTCTGCATCCGTGTCAATGCGCTCCTCTTCGCGGTACGCATTAACTGGCGGCGCTATTTCTGCTGCCGATTCTTCCTTATATTCACGATGCTTTTCTATTTCCATTAAATCATCACGGTTATTCAGCCCGTTTACGGTATCCGAGTTCGTCATGTTGCCATGGTCCTCGAAGTGTCTTTCATCTGCCATTCCTTTCCCCTCACTTTCAAGTATAAGGAGCATTCCTTAGTATGCAGACCCGCCGGTTCAATTATGCCCCGTTTCCTTCTTTTTTTAGGAGGCATTGTGATACACTGGGAAAAGACTGTTGCAACAGTCAGTCATTGAAGGAAAAGGAGTGCCCGTATGCTGCGTTTAGGAATTGACATAGATGGAACGATTACACCCCCCGAAACATTTGTCCCTTACTTAAACAAATCGTTCAAAAAACAAATCACACTCGATGATATAAAGGATTACGACCTCACGAAAGCACTAAAAGTAAGCTATGAAGAACTCGGCCGGTGGATGGACGAATTTGAGCCTGTCATATATGGAGAAGCTCCTGTATCAAAAGGAGCCAAAGAAATCCTGAATAAATGGAAAGACATCCACAAACTGATCTTTATCAGTGCACGCGGACTTCATCTGAAGGATACTACCGTAGATTGGTTTGAAAAAAACAAGGTTTTTTACCATCATATTGAGCTAGTGGGCTCCCATGATAAGCTCAAGGCAGTCGACCATCATCAAATTGATGTATTTTTCGAAGATAAACACGATAATGCCTGTATCATCAGCGAAACGTTCAATATCCCCGTGATTCTTTTTAACACTCCCTACAATCAGGATCCTGTACCAGAGCAAGTCATCCGGGTAAACAGCTGGTATGAAGCGGAAAAGTGGATGAAGGATTACGAAAAAGAAGCGAATGTCAGAAGATAGGCTTAATGGATTAAGGCCCATATTGAGGAGAGTGAAGGCTGCGAGGTGCCTTCTTCCGGTGCCGGTGCCTGTCCCTCACTCTGATAAAGCGATAAAGCTCCAGCACCTGATCTGCAATCCGTTGCAGCACAAGGCTTTATAAACGTAAGTCTCCGGCCCGCACCACGTTAAAGCAGCGCGGGCCAGGCACGGTGCCTGGCCCCGCTTTCGATGCCGTACTAAAGCTCAGGCACCTGATCTGTCAGGCCTTGGCTCACAAGGCCTGATTGATGGATGCCTATGCCCCTCGTTCCTTTAAAGCACTAAAGCTCCGGCACCCCCGCTCACCAAGCGCTTCGAATGGTATTCTCCTCCGGCATCCGGCTAATAAAACAAAAACACCCAAAATTGCTGGGAAATTCAGCACTTTTGGGTGGATTGGTTAATGATTCTAATGTCAATGGCACTCCGGGCATTTACCGTAAATTTCGAATTTATGCCCGCTCACATCGAACCCTTTTAGATCATCCTTCAGTTTTTCCATTGGACAGGAATGGAGCTCCTTCGTTTTGCCGCAGTCCATGCAAATAAAGTGATGGTGGTGATGGGAGTGGTTGCATGTAAACCGGAAGTGCTTTTCTCCTGATAATTCAGTGGTTTCCAAAATGCCCAGTTCTGCAAATAAGGACAAATTCCTGTAGATGGTGTCAAAACTGAGGCCGGGATAATTGAATTTCATGCTTTCGAGCACGTCCCGCGCTGTCTGGTATTTGTTTGAATCCGCAAAAAAGGAAAGCATATCTTCCCGCTTATTCGTATATTTGTACCCGGAGTCTTTAAGCATTTGGAGTGCTTCGGTAATATTCATTGCACATGTCCCCTTTTAAGCTTGCTTGCTAAAATGGAAAGCGCCAGAATGATGATGTTCAGTACGACAATGGTTCCTCCTGGTGCAAGATCCAGCTGATAGGCTAGGATTAACCCTATCATAACAGACAATTCACCAAAAAGAACAGATAAAACGATGGCCTGTTTAAATCCTTTGGCAAGCCTGATGCTGGCTGCGACGGGCAATGTCATCAAAGAGGAAACCAGCAGAATGCCGACAATTCTCATGGAAGCTGCAATGACTAGTGCCACAGTTAAAATAAACACGAGGTGGATCCACTTAGCCTGGATACCGGAAGCCGCTGCATGCTCTTCATCGAACGAGAGGACAAAAAGTTCTTTGTACAACAGACCGACTACAAGCAGGACAAAAACAGAAATACCAGCGACTACATATAAATCGGACCGGGTTACAGCGGAGACGCTTCCGAATAAATAATTCAGCAGATCTGCGTTGAAGCCGTCGGCGAGGGATATAAATATCACTCCGATGCCGATTCCTCCTGATAAAATAATGGGAATGGCAAGCTCCTGGTAATGCTTGTAAAGCCCACGCAGCCTCTCAATCATAAGGGAGCCCCCAACGGAGAAAGCCATCCCCATATAAATAGGATTCACACCTGTGAGGATGCCCATTTTTTTCTCCAGGAACAGACTTGCTGCAATTCCGGTCAGTGTCACATGGCTGAGCGCATCTGCAATGAGTGACAGCCGCCTAACTACAATATATACGCCGAGTAAAGGAGCAATGAGTCCTATTAGAATTCCGGAAAAAAAAGCGTTCTGCAAAAATTCATATTCAAGGAATGGACTAAACATGGCTGTGGTCCTCGTGATCATGAGTAAGGACATGGACGGGATGGCCGTAAAATTCCGATACGGATTGTCCGTTCAACTCATCAAATTCCTTTGGTGATCCATGAAAATGGAGTGTTTTATTCAGGCAGGCTACCTGAGTCACCTTGTCGGTAATCGTCCCGACATCATGTGTGACTAATATCAGGGTAATTCCAAGCCTTCTGTTTAACTCCTCCAGCATGTTATAAAAATTCTGAACGGATGAAGCATCGACTCCCACAGTAGGCTCGTCCAAAATTAAAAGCTGTGGCTCGCTGACGAGAGCACGGGCGATAAAGGCCCTTTGCTGCTGTCCTCCGGAGAGCTCACCGATATTTCTTCTCATAAAAGAAGCAAGTCCGACTGCCTCAATGGCTTCTTCTACCTTTTTTCTGTCCGGAGCCTTCATCGTGCGGAACAATCCAAGCTTGCTTGAAAGGCCGCTCGCGACCACTTCAAATAAAGAGGCAGGAAAGCCAGTATTAAAGCTGTTTGCTTTCTGCGATACAAACCCGATTTCATGATGGTTTTTAAATTTCCTCAAATCTTCCCCGAACAAACGGATGGTCCCCTCAGTGGGCTTCAGCAGTCCCAATATACATTTTAGCAAAGTCGTTTTCCCTGATCCGTTTGGACCGACCAGCCCGAGAAAAGCTCCTTTTTCCACTTTTAAGTTTATATCTTCAAGCACATTTGTCCGGTCATAGGAATAATACACGTGACTGATATCAATTATAGGCTGTGCCACATTTTTCACCTCATACTTTATCAATAGATGTGGAGTCAGAACGATTCCGATTTAAACTTCAAAAATAAAATGGCTGCACCAAAGCAAGCCATTTTATACAACTATGAAATTATACAAGCCATCTGCGTTTTTGTAAAGTTATCTGCATCAATGAATGGCTGATTTGAATCTGGCCCCTTTTGTTTCCTGGGTATTCATGATCGTTATGAAAGCATTCTCGTCAATCTCATGGATAATGGATTTCAGCTTTGTGACTTCAAGCCTCGTGACTACCGCATAAATGACTTCGGTGTCTTCATCGGAGTAGCCTCCTTTTCCTTTCAGCTTGGTTGTTCCTCTCCCAAGCCGGTGCAGGATGGCATCAGATACTTCCTTATACTGTTCAGTCACAATGATGACAGCCTTTGTTTCATCCAGTCCCTGAATCACAGTATCAATCGTTTTAAATGCAATGTAGTAGGTCATCACCGAATACATCGCCTGCTCGGGACCAAATACGAATGCAGCCCATCCAAAAATAAAGATGTTGATGAACATGACAAATTCCCCAACGGAAAAAGGAAGCCGTTTTGTCATTAAAATCCCGAGGATTTCTGCTCCATCGAGAGATCCCCCATTACGGATAACAAGCCCTACCCCAAGTCCGAGGATCAGTCCGCCAAAAACCGTTGCAAGGATTGGCTCGCTGGTGAATGGATCCATATGGTGAAGGGACTGTTCAATGATGGCCAAAGCAATAATTCCAAATATAGAAGATATCATGAACGTTTTTCCAATATGTTTGTAGCCTGAATACATAAATGGGAGATTGAGGACGACGACAAGCGTACCAAAACTGATAAATGCCAGCTCTGCAGGTGCCAGGTAATCCAGAATGAGGGATACGCCGATGATTCCTCCATCAATGATGCTGTTTGGGATTAGAAATAGCTCAATGGCGATTGCAGCTAATGCTGCACCAATCGTGATCATAATAAAACGATACAATGTCCTGCCTAATTTTTCTTTTCGATGCTGTCTTTTTTCCATAGTCCTCTCCTTTTTCTCTTTATATTTTGTTCATTAGACGAGCTAAAGCCCATATGTATAAGGTATCCCTCTTCATGATAGAGGTTTTAGAGCGGTGAAGTCTCATCGTTCCGCACAGCTTTCGGTTGCCTTTGATAATGTAACGAGAGGAGGGTTTCAATTGATTTTATTTCAGAAAATAATCAATCAAAAAGTCAATTCCATTACCGCGAATGAATTGCTGCAGCTGGCTAAGCAAAATCAGCTATCCATTGACCCGGCACAGGCTGCTCAGATTGTGAAAGTCATAAAAGGGAAAAACGTGGATATCTTCAATGATCATGACCGCAGAAAGCTCCTGGCAAGCATTGCCGCCATAACTTCACCTGCTACTGCCCAGCAAGTGGACCTGCTGTTTAAACAGTTTGTAAAATAGCTTATGCTGAAAGTTGGACGGCTATAACAGTATGAAACAAAAACCTTAGTAAATGGAGAAGAGGCTGGGACATATCTAAAATTGATGTCATTAAAGCCGAATATTTCTTTTGAAAAAGCTCTTTAACTCGGCTGTTGATTGCAGTTAGCAGGCATTCGCTTATCCATGGGCGGGCGGTGAGCCTCCTCGCCGCTTTGCGCCTGCGGGGTCTCACCTTTCCCGCTGGTCCCGCAGGAGTCTCATGCCTTCCACTCCAAACAACAGGTGGTAATAAATCAACAACATACATGAACAAAGCCTTTGAAAAAAAACATGAAAACCAACAAAACCGAACGATTACGAAGCTCTATATTAGAGTTTCAAATAATAGTTCGGTTTTTTAATTAACCGGGAACCTTTTGTCTCAGCCTCTTCTCTCTTTGTTATTGACTGACGATCTTATTTAATACTTCATTATCGAATTCTTTTGATCGGATCATATCAATTTCAAATTTGTACGGCGGCTTTTTGTTTTTCTTATCTTCGCCAACATATGGTGTTTCAAGAATTTTAGGAAGCCCGCTCAGGGACGGATGATGCACGATGTCTACCAGCGCATCGAATCCGATATGTCCGAACCCAAAATTCTCGTGGCGGTCCTTCCTTGCACCGATCGGATTTTTACTGTCATTTATATGCAGCACCTTTAGACGGTCCAATCCAATGATGCGGTCAAATTCCTCCAGCACTCCATCGAAGTTATTGATAAGATCGTATCCGGCATCATGTGTATGGCACGTATCAAAGCAAACGGATAGATGCTCACTGTAGTGAACCCCCTCCATAATCTGTGCCAGTTCTTCAAAGTTCGAACCGATTTCAGACCCTTTTCCTGCCATTGTTTCAAGGGCGATCTGTACGGTTTGATCCTTAACGAGCACTTCGTTAAGTCCCTCAATGATTTTTTTAATGCCCGCTTCTGCTCCCGCTCCGACATGGGCCCCTGGATGGAGCACAATTTGTTTTGCGCCGAGAGCTGCGGTCCGTTCAATTTCTGAACGCAGAAATTCTACGCCGAGTTCGAATGTGCTTGGATTAACAGAATTTCCAATATTGATGATGTATGGGGCATGAACAATGATCTCGCCGATGCCGTTTTCTTTCATATGTGCCTGTCCAGCCTCAATATTCAGATCCTCAATCTTTTTCCTTCTCGTGTTCTGAGGAGCGCCCGTATAAATCATAAAGGTATTCGCCCCGTATGATGCTGCTTCCTGACTTGCAGCCAGCAGCATGTGCTTTCCGCTCATTGAAACATGAGAGCCAATCCTAAGCATTCCTTGCCCTCCTATTTTTCTCTTCTTTTTATTCTCCGCTGTTTCTTTTTGACCTTATCCATTTCCCATTTCATTTTCCGTTTATAGCCGGGTTTGACTTTCTTCGGCTTCCGGATTCCATGTTTCGCACGCTCGTCAGCATCACGGTCGGTTTTCGGGCGGTTTTTCCTGCGGTGGCGGTCATCCGCTTCTTTCCATTCAGAACCGTCTAGGTCTTTGTATTCAAACTGGATGCCCATTTTCTCAAGTTTCGCCAGAGCGTCTTCATCGGATGTTTCATAAATGGTAGCTGCGATCCCTGAGTAGCCTGCACGTGCAGTCCTTCCCACACGGTGGATGTAGAAGTCCAGATCCTGAGGCAGTTCAAAGTTAATGATGTGACTCACGCCTTCAATATCGATTCCGCGGGCGGCGAGGTCTGTCGCTACTACGTATTGAAATTCAAGATCATTGACCTGCTTCATCACTTTTTTACGTTCGCGTGGCGGCAGGTTTCCGTGAATGCGCCCGACTTTAAGGCCCTTGGCAGCGAGTTCGTCCGCAACTGCATCAGCCATTTTTTTTGTATTTGTAAAAACGATGGCCAAATACGGGTTGTAAGACTGAAGCATTTCATAGACAAGTCTCGTTTTGTTTCTGTGTTTAAGAGGAACAAGAACATGCTGAATCTTTGCAGCTGCTGCCTGTTTCGGTGCAACATGCGTAAATTTCGGGTTTGCCATGTATTTTTTTAAGAAAGGCTTCAGCTTTTCGGGAATGGTTGCTGAAAATACGAGCATTTGAAGCTCTTCCGGCATACCGCCTGCAATCCGGTCTACATCTTCCAGGAAGCCCATATCCAGAATCATATCAGCTTCATCTACG
Source organism: Metabacillus sp. 84 (assembly GCF_050107715.1). Taxonomy (NCBI): domain Bacteria; kingdom Bacillati; phylum Bacillota; class Bacilli; order Caryophanales; family Bacillaceae; genus Metabacillus; species Metabacillus sp. 84. The sequence continues at coordinate 11,644 of NZ_JBNILN010000009.1, read as the reverse complement.
ACTAAGGATTTAGCCTGATGAACAAAAAGAGCCTTTTCCTTCAGCAGGTCATGGATTCTTCCAGGCGTTCCGACGACAATCTGAGGCTGCTGCTTCAGTTTATCAATAGACCGCTGCTTATCAGTTCCGCCGGTGAAGCACTTGGCAGTAATGTCTTCTTCATGATGAGCAATTAATTTAAGAACCTCTTTATAGATCTGATTCGCCAATTCTCTTGTAGGGGACGTAATAACAACTTGAACAGTCTGGGAAGCGGGATCCAGGTTATTTAGCAGAGGAAGCAGGTATGCATGGGTTTTTCCAGTCCCTGTTTGAGACTGCCCGATGACACTTTCTCCTTTTATGATTGAAGGGATAATTCTTTCCTGTATTTCTGTTGGCTGTTTAAAGCCTAAATCTTTCACTGCTTCTATTAGAAACGGCTTTAGCTGCAATCGTTCAAATTTCTCCATAGTTTTCATAACTCCTTAATAATCTGCCATTCCTGATTTCGGATGTTCCGTATCCGGACAGGTTTAACCATTTTCACATTATATACGAAATCCAGGCAAAACACCAATCTTCCTGAGCCCTTTCCCGGCAAATGAAAAACCTTTTTCAGCCTGGCGCATATTCTGTAAGAGGCAAGAAGTCAGAAAGGAGTGAGACGATGTTTCCACAAAGACCAATGCCGCCGGGCGGCAATCCTGGAAGAGGATTTATGCAGGGACCCTTTCCAGGCGGACAGATGGCTGGAAGAGGCCCGGCTTTTATGGGGAGACAGCCTTTTAATGGGCAGGTGCCAGGCGGCCGCGGGTTATTTCAAGGCGGTCCTTTTGGCGGAGGGCCGGCCGGCTTTGGCGGTTCACAAGGATTTGGAGGGTTCGGCGGACCGGTTCAGGGAGTTCAGCAGGCTGCCGGGAGCGGCGGAATAAAAGGCCTGCTATCGCGCTTTTTACCTTCTGCAGGCGGGGCCGGAAATGTTGCCGGAGCGGCACAGCAAGGCATCCAGGGGCTCGCAAATCCAGCAAATATCACGGGGATGCTCGGCAATGTCCAAAAGGTTTTGGGCATGGCTCAGCAGGTTACACCTATGGTTCAGCAATATGGTCCCCTCGTCAGAAATTTGCCTGCTATGATTAAAATTTTCAGCCAGATGAATAGTGACGATACGGAAGAAGACACACCTGCAGAAGAAAACAAGGCGGTAAAACAGGCACCCGCAGCCGGCACAGCTAAGAAGAAGAAAGAACCTGTATCAGATGGTGCGGAGTCCGTTCCGGAAATAAGTCCTGAGGAAAAAAAGACTTCCCCCAAGGGAGCATCAAAACCTAGACTTTATGTATAAGAGTTTTGCAGTCTTTCCTCCAGTTCGTTATAATGGGAGCAGGGTATTATAAAAAAAGCCGGAAGCCGGCTTTTTTCTATTCGTTTCCTGTTTAGGAGGAAGATATATGGATGTAATTAAAATTGCTCCACGCGGATACTGCTATGGCGTCGTAGATGCGATGGTCATTGCCAAGAATGCCGCAATGGATAAAACATTGCCAAGACCGATCTACATTATAGGTATGATCGTCCATAATAAACATGTTACAGATGCATTTGAACAAGAAGGAATCATTACTCTTGACGGTACGAACCGTCTTGAAATCATGGAACAAGTAAATACGGGCACTGTCATTTTTACAGCCCATGGAGTTTCTCCGGAAGTCCGCCGCATTGCGGAAGAAAAAGGGCTCGTCAGCATTGATGCCACCTGTCCCGATGTGACAAGAACGCACGATCTGATTCGTGATGTAAAAGCAAAAGGCTACGAGGTCATCTATATCGGCAAAAAGGGGCACCCGGAGCCAGAGGGTGCCGTCGGAGTGGCCCCGGATATCGTTCATCTCATTGAAACCGTCGATGATGCTGCAGCTCTGGAAATTCATTCGGAGAAAATCATCGTAACGAATCAGACGACGATGAGCCAATGGGACGTGTATGACATTATGGAAAAGGTGAAGGAGAAGTTTCCCCGTGTGGAATTTCACCAGGAAATCTGCCTCGCCACTCAAGTTCGGCAGGAGGCTGTGGCTGAACAGGCAAAGGATGCCGATTTGACCATCGTTGTAGGTGACCCAAAAAGCAATAACTCCAACAGGCTTGCACAGGTTTCCGAGCAAATTGCGGGCACACCCGCCTACAGAATTTCGAACCTTTCCGAGCTTAAGCTGGAATGGCTGAAGGGCGTAAAGAAGGTCGCCATTACTGCCGGAGCATCCACCCCGACACCGATCACCAAGGAAGTCATCTCTTTCCTTGAGGGGTATGAAGAAGATTCAGATAAAGACTGGCAGGTAGTCCATGCTGTACCATTGAATAAAATTCTCCCAAAGGTCCGGGCGAAGAAATAAACAAAGGAGTTCCGGTGAGACGGAACTCCTTTTTCTATCCTCTATACTGCTATACCGTGTCAGCATCCAGCCTGTTTTCCCGCTCTGCCTCCTTCTTCATTTCATAACAGGCACCTGCTATTAGCAGGGCGAGGCAAGTCATCATCAGGATTGGAAAAGCTGTAAATTGAATATCTCTTGCGAACAGGATAACAGCCAGTCCTAGTATAAGCATGGCGGAAGGAGGGTATATATAAGATTTAGACTGATACAGCCAGGCGAAAGGAAAAAAATGACCTGCTGTGATGACACTAATGGTAAAGGGAAGTGCTCCCGGATCGGTAAAGCAAATATATGCCATAAGCGGTCCCATCAGAGCAGGCACCGCTGCAAGAATACCAGAGAGTCCTGACAGCGGATTAATTTTTTTGAACATATCCGTCTTCATCCATTTGGAAATCAGGATGCCGGCGAGGAAAAGCAGTCCTGTTCCGTACAAATAAATAATGGCAAGAGTACTCTCATTTTTTATGACAAAACTGAATATCAGCATAATGAACCAATATAAAAGAGCGCCCGTGATCATCGGTACTCCTTTTTTATTGTTTAAAGCCAGCTGATTTCTTGCAGTGTTCAGATCCATGAAGCCCATCCCCTTTTCTGCCTGACTTAAATAAACTTGAACGGATCTGTATGGATTTCTGAAGGAATGATGCTGACTTCATAATTCTTCTCTTCGCATAATGAGAGCATGGCATCTGTCACTCCCTGTTTCATTACCTTTTCCACATGATGGCCGGGATCCACAATATTCAGGCCCATCATCATTGCATCATGAGCGGTATGGTAATACATATCTCCTGTAACAAAAACATCCGCCCCGCTGAATTTCGCATCTTTAATGTACTTGTTTCCGTCCCCGCCAAGCACCGCACATTTTCTGATTACGGCATCCAGATCTCCAACAACCCGCACAGCTTCAACATCAAGAGCTTTTTTTACAAACTCAGCGAATTCTCTGAGGGACATTTCCTTCTCCAGCTTGCCGACCCTTCCCAGTCCCATAGGAAGTCCTTTCTGATCCAGTGTAACCAGATCATAGGCGGCTTCTTCATACGGATGAGCTTTAAGCATGGCAGAAATGACTTTTTTCTCAATTGATTCAGGGATAATGGTTTCAATCCGGATCTCATCGGCTTTTTCCAGCCTGCCTGTCTCACCTAGAAATGGGGAGGCTCCCTCAAGCGGCAAAAATGTCCCTGTTCCCCGGGCTGCAAATGTGCAATGGCTGTACTTTCCGATATTTCCTGCTCCCGAATCACCGAGCGCCTTTTTGACCGCTTCAGCATGATCTGCGGGAACAAATACAGTCAGCTTTTTCAATCTCTCTTCAGTTACAGGGGATAACACCTTCGTATCCTGCATATTTAAGGCAGCAGCTAAAAGATCGTTCACACCGCCGTTTGTGACATCCAAGTTTGTGTGGGCTGCATAGACGGCTATATCGTGCTTGATGCATTTTTCCAGAAGCTTGCCTGCCGGCTGGTCCGTTCTCAGCGAATGAAGCGGCCTGAAAATGGGCGGATGATGGGCGATAATCAGATCAGTATTGGATTCGATCGCTTCATCAATCACTTCATCCAGGACGTCCAATGCAATCATAACCTGCTTAACGGGTTTATTAAGCGTTCCGATTTGAAGTCCTATCTTATCCCCCTCCACCGCGTATTTTTTAGGGGAAAACTGCTCAAAAAGCTCAATAATTTCAAAACCATTCGGTATTTTGCTCATTCCAGTACCTCCCTGGTGATCGATATTAGGTGTTCCATTTCACGGCGTTTGCTCAAGGATTCTTCGGTTTGTTTTCCCTTCCCTATTTGAGCAGCCACCTTTTCCCAGTGGAGCATTTCATGTGTCCATTTCTTCTTAAATACTTCATTTTTTTCTTCCATTAAAAATGGACCAAACAGAATAGCCTGTTCCCGTTCTTTTCCTTCATAAGGCTTTAAAGGATTCCCTTTTTCAGCGGCAAGAATTTCATAGATTTTCTGATCCTCTTCCAGGATGCTCTCGCCGGTTAGCTCCCAGCCGTTTTCTATCAGCCACGATCTGATGAGATTCGCATTTACATTTGGCTGCAGAATCAGCTTTTCTGCCACATCCAGTTTGTCTTTTCCCGACTCCAGGATTTTGGCAATCAGGCCTCCGCCCATTCCGGCAATTGTGACACAAGTGGCTTCTGACGGCTTCAGCACTGACAGACCATCCCCTTTTCGGACGTCGATCAAATGCTGCAAACCAGTCCGCTCCACCTGCTTAACAGCGGATCGATAGGGACCCTCCACCACTTCTCCGGCAATGGCTTTTTGAGCCTTGCCATTCATAACCGCAAAGCATGGCAGGTAGGCATGGTCTGACCCTATATCAGCAAGGACAGAGCCCTCCTGAATATAATCTGCTACCGCTTCTAATCTTCTCGATAATTTTAATTCATTCATGTCCGTCACCTTTTGCCTATAATTTATGTATACTCCTTTTATTTTAGGTGAAGTGAATCACGATGTCCAACGGCTGCCGCAGCCAAACAAAAAACCCCTTCAGCAGGGGCATTGAGCACATTATTTAAGTTCGGAAACCCATTTTGCCACTTCATCCAGCTTCTTTTCGTCAGGTACCAGGTTTGGAGGCATTCCGCCGCCGCCGTTTTTGATTTTGTCTTTAATTTCATCTACGCTTAATCCTGTACCGGCAAGCTTCGGCCCTACTCCGCCTTCATAGTTTTCACCATGGCAGGAGATGCACTTTCCCTTATAGATTTCTTCTGGAGAAAGGTTTGCGACATTTTCTGTCTTAGGCTTTTCTTCATCTCCGCCAGCCATTTTTTCAGCATCACCAAGCCCTTTAACCGAGAAAAAGAGCATGAGCCCTATACCGAAAACAGCAATTAAGACAAAAGGTATTAGCGGATTCCGTTTCATTATTTCTCCTCCCAGACTTCGTCTCTCTCTGTATGTAGTAATCGCCATAAACTTCCTTCATTTTACTTTATCTTAGAGGGAAGGAAAAGAGAAGGAATCAAATTTCATCCAAAACTTTTATCTTTTGCCAAATAATCAGCTCAGCATCCGATCTGCCTGGCAATAACCATTCTTTGGACTTCACTGGTCCCCTCGCCAATCTCAAGCAATTTAGCGTCGCGTAAAAACCGCTCTACATGATAATCCTTCATGTACCCATAGCCGCCATGAATCTGAATAGCCTGGTTCGTAACCTCTGAACAGATTTCGGAAGCATAAAGCTTACACATGGACGCTTCTTTCGTAAAGGCTTTCCCCTGATCCTTCAGCCACGCTGCTTTATAAACCATTGTTCTTGCAAGCTCAACTTTCATGGCCATATCTGCCAGCTTAAACTGAATAGACTGGAATGCGGATAAGCTTTTGTTAAATTGCTTTCTCTCCTTCGCATAAGCCAGCGCTTTTTCGAAAGCGGCCTGGGCAATTCCCACTCCCATTGCTCCAATCCCGATTCGTCCTCCGTCCAGTGTAATGAGAAACTGCTTAAAGCCCTTCCCTCTTTCTCCAAGCAAATTTTCTTCAGGAACGATTACATCCTCAAGGACCAGCTCGGTTGTATTTGATGCATTCAGTCCCATCTTGTCATAATTATCAATAACTGTAAAACCGGGTGAATCCGTTGGAACGATAATAGCACTGATCTCTTTATGGCCCTCTTTTCTGCCTGTGATGGCTGTAAGGGCCAGGAACTTAGCGTAGGAAGCATTAGTTATAAAGCACTTGCTCCCATTAATGACGAAGCTTCTGTCTTTTAAAACGGCTTCAGTAGCCGTACCCCCTGCATCAGAGCCGGCGTTAGGCTCAGTCAGACCGAAAGCACCTAAAGACTCCCCTGAACAGATTTTAGAAAGATATTCCCTTTTTTGCTCCTCCGTCCCAAAGAGATGGATCGGCGCTCCTCCCAGTGAGATATGAGCTGAATAGGTAATTCCGGTAGATGCGCACGCTCTGCTTAACTCCTCTGTCACTATAGCAAAGCTCACCGTGTCCGCTCCGGCTCCGCCGTATTCTTCCGGAAAAGGAAGTCCAAGCATCCCCATCTCGCCCAGCTGCTTAAAGACGTGCACCGGAAACTCTTTTGTCTTATCTCTTTCTTCTGCCCCAGGTGCAACCTCAGCAATGGAAAACTCCCTTATCGTTCTTTGTACCATTTTCTGTTCAGCCGTTAACTCAAAATTCATCCAATCCCCCCTGAATAATGAACACGCTTACAATAACAGTATAAGAGGAAAGGGATTTTTTCACAACTTTTAAAATATTTAATATTCTATTCCTCTTTAAAAGCAGCTAGAGGATAAAAGAAGCAGCAGTCATCAGGATTCCTGCAGTCCCTGCGGCAAAGAAGGAGCGCAGCTTAAAACGAACGGAAAACAGGATCCACATAAGACTGTTCAGCACGACAGCTGCTGCATATGCAGGTGTTCTAGGCCAACCCAATAAGTCTGCACCTGTAAGAGAACTAAATAACAGGATCGAAAACACAACTCCCATGTAATAAAAAACGAGTTTCTGTTTTCTGCTGAAATATAATGCGGGTAGCATCCCGAGGAGAAAAGCAGCAAACAGGGCCATTTGCAATGAAGAGTTCATTTCAGTAAAATAGATAAAAAGTGATGCAGGCATCAGCAACATGATAAAAATTGGGATATAGAAACCCGTCTTTTTTCTTCGCTTTGCATCATTCTCCTGCTCTCCCTCTGTATAAAGTGCAAGAAGGAAATCACAGTATGTATCCGGAAGAAGCTTGCTTGACTTCCAGTGCCTGATCTCGTCAATAATGATTTTTTTTCTATCCATGTTCATTCAGTCATACCTCACTGGGTCTATGATACCTTTATTGTAATGAGGTTTGCATTCTTCGTAAACATAAATTATTTTAGTAAGCGCTTACCCCGGAATTATTATAGGGATGGAGAGATTAGGGAGCTTCATATTAATTCGCAGAAGTGCTGGATAAAAAAAAGAAAGACGGTTATCCGCCTTTCCTTCCTACTCCAGAAAATCTTTTAATCGCTTGCTTCTGCTTGGGTGCCGAAGCTTTCTTAAAGCTTTTGCTTCGATTTGACGGATACGCTCGCGGGTAACACCAAACACTTTGCCGACCTCTTCCAGTGTCCGTGTACGGCCATCGTCCAGTCCAAAACGGAGACGAAGGACATTTTCTTCACGGTCTGTAAGCGTATCAAGAACGTCTTCAAGCTGCTCCTTTAGAAGTTCATAAGCAGCATGCTCTGAAGGTGAGGTTGCGTCCTGATCTTCGATAAAATCCCCGAGGTGGGAATCATCTTCTTCACCAATCGGCGTTTCAAGTGATACCGGCTCCTGAGCAATCTTAAGAATTTCCCTTACTTTTTCAGGAGTTAAATCCATATCCTCTGCAATTTCTTCCGGTGAAGGCTCACGTCCAAGATCCTGAAGGAGCTGCCGCTGAACACGGATTAATTTGTTAATGGTTTCGACCATATGCACAGGAATACGGATTGTACGGGCCTGATCGGCGATCGCTCTTGTAATGGCCTGACGGATCCACCACGTAGCATACGTACTGAATTTATACCCTTTGCGGTAGTCGAATTTTTCAACAGCCTTCATCAGTCCCATGTTTCCTTCCTGAATCAGGTCAAGGAACAGCATGCCTCGTCCGACATAGCGCTTGGCGATACTTACAACGAGACGAAGGTTTGCTTCAGCAAGACGGCGTTTAGCCTCTTCATCGCCTTCTTCGATCCGTTTAGCCAGTTCAATTTCTTCATTGGCCGATAGAAGGTCTACACGCCCGATCTCTTTTAAATACATTCTGACAGGATCATTGATTTTGACTCCCGGCGGAACGCTCAGATCATTCAGGTCGAACTCTTCTTCTTTCGCTAAATCCTGTATGTTAGGGTCTTCTGCTTCACCATTTTCTCCTTGAAGCTCAACACCTTGTTCACCAAGAAATTCATAATACTCATCCATTTGGTCTGATTCCATTTCAAAGCTTGACATACGTTCAGCAATTTCCTCATATGTCAATGAACCGCGCTTTTTACCGATCTCGGTAAGCTGATCCTTTACTTGATCCAGCGTCAGTTCTGTGTCATGGGTTTGTTTGTCAGCCATTGGATCCCCTCCTTCCAAAACTTGAAGCCTTCTCAGGCAGTTAGATTTTTCGCTGCCTTATCATAAGACGGCTTAGTGTGCTATAGATGAACTCCATGTAAAATGGATGGTCATTTTTTCAGTATCCTGATCATTGCGCAGCAGCCTGCTGCTGAACAATGAACCGGTGTATTCCCTTAGGATCAGCCCCTTAAAGAGCGCTTGAGCTGAACGATCTCCATGGCAATTCTCGCTGCTTTTACAAAGTCGCGCTGCTTCTCTGCCTCGTTTTTCTCCGCTTCCTTTTCCTGCAGATCGCGGATTTTTGGATAGTTCAGGATCTGTTTCATGTAATCCTGGATTTCGGCAGGGGCAGGATCATCACTGACTTGCATCATGGCTATATCTGATGCTGCAGACATCAGTTCTCTGCTTGGGAGCCTTTGGAGAAAGGTGCTGATGTTTCCGTCGGATCCTTCTTCATAATAAGCAAATAAATAAGTGGCAATTGCACGGTGCTCTTCAATATTAAATTCGATCCCGAGAGTATCCAGCACCTTTTGGGCGGCGTCCCTGCTCTTCAGCATATGGGCAAGCAGCATCCGTTCAGCATTATGATAGGCCGGAAGCAGCTTTTTCTTTTTTCGGGGTGCCATAGGCTTATCAGCAGCCGCCCTGTTCTGCTCCGGTTTGCCTCTCGGCTTTCCGGAAGTTCTCGCAATCTCACCAAGCCTCTCTTTTAGGATCTCCATTCCTATTGAGTATTCCTGAGAGAGCTGTTTAAGATAGATCTCCTGTTCAAGCGGATTGGATAATTCAGCAATCTCCTTAAGAATCTGCTCCATATACTGAATTCTTTCCGCTTCATTCTGAAGATTTTTCCCGCGTTTAAAATAATTCATCTTAAAGGCCATAACAGAGACGCTCGCCCCTATTACATCCTGGCGGAACTTTTCAGCTCCATACCGGTTGATGTAGTCATCGGGGTCCAAGCCATCCGGGATCATGGCTACTTTAACAGCCGCACCAGCCTGAATCAGCGTTTTAGCAGAGCGCAGCGTGGCTTCCAGTCCGGCTTTATCGGAATCATAGCAAAGCACGATCTCCAGACTGTTGCGTTTTAAAATCTTAGCCTGTTCATCTGTCAGCGCTGTTCCCATTGCGGCAACGGATTGCTCCACTCCTGCTTTTGAAGCGGAAATCACATCAGCAAAGCCTTCAAGAAGCACCGCTTGCTGATGTTTTCTTATATGTAGCCTTGCTTTATGGAAATTGTACAGCACCTTGCTTTTATTAAATAATTTCGTTTCAGGGCTGTTCAAATACTTGGGCTGTTCGTCCGTGAGCACTCTTCCTGAAAAGGCGATCGTATTCCCATGATGATCAAGAATAGGAAACATGATCCGGTTTCGAAAGCGGTCCAGGAAATCGGATCCGTCGTTCTTTTTCACCAGCAGCCCTGCCTGTTCCATCAGCGGGAGGCTGAAACCTCTTTTGGCCAGAAATTTCGCTGCAAAATTCCAGGAAGGAAGCGAGTACCCGATTTCAAAATGCTCGATGGATTCTTTGGTGAACCCTCTTTGAATCAGATATTCCAAGGCAGTCTCGCCCTCTTTTGTATTTACCAGCAAATGGTGGTAAAATTTCTTTAGAAGCTCATGGGCTTTTAGCATGACAGCAGAATCCTGGTCACGGCCCTCTCCTGAAGGTTCCGAGAGCTTAGGGGTATCTTCCGGAAGGGCGATCCCTTCTTTTTCTGACAGCTGCCGAACCGCTTCAACAAATTCATAGCCTTCCATTTGCATGAGGAAGGAAAAGACGTTTCCCCCTGCTCCGCAGCCAAAGCAGTGAAAGATCTGCTTATCTGGAGAAACAGAAAAAGATGGTGTATTTTCACCATGAAACGGACAAAGCCCAAAATAATTGCGGCCCTGTTTTTTTAATTGAACGTATTCTCCGATCAGATCGACGATGTCCACGGATTGCTGAATTTTATTGACAGCATCCTCAGGAATTCTCTGAGCCATACTAACATCCCCGTGTTTCAATTATTCGAGACTTAGGATTCAATCCCTGCAAGTTTCGACAAGATTTTTTCTAAGGAATCTGCAAAATTTTTGCGGTCTGCATCCAGAAAAGGCTTCGGTCCTTTGGAATGGATTCCCTCTCTTCTGCCTTTAGCAGATAAATACCGGAATTGTAAAGCCGTGTCTATATTTTGCTCTGTATAATGTTTACCCCGTGGCGTCAAAACCATAACGTTTTTTTTCAGGAGCAAGCCTGCCAATCCAATATCCTGAGTGACCACAATATTGTCCGGTCTTGTGTGGTTAACGATATAGAGGTCTGCCGATTCTTTTTCAGCATCCACATACACCCACTTTTTTCCGAGTGTTTCCATCGTCATGTGGTTGTACGATGCTACAAACACCGTCTCCGCTTGATAAGCATCAGCCAGCTGTACGATTTCATTCTTAACTGGGCAAGCATCGGCATCGACAACTATTTTCAGCTTTTTTTCGGCATTTTTCTCTATTCTCCATCACTCCGTTAAAATCCTTCTTTCAAAGCAGAATCCTGCAACTGAACATGCAGCACCGGAAAACAAGTCCAGCCTGCTTGCTTCAGCTTCCAGTTAAATCAGTCTTTGTCGATTTATTTTTGCTGAATCCACTTGACAGATACTAGTAAATAGTTTATTCTACCGCTTCAAAGTCTAAACCTAAAAAGTGTAATTTTATCACAATTTTTTATTATAATACAAAGTCTCTACTTTTTCTATCCTTTTGATTTAATTTCGCAGAAGGATTTTTGCTCGTCCTGTATTTATTCAAATGAAAGCCCGGCTGAACTTTTTTCAGCTGGGCTTCATTCATCATTCATTTGTCAACAATGCTTTGAATGCACCTTTAAGGCAGGATAGCAGAATTCCCTTATCCAACCGCTATTGCTATTGTCCAGCTTCGGGCGCTACCGTCTCTCAGCGCTGGGCAAGCGCCCTACGCTTTTCTTATTGTCCAGCTCCGGCGGCTAGCCTCTCGAGGTCATAAGCCACTCATCCTGCGGAAGGGAGGACGCCTTCCTCCGGCTGATTGTCTTATGCTTGTCGAGGCTGCACAAGCCGCCTCC
>NZ_JBNILN010000008.1:0-132786 GCF_050107715.1 Metabacillus sp. 84 | reverse complement strand
TCAACCTTATATCTGGTGATTATGGCAAAGAGGTCACACCCGTTCCCATACCGAACACGGAAGTTAAGCTCTTCAGCGCCGATGGTAGTTGGGGGTTTCCCCCTGCGAGAGTAGGATGTTGCCAGGTTATATTGTTCCGCAGTAGCTCAGTGGTAGAGCTATCGGCTGTTAACCGATCGGTCGCAGGTTCGAGTCCTGCCTGCGGAGCCATGCTTCCATAGCTCAGTAGGTAGAGTGCTTCCATGGTAAGGAAGAGGTCACCGGTTCGAGCCCGGTTGGAAGCTTACTTAATGTATGCGGCCCGTTGGTCAAGCGGTTAAGACACCGCCCTTTCACGGCGGTAACACGGGTTCGAATCCCGTACGGGTCACCATTTACATACGGACAAGCTATGCGGAAGTTGAAGGAGTGAACACCGGAGTGCACATTCGTGCATGAGGATGTGAACGAGTGAAGACGACAACGCAATGCGCCGCTCATCACAAGCCGAAACCACCACCCAACAAAGTGAAAGTAAGAGGGTTGGGAGGAGCAAGCAGTGCTAGGAGTCGAAGGAGTGAACACCGGAGTGCACATTCGTGCATGAGGATGTGAACGAGTGAAGACGACAACGCAATGCGCCGCTCATCGCAAGCCGAAACCACCACCCAACAAGGTGAAAGTAAGAGGGTTGGGAGGAGCAAGCAGTGCTAGGAGCCGAAGGAGAGAGCCCCGGAGCGCACATGAGTGCGTGAGGATGCGAACGACTGAAAGCGACAACGCAATGCGCCGCTCATCACAAGCCGAAACTATATGGAGGATTAGCTCAGCTGGGAGAGCATCTGCCTTACAAGCAGAGGGTCGGCGGTTCGATCCCGTCATCCTCCACCATTCTATATTTTGTTTGCTGTTTTTTAATTTGCGCCGGTGTAGCTCAATTGGTAGAGCAACTGACTTGTAATCAGTAGGTTGGGGGTTCAAGTCCTCTTGCCGGCACTGTCTTTCAATCATACGGAGGGGTAGCGAAGTGGCTAAACGCGGCGGACTGTAAATCCGCTCCTTAGGGTTCGGCAGTTCGAATCTGCCCCCCTCCACCATTTTTCTTCATGACAGGTTTAAAACCTCATGGTTTGGACATGTTAAGATAGGATGAGTATCTAAATTATTGGGCTATAGCCAAGCGGTAAGGCAACGGACTTTGACTCCGTCATGCGTTGGTTCGAATCCAGCTAGCCCAGCCATCCGAGCCATTAGCTCAGTCGGTAGAGCATCTGACTTTTAATCAGAGGGTCGAAGGTTCGAGTCCTTCATGGCTCACCATTTTTATTTTTGTATGCGGGTGTGGCGGAATTGGCAGACGCACCAGACTTAGGATCTGGCGCCTTCGGGCGTGGGGGTTCGACTCCCTTCACCCGCATTTATTTTCCGGAGACCTGCCTTTTGAACTAGCGGAAGTAGTTCAGTGGTAGAACACCACCTTGCCAAGGTGGGGGTCGCGGGTTCGAATCCCGTCTTCCGCTCCATTACCCTTAGGGGGCCTTAGCTCAGCTGGGAGAGCGCCTGCCTTGCACGCAGGAGGTCAGCGGTTCGATCCCGCTAGGCTCCACCAATACTTTAACCATTAATGTCTTCCACTTGGTGTAAGGCTTTTTTTGTGTTTTCTTTTACAGTTTTAGTTTGAATTATCTGTATTTTTATACATGAAATTGTCGAGTTGAGTCACCTGCCTCCTTCTAGGTAGAATAGAAGCACAGAGGGAAAAGGAGGAAACCACATGGCTGCAAAGAAAATCAATATTATCGGGGTGCCGATGGATTTAGGTCAGACCCGCCGGGGTGTTGACATGGGTCCGAGCGCGATCCGCTATGCGGGGATTACGGAAAGGCTTGAGCACCTTCACTATATCATCGAAGACAGTGGAGATATCAACATTGGGAAACGGGAAAAAGAATTGGAAGAACCTCTATATAATTTGAAAAATTTGAAAGCGGTATCAGAAGCAAGTGAGCTTTTAGCATCAAAGGTTGATGAAACAATTAAAGCAGGGTCGTTTCCTTTGGTCCTTGGCGGTGACCATAGCATTGCCATTGGGACCCTGGCCGGCTTAGCAAAAAATTATCAAAATCTGGGCGTTATCTGGTATGACGCTCATGGAGATTTAAATACAGCGGATACGTCTCCTTCAGGAAACATTCATGGCATGCCTCTGGCTGCAAGCCTTGGAATTGGGGATGAAGCGCTCACAGGGATTGCGGGATTTTCTCCTAAAATTAAACCAGAAAATGTAGTCATTATCGGGGCGCGTTCCTTGGATGAAGGAGAAAGAAAACTAATCAAAGAAAAAGGAATACGTGTTTATACGATGCATGAAGTGGACCGCATGGGGATGACACGTGTTATGGAAGAAACGATCGACTATTTAAAGGAACGGACTGACGGCATTCATTTATCACTGGATCTTGATGGCTTGGATCCGCATGATGCACCAGGGGTTGGTACACCGGTAATCGGGGGCATCAGCTACCGTGAGAGCCACCTGGCCATGGAAATGCTGGCTGAATCAGAATTGATTACATCTGCTGAATTTGTAGAGGTCAATCCGATTCTTGATGAACGTAACAAAACAGCTTCCGTTGCTGTTGCCCTAATGGGTTCATTATTTGGGGAAAAACTCCTGTAAACCAGCTGCCGCCCTTAAGAAGGAGCGGCAGTTTTCCTTTTCGTTTTGCTCCGGGTGTTTCCCATAAAGTATGATATAAAAATTAATCTTCTCTGACAGCTCGATCTTCCCCTTCCATGCAATCCTCTAAACAGCCTCTTCCTGCAACTTTTCATCTACAGATTGCCAATTATTTGTTAAACTAATTTTATGTGAAAAAAATGAAACCTTTTGGTCTTTAGAACGTATTCATACAGACCCGCGTAGAGAAGAGGGTAAAACAGATGGAAACTTTGGTAAAGAACAGAATAAGAGAGGTTATAAAAGGCGATCAAAATGCATTTGCTGAGATTGTTGACATTTATAAGGATAAAATCTATCACCTTTGTTACCGGATGCTGGGCAATTCGCATGAAGCTGAGGATATTGCGCAGGAAGCATTTATAAGAGCCTATGTAAATATTCACCGGTATGATCTGGATAAAAAATTCTCAACATGGCTGTACCGGATTGCCACCAATCTCTCTATTGACCGAATTCGAAAGAAGAAGCCGGATTATTATTTAGACGCTGAAATTGGTGGAACGGACGGACTGACAATGTATTCGCAGGTTGCAGCTGATATTGCCCTTCCTGAAGAGGAAGTGGAGACACTGGAGCTTCAGGAAATGATTCAAAAAGAAATTTTGAAGCTTCCGGAAAAGTATCGGAGTGTCATTGTGCTTAAATACATTGATGAGCTTTCCATTCTTGAAATCAGCGAGATTTTGGAGATTCCTGCCGGCACAGTTAAGACGAGGATACACAGAGGAAGAGAAGCCCTTAGAAAGCAGCTAAGGCATTTATAAAGTGGGGTGCAGAAAAAATGGCATGTTCAGAGCAAATGGTTTCTTTAATGCATAAATTCCTCGACCATGAAATCGGGGGGAAGGAAGAGAGAGACTTAAGGATCCATCTAAAAGTATGCAGCAGCTGTCAAACTCATTTCCAGGAACTGAAAAAAACGGTGGCTTTCGTGCAGAGTACTTCCCATGTGGAAACTCCAAAGAATTTTACAGCGCGGGTGATGGAGAGCCTTCCTAAAGAAAAAAAGAGAGTCGGCGCTGAAAGATGGTTCAAAGCCCACCCTTTATTAATAGCAGCATCTCTTTTTATGATTCTGATGAGCGGCAGCCTGATATCGGCATGGTCAGGTGATCATCAGTTCAGCGTAACAAAGGATCCTAAATTAATTGTCCAGAACAGCACGGTGACCGTCCCGGAAGGTGAAGTCATTAAAGGAGATATTACCGTACGAAACGGCACGCTCCGGATTGATGGGAAAGTGGAAGGAAATGTGACGATTATTAATGGAGAGGAATACACAGCAGCAGCCGGAGAAGTCACCGGGGATATTAAAGAGGTAAATGAATTGTTTGACTGGCTATGGTACAGGATGAAATCCTTCGGAAAAGAAGTAGTAGATGTATTTCAGTAAAATTTCCGGCTTGTTCGATAATAGGCGGAAAAATCAGATATACTAATGCAAAGGTCATCTTTTATGATGGCCTTTTGGTTTCTTTATTTACTAAAAAAAAATTATGCTATAATGGGGTAGTTAGCGGCAGCACCGGATGTCCTCCGGCAGAAACAGGAGGACGAGCAAGGATTTTGGTGCGGTTTTTCCCGTCCTGAATGGACAATTGCGCTGTAACTTTAATTGAACTTGATGGAGGAAACAGGCATGGCATTTGAAGATATATCTGTACTTAGGTACCTGGGCACTGCCATAGATATTCTCCTTGTTTGGTTCGTTATATATAAACTGATTATGGTTATTAGAGGAACAAAAGCCGTTCAGCTTTTGAAAGGGATCATCGTTATTTTACTTGTCAAAACGATAAGCGGCTTCCTGGGACTCAATACGATCTTCTGGTTAATGGACCAAGCGATTTCATGGGGATTTATCGCAATTATCGTGATCTTTCAGCCAGAGCTGAGAAGGGCACTGGAGCAGCTGGGGAGAGGAAGACTGTTTTCAAAGAGTGCTTTGCCGGAAGAGGATGAACGCATTAAGCTGACGGATGACATTACGAAAGCTACCTCCTATATGGCAAAGCGCCGAATCGGAGCGCTGATGACGCTAGAACGGGAGACAGGCATGGGCGATTACATTGAGACCGGAATCCCTATGAATGCTGCCATTTCATCAGAGCTTCTGATCAATGTGTTTATCCCCAACACACCGCTCCATGATGGAGCGGTCATTTTAAGAGGAAGCCAGATCGCAGCAGCGGCCTGCTATCTGCCGCTGTCAGAGAGTCCGCTGATTTCAAAAGAACTCGGAACGAGACACAGGGCTGCAGTTGGAATAAGCGAGGTTACAGACAGCATAACCATTATTGTCTCTGAAGAAACAGGAAGCATCTCGGTTGCGAAAAATGGCGAGCTTCACCGCAACCTGGATGAAGAGGCATTGAAAAACATTCTGTCATCCAGCTCAAACCGCCAAGGCCGGATTCGTTCCGATTCCTCAAACCGCTGGCAATGGAGGGGGAAAAAGAATGGATAAGCTGATGAACAATACTTGGTTTATGCGGATTATCGCTTTGCTGCTTGCTCTGATGATTTATCTTTCCGTCAATCCGGAGACATCAAACCAGGGTGGCACAATCAGGAACAATGAACCTCAGAGCAGCCAGATTATTCCGAAACCGCCTGGCACGGATGAAGACGAGCCTGCCTCTAATGAGTCCTCTGCAGCGATTGAAGATGTACCGGTTAAAGCTGAGACAGACAATGAAAATTATGTCGTTTCCGGACTTCCTGAGACGGTTGCCGTGAACATCACCGGACCGACCAGCCAGGTGACCATTGCCAAGCAGCGGAAGAACGTTGAGGTTTATGCGGATTTGTCGGGACTGGAACCTGGAGAGCATGAAGTGGATTTGAAATTCAGAAATCTGGACAGCTCTCTGAAGGTAGCCATTGATCCAGGTACAGCGGATATAAGAATCGACGAGAAGGAAACAGAAGAATTTCCAGTCGAAGCCTCCTTTATCAATGAGGAACAAATTGCCGAAGGATATAAGCCGGGGGAGCCGGTTCTAAAACCGAATAAAGTTCAGATTACAGGATCGAAAGCGATTATTGATCAGGTTTCGTATGTAAGGGCAAGAGTGAATCTACAAGGTGCAAATAAAGAAGTCGTTCAGCAGGCGCAGGTCATTGTGTATGATAAAGCAGGAAATATTTTACCAGTGGAGACCTCTCCGCGAAACATTGAAGTAACTGTGCCGGTTGAAAGCCCTAAAAAGACTCTTCCTGTAAAGCTGAAACAAACCGGGGAGCCTCCTGAAGGCATATCGATCCGGTCAATCAGTATAACCCCCAGTGAAGTAACGGCTTACGGACCGCAGAATATTCTCGATGCACTGGAGGAAATAAGCGGGCCGGAGCTGGATTTGAGCCAGATCAAAGAAGACGACGTGGTTGAATTGGGCCTGCCGCTGCCAGAGGGAGTTACCAGACTTTCTGAGCAGAAGGTTCAAGTAAAAATAGATGTAAATAAAGAAGAAGAGAAGGTGCTGGAAGGCGTCCCAATTCAAACAACTGGCCTTGATGAAGGGAAGCAAGTTGAGTACCTGAATCCTGACAATCAAGCTTTTGATATCAGTGTAACGGGTTTAGAGAGACAGCTGAACAAAGTGACTTCAGGTGACTTTGAGCTGGTGGTCGATGCATCCGGTCTTGAAGACGGTGAACAGAAAGTTAAGGTTGAGGTTAAGGGACCGAATGATGTGAAATGGTCACTGCCCCAAGAAGAAGCAACAATTCGTATTTCGGCACTTCAATCTTGAGGAACAGAAAAAGGAGCGAATCTAACATGGGTAAGTATTTTGGAACAGATGGAGTAAGAGGAGTGGCCAATAGCGAGCTGACGCCGGAATTGGCATTTAAAATCGGCCGTTTTGGCGGATATGTTCTGACAAAAGATAAAGAGCGTCCCAAGGTTTTAATCGGCCGTGATACACGCGTATCCGGGCATATGCTGGAGGGTGCGCTTGTAGCCGGTCTTCTTTCCATCGGAGCGGAAGTTATGCGCTTAGGCGTCATCTCTACTCCAGGTGTTTCTTATTTAACCAAAGCTTTAGGAGCTCAGGCAGGTGTCATGATTTCTGCCTCTCATAATCCCGTTCAGGACAACGGAATCAAGTTTTTCGGACCGGACGGCTTCAAACTTGTAGATGAGCAGGAGCTTGAAATTGAAAGCCTGATGGACCAGGAGACTGATTCTCTTCCACGGCCGGTTGGAGCGGACCTTGGTCAGGTAAATGATTACTTTGAAGGCGGCCAAAAATATCTTCAGTTCCTTAAACAAACCGTAGATGAAGAATTTGCAGGCCTTCATGTCGCTCTTGACTGCGCTCATGGTGCAACCTCTTCCCTTGCAACGCATCTGTTTGCTGACCTTGAGGCGGATGTTTCTACGATGGGAACGTCTCCTAACGGACTTAACATCAATGAAGGTGTCGGTTCCACCCACCCTGAAGCAATGGCAGCGTTTGTTCTTGAAAAAGGTGCCGATATCGGACTTGCCTTTGATGGGGACGGAGACCGCCTGATTGCAGTTGATGAGAAAGGCAGCATCGTAGACGGCGATCAAATCATGTTTATCTGCGCCAAGTATTTGAAGGAGCAAGGCCAGTTGAATCAGGATACCGTTGTATCCACCGTTATGAGCAACCTCGGTTTCTATAAAGGACTGGAGGCATCAGAAATTCAAAGCATCCAGACTGCGGTAGGCGACCGGTATGTAGTAGAAGAAATGAAGAAAAACCATTATAATCTGGGCGGCGAGCAATCCGGCCACATCATTTTCCTTGATTACAACACAACAGGAGATGGCCTTCTTACAGCCATCCAGCTTGTTAACATTTTAAAAGCAACAGGAAAAACCCTTTCTGAGCTCGCTGGAGAGATGACAAAATTCCCTCAGCTGCTTGTAAACGTAAAAGTGACGGACAAGTACCATGTAACAGACAATGAAAAGGTAAAAGCAATCATCACGGAAGTAGAGCAGGAGATGGCCGGGAACGGTAGAATCCTCGTTCGTCCATCCGGCACAGAGCCGCTTGTGCGCGTTATGGCAGAAGCATCGACAGAAGAGCTTTGCCGCAAGTATGTGGACCGTATTGTGGCAGTTGTCCAAACGGAAATGGGTATTGAATAAATTGTACATACCTTTTGCATTAAAACGGGGCTGACTGTCAGCCCCGTTTTTCTCTTTTTTTTCATGTGATAATTTGAGCATTTTTTTATTCTTTCACGCTGTGATGATTTTCACTTGTGAAGAAAAAAAGCAGGTGGAAAAATGCATCTTTTTGCTGAAAGCAGGTTAGGAAATCATGAAAACCGGGTAAATATCACCTTGCATCAATCCTTAACGAGATCCTTTTTAACCGCATATACTAAAGGGTCGGAGGGTAAAGAGTAAACCGTAAGGAAATAATAGGATTGACGGTTTTCTCCGATGTATTGTAATATAAACCTTGTGTTTCGCTATTCTTGTCCCGGGTAATAAGAAGCAGCGGAATGCAGAGCAAGACAAAGCGCCTGAACTAAGCACGGACGGCCCATCGCTTAGTTGACGAGGAGGAGGTTTATCGATGAATCGGCGGATACCTCCCGGCTGTACGATAGCAGCCGCAAGTCTTTCTTTAAAACAGGAGGGCAACTTTCTGGACAAAGAGAGAGACACAAATCGAATCCTTTAAAACAAAACATCTAACATGTGTGAGGGGACAGCAGAAGGTCCCCGATGATAAGAGACTTTCCTGTCCCCTTCGCAAAAGCGGGAGGAAAACGATTATGTGTGGAATTGTAGGTTATATTGGACAGAATGATTCAAAGGAAATTTTATTAAAAGGCTTGGAAAAGCTTGAATACCGCGGATACGACTCTGCCGGGATCGCGCTTTCCGGAGAAGAAGGCGTCACGGTCTTTAAAGAAAAAGGACGCATTGCCGATCTTCGTTCCATCGTGGACGCAGGTGTATTGGCACCGGTTGGAATCGGTCACACACGCTGGGCTACTCACGGAGAGCCAAGCCGTGTTAACGCTCATCCGCATCAAAGTGCATCATCACGCCTGACTTTGGTTCACAACGGTGTCATTGAAAACTATGTACAGCTGAAAAAAGATTACCTTCAGGATGTTGAACTGCAAAGTGAAACAGACACAGAGGTTGTAGTCCAGGTTATCGAAAAAATGATGGAGAAAGGGGCAGGCGTAGAAGAAGCTTTCCGCCAGACTCTCTCCGTTCTAAAAGGATCGTACGCTATCGGATTGCTTGATAACCAAGATCCAAATACAATTTATGTAGCAAAAAACAAAAGCCCTCTTCTAGTTGGTCTTGGAGAAGACTTTAATGTCATTGCTTCTGATGCAATGGCGATGCTTCAAGTCACAAACCAGTTTGTTGAGCTTATGGATAAAGAAATGGTCATCGTGACCCGCGAGCAGGCAGTCATTAAAACATTGACTGGAGAAGTTGTTGAACGTGCTCCATACACAGCAGAAATTGATGCAAGCGATATCGAAAAAGGAACATACCCTCACTACATGTTGAAAGAAACTGACGAGCAGCCGCTCGTATTGCGGAAAATCGTTCAAAAATATCAAAATGAAGACGGTAAGCTGACAATTGATCAGAACATCTCGGATGCGATCGACGAAGCAGACCGCATTTATATCGTAGCCTGCGGAACAAGCTACCATGCCGGTCTTGTCGGCAAACAGTTCATTGAAAGATGGGCAAAGAAACCGGTAGAAGTTCACGTGGCAAGTGAGTTCTCGTACAACATGCCATTGCTGTCTGAAAAGCCGCTGTTCATTTTTATCTCCCAGAGCGGAGAAACAGCTGACAGCCGTGCTGTGCTTGTCCAAATTAAAGAGCTTGGCTACAAAGCGCTTACGATCACAAACGTACCAGGATCCACTCTTTCCCGTGAAGCAGACTTCACCTTGCTTCTTCACGCAGGTCCTGAAATTGCAGTAGCCTCAACAAAAGCCTATACAGCACAGCTTGCCGTTCTTGCGATCACAGCTGCTGTAACAGCAGAAGCAAAAGGACTCGATATCGAGCTGGACCTTGTAAAAGAGCTTGGAATCGCTGCAAATGCAATGGAAGCCCTTTGCGACCAGAAGGAAGAGATGGAGTACATCGCACGCGAGTACCTATCCACAACACGCAACGCCTTCTTCATCGGCCGTGCGGTTGACTACTACGTAGGTCTTGAAGGCGCATTGAAGCTGAAAGAAATCTCCTACATCCAGGCAGAAGGCTTTGCCGGAGGAGAGCTTAAACACGGTACGATCGCCCTGATCGAGCAAGGCACACCGGTCATCGCGCTTGCTACACAGGAGCATGTAAACCTGAGCATTCGCGGTAACGTGAAGGAAGTAGCTGCCCGTGGAGCGAACCCTTGCATCATCTCTGCAAAAGGACTGGACCAGGAAGACGACCGTTTCGTCCTTCCGGAAGTACACGAAGCCCTATCACCGCTTGCATCCGTAATCCCGCTTCAGCTGATCGCTTACTATGCAGCACTGCATAGAGGCTGTGACGTGGATAAGCCGCGTAACCTTGCGAAGAGTGTGACGGTGGAGTAAGAGCTGTTTTGCATGAACACCTCTTTGTAGTTTTATAAAAAAGATTGATTATTTTAAACAAAGTTCGCTCATTTAAAATAAAGATTGATCATTTAAAATAAAGATTGATAAAAAATAACCTCAATGGATATGATATCCATATGAGGTTATTTTTTTGTTCTTAAACACCGAGGCTGAAGGAAATTTTGTATAAAAGGATATAGAAAATCAGATTTTTAATTTTTGGGGGTGATGATATGTCCAAACGTAAACGTTCACCATCAACTGATAAGAAGCTAAAAGACGGTCGTGGACAGGGGTTGGGAATAGAATATAAACCATGGGTTAAGATTCAGGATGTACCGTCTCTAGGTCGTGCAACACGTCTAAAAGGCATTAAAATACCAAGACAATTTGAGTTTCTGTCAGACTTGGAGCGAAACTACTTTTACTTATTGGAATTCTCCGACAGGGTATTTGATATACGAGAACAGTATCCATTATTGCCGATTGAAGAAACTATAGTCATTGCTGATGAATTAGGTATTAAACATCCAACAGATCCTAAAACAGGTGAACCAATTGTGATGACAACTGACTTTTTAGTTACTATCAGTAATAATCAGCAACATCAATACTTAGCCCGAACTTTGAAATACAAAGATGAGTTAATGAATGAACGAATATTGGAAAAGTTTGAAATTGAACGAGTTTATTGGGAAAGACAAGATATTAACTGGGGCATTGTTACCGAATTAGAAATCCCGAAAGCGATGGCACATAACATTGCATTCTTTCACGGCTATTCGGATCTATCTGTTTTAGAAGGATTTGGAGATTTGACAGCATATGATATAGAAGATATGAGTGTTTATTTTATTAGTAAATTGTTAACCCAAGATCATACAGTGAAACAGATTGCTAAAGAATTTGAAAAAGATTTCGGCATGGTTGTTGGTTGTGGTCTTTCGCTATTTAAGTATTTAATCGCAACGAAAGCTATTGAAGTGGATATATTAGAAAAATTAGAAGTAAATCAAATTCAGCAAATTAAAACAGTGCGAAAAGATTATTCAGATAAGGTGAGGGTGATATGATTTTTTTTAATCAAGTGTATCAATATACAGATATAGAAGAAAAGAATCGTATTCGTGTTATAACTATTGAAAATCCAATTGTCTATTTTGTAGATTTACTTGGAAATACGTCGATGCCAAAAAAAATCTTACTATCTGATATTGAAACGGAACTTCAAAGTGGTTTAATAATTCCAATTCCAGACCCATTTTTGAATAGTAATGCTGATAAGGATTTAACAGAAAAGCAAATTAAAAAGCGTGATGAAGACTGGGAAATTGTCTTTGAAGGCTGGATTAAATTCAAAGATGCACTACTTAACAAAAAAGAACGGGATGCAATATTTGAACAAATTGCACAGCAGCATAGAATCACAAAAATTAAGGTGAAGCGAATTTTCACACGTTTTTGGCAACGTGGATTAAATAAGAACGCACTTCTTCCTGATTATATGTATTCAGGTGGTAAAGGTAAGGAACGTCTTTTATCTACGGAATATAAAGTTGGACGCCCAAGGTTGTATACGTCCACTGAGAAAGGCATTAATATTACGGAAGATGTTAAAAAGCAGTTTGATTATGTAGTAAGAAAATATTATCGAAAAAAAGAGCAATTATCATTAACTAATACCTATGAATATTTGTTAAGAGAATTTTACTCAGACAAGTATTATGAGGGTAACCAGCTAAAGTATAAGATTTGGGATGGCTCTAGAATACCTACATATCATCAGTTTTACTATTGGTTTAAGAAGCTAGAAGACCGGAAACTTGATTTTCAGTTACGCTATAGCCATAAAGAGTTCGAATTAAAGCATAGGCCGATTTTAAGTCATTCATCTTTAGAGACGGATGGACCAGGGACGCGATTCCAAATTGATGCAACTATTGCTGATGTATATTTGGTAAGTTCATTTGATAGGCAATTGATTATAGGTCGTCCAATTGTTTATGGAGTCATTGATGTATATTCACGCTTAATAACAGGTATTTATGTTGGTTTAGAAGGTCCTTCTTGGGTTGGTGCCATGATGGCTTTAGATAATATGGTGACAAATAAGGTGGATTTTTGTTCGAAATATGACATTGCGATTGAGGGAGGACAATGGCCAGCGCATCACTTACCTGAAATAATTATTGCAGACCGAGGCGAGTTTGAAGGGTATTCTGTGGAAAGCTTAATTAACAATTTTAATATAAAAATTGAAAATACGTCTCCGTATCGTGGAGATTTAAAAGGAATTATTGAACGACAATTCCGTACAATTAATGGGAAAATAAAACGCAAAGCACCAGGTGCTATTCAAAAAGAATATCGTGAACGGGGAGACCGAGACTATCGTTTAGATGCAAGTTTGAACCTTGAGGAATTCACGAAAATTATCATTCATCTTATGCTACATCATAATCAGAAAATCATAAATCAATATCCATTAGAAAAAGAGATGATTGCAGAGCAACTAACAGCATCCCCTATTCACTTATGGAATTGGGGCATCACAAATAAAAAAGGTAGTTTACAAATAGTAAGTAATCAAACGATCTTGAGATTAAATCTATTACCTAAAGGAAAGGCCCGTATTACAAGAGCTGGGATTAAGTTTAAGGGCTTAGCATATGGTTCTGAAAAAGCTTTAAATGAGCAATGGTACTTGAAAATGAAAAATCAAAGTATCGAGGTTGTTTTTGATCCACGTTCAATGGATCGAATTTATATTCCACATGCGGGTGGGCGCAGTTTTGATACATGTTATTTATTAGATACAAGTGTGCAATACAAAGGGGATTTCCTGGAAGAGATTGAATTTTACCAGCAACTTTTACAAGAAACTAAGACTCAGGAAACCAATAAACAAATCGAAAGTACAATTAATGCAGATGTAGCAATTGAATCAATTATAAAGAAGGCAGTAAAGCAGAAAAAAGAAACACCTGTCCACTCAATAAGCAAGGTTGAAAAGTTGAAAAACATCAGAGCGAATAGACAGGCTGAAAAACTGCTGAATAGGGAACAGGAAAAGTTTGATTTAGGAGTTGATCCAAAACCTAAGCCTGCAAAAATTGTTGAATTTACAATGTTAGAAACGGAAGCGTCATCTATAAAGAAGTCTGGTTCACGTTTAATGGAAAAACTTAAGAAGAAGCGAGATGAGGAGTTTGGTAAAGATAAATGATCTTGTTCTTAAAGGTGATTTTGAAGAAGCAAATTATAAAAATCAGGCCTTATCTGAGTATCACAATAATCCTTTTATTGAAGCGCTTCCTCCAATTTTTGATGAAGATGATGTTTTAGAACGCTTTATGGTGACACCTCGTATTACGATGCAAGATAAACAAAGTACAACGAATATTCGTTACCATGTTTTGAAACGTATAAAAAATTTTATTCAGCCATTGCCAATTCATTTTGAGGTAGAACGAAGACTATCTACATTAATTCGAAGAGGTTATTTAGCTAGGAATCCTTTAGATAAAACATTTTTGGAGCGTATTCGAGTGTTGCACCAATTGCGAGAAGATGAAGATGATTCACATAAATTTATTGATGAGCGCCTTAATTATATTCGTTCAACAGCAGATAGCTTATCGATTATTGGTATTTCAGGTATTGGGAAAACTACCGCAATAGAGCGCTTATTACTTATGTATCCGCAAGTCATTAAGCATGATATGTATAAAGAATTGCTATTTAACCGAACACAAATTGTTTGGTTGAAAATTGACTGTCCATATGATGGAAGTTTATCAACACTATGTAAAAGCTTTTTTAAAGCAATTGATGACTTGTTAGGAACACGTTATTTAGAAAAGTTCGGTTATTTAAATCGTGTTACTTCAACGATGTTGTTACATATGACTTCTTTAGCAAGCATGTACGGAATTGGTGTCCTTGTCATTGATGAAATACAGCATCTTTTACACTCGAAAAATGACCAAGAGGATATGCTGAATTTTTTCGTGACTCTATCCAATACAGTAGGTATTCCAACAGTAATAATTGGTACGGCGAAGGCGCAGCGATTATTTAAAGGGAATTTCCGTCAAGCTCGTCGTGCTGCAAGTGATGGTGCGATTATTTGGGATCGGATGGATGAAACTAGTGAAGAATGGGAGTTCTTCTTAGAAACATTGTGGGAACTCCAATGTGTAAAAACACGTTCCGAACTTACTGATGATGTAAAAAAGGCATTTTATGATGAATGCCAGGGAATAACTTCTGTTGCAGTATGTTTATTTATTCTCGCTCAAGAACGAGCAATGTTTGACGAGGATAATGCTAATGAAATCATTAATGCCAAAGTAATCAAAAAAACTGCTAAAATAGATATGCAAATCATTCAGCCTACGATGAAAGCAATCCGAATTAACAATTTTCAAGAAATGATGAAATATGAGGACATCATGATTAATTTAGATGAATTGATGCTCAATCACAAGCGTGATACAGAGCTTGAAGGACGAATTCGTAAAGGTTTTAAAGAACGGCAGCATACTTTAGATTATAAAAGGCGAGATCTGATTGAAAGCTTAAGTGTGGAAATCTCCTCATTAGGAATTTTCAATAATTTAAATGTAATTGACATAAAAAATCTAGTCACAAAAATAATTGGGAATAATTCAATCGAGACAGATTTTAATTTATTAAAAACTGATGCAATTCAACAGGCAATTGCACTAAATCAACAAAAGAACGTGAAGAAAGAGCCTAAGATAGAGAAGAAAGAATCATTGCCTTTGTTAGCACTAAGAACAAAAGCAGTGGAAAAAAAGCAACACCCATATGAATTATTAAAAACTAAAAATTATATAAAACAACCCTTAAAAGAATATTTCTTTAATTGTTAGTTATTGGAATACCTCCAACATTTTCACGTAAAACACACGATAATACATTTTTCCGCAAAAACCGGTACCCTTACTCTAAGGGTACCGGTACTGGATTTTTATCAATTCTAAGTTCTTGGGGAGTTGAGTCCCGTCATTCTTTTTTAAAAAATACTCACCAAAAAAATTAATATGCTCCCACCTTAATGAGGAAATATGTGTTATCATCTGTTCATAATCCTACTCTTGGAAAATAAAAAGTTGTAAAGAATTTCGAACTTAATAACTGCTTTTCACCAATTTTAGTCGATGCACTTCTCTACTTTCCAATAGCTCTTCTGCTCGGTGACGATAGTATTGATAATGGTCCGAATCAATGTGAGCGTTCAAAGCTGTTTCATTCGCCCAAATTTCGTATAATACAAATTGATTTGGGTCATCCGTGGATTGATGCAGATCATATTGGATGCATCCCTCTTCTTCACGGGAAGGCCGAAGGACAGTTTTTAAGGTCTTCTCCAAATCACTTTCACGTCCTGCTTTTGCTTTTAATACTGCTGTAATTACAATCTGTTCCAACGTTTCTTCCTCCTAACCATTTTCATATTCGGAAAAGTCCTAAAAGTCAAAGGACTTATTGGTGGTATAAGAATTTATTTGCTCAACAGTTTTACAACTTCACGTGCAGCAGATTCAGTAGATTGTGGGTTTTGGCCTGTTACTAATTTGCCATCTACTTCCACATGATCAGTCCAATTATCTTTAACGATAACATTCGCACCCAGTTCACGAAGACGGGTTTCAAGCAGGAACGGCATGAAACGGTCTAACGTTGTTTCGCGCTCTTCCTCGTCTGTGAATGTAGCAATTGTTTTTCCATCAACTAATGGTTTTCCGTTTGACAGGGTTACTCCCACTAACCCTGCTGGACCGTGACATACAGCTGCCACGACTTTGTCTGATTCGTATAGGCCACGGATGATAGCGTGAAGCGTTGTGTTGTCTGGAAGGTCAAACATTGTTCCGTGACCGCCAGGCATGAAAATTCCGTCGAATTTTGAAATATCTCCAACTTCTTCAAGTTTAATTGTATTTTCCAGATGCTTGGAAGTTTCAAGAATCTCTTGTGCCACTTTATCTTCAAGACTGCGGTCATCTACAGGTGCTTTGCCGCCTTTAGGACTTGCGACTGTTACTTCATATCCATGTTTTTTAAATTCTACATAGGCTTCACCAAATTCTGATAACCATAAACCTGTTTTATGTCCTTCTTTCATTTCGTCTGCTGTGGTAACGACCATTAGCATATGTTTTGTCATTTCTAATTCCTCCATTTTAGTTGATATTTCCTACCGATATATATTTCCATTCCAAGAAACCTTCTATTCCTGCTTTTCCACCCTCACGCCCAGTTCCACTGTCTTTGACTCCTCCAAATGGTGCCTGTGCTGCTGAAGGCAAACCATCATTAAGACCAATCACTCCATAATCAAGTTTTTCTGCGATATTAACTGCCTCATTTAGGTCCTGCGTAAACACATATGCAGCAAGACCATATGGAGTGTGATTGGCGCGGCGGACAGCTTCTTCTATCGTAGTAAAGGTGGATATAGGAGCTACGGGACCGAACGTCTCTTCTTTCATACAAAGCATGTCATCTTTAGCATTTTTAAGTACAGTCGGTTCAAAGAAAAATCCGGGCTTTTGTGAAGAGGGACTTCCCCCTGCAAGTACTTCTGCTCCTTTTTGAACAGCGTCATCCACATGTTCTTTTACTTTTGCTAATGCCTTCCTGTTAATTAATGGTCCCACCTGCACTCCATCATTTAACCCGTTTCCAGTCTTCATTTCTTTGACCTTCTCGGCAAATCTTGAAGCGAACTCCTCCACAATGGCTTCTTGGACTAGGAACCGGTTCGCCGCTACACATGCCTGGCCTCCGTTACGGAACTTCGCCTGCATGGCGCCTTCCAAAGCCACGTCAAGATTGGCATTATTGGTTACAATGAATGGTGCCTGTCCGCCAAGCTCCAAGGAAAGTTTCTTCAACGTATCTGCACTTTGCTTCATAAGTAATTTTCCTACGGGTGTTGAACCGGTAAAGGTTAGTTTGCGTACCCGGGGATCCTGTTGCCAAGCTCCAACGATTTCTTTTGCATCACCTGTTAAAATATTGATAACGCCATCCGGAATACCTGCACGACTTGCCAGTTCTACTAGTTTCAAAGCTGTAAATGGAGTCTCTTCTGAAGGTTTTAATACAACTGTGCATCCTGCTGCCAGTGCAGGGGCTAGTTTTCGTGTAATCATGGCTGCTGGGAAGTTCCATGGTGTGACGGCTGCCACTACTCCAACAGGAACCCGCTGAACCATTAACCGTTTCTCTCTTGATGAAGCCGGGATCATTTCACCGTAATTTCGCTTCGCTTCTTCCGCATACCAAACAACGTATTGGTTGGCATAATTAACTTCACTAAGTGCTTCTTGGAATGGCTTACCTTGTTCTAATGTCATTGTCTGTGCCAAAGTTGTCCGATTTTCTTCTATTAATCGGGACCATTCGAGGAGTAGCGCACTTCGTTCATATACCGTTTTTCCTGACCACATTTTGAACGCTTCGGTTGCAGCATCTACAGCTCGAGTTGCCTCTGAACATCCTGATAACGGTACAACACCCAGTAATTCTTCTGAGGCAGGATTCCAAACAGAAATTTTATCGTTTGTAGTAAACCACTCTCCGTTAATCACATTTTTCTCAATTAACATGCAATCACTCCCTTCTCTATTTTGAATGTTTGAAAACACCGCATTTGTTTTTGGTACATCATTAGGTTATCATCTGAGTAAAAATGATGGTACTTCCACTAAGTTAGGTGGTCATAACCAAACGTTATGGAGAGAAAACGATGAGGATCGAATGGATTGAAGCCTTCCTGGCCACAGTTGAAACAGAAAGCTTTACGAAAGCAAGCGAACACTTGAATATGACACAGCCTGCACTTAGTAAACAAATCAGAAATTTAGAAGCGGATGTTGGGAGTGAATTGTTTGCCCGATCTACAATCGGGGTGACTTTGACAAAGGTCGGCGAGCAACTCTTACCCACTGCAAAGACTATCCATAATGAATGGAACGAAGTAAAGAAAGCCATTGCTATTAAACAAGGGCTGAAAGGCATTACCATCGGGGCATGGCCCAGTGTAGCAACCTCCTACTTACCGAAAAAGCTTGCTTTTACTAACCGCTCAGACTACAGTTTAAAAATTTCCCACAGCTATGTGGATTTACTGAATTTATTAAAAGAAGGAAAAATTGATGTCGCGCTCTTTGATAACACTGGAATCGACCAGCCATTCTTCTCTACTCCCCTTTTCTCAGAAGGTTTCCGCCTTTATGTCCATAAGGACCATACCATTTTTAGAGAACGGGAAAAAGTCCATTTTGAAGATATAAAAGATGAAGAATTTTTGATGCTCCTAGAAACATGCGATGCCAGGAGACTTATTGAAAAAGAATTCGAAAATCGCGGGGCGAAACTAAACATATCTTCGGAAATTGAATTTGGACACAGTATCCTCGGCTTCATAGAAGCGAATATCGGCATTTCCATCCTGCCAGACATTTTCGCCGAAAGAATTTCTTCTGATTTACGGGCAATTCCGATAGAAAACTTTGATGTAAAGCGAAAGGTGACCATCATTGCTCGAGATGAAAAAGTTGGAAGAAAGGTCTTAGCAATGGTTAGATAATGATTTGCCATCAGGAACTTGATGAATTTTCCGAATTTTTCCAACCTATTGCAGACTAAAAACACAGTGATCTCTGTGTTTTTTGATTGAAAAATTTTTATTCCATATTGTCAGGCTAATTGAGGAAAGAGGAAAGGATAAACCTATATCCATCACACCGCTGTTGATTTCTATATAAGACTTGTCCCTGAATGAGTTATATTCAGGGACAAATTATGGATAAGTCTTCATTTTGCTCTACAATAAAAAGCCAGAACCTACATAGCACTTTATATATTTATCATAAAAATCCGAACTGATTCGATGTTTCGCATAATTCGAATAACAGTTCGGATTTTCTTTGGCTTAACATTTTTCTCCAGCCTGCTTTATACATCTCAAAAAACTTACTAATATTTTCCTTAAATAAACCCGAATCATATACCTTGCCTTAGAGTTATATCTAACCTATAAACTAACTCAAGTAATAGCAGAAATACAAGACAAGGAGGATAAAAACTATGAAGAAAAGCATGTATTATGTGATTGCTCTAGCTGCTGGAATGGCATTGAGTATTGAAGGTGCAATATACAGTGAGTTAGGTAAGGTTATCGGAAAGTTCGAGAGCAGTTTTTATAACTTTTTCGTTGGAAGCATCATCTTGTTTATGATTGTTCTCTTTTTTGGAAAAGGGCAAATGAACCAGGTGTTAAAAGTACCAAAATGGTATCTGCTAGGTGGATTGTTTTGTGTTATCTACTTAACGGTTCTTGTTTATGCCATTCCAAAGGTGGGAGTTGGGATATCCATGATCTCTGCAGTTATTGGACAGATTGTAGCCAGTATGATGCTAGAGCATTTCGAATGGCTTGGAAGTCCTAAGAAAAGAATGACTAGAAATCGTACAATTGCGGTTAGCTGTATGATGGTTGCACTCTATTTCATTTATTAAAAGGAGGATTAACATGAGTTTAATCATGGTCTTACTAACATTCGCAGGTGGTTATATATTGAGTGCTCAATCCTCAATCAACGGAAAAATGAGTCCCAGGATTGGTACGCTAGAAACAACTTTTGTAACTTTTATGACCGGAGCATTATTTCTTTCGGTTTGGCTCCTGTTCTTTGGCCAAGGAAATCTATTGGCGCTTTCACAAGCTCCTAAATGGCAGTTATCAGGTGTGTTCTTTGGAACAGGATACTTATTCTTAACCATATTAACGGTACCGAAAATAGGCGTCGCAGTAACAAATATTACAGCAATTGTAGGTCAAATTGGAGCAGGATTTGTCATAGATCAGTTCGGATTATTTGGTGCTGATATTATTTCGTTTAGTTGGTCGAAGGGCGTAGGATTACTATTTATGCTGATTGCCCTAGTCTTCATTTTTAAGGATGAGCACCCTAATAAAATGAACCGAAATTTAAAATTTGAGGTGGGTAAAAAATGAAATATGATGTTATTGGAATAGGACTTGGTCCTTCCAACCTAGGCTTGGCAGCTCTTTTAGATGAGAATACAGATATTGATGCCCTATTCTTCGAAGAAAAAGAAACGTTCAGCTGGCATCCAGGTCTTTTACTTGAAGAAACCACTCTGCAAGTTCCATTTATGGCAGATTTAGTAACAATGGCGAATCCTAAAAGTGAGTATACCTTTCTGAATTATTTAAAGATGACAGGAAAACTTTATCTCTTCTTCTCTTACAATGAATTTACCATCCCAAGATTGGAATATAATGATTATTTATCCTGGGTAGCTAGCCAGTTAGGAAATACTCAATTCAGTTCTAAAGTGGTTAATGTTGAGTTGGATGAGGAAGGCTATATTGTAACGGTCTATGACTCCAAAATGAAAATAGAAAAACAATATTATTCTCATCATGTAGTCCTTGGAACAGGTCAAAAACCAAATATTCCGGTTACTATAAACGATGAATGGCAAAATCGTGTCTTTCCAGCGTTGGGATATTCATTTAAAAGAGGAGAACTATTGAACTTAGACCATATTACGGTGGTGGGATCAGGTCAAAGTGCAGCGGAAATTTTCCTTGATCTTTTGAATCATCAGCCAAACCATGCCTATACAATTGAATGGTTAACCCGATCTCCGGCATTGAGAGAGTTGGAAACAACGAAATTTCGTCTGGAGATGTTTACTCCTTCATATGTTAAGTACTTTGAGGAGCTACCACTTGAAAAACGGAAACAAGGTCTTTCTTACTTTTATCAATTGAGAAATGGGATTAATCCAAAGACTTTAGATGACATATACCGTAAACTCTATCATCGCTCTCTTTCATCAAGTGATTCACAGGCAAACATCCGTCTTCATACAGAATTAACATCGATAGAAGAGGGATTTAACTTGAATGTAAAACATCTTGAAGAAGAAAAAAATTTCAGTATACAAACCGATGCCGTTGTTCTAGCTACAGGGGTCAAACCATATATCCCTGAATGGTTTCATAACAACTTTGCTCATTTAATTGAATGGGATAATGAAGAGCACTTTAAAGTTGAAAATAATTATTCTCTATCTTTCAAAGAGCACACACCCTATCGTTTTTTTGCATTAACTGATCTTGATCAATCACATGGGACGGCTTCCACGAATCTAAAGCTCTCTGTGTACCGGAATCAATTGATCATTAATACACTAGTAGGTTTCGAATTATTTAAAATTGAAGATAAAACATCTTTCCAAACTTTTTCATCAATTAAGCAACATGCTCTTGAACCATCAATAGGGAGGTAATTTAGATGTCTTTTACAATTAAGCAAGCTTCACAGAAAGTCGGAATGAGTCCCCACACCATTCGTTTTTACGAAAAGCAAGGATTACTTCCTTTACTAAAGAGAAATGATACAGGCTATCGGTCATTTACAAATCATGATATTGAGTGGCTGGATTTTATTTCTTGTTTGCGTAAAACCGATATTCCAATAACAGAATTAAAAAAGATTATGGACCTGACACTGGAAGGAAATCATACCATTCAAGAGAGAAAACATATTCTATTAACACATAGAGAAGAAATGTTGGAAAAACAACGGGAGTTAGACCTTGCTTTTAAAAAAATCGAAAAAAAATTACGATATTTCGATGATCTAGAAAAAAGAGAGCAGGCGGGCAGCGAAGATCCTTCGCTTCTATGTGAATAATAGAATCAAGTCACTTGCTTTAGATTCAGCTCTAAAGTGTAAGATAAAAAAGATTTCAGCTGAGCTGATATACACAACTTTTATGGAGGGATAAGAATGGATAATTTCCAATATGTAAATCCGACGAAATTAATATTTGGTAAGGACCAAGTAAAGAATGCACTTACAAAAGAAGTAGAGTATTATGGAACACGGGTGCTTTTAGTTTATGGAAGTGGGAGCATCAAGAAAAACGGACTATATGAAGAAGTTCTGAAACAATTGAATCAAATTAATAATGTCCAAATTGTCGAACTTGCAGGGGTAGAACCTAACCCACGACTTTCTACTGTTCAAAAAGGCATTAGACTAATTAAAGAAAACCAGCTTGACTTTATCCTAGCTGTCGGTGGGGGGAGTGTCATTGACTGTGCGAAAGCAATTTCTGTTGGCGCTCATTATGATGGGAATGTGTGGGACATTGTGATCGGTAAGGCTACTCCCTCTTCTTCTCTTCCACTGGGGACCATCTTGACCATGGCAGCTACCGGTTCAGAAATGAACGGTAACTCTGTTATTACCAATTGGGATGAAAAAGATAAAAGGGCATTCAGCTCTATTCACACATATCCTAAATTTAGTATTCTTGATCCCCAGAATACATTCTCTGTACCCATGGATCAAACTGTTTACGGAATCGTTGACTTAATGTCGCATGTGTTGGAGCAGTATTTCCATATTTCCGAAAATGCTCCCATTCAAGAACGTTTTGGAGAATCCATTTTAAAAACGACGATAGAAGTAGCGCCTAAACTTCTTAACGATCTCCAATCTTACGCTCACCGAGAGGTCATCATGCTGAACGCAACATTTGCTCTCAACAAGATTCTTACAATGGGTGTCAAAACTGACTGGGCCTCTCACATGATGGAACATGCTGTTTCTGCTGTTCATGACATTCCACATGGAGGAGGACTCGCTATCCTCTTCCCACATTGGATGGAATACGTCTCTGAAACAAAGCCTGAAAAAGTCGCACAGTTAGGTATAAGAGTGTTTGATCTTGATGCGACTACAGAAACTACGAAATTGGCGAAAGAAACGATTCAACAATTTAGAGAGTTCTGGAAATCTATTGGAGCACCTACTAGACTGTCCGACTATGGTATCGACAGTAAAGAAATTGATCTTATGGTCGAGCGATCCATTGTAAATGAAACAATCGGAAACTATGTATCCTTAGCCAAGGATGATGTAAGACAAATTCTAGAGCGTGCTTTGTAACAGGGGTAAGCAAAAAGGAGTTAACCGGTTATTTTGGGTTAACTCCTTTTATTTTAATTAAAGCAATCAACTTGCAAATTTTAATGTAATCGAATGCATACCTTTATATACTTGCATGTAAAATACTCAACACATCTTCTTTAGTTAGCTTCTTAAAATAACCAATATCACCAAATTGAGTGGCTTCATCCGCCATACGTTCAAAATGCGAATGGTCAATTCCAACTTCTGAAAGTGTAGCGGGAGCCCCAATTCGTGTAAAGTAATCTCTAGTAGCTTGAATACCTTCCAGCGCAATTTCATCATCCGATTTGTCTACAGAATCTATACTCCATACTCGAACAGCGTATTGAACAAACTTCTCAACCCGTTCTTGATAAACATGCTTCATCCAATTTGGGAACAAGATCGCCAAACCCTCTCCATGAGGTAGGTCATAAATAGCACTAACTTCATGTTCTATAACATGAGTGGCCCAATCAGCTTCTACTCCTGTTGGTAAAGTACCATTCATAGCATAAGTTCCTGCAAGAAGTAGATTTGCACGGGCATCATAGTCCTCGCCATTTTCAAGTGCTTTCTCCCCATTTTCAATAACCGTTTGTAGAATACCTTCTGCAAATCTCTCTTGCAGTGGTGTACTGGTAGTTTGAC
Organism: Metabacillus sp. 84; assembly: GCF_050107715.1. Classification (NCBI taxonomy): domain Bacteria; kingdom Bacillati; phylum Bacillota; class Bacilli; order Caryophanales; family Bacillaceae; genus Metabacillus; species Metabacillus sp. 84. Next base: position 108,804 of record NZ_JBNILN010000008.1, on the reverse strand, counting down.
TAAAGTACTGTTCAAAAACATGGGACATGATATCAACAATGCCATTCACTGTTTGATTTCTTGGAACGGTAAAAGTAAGAGCTGGATCAATAATTGAAAATTCTGGATATAAAAGCTTGCTGCCCATCGTTCTTTTTTGATTTGTCTCCCAATTTGTAATGACGGATCCACCGTTCATCTCAGACCCTGTAGCAGCCAGGGTTAAAATCGTTCCAATCGGCAGAGCTTGAGTTATCGTTGCTTTTTGAATAGTAAAATCCCAAACGTCACCCGGATATAGGGCTCCTGCTGCTATTGCTTTAGCAGCATCAATGACACTGCCTCCACCAACAGCCAATATAAATTGTATATTTTTATCACGGCATATTTGAATTCCTTTATTTATGGTTGATAACCTAGGATTAGGCTCTATGCCAGCCAACTCTTCTATAGTAGCTCCTATGGAAGCAAGCTCTTGCTTTACTTGATTATATAAACCCGATTTTTTGATGCTACCTCCACCGTAAACTAGCAAAATGTTGTCGATATAAGGTGAAATCAGTTCTCCAAGTCGATTCACTTTCCCTTTGCCAAAAACAAGGCGAGTTGTGTTATAAAGTTGAAATCCGTTCATTTGTCTTGCCTCCTGAATAATGTGTATTTACCTAAGTAGTTAATCAATATCAATTTTAAAGGTTAGAGTTAAGTTGAAAGCAAGAACTTCGTCGCTCTTCAAAAAAGGGAAGAAGGCCTACTTTTTATTTTAGGTGAGGTTTCCCTTGCCTTATACAAGCAACAGTCATTGCTAAATTAAATATTCGTTTAATGTCTAAAACCCTAATTGAATTGACAGGATATTAACAAGTCAATTAGTAGGGGGACATTAAGTGATGCTACCGTTCTTTACAAATCCATACCCAGATGAATTAATGTATTCAGCGATTTCACGTTATCACTTTTATAATGGCAATCATGATTGTAAAGATACGTTAGAAGAGATGTTTGGCAATCGTTCCGTGATACCGAGTTTAGAGATTGGGAGCCATTTTTCTGTTTTGGCGCAAAAGTTAGGATCTCATTATTCAATTAAAGATCTATTAGCTAATCATACAATTTATCCTTACTATGATATGTTTTTTTCTAATCTACGGCAGCAGGAAATTTTACAAGATGTTGTCGGAGATGGTAAAGGTCTTTACGCAAGGTTAGGAATGGTGGCTGGAAGTATCTGTAGGAAAAATGATATGTATTATTGTGCTGAATGTGCTAAAACAGATATAGATTGGTATGGTGAGCTATATATCCATCGAGAGCATCAGCTACAAGGAGTTGTTTATTGCCCGCATCATGAATTGCCTTTAAAGAAATATCCAATAACACCGAATGTAACGAGTCGAATCAAATTTATAAGATTTGAAATAGGAAAGATCGATTTAACATATAAATACGAGGTTGACCCTCATGCAGAAATCAATATCTATTTAGCAAAACAAGCATATAAACTATTGCAGCAACCATTGCAAACATTATCACTACAAGATGTTACGATGAAATATCGTGGTTTATTAAGAAATTTAAATTTGGTTACCACTTCCAATCGGATTCGACAAAAGGAGCTTTACGAGAGATTTGAACAGAAGTTACCTTCTGCTTTTCTAGAGCGATTTGAAAGTGTGTTGGATGTTACAGATGAATACAATTGGTTAAAAATGATTACAAGAAACATTAAGAGGCACGTGCACCCTTTTCGACATCTATTAATGTTATACGTGTTAGAGAAAGATGTGGATGATTTTATAGGCTTAAAAGCAGATAGAGGTCCTTTTGGCAAAGGGCCCTTCCCATGTTTGAATCGTGCGGCTGTGCATTATAAAAAGTCAGTTATTCCAATTGTTAAAGTAACCAGAGATTTTAAAACAAATGCCCCAATTGGTACTTTTACTTGCTCTTGCGGATTTATCTATGCGCGAAAAGGGCCTGACCATTCAGTAAAAGACCAATTTCGTATAGGTAGAGTAAAGCAATTTGGTCATGTATGGCACGAAAAATTAAAGCGATTATCAAAAGGAGGGGTAAGTATAAGAACAATTGCTAGAGAGCTAGGAGTCGATTTTAAAACAATTAAAAGGAAATTATCGGAAGGTGTCGAAATTAGTAAAAAAGAGCAAGTAGTAAATCAGGCGTTAATGGAAGAATATAAACAAAATATTTCGGATATAATGAATCAATTTCCTCGCCTCTCCCGTTCTTCCTTGAGAGAGAAATGTAAAAAACAGTATATTTTTTTATACCGCCATGATAAAGACTGGTTAATGAATAAATTACCTTTTAATAAAAAAAAACTGGAACCTACCAAGGTAGTTGATTGGGTTAAGCGTGATAAAGAATATGCAGCTAATATAATAAAGCAACATTGTGAATTATTAGAGCTAGAAAAGCCTATCCGTATTACAATGTCATTAATCGGTAAAAGACTTGGTATTTTAGCGAAGTTAGAGAGACATTTGGATGAGTTACCAAGAACTAAAAAACTACTTTCAGAGATTACAGAACCTGTTCAGCAATTTCAAATTCGACGTTGCTGCATAGTGATTGACAACATGTGGCTAGAAGATCAACCCCTTCAGTTGTGGAAAGTCCAGCGAATTGCAGCTGTGAAATCGCATCATTTCCATGAAATTAAACCACAACTTGAGTCATACATAAAGCGTAAGCAGGATGTGCCAAACGATGAGCAAACAACAAGTTAAGTTAAAACATTGGCCTTTTAAAGATGGAGAACGAGTACAATTAATATGGATTAGTTCGCCTTTTTCACACGATAAGAAAATCATGAATCATGCTTATTTCAGAGCTAAAGGCAGAACAGAAAAGCTTTTGGTTGATTGGGGTACATTACCAGCTTTAGCGATTCAACATTATTATATGAACGGTGATGTTAGTAAAAGTATCGCGCCAGAAGGAACAAGGGAAATTGAAATGACTATTTATCCAAGTGCTGTAGGCTATTTCGAGAAAGAATGGAGCATTTACGGCACAAGTGATAAAGATATGTCACGTAGCTTTATCGTTTCTTTTAATAATAAAAACTATATTCTCCCGTTAATCGAAGTCGTACGAAGTATTTTAGCACCAAATCGTTTTTTACTTTATCGACTGTTTGAAACAAACTCATTTCCACAATATTTTCTTGAGCAGACAGACGCGAATAAAATTCATTTAGATTTTTCATCGCTGTATCATCGCAAATATACCAAAGACAGTTTTCTCTTTCAATTAATTTGGTTACTTTCAAATCAAGGTTTAAGAAAAGTCTTTGAAAACGTAGCCTACTCATTTATCAATACAGGGATCGTAAAGTTTGATTGGTTATTTCCAGAGCCAATTACAATTAAAGCCATTGTTAAACCAAGTTTAAATGGTGGAACAATCCTTAGAATCACCAATGTCAAGAACAAGCAAATTCCATATAATGAAATTTCATTTTCACATCCTGAAATTGTACAAACTGAAAGATCAGGAGAAGCTAAAAAGTATACGCTACATAGAAAAAGTAGTAATAGAAGCAATCAAAATGAATTAACGCTTGATGAAGCAGTTGAAGGTGCAACAGATAATTTTGATTTGATTGAAATGAATAATCAAGTTCATGAGTATATAAAGCTACCGAAAGTTACAAAAATACGTAGAAATTCAAATAAGCAGCGTGACTTTGAAGATGAAACTACGAAGAAACATTTTGTTAATGATCAAGGTATAAGAGCTACTTCAGATGTTGGTGGTAGTAAGGTTGTTAGAGGATTAGAAAACGAATCACTTTATGATATCCAAGTACAAGGTGAATTAGGAGAGTTTATTAATGTTCTTAAGGTATTAGATAATTACCCTGAAGTACAGTCAGTAAAATTGATACAAGGGAGGTTAAAAGAGTTTTCTGACACGAAACGATTTGTTTATTTAAGGGATGGTGTTAAGGAGAGAAAGTATGTGATTGCTGAGATTGAGTTATTTCCAAATAATGTAGTCAGTGTAATTGAAGCAGAGCGTGAAGATAGAGCTTTATCAACTTTAATATGTTTTTTTAATAATCAACAAGGTAATCGTTATTATTATCAACAGATTTTAAGCGGATTAATAGAAAGTAATGGAACATGGGATAAAGAACGGCTGCAATTTTTGAAAACAGATTTTCTGACTCTGAGACATGGGAAGAATGATATCCAACATAGAGCGAGACTTATACTAAGTAAACTGTGTTAATTGTCTTCTTATTCAATTTGGAAGAATTAGACCTACTGATGTTATATAGTGTTGGTTTTACTATAAATACCCCGATTTTTTTATTAAAGGGAGAAAAATACACATGAGGAAAATACCATTAAATGATGAAATTGCAGTTGCGATTTCGCAAGTAGTTGACGATGCTTTAGTAGTAACTCGTAAACCCAGTCATGGAGACCTTGATAACATCATCCTTCGTAACAAAATTGATAAAGGTGATCCGAAGTTAAATGGCCAAAATACTAATGTTGGTAAAGCAAAAAGGGTGAGTGCGGTATTGAATTGGGCATTGGAACACGATCAAGAAGTTGGAGAAATTTTTCTTAACTCCCTTCTATCTCTAATCAGAGGACATGGAGGATTTCGGGAAGATTCTCCTAACTTTGTCGGTCATGAATCCATTAGGAACCTACAAAGCTCGTTAAAAGCTGAGGGGGTCATATTATCAAGTGATGGAGTGGTCACACCGGTTGTATTGGAAAACTTATCTGATTTAGAAATGGAAGAAGCGTTAGCGAGTTATATTCGTCGTGCTAAAAAAGGTGCGTCAGATGCAGCATTGTTAACGGGGACTAGTAAAGACCTGTTAGAAGCCGTTGCCGCACATGTTATCACGAGGTTGTTAGGAAAGTATCAGCAAAGTAATTTCCCAACGTTATTGGGACTTGCCTTTCATCTTTTAGGGTTGTCTACCGCCAATACAAAAGGCAATAAGGATATAACATCTCGTTTGGAAATAAGCATGTACGAGCTAGGATGTTCGGTAAACAATTTGCGAAATAAGCAAGGAACGGGGCATGGACGGCCCTTCTTACCTACGGTAACTTATATAGAAGCTAAAGCTGCTATTGAGAGTATGGGGTTAATCTCCGAATTTTTATTAAGTAAGTTAAAAGAAAAAATTAGGCATTAAGTGGTATCCGTAAGATTATAAACTGGAAAAGGATGACTTTAGAGAATGAAAATAGAATGGATAAAAATAAAAGGATTTAGAAATTTTGATAATGAAAAAATCAATTTTGCAGAACAAACTTTAATAATTGGGGCTAATGATGTTGGGAAAACTAACTTAATATATGCATTACGTCTTCTTTTTGATCGTAGTTTAAGTGATAGAGATTTGGATTTATTTAATAGTGATTATAATGTGTATACTAAGTCAGATTCTATTGAGATCACAGTGAAAATTGTAGACGTTAGGGAGGACTGCTTAGTAACTGTATTTAAAGGAGATTTGAATGAGGCAACTGTTTATATACAATATAAAAATTCAAAAAGTAGTGATTATAGTATTCTCTCAGGAGCAACAGAAGAAACTTTAGAAGAAAAAAATTCTCGATTTTATATTAAGCGTTTAAATATGGAGTATGTAAATACAAACCGTAATTTAGACTCTTTTATGAAAAGGGAAAAAACCCAAATTTTAGAAGACGCTAAATTAATATTATCAGAAGAACAAACCCAATCAGATGAGCAATCTGTTCTTAAAATTAAGCGTAATTTAGAACTTGTAAATAAAAGAGTGGACCGTTTAAATTATATTCAAGAATCTTTAACTAAAGTAAATGATGAATTAGGTTCACTAGCTGTACATAATGAAGGTAAATTATTAACTTATAAGAACATTAATTCTGATGTTACGAGAATGTTAGATAACTTAGAATTAACATATAGTACAGATGAAGGCGCTTTAACTTTAGGTGGTGATGGTAGAAATAATCAAATCTTTTTAGCTACCTGGGTTTCTAAACAAAAAAACACAAGTTCTTTAGAGAAAGTAACTTTTTATGCTATAGAAGAACCAGAGGCACATTTACATCCACAGCAACAGCGTAAACTCTCTAGTTATTTATTGGAAAAATTTGAAGAGCAAGTTTTTATTTCAACGCACTCTCCGTATATTGCAACAGAGTTTAAACCAGATAGGATTGTCAAACTATATTCTAAAGGCAAATCTACTAAAGCTGCAAAAGGTGGATGTAGCGAAGAATTAAAAATGAACTTTAACGATTTTGGTTATAGACTAGATGCTATTACATCCGATGTATTTTTTGTAAATGCAGTATTTCTAGTAGAAGGACCTTCTGAAAAGCTGTTCTATACAGCTTTAGCTAAACAATTAGATATTGATTTAGATAGGTTGAATGTGTCAATTATATCTGTTAACGGTGTAGGATTTAAACCATATATAAAAATTTGTTTGGCTTTAGACATTCCATTTGTATTAAGAACAGATAACGATATTTTTAATAAAACAAAAAAAATTGAAACTAAGAACGTCGAGTTTTCTTTCCAAGCTGGCATATCACGGGTTATGGGAATTTATACAGAACTTCTACAAACAGATAATAATCGAGAGTTAATCGAATATTGGAAAGCGCATCATTTAAAGAATGAATGGCTAAAAACCAGGCAGCAGCCACAAGTAGCTAAAGATCTTGCGATTCATATTATTAATGAAGTAGAAAAAGACAATATATATATTTCACAAGTTGATTTGGAGAATGACTTAGCCAACAGTAGTTTATTTAGTTCACTAAAAAAGTTCTATAATACTAGAGCAATAAAAAGCACTGTAGGTAAGATGCAAGAGGCAAAGGCCGAGAATATGTTGAAATTTTTAAAAGCTCATTTCGATGAGTTAAAATGTTTAATAGATGATAAAATTTCAGAACCACTTAAACAAATAAAAAATACAGCTGAAAAGGTTGTTAATGAGAATGAAGAAAGTAACTAAACCTACTTCTGAACAATTCAGAATTATTGAAGAACAGGGGAATTTAGTAGCGACTGCTAAACCAGGTAGTGGTAAAACATTTACTATTGTAGAAAAGATAATTGATATTTCGAAAAGTTTGTTAAGTTATCAAGGTGTTATAGCTATTTCATTTACAAGAAAAGCAAGCCAGGAGCTAGAGCAACGTTACAAAAGAAAGAGTATTACAAGTAATTTTCACTTTTTTGGTACTATAGATAAATTTTATATTTCCGAAATCATTATCCCTTTTTCAAGACTTTTATTTGGCAAAGGAGAGCCGTTAAAAGTTAAAGATTCAATAGACGATTACCCTAAATTTAAAGATTTAAAAAGGTTGAAAGAAGATAGAACTGATAAAGAAATTTTTGAACTACTAGAGGAATCGCTCCAAGAAGGTTTGATATTCTTAGAGATTAGTGGTGAAACAGCCTTATTTATTTTAAATAAAGTACCTCAGTGTTTAATATACCTTAATGCTAGATATACCCATATTTTTATTGATGAATATCAAGATTGTGGGGAGATTCAACATGAAATATTCTTGAAGCTAGTTAATAACGGTATTATAGGAATAGCTGTTGGAGATTTAGACCAAGCGATTTACGCATTCAGTGATAGATACTCAAAATATTTATTATCTTTGATCGGTGATAATGATTTTACTCATTTAGAAATTACGCGTAACCACAGATGTCATAAAACAATATCAGATTATTCATTAGAATTAATGGGTGTAAAGAGGGAGCACATAGAACAAAATAAGAGAGTATTTAAGGTTAATGTTACTGGAACAGACGAACAAATTATCTATGCTATTGAAAATAATCTAGAGGAAATAAAAGCGAAATTTAATATAAGTAAAAATAGTGATTTTGCGATTTTATGTCGAGGAAATGGTACTGCTAGAAGAGCTGCTAAATTTTTATCCGTAAATAATAAATTATTTGTAGACACACCCTTAGATAAAATTAATGGTAATTGGGCAACTTTATTTAATGAGATATTAATCTCCTATTATTTATATAAACTTAATAAGATTACTGTTCTGGATTTTGTAAGTAAGTATATAAATGAAGAGTTATATTATAAAGATTTTAGAAAAGGACTAGAATTAATAAATACCTTATTTAGCCTAGAGGATAGTCATTTAGAAAAAAATATAAAGGTTTTTATTAAGATAGCCCAGATAATCTATCCCGAACAAAAAGATGAAAGAATAATTCATTTGCTTAAAGAAATTTTAAAAAGCGAAGAAGCATTATATAGCTTCAAACCTGCAACAGAAAACGAAATAAATATTATGACGTTACATAAGTCTAAAGGTTTAGAATTTAAATGTGTATTTTTAATGGATTTATATAAATGGATATTACCTCCAGAAGGTGATTGGGTATCTGATGAAGACTATATACAAGCGTTAAATTTACACTATGTTGGGGTTACTAGGGCAATAGAAGCTTGTTACATTATGCAAGGAACTATGAGATATAATGAATCGCGTGCAAGATATTTCGAGGCTATTGAATCGCCTTTTTTATCTAGACACAATACACAAAATTTACGTGAAGAATTAAATTGGTATTGAATATAAATATAAAAATTGAATTGTGTTAGAAAGGAAAAGTTTTATTCTCTAATAAAAGTGTTAAGTTTTAATCAATCTTTTTTATAAAATCTTTCATAATCTAAAAATGAAACCCATACATTTTGGTCAATCTTTGTTTTAAACACGTGGGTTTCATCCGTTACAAAATCAACCTTTTTAGCCATCTTTTAATCAAACTTTATTTCAAATCTACACTCTTTTGTCTGCGGACAACTCAGGCGCACCATAAAACCCAGTAAATAAGTTAGAAGTAAGAATTGTTTTTTTAATAAAGCCCATCTTCAAAAATGAAGATGGGCTTTATTTATATAAAAAATATAAATAGAACAATAGATATGAGCAGTTTGTGTTAAAAAGGTCAGTTTCTATAATAGAAAACATTTAAAGGATGGTGCAGAAGCAAATTCATACTCAGATACCAAATATAACTCATTTAAGACCTAGATATGACTATGATTCTTAATGAGGCCTTGCTAGATAAACAGCAAATAGAATCAGAATTACTCCCAGCACTATGAAAAACCTGTATAAAAAGGTACGTTTCCTGCGAGAAACACCAAGAATGGTAAAGAATAGGCCAAGTATGAATGACATGATCATGATATAGAATCCCATTTTATTCATTCCTTTCGAGACGCAGTTGGTTCATCTGATAGAATTCTCCAAGCCATTTCCCTTCATAACTGTTCAATCTTCACTTCTATATTCAAGAATATCACCAGGCTGACATTCCAAAGCCTTGCATATTGCTTCTAAAGTGGAAAACCTGATGGCTTTTGCCTTTCCGTTTTTCAATATAGAAAGGTTAGACATTGTGATTCCAACTTTCTCCGTTAGTTCTGATACACTCATTTTTCTTTTAGCAAGCATTACATCAATGTTAATGATTATCGCCATATTAGCACCTCATACCGTTAACTCATTTTCCGATTTCATTTCAATTGCGCGTCTTAAAAGTTCTTGGAGAATGGCAGAAAAAACGGCAATCACAAGTGAAGAAAAAATGATGACCAGCCCAACAAGGGCGAGCCCGGGGTGTAAAACATTTAGTACGGCCAGCAAAACTATCCCTATTATATATAAAACGATAATGGCTATCGCGCAATTCCTTATATATCCCAGAGATCGTACTGATAAATCGGTAAAGGCATCCTTACCTTTTATATAATTTAAAATTTTTAAGGCTTGGTACAAAGCCAGGAAAAATGGTATGGCTGTTAGATATAATCCCATCAGAAGCGGCATTTTCAAATAAGCATACTCAGGGTTCGTCACTGCAGTCTCTCTCGCCAGGTTCGGTAAGAAAAATATACATAATGAAAGTATGGTAAGACCGATGATAAAGATCGTTCCTTTTAAAAAAGTGGTTTTATGTGGTTTCACAAGCAGTCCCTCCTCCATTTTTTGTTAATTATAGTGTATTATTTGTTGTTTATCAATAAATATTTATTATTTATTATTGAATTCTTGTTGTTAATGCAAATCCTTTATTAATATGAGAAGAAAAATAGCCGTCACGCTTGAAAGCGGGGAAGTCGATGTTCTATGATCAGCATAGCTATTCGGCTGGACTTGTTATGAATCCGGAGTAGAATTTGCTTGAAACGATGAAGAAGGATTTTACTGTTTCGATTAAGAGAATGTAGCAGAGGAAAGCAAAACAGTTTATTCTATATACCTTTAGATTAGCAGTGAGCAGTTGAATCAATCCTAAAGAGAATTGATTTGAAAACAAAGGAATGGATTATAGCGGTCTAATGAAGTTATTTTATAGCCAAACGAACGGATCTAAAGTGACCGAATCGATCTGCGTTTTTTATGAGAATCAGATGCAGCTCTCCTTTTTAAAGTCGTACCAGCAAAATTAAGTCATTCCTTGGCAAGAATCTAATCCGAACGAGTCTCTAAGATTCGTTCTTTTTTTAGTTTCTGAAACAAAAGGACTGGCATAAACATATAAAGTCACTGAATTTCCATATTTTTAACCATGTATAAGCTTTGGAGGATTCGGCTTTCTTTGATAAAGTGAAGACAGGGAATATGATTAAACGGCAGGGGAGATCACATGAACGCTATTAAAATGTTAAAAACCATCCTGTTGGTTTCAATCGGATCGGTCGCCCTCGTTATCGGGATTGCAGGAACGTTCCTGCCTGTTCTGCCAGGCGGCCCGTTTTATTTACTTGCGGCTTTCTGCTTTGCGAAGAGTTCGAAGAGGGTGGACCGGTGGTTTAAAAACACCTGGGTTTATAAAAAATATGTGTTGGCCTTCCTGCAGAAAAGAGGGATGAAGCGGGCCGAGAAAATCAGGATTAATCTGATCGCAGATAGTTTTATTCTTGCTTCGGTTCTATATGTGAATATCCTTGTCGTGCAAATTGTTCTCGTTATTCTCGCTCTCTATAAACATTATTATTTCATATATAAGATTAAGACGATTCATCCGAATACTGAGGAAAGCATGGATTCTAAGAGTACCGGAACTTGATGGTGAAATATGCCGAGGAACGTTAAAGAGCAGTGGGAAGCCTCTTTCACCATTAAGGTAAAGAGGTTTTTTAAATGGAGAAACGTGAAGCTGTGAATAACAAAAACGGAGTGCTCCATTTTTAAACAAACGTTTGAATAAAAGAGGGGACGTATTCAGCGCAGCATCCCTGTATGAACGCCAGCTTTAACAAAGCCGGATGGGCGAAAGGGGATTCGTTTACATCTATACAGTTCCAGCGGGCAAGGGGTAAAGAGAAATAGAAGAATACCGCTAAAGGAGTTGAATACAAAGTGAAAACGATCACGGTTTTGACAGCTGTCATCATCATTATGCACACCATGACTTTAATAAACGTTACGATTTTTGATGGGCAATTGAATGGGTTTGTCATCATGTTCTCGAATGTTTTGTTCTTCATTGGCGTAGCTGCTTACAGCAGAGAATTCATAGCGAATAGAAAACGTCATTAATAGCGGCTGGTATTCCTTCCGTCCTAAAGAAATATCCAACTAGTAAAAACCCCCTTTAGAACGTTTGAAACGCTCCAAAGGGGGGATCGCTATTTACCTTGGCAGTGAGAATGTAGCCGTCTTTTCATTAAATAGGTACTCTTTCCCTCCAAAGAAGGGTCCGACTTCCATATCAAATTTCTTGTACAGTTCAAACTCATCTGCACGGAACAGGAAGACCGAGTACTTTTCTTTCTCTTCCCCTGGCTTTGCCTCTTGAGGGTCATCCGGTTCTGCGAATGGATTGTTTAACGAATAACCGCGGTCTTCATCTATGGTGACCTTAGATGATAGGTTATTGAGCTGAATGGTCTGGTCAGAATTGTTTTTTACCTTCATTTTGACTGTCAGCGCAACGAGCGGTTCCTCTCCGAATTGTTCTTCGTTTCCGGCTGTCGGCTTAACATTCGTATATTGGACGCCTTCAATGGTGATTTCTGCGTCTCCAACCTTTTCCGTTTTATTAATGCCTGTCTTTTCAAAAATCATTTCCTTGTCAGCCAGGTTGTTAACGGTCATTAAGTCAGGATAAAATTTTACATCTTTCTCAGATGCTGCAGCCTGATCATCACTGTAGGTGAATTCAAAAATCTTTTCCTCCATGAAAGTGGAAGCTCCGTTATAATCCTCACTTGGAGAAGCGGAAGACTCGATGACAAATTTCGGTTTAACTGAGTTCATCATTTCAAACTCTGCAGGACTCATCGCGAAAGTGACAAAACCAGAAGCCTTCTCCCCGTCTTCATATTTGTTCATAGTGCCGCTCTCTCCAGGCTTAAATCCTTTCGGACGCAGTCCCTCGCCGTCTTTAATAAAATTGCTCAGGCTTGAACTCACAAAGGTGAATTCATCTTGCAGGCGAATGTTGGCAGAGCCGCCATAAAAAACAGGCTTTCCAGACTGATTATCTACGGTTACTTGTGCGGTAATGACATATCCGGTCGGCGAATCATCAAATCGAATGGAAGTATTCTGATCCGCATCCGTCACCTTTACAATCTGGTATCCATCGAATGTTACTTTAAACCCGTTGCCTTCTGCTTCATAGCCGGGATCCGGGTTGGTGTATAAAACTTCCGCTTTACCGCCTGTGTCCTCTTCAATGTATGTATTCAGCATTTCCCCATCTTTTACTTCGGGCTCCGCTTCTTCAGCCGGCGCTTCTTCCGGAGTTTCTTCTGCTGGAGCTTCAGCTTCCTTGTTTTCTTCCGGTGCCGAAGCAGCAGCCTCTTCTGATTTAGGCTTTTCTTCTTTTTTTTCAGCAGAGGTTTCCTCTTTGTTCCCGCACGCACTCAGCAAAAGCGCGGTAGAAACCATAGTTGATAAAACGAATAATTTTGCAGTTGTCACATAAACCACTTCCCTTTCTTGTTTTACGTTTTTTTCCATATATAAGAATACTTTTCTTTAATTTCCTTATTTAGGATTTTTCAAACCTTTATTTTAAAATGCAGGCGAATATTCTTTTAAGGGCTATATATTTGTACAGCAATGACCTGGTAATGTTTGATTAACATAGAAAAAACATCCCGCAGGATGCTTTGATAGGATTTTAGAGTTTTGAAATAACGATTAGCGTAAAAAAACCTGATCTCCAATTGAGTCAGGCAGTGTCAGAACTTTATCCCGTTCTCGACGTATCATCGTTGCTGGAAAGGACGGTATCGGATTGATCCTCATCTTCACCATCTGCGTCTTCCTCCGGGCTGCTTTCATGATTTTGTTCCTGATTGGTCTGGCTTTTGCTGCTGCGGGGGGCAGGAGATTTTCTTCTTTTGCTTTTAGGCTCTTCCTGCTCCTTTTCAGCATCGTTTTTTGGCTCTTCTCGTTCTTCTGATTCTTGGTCCTGCTCTTCATTTTTCGGTTCTTCTTCCTCAGCTTGTTCGTCCTTCTCAGACTTGTTCTCATCTTGTATTTCATGCTTTTGCTGATCTTCTTCCTCGCTGTTCACTTCATCTAACTCGTCCTGCTGCTCCTCTTCATCCTCATGGTCCTGATCAGTTTCTCCATCATTTTCAGTGGCCTGGATGCTTTCTTCTTGGTGTCCGGTGTATTCCTCTTCTTCCTCGTCTTCATCCTCAGGTGTTTCATTGCTGTACGTTTCCATTTTTTCTTCAAGTGCTTTCATTTGTTCCTGAAGCCTTTTCTTTTCTTCTTTTAGCTCATTGTATTCTTCTTGGTTTTGGTCATGTGCGCTTTGGTTTTTGGTATCCTGATGCTCATCCTCTGAGCTCATTTCTTTTTCATCAGCAGCTTCAGGGGTTTCATTCTTGTTCTTTTTGCGTTTTTTCATAAAGTTGAGCTTGCCGAGTGCTTTTCTTGATTTTTCGCCTGCGCCTTCAAGCTTTTTCGTAACTTGGCTGACATCTGTATTGATTCCAGCATTTTTAAGTGCTTCATTTCCCATAAGAGCGATAAGTTTTTTGCTTCGCTCGGGAGTTGCAAAGTAGCCAACTGTTGCTCCAAGGATTCCCCCGGCGACTGTCCGCTTAACGGTGCCGCCCTTAAACATGTTTTTAGCAAGTTTTGATTTATCCATTGTATTCGCCTCCGTTTGTTTGCTAAACCTTATTCGCTTAAAATGCAGCTTCATCTGTGCTGGTTACAATTAAAAGCGTCTTTCCTTTTCCAGCTCTTCTTCCAGCTGCTCTGCCATTACTGTATCAAAGCAATACGACAAGCTTGTCATCTTTGCTGCGGAATATATTTTCGTACGGTGCCAAGATCGGTTACGTGCACACCTGCTATATTTGCATCCGTTTCTTTTCGAGAGCGTCTAACAAGGTCATTGCCGTGAGAGAGGATATAGATGTCCTCATCACGGACCCCGTCATTCCGAATTAAATCGATTGCCTCTTTCAAATGTTCATCAATATGGAATAGCTTGAGTTTTGGGCTCGTTATTATCGCCTCCTGAAAAAGAGTTTCCCGAATGCCTCGCATGTAAACCATTAAAGCAGTATTTAGAGTACATGAATGATAGAAATGAGGACAAAGTCCTTTCCTTTTTATAAAAGAACCTGCGGGTACAGGGGAAAAAGGAGGGTGAGAGTTGGGGCTATTCCTAGTCGAAGAATTCAGCTGTGCTAAACTGATTGGGGAAAGACTTCATCCTGCCCGCAGTATTCCCGATCGGGATTTACTCAGCCCATAGGTGCAATAGACAAGCTCAGCGGTGTTTCGATGATAATGGGGCACTGCAATGGCAGCCTCTGCTTGGGTTTTGGCCGTATTCAGCTGTCTGGCTATGCTGGTTGGCTTATCAAAAGCGGATTGCGGCGATGCCTCTTCCAAAGGCAGAACATGCACAATTGCGCAAACCGGATACAAAAAAAGTTATGACGCCCTTCTTCGCGACAAAGTCATGTATCTTATTCATGTGTTCCGCTATGAAAAAGAGCGGGTGAAGTTAAGGTTCCATGAGGAGAGATTTATCGAAATTTGTCGAAAAGTCGATATCACGAGAGATACGGCCGATATAATAAAATTTTGGCCGATATATGAAAAATTTGGTCGAAATATGATCAGGAACGGTCGATATAATGAAATTTCGGCCGATATCCTAATTATTCACACCCTGGTCCGGCTAGAGAATCATTAAAATCAGGCCAAACCATGCACCGTAAGTCCAGAATGACTTGCTGAATGTGCAGAAACGGCAATCCGAGGCAAATAAATTGCATAATAGAGACACCACGATGTTTCGAAGGTCTCTGACCCCGCTTGCATTAATGCGGAGCCTGTCTCCATTTTCGCAGCCCTGC
This sequence comes from Metabacillus sp. 84, assembly GCF_050107715.1. NCBI lineage: Bacteria > Bacillati > Bacillota > Bacilli > Caryophanales > Bacillaceae > Metabacillus > Metabacillus sp. 84. The sequence goes on along the minus strand of NZ_JBNILN010000008.1, from coordinate 93,416 downwards.
TAAATGTAGGGCAATTTCAGCTCTGCCGGCCCATGCTGCATAAGGCCTGACAGTGTCCGTTCTCCATTCCCCTGCCTTTTACAGCTGTAAAGATATTCCCGCATAACCGTCCGCTAAGTATTCTTAAGAACTGAACTTTTCCCGAGATCACCCTCCTTGACTTTATACCCCCTAAGGTATATTATGAACGTATTGAACCCGATGGCAGGAATATGGAAGCTATTCGGGAAGCAGCTGCTAAAACTTAATGTTTAAGGAGAGAGTGAATGGAATATCTTAATTATTTTTTTATCCTGATTGCGGTTATTCTGCTGATTCGTTTTTTAGCTCCTGTTAAAGGAGTGAGACAAATCACTGCAAGCGAGCTGAAGAATGAATTGAACGATAAAGACAAACAGTATATTGATGTGCGGACGCAAAGTGAGTTTAAAGGCAATCATATCCCAAGCTTTCGAAACCTGCCGCTTCATCAGCTTGGAGAAAAGTCAAAATCCCTTTATAAAGATAAAGAAGTCGTCATCATCTGCCAAAGCGGGATGAGAAGCAGCAAGGCGGCATCGGTACTGAAAAAACAAGGCTTTACGAAGATAACAAATGTTAAAGGCGGCATGAACGCCTGGTCATAAGGAGGAATGGGAAATGAAAGAAATGACAGCAGCCGAAGTTAAAGCGAAATTAGAAGAAGGCACCAATCTAAACATTGTGGATGTAAGAGAAACGGATGAAGTGGCAGAAGGGAAAATTCCAAATGCGGTGAATATCCCGCTTGGCCTTCTTGAATTCCGCATGAACGAACTGGATAAATCCAAGGAATATGTGCTTGTATGCCGGTCAGGCGGAAGAAGCGGCCGGGCCCATCAATTCCTTGAAAGCCAGGGCTTCAATGTGATCAATATGACCGGCGGAATGCTTGCATGGGAAGGTCGCACAGAGAAATAATAAAGGAATGGCCTATTACCGGGATCCTTTTTTAGAAAGGAGGCCAATATGGATATTTTCTTTATCACGGCAATTTTCCTTCTCGGAGGGATTGGGTCTTTTATGTCAGGTCTGCTCGGAATCGGCGGTTCCATCATTACCTATCCGCTCCTGCTGTTTGTTCCGGCTGCTGTGGGGGCTGCCCATTTTACAGCACATGAAGTATCAGGTATTACATCTGTACAGGTTTTGTTTGCTTCCATTGGCGGAGTATGGGTATACAGAAAGAGCAGTTTTCTGAACAAACAGCTAATTATCTGGATGGGCATCAGTGTTTTACTTGGGAGTACTGCAGGCGGGTTGGTATCAGCTGGAATGCCGGAGACAGTCATTAACTTCATCTATGGGATTCTGGCACTGCTTGCTGTAGTGATGATGGTTGTTCCTGGAAGCAGGCAGAATGAACAGCCTTTAGAGGGTGTGATATTCAATCGCTGGCTGGCAGCTGTTATTTCTTTTGTAATTGGAGCTGCGGCGGGGATTGTTGGAGCGGGTGGAGCCTTTTTGCTTGTTCCTGTTATGCTGGCTGTTTTGAAAATCCCTGCCAAAATGACCATCGCGTCGTCTCTTGCGATTACGCTTATCGCTTCGATAGGATCAGCGGCGGGGAAAATTTTCACTGATCAAGTAGAGTGGGGACCAGCCAGTATCGTTATTGCAGCAAGTCTCCTCGCTTCTCCGCTCGGGGCAATGGCCGGCAAAAAGGCAAATCCAAAGGTGCTGAAGGTTATTCTATCGCTATTGATTTTGGCTTCAGCTCTAAAAATCTGGGCCGATATTTTTATTCAATCTTAGTGTTGTCCGTGAAGCGGATGGAAGATGATTCCTTATAATATCACAGAAAACCAAGGAGGCAATGAATATGTTTTTACGTTATTTTTACGATGAAAAGCTGGCGCAGGCATCTTATATGGTCGGCTGTCAAAAAACTGGAGAAGCCATCATTATCGATCCGGCAAGAGACATCTCTCCCTATGTGAAAACGGCTGAAGAGCAAAGCTTTCGGATCACCGGTGCTGCAGAAACACACATTCATGCCGATTTTGTTTCAGGTGCTAGAGAGCTTGAGGATGCATTTAAGGCTAAGATGTATCTGTCGGACGAAGGTGATCAGGAATGGAAGTACGAAAACCTTTCTGGAGTCAATCACCATCTCTTGAAGGATAAAGATACATTCACAGTCGGAAATCTGCTTTTTGAAGTCATTCATACGCCTGGACATACACCGGAAAGCATTTCTTATTTGCTCACGGATAAAGGCGGCGGAGCAAGTGAACCTATCGGGATCTTCACGGGGGATTTTGTGTTTGCAGGGGACATCGGGCGTCCGGATCTTCTTGAAAAAGCTGCTGGAAAACAAGGAACGGCTGAAAATGGAGCAAAGCAAATGTTTCAATCCCTTAAAAAGTTTAAAGAGCTGCCGGATTATTTGCAGGTCTGGCCCGGACATGGCGCTGGATCAGCCTGCGGTAAATCGCTCGGTGCGGTTCCTTCAACTACTGCAGGATACGAAAAGATGGTGAACTGGGCTTTAAACTATGAGAGCGAATCTGATTTTACGCGGGCCTTGCTCGAGGATCAGCCGGAACCGCCCGTCTATTTCGCTGAGATGAAAAGGGTCAATAAAGTGGGGCCTGCGCTCCTTCGCACTCTTTCTGAAGTGAAGCTTACCGGAAAATCCGAGCTTGAAGACGAGGGCATTCAAATTATTGACACAAGAACGTCCGCAGAATTTGCCAAGGGTCATCTGAAGGGGACCATCAACATCCCATTCAACCAATCATTTACGAATTGGGCAGGATGGCTGATCGATTACAGGAAGCCCATGGTATTCCTTACGGATATGGAAAACCCTTCTGAAATAACAAAAGCTCTTCGTTCAATAGGAGTGGATGAAGTACATGGCTATGGCCATGCTGGTGATATCGTGGCGAAAGCTTCATCGCTGGAATCCTATGACGAGGTTTCCCCAAAAGAAATCGAACAAAAAGTAAAAGAGGGCTCTGTTCATGTGCTTGACGTGAGAAGCCAGTCCGAATGGCAGGCAGGACACATTAAAGGGGCCCAGCATATTATGCTCGGTACCCTTCCTGACCGCGTGAACGAAGTGAAGGATGATAAAGAAGTCATCGTCCAATGCGGATCAGGAATGCGTTCCGCAATCGGGGTCAGCGTTCTGCAGGCACATGGAATGAAGAACGTAAAAAATTTAACAGGCGGCTTCACTAAATGGAAAAAAGAAACCGATTCTGAAACGATTGAGAAGTGATGCAGCCGGGGCTGATTCTTACAGGAATCAGCCCCGTTGCTGTATGCAATTCACACTATAGAAAATACCTTCTATGTTTATAGCTTGTAAACTATGATAAAAGGAGAAAGATTATGAGCAGCTGGGAAGAGAGATTTAAGGCGGACCATTACATATACGGAACAGAAGCGAACGCCTTTCTGAAAGAAATGCAGCCATTGCTAAAGAGTGATGGAAACGCTTTAGCCCTAGCGGAAGGAGAAGGGCGGAATGCGGTCTTTTTAGCCCAGCAGGGAATGAAGGTTACAGCTTGGGACTACGCTGCTTCCGGTCTGACTAAAACGGAGCGGCTAGCTCAGGAAAAAGGCGTCGAGGTCAAAACGGAAAAAGTAGACTTAAATGATGCGGTGTGGGAGAAGGGAAAATGGGATGCCATTACTTGTATCTTCGGGCACTTTCCTGAAAAACTTCGCAGAAAAACGCTGGCTGGTGTAAAGGATGCTGTGAAGCCAGGGGGGTTTCTTGTGGCGGAGGTCTACTCTCCATATCAGCTATCCTATGGAACTGGAGGTCCTAAGGATGAACAGTTTCTATATAAGCCGGAGGAATTTCTGCAGGTGTTTCATGATTGGCGGATTGTCCATTTTTTTATGGGGGAAGCTGAGCGCCATGAAGGGGACCTGCATAACGGATTGTCCCACGTGATTCAATTTGCCGGACAAAAAAATAACTCCTTAATGAACCGTTAACATTGATCTGAAATGATAGAAGGAAAAAGGAGTGATTGTATGGATGTCAGCCTATGGTTTGCCTTCGCTGCAGGTGTTTTGTCTTTCTTTTCACCATGTGTGTTCCCGCTTCTGCCCGCGTATGTCAGCCACTTAACGGGAGGAAGCGGCCTGAGAGATAATAAAGCTGCCGCTGGGAGAGGGATTTTATTAAGCCGGTCAGCGGGCTTTATTATTGGCTTTTCTGCCATCTTCATCATAATGGGAGCCTCAGCGAGCGTAGTAGGACAATTCTTTTCTGACTATCGGAAGCTTATTGAACAATTGGCAGGGATACTGATTGTCGTCTTCGGTTTGCAAATGGCTGGATTGCTGAAGATCAGGCTGTTAATGACGGAAAAAAGAGTGATGACGGACAAACCGAGCAGGAATTTGACGGGCTCCATTTTTCTTGGAATGGCGTTTGCGAGCGGCTGGTCCCCTTGTGTCGGTCTTGCCTTGTCTTCCATCCTTTTGCTGGCGAGTTCAACGGATACCCTTAACCATGGAATCCTGCTTCTTTCTGTTTATTCCCTCGGTCTTGCTATCCCGTTTGTCATCATATCGTTTGTTCTCTCTCATTCCCTTGCCATTATGAAAAAAATCAACCGGCAGCTGAACAAACTGGCCTACATAAATGGAGGCATTATGATTCTGCTTGGAATTCTTGTGTTTAGCGGACAAATGCAAGTAATCAGTGCTTGGCTGTCTTCTTATTCATTATTTTCTTTATAAGGATTGTGATGCTGATGGAGCAAAAACTAAAAGGGAAAACCATTTTAATTATTGAGGACAATGAAAAGATCCGGAATCTGATCGGAATTTTTCTTTCTAATGACGGCTATGAGGTTCTTGAGGCAAAGGATGGACTGGAAGGAAAGGAAATGATTGAAAAGTTCGATCCCTGTTTCATTGTACTCGATCTTATGCTCCCTTATATGAGCGGAGAGGAACTGTGTACTTGGATTCGGAATGATATAAGGAGCAATGTACCGCTCATTATGCTGACTGCTAAATCCTCGGAACAAGAAAGAATTAGAGGGCTTAGGCTGGGTGCGGATGACTATATTGTCAAACCATTTAGTCCAAGTGAACTTGTAGCGAGAATCGAGACAGTATTAAAGCGGACTGAGAATCGCTGCAACAAAATCAGCTACATGGGTTTGACTATCAGACCATATAAAAGAGAAGCGCGCTTTCAGGAGTTTCCGCTCGAGCTAACAGGCTTTGAATTTAATCTTCTATTAACCTTCATGAAACATCCGGGTCAGGTTCTTACAAGGGAACAACTGCTGAATATCATCTATGCCAATCATGAAAAGTCCGTTACAGAGAGGACAATTGACGTTCATATTAAACATATTCGGGAAAAGCTTGCCGGTTATACAGATATTGAATTCATCCAGACAGTAAGGGGAATGGGGTATAGATTTGCAGCATGCTAGGAGCAGCAGCCTAAGTCTTTCGTTCAAATTGGTGATCTTGAATAGTATTGTCATCGGGCTGGTTATTTTTATTTCAGGCTATACCGTAAAGGAGTACGCCTGTTACGTCGTCAATTCCGGAAATGTAACAGGGCCTCAGCTGAATGCCATACTTGATCATTTTCTCGTTCAGGTGTCAATCCTGGCTTTTGTTATCGCAGGCTTGGTGCATCTGTTTATTTTAAAAAGAATATTTGCCCCGTTACACAAATTAAAGGAGTCTATTCAGAGTATTCAGAACGGATCCTTGCCCCGTAAAATTAAACCCTCTAAACAGGATGAAATTGGAGAGCTGACAGAAAGCTACAATGCACTGATTGAATCGCTCGTCGACATTCAGAAAAATCAGGATCAGATGCTAAAAGATCTATCTCATGAACTGCGCACTCCGCTTACAAATTTAAATGGATACCTAGAGGGATTGATGAAAGGAATCATTGAAGGAGATGCTTACCTGTATCAGTCATTGCTTGATGAATCAAAACGGATTACAAGACTGGCAGAACAGGTCTCGGAATTCAATGCATGGCATGCCCGCGAAGGATTTAACATTCCATCCTTTCACCCCATTTCTGCTGAAAAGTTAATCAGACAGTCTCTCTACGGATTTGAGCTTAAATTCCGGTCCCGAATCAAGACAACGGTCTCGGTCCAGCCTGCAATGATCCGTGTCCATGAAGATGGCATAAAGCAAGTCATCAGCAATATTCTTCAAAATGCAGCTGACTATGATACAGGCAGGTGGCTCTCTGTAAAAGGGTACGTAAAGGATGGCTTCTATCTGTTTGCATTTCAGCAGGAAGGAAAACGGATTCCACCTGCAGAATCTGAAGCGGTTTTTGATCGTTTTTACCGCACAGACATTTCCCGGATTGAAAAAACTGATGGGGCAGGGCTGGGTTTAGCCATTGCTAAAGAAATTACCGAAAAACACGGAGGAACCATCTATTTGGAAACAGATGGAAAGATCCATACATTCTATATCAGGCTCCCATTGGAAAACTCTTAGATTTCCCCCATTTTTAATCCATTCTTAACATTAATGGAAGAAGATACATACAGGGAGTGAACAGAATGGACTTTGTGATGAAAGAAAATGGTGAAATAGCAGGAGATTTTCCCTGTGGAACGCTGTCTATTTCTACAGAAGAAGAACGTGGACTCAAGCCGCTTCAATTATTTGTTTCCTCCATTGCAGGCTGCAGCGGGACTATTCTGGCAGCCCTATTAAATAAGAAACGAATTCCCGTAGAACACCTCCGCCTCTCAGCGAAGGCAGAAAGGGAACGCGGTGGGAAGGCAATAAAAGCTTTAAAACTTGTCGCCGTTCTAGATACAACTGCCGCCCATTCACCAGAGCAGCTCACCAAAATATGTGAGCTTGTCCTTAAAAACTGCGGAATGATTCAGACCATTCTTCCAAGAGTTGATGTGAAGTTTTCCATCGAATGCAAGGGAGTCAGTAAATGAATTACATTCAGTTTGGGCCTGTGACGCTGCCATCAGGCTGGATCAGCGTACTCATTGGTGTTTTTGCGGTCAGCCTTATTTTTCAATGGTTTTATAAAAAGGAATTGAATTGGCTGATCAACGCCTTTCTGCTTTTTATTCTGATCTGGAAGCTCAGTTATTTCATAATCGATTGGGAAATAGCCTGGAAAAATCCGCTCTCCGTTCTTTATTTTCACGGAGGGAAAGCTGGACTGGCAGCCGGTGCTTTGGGCGCTTCCGTATATATATGGCTAAATGACAAGAGAGAGAGGATAAATTTATACGATTTTGCACAGAGCTATGCTCTCTTCATGTTTTTCTATGAAATATCCTCTCTTATTTTATCCGGAAGGCCGGGCGCTGTTCCGATCATCCAGTCCGCCGTCATTCTCATCGGCTGGCGGCTGATAAAGACAAGCAATAGAAAATCCGGAAAGGAATATTTGCTCCAGCTTGTTGTCCTTTTTGGACTGGTTAATCTCCTGTTTTACAGTTTCAGGGATTTAATCCTTGCTGTCCCATCCTATACTCACATATGGATGGTTGCATTGTTTTTGATTTTATATAAAAGGGAGGCAAAAAATTGAAAAAAACGTGGTTTTCAATGGCCCTTGTTATTTTGCTCATTGGTATTTTAGCTTTTAATATCGGAAAAGAATTCTCAAAAGAAGAGACAATGCCTGCTGAACAGGCTGAAACGAAACCAGCTGTAACGGAAACGACGGATACAGGCCCGGCTGCTTCAGGGATCGCGGAAGGGGAGGCGGCACCCGACTTTGAATTGAAAACCTTAAGTGGTGAGAGTGCTAAGCTTTCAGATTACAAAGGCCAAAAGATCATCCTCAATTTCTGGGCAAGCTGGTGCCCGCCATGCAAAGCAGAAATGCCCCATATGGAAGAGTTTTATGAAAAAAACAAGGACAGCAAATTCACCATCCTTGCTGTTAATCTCACCAATATGGACCGGGGCGAAGACAGCATTAAGAGCTTTGTCGAGGACTATCAGCTCACCTTTCCTATCCTCCTCGATGAAAAAGGGGAAATAGGCGCAGAGTATCAGGCACATGCCATTCCAACCAGCTATGTCCTGGATGAGGAAGGAATCATCCGAAATCGAATTACAGGCCCGATGAGTGAAGAAATGATGGAGGACTTGATACTAAACATGGAGTAAATTAGCTGGTTTATGAAGCAGCTCTTATAATAAGGGCTGCTTTTTTAGCAAAACAAAATGACAACAATCATTTACATTTTGCAATGGATCATATACAATCTGGTTAGTGAAATGAAAGGAAGAATGTGGAATGCTGAAAAATTCCGTTCGTGAGCTGCGGGCAAGATACCGGCTAACCCAGCAGGAATTGGCAGATAATGCGGGGATCTCCAGACAGACGGTCGGGCTGATTGAAAAAGGGGATTATGCTCCGTCTATCACGCTTGCGCTTAAAATTGCCCAAACCTTCGGCGTTTCGGTAGAGGAAGTCTTTTATCTGGAAGGAGAAAACTAGCAAATGCTGAAAAAAATCTTTCAATCTCCCTTATTTAACGCCCTTCTTCTTGCAGGATTAGGCATTATTATGGTTGGCAATCATTATTCGGAGTATGTGCCGCCCTGGATCATTCTGGATCCGATGGTGCTTGGAATTCCTATCTTAGTGCTTCTCGGTGTGATCCCTTTTTACAATCGAAAAAACCCTGAAAATCCAATCAAGCCAAGTATTCTTCCGATGGAATTCAGGGAAGCGGATGAGGGGCAGCAATGGATTACGTTTAAAGCAACCAGAAAGGTGTACATTTTCTTTGCATCCTTTATTCCGGTTGCAATAGCGGTCACGGCTTATTTGAGCCACCTGCCTTACATGCCGGTTATTTTGCTTGCTGTAATGGGGATTGCTCAGTATTTGATTTACTGGAGGGAATTGCGCAGATATTCTTGAGGAGGAAGAGCACATGCTATATTCTGTAGTTTTTCTGGCAGCAGCAATGAACGGATTTCTCATCTTGCTCTTCATAAAGTATAAGCAGGGAAAGCTCATCCGAAACCCGTTCAAGACAATCTTGATAAAAGAAGGAAGTATCTTATTTTATGCCTTTTTCCGCTGGAAAAGAAAGAAGAACAAACCAGCGGAATCGTTTTGTTTACATAAAAATTCAGGCTATTTCTTTTTGTTTCTCGCTCTTCTCCACGAGCAGGTGATTGAAATGGTCATCTTCCACATTTACCTTCACCATGAAGACCCAGCCTTCGCCTATATCTTTACAGCCTTGCACCTGTACAGCATCCTCTATATGCTTGGTGATTACAACTGGATGAGAAACTCTCCAGTCCGCCTCAATCATAACCGGGTGGAGATGAAAATTGGAGCCAGGAGGGAACTGGTGTTTAATCTGGAGGATATTGCAACAATTGACAAAGCCTCAATCCAATACCGGAAAAGCGGCGAAATGATTCATGAAAAGCAAGTGTTCCATGCGACGGGCTTCCCAAGAATCCTGACGTTGATCTTTGGGATGAGCGACCCCTTGAAGTATGAGATTGTTTTTCATGAGCCTCAGCAGGCAATCGGTTATTTCGGCACGAAAAAGACCGTAACGAAAGCGCTCCTTTATCTGGATCAATCAGACGGGCTGGTCCGGCTTCTGCAGACACAAAGGGCAGGGCTCGGGAATAAAGCTGGGGGCACTTCCGTATCCTAAAGGGGACCATTTAGGATAGGGTGAGGTATGTGCAGAATGATTGGCTTTCGGTTATCCCCTTTTTAATTGCAATTCCTATTGCAGTTAAAACAAAACAAGTGCTGCCTGGTTTGTTTGCAGGTCTCCTCGCCGGTTCGTTTTTGCTTGAGCCCTCTTTTGCTGGGGGATTGGAAAAGATGATTGCGATTTTAGTCAAAGGGATTATTGACCCTGGAAATATTAAGATTTTTATGTTCCTCTATGCTTTCACAGGCTTAATCGGCATGATAAAAATCGCCGGCGGAATCCGCGGTTTTGTGGAAGCTGCATCGGCAAGAATTAAAACGAAGAAAGAAGCGCTGTTTCTAACCTACATTTCCACGATTGGAACGTTTGCCGCTCCGAGCTTCCGGTTTGTCACGATTGCCCCGATAATGAGAGCCCTGTTAAAAAAGGTAAAAATGTCTACCCAGGAGCTTGGCTTTGTCATTGAAACGACGGCCACCCCGATCATCGTCCTGATTCCAATTGCTACTGCGTTTGTCGGCTACATGACCTCCCTTATCGATCTTGCCATTGAAAACGAAAAAATCAAGGAGGACTCCTATCAATTGTTCCTCCAAAGCATCCCATTTAATTTTTTTTCCTACGTGCTGATTCTCGTCGGCATCTATTTAAGCTTTTTTCACCATTCTAAATCTACAGAAGAGAGCGACCCTGAGAAGATTGGCGATGCTTCTGGACAGCAGGAGGATTGGCATAACTGCGATCCTTCTGTGGGGAAAGATTTGCCTGAAAAGCCGTGGAACTTGTTTCTCCCGCTGATTCTCGTCATTGGTCTGACCTTTATCTTTACATGGTGGGACGGGTTTCAAAAAGAGAAAGGCTTTTTTACGGCATTTATTAAAGCAGATGTCATGACAGCTATGCTGACGGCTCTCCTGGTCGCTTTGATCCTGACCTTTCTGTTTTTCCGCTTCCAGAAAATCAAAACAGGAGAGCTGCTTAACAGCTTTATCCTTGGCGGAAATGATTTGATGTCTGTCATTATTTTGCTTTCCTTTGTATGGGGGCTTTCCTCTGCAAGTGAGGAACTCGGGTTTTCGCGTTTTGTCACAAGCCATTCGCAATGGATACCGCCCTCTCTCCTCGTTCCGATTCTCTTTGTTTTCGGGGCGGCCGTCTCTTATTTTATCGGATCCGCCTGGGGAACATGGGGGATTTTGATGCCGCTCGGTGTATCGATCGCAGTCGCTTCGGATTTATCCCTGCCGCTTGTTATAGGAACGGTATTCGCCAGCGGCACATTTGGAGCCTTTGCCTCACCCTTAAGCGACGATACCAACACCATTGCCCGGATTTTGAACTTGTCCGTTATAAAATATGCACGGTATAAGCTAAAGCCTGCGCTTATTGCAGCAGGAATAACGGTTGTTTTGTACGGTGCGGTATCATTTTTTTTGTAAAGTAGTGGGTGTAATTGTGGTTGGGGTCAGTCCCCAAATCCTTCACCGCAGAAGGCGACAGAGGTCTAAGTCATTGGAACCTTGTGTGCCAACGGCTTCAAGAGTCGGTGCCGGAGCTTTCTTTCTTTAGCAGACTGCGGGTCTGGCACACATATCTAAAAACTCGAGGCCTCGCTGGTGTACTGGCTGAGCGAGGCCTTCAGTATTGGCGGGAGAAGAGAATTCCCTTTTTAAAAAGGACTTTTGGAAGCCACTCTTGAAATGATTAATAATGAAAGGAGTGTATGTGCATGTCCAATCCAATTACACCATTCTTCAGGTTTTCCGGCCAGGCAGAGGAGGCGATGAACCACTACCTCTCCATCTTTGATGATTCAATTATTCAGCAGATTTTCCATCATGAAGATGGCAAAGTGATGTATGCTATTTTCACACTTAAGGGTCAAACGTTTATGTGCATCGACAACACGAATGGCGACCATCATGCTTTTACCCCGGCTTTGTCGTTGTTTGTGGCCTGCGAATCTGATGAGGAAATCGAGACCGTTTTTCAAAAGCTATCTGATCATGGACAGGTGCTGATGCAGCTTGCCCCAACACCCGTGAGCGAGAAGTTCGGCTGGGTGGAGGACAAATATGGTGTCTCATGGCAGCTGAATCTGGAGAAAAAACGATGAGCACAGTAATAGAGAGCCTCTTAAAGCATAGCGGACCAATAGCGGTCATGATGTGCGGAGTCGCGGGCTCAGGAAAGACGACCTTTGCCCAACAGCTTGAAAAGGGAGGTTTTACCAGAGTTTCTATTGATGAAGAAATATGGGCCGTTCATGGTAGGTTTGGAATTGACTACCGTGAAGATAAGTACGAGAAGTTCAAAGAGGAAGCAGAAATAAAGCTTCGTAAACAACTAGAGGAGCTAATACAAAATGGACAATCGGTTGTCATTGATTTTAGTTTTTGGCAGCGTGCTAGGAGAAATACATATAAACAGCTGATTGAAGAAGCAGGCGGTGAGTGGAAGCTCATTTATTTGAAGGTGCACCCGGATGAACTGAGAAAAAGGCTGAAGATACGAAGCAAGCGCTTTGATGCCAACGCAGCCTTTCCGATTACGGAAGAGATTTTAACTGATTTTTTAAATGGGTTCGAAGTACCGTCAGGGGAAGGGGAAATCGTGATTGAACCGTAGGCCCTGAATTGGGCTTTTTTTGTATTAGCTATGTTAAAGCTTGGTGTTGTTTTTTAACACCTGTTGATTGAAGTGGAAGACGTGAGACCCCGCAAGCGCTTGGCGCTGAGGAGGCTCACCACCCGCCCCGCGGAAAGCGAGCGTCTGCAGCGGAAATCAACAGCCAAATTTGACAGAGCCTTTATATTTATAAAATTCCTTATACATACTCTTCGATTTTCTAATTTGTATTATGGATCAAATGGGTCTAAAATAGGTCCTGTAAAACAAATTCAACTATTCACATGAGGAGGAACCAAATCATGGCGAAACATATATTAATGGTCGTAACAACGGCTGATAAAATGAATGAGGATCACAAAACGGGTCTTTGGCTTTCAGAATTCGGTGAAGCGTATGTCGAATTCAAAAATGCAGGATACGATGTAACAGTGGCAAGTCCGCTTGGAGGCAAAGCTCCAGTTGACGATCGCAGTCTGGAAGGCGGAGAAACTCCGCAGGAAATCCTTGATACAGCGAAACACCTTGAAAACACAATGAAGCTTGAAGACATTGAGGACCTTTCCATCTACGACGCAGTTTTCATGCCTGGCGGACACGGTACGATGTTTGATCTGCCGGACAACGTTAAGCTCCATGAAATTGTCCGCAGTCTTTATGAAGCGGATAAAATTGTCGCTGCTGTCTGCCACGGGCCAGCGGGTCTTGTAGGAGTGAAGCTTTCTGATGGAACTCCGCTTGTCGCTGGAAAAACCGTTACAGCTTTTACCGACGAAGAGGAAAGAGAAACAACACTCGACCAGTTTATGCCATTCCTTCTTGAAACTCGCCTTCGCGAGCTAGGTGCGAATGTTGTGGTAAAAGAGAACTGGGTCGACCATCTTCAAGCTGACGGAAAATTGATCACAGGTCAAAATCCGCAATCCACAACGAGTGTGGCAAAAGAAGTCGTTAAACAATTGGGATAATAGTTCCCGGGACCTTCTGGTTATAGCAGGAGGCCGGCTGTATAAAAGCACTCAGAGCATGTCTCTGAGTGCTTTTTTTATTTGATATTTTCCTGGATGGTGCCGGAGCTTTACTGCTGTAAAGGGAAGAGGGTCAGAGACTTTGTGTTGTCAGCCCTTGTGCGCCAAGGCCTGCCGGATCAGGTGCCGGAGCTTTAGTACGGCAGCGAAAGTGGGGCCAGGCACGGTGCCTGGCCCGCACTGTATTAACGCGGTGCGGGTCAGAGACCAGTCCCTGTAAACCTTGCGGCACAACGGCTAGGAGAGATGGTGCCAGAGCTTTAGCTCTCTAGCAGAGTGGGGGACTGGCCCCTCTTAATACTGGCTGCAGGCCCGAAAAATTCATAGTGGATTCGATTATCCGGAATCCCCATCTCATGGAGAGCTGCAATCATTACCTCCATAAAGGGAATCGGACCGCACACATAAAAATCCCCGGCTGTCGTCTCAAGAGTTCTGTGCAGACGTTCGGCGCTGATTCTCCCTTGCCGGTTTTCGTAAAAAATGGCTGCACTGGAATTTGGCATTCTTTGAAGAATCCCGTTAATTTCGTCTTTAAAGGCATGGACTTCTTCGTTTTGCGCGGCATGAATATATTGGACGGGCTTTTCTGGCTGAGTTTCGGCAAGCCGGTGCAGCATACTGAGAAACGGAGTTGTCCCTACCCCACCGCTAATAAAAGTAGCAGGCTGCACCGTCTGTTCGATGAGCACAAAATCACCAGCGGGAGGACTTGCTTCCAGCAGACTTCCAGCATGGATGTGTTCGTGCAAATAGGCAGATACCGTTCCGTTTTCTTCTTTTTTTACTGATATCCGCAAGCAGCCTGTTCCCGGTGCATTGGAAAGACTGTACTGGCGATTATGCCAATATTCTTCTCCCGGCGGCTTTACACGGATGGTTACGTATTGTCCGGGAAGAAAATGAGGAATGGGCCGGTCATCTGCAGGAGCTAAGTAAAAGGAAGTGATGACGCTGCTTTCCTTTACTTTCTTTATGACCCGGAAGGCTTTAAAGCCGCTCCATCCGCCGTTTTGATTCTCCGCACTCGCGTAAAGCTCTTCCTCCGCTTGAATAAATACCCCGGCGATTACTCCATACGCCTCTTCCCAGGCTGAAAGAATCTCATCTGTTGCTTTTTCCTGAAGAATTTCCTTCATCGCTTTCAGCAAATAATCGCCTACTATTGGATAATGTTCTTTCTTAACTCCAAGGCTTCGATGTTTGTGGGCGATTTTTTCAACAGCAGGCAAAATGGCCTCAAGTCTATCGATATTTGCCGCTGCAGCAAGCACAGCCTGGGCCAGGGCGGCCTGCTGCCTTCCTTGCTTTTGATTGGATTGATTAAAAAGATTTAAAAGATCTGGATGGTCGTTAAACATATTCTTGTAGAAGGAAGCCGTAATGTCTAAGCCATGCTGCATCAGTGCAGGGACAGTGGATTTTACAAGCTGCTTCGTTTTTTCGTTCAGCAAAAGGACCCGCTCCTTAATTAAAGAAGTATTTTTTATACATCTTAAAGGTAATGCTTTGCCGGAGTTAAAACAATATCAAGAATACATCTTTAAGTGCTTTGTCATAAAGCTATGACGTTTTTGTGAAAAATCAGTTATTTAGGAAAATTGACCAATTGGTTATTGACAGAATAAAGACAATCCAATAATGTATTAAGTGTACTAATTGTGTTAATACACGTAATTCAAATAAAACCATAAGGAGTGTTTGGTGTGACGTTTCGCAAGCTGGCGCTGAATAACGTGCTCCGCAACTGGAGGACGTATGCCGCCTATTTTTTGAGCAGTGCGTTTTCGGTATTTGTATTCTTTATTTATGCGGTTCTTGCCTTTCATCCAGAGCTGACTGCATCCAGGCTGAGAGATGCTTCCACAGGCATGCATTTTGCAGAATCCATTATCTATGTGTTTACTTTTTTCTTCATCCTATATTCCATGAGTGCGTTTTTGAAAACAAGAAAGAAAGAGTTCGGGCTGCTGATCATGCACGGAATGACAAAGCTTCAGCTCAGAAAGCTCGTCTTTCTTGAAAACATTGTGATCGGAATTCTTTCCACTTTATTTGGAATCGGGGCTGGAATGCTCGCTTCGAAGGGGCTTCTCATGCTCGGGTCATACGTGATTGGCCTCACTCCGGAACTTCCGTATTATTTTCCTCAAAGTGCCATTGTACTGACCCTGTCGGCCTTTACCCTTTTGTTTTTTACAATTTCGCTTTTTACCGCTGCCGTTCTGCGGGGGAATAAGCTGATTGACTTGCTGACCGGAACTGAAAAACCGAGACCTGAACCGAGGGCATCCAGATTTCGGACATGTCTTGCTGTTGTCTTGCTTCTGGGAGGCTATGGAGCGGCAATTGCTGTAAAAGGAGTCATGGTCGTAACGGCGATGATTCCAGTTACGATCGTGGTCGTCATTGGCACGTACTTTCTTTTTACAAAAGCCAGTGTATGGGTTCTGACCAAGGTGAAAAAGAACGAACGCATCTATTTGAACCGAACGAATATCCTGACCTTTTCAGATCTCTCCTACCGGATGAAAGACAACGCACGAATGTTTTTTATTGTCTCCATCGTTTCAACGGTTGCTTTTGCGGCAATCGGATCGCTTGTTGGCTTCCGTGCGCTGATGACAAACTCGGTCATACAGCAGGAGCCTTATACATTTGTCTATCAATCCACTCCATTGGATCAGAAAAAATCAGAGCGGATCAGGGCGATTGAGAATGGGCTGAGCGGGCTGGATTATGAAAAGCTGAGCGTTACCTACAAGCATCTTGAAGATGAAAACCAAGCGTATACGTTCATGAGCCAATCTGATTACAATCGTGCGGCTGCATTATGGAAAGAACCCAGCCTGTCCCTTCAAGGAGGGGAAGCCGCCATTATGCAGGATGATCTTTTATATCCCAGGGGCGTAAGTCAGAAGGAGGAGCCTGGGCCGGTAAAAATCAATGGACTTCCGGGTGAGACGGCCAATCCTCAAGTATTGGATAAGCTTCTTTTTTCAATGGGATTGTTTAAAGGAGACTTAGTCATTTTGCCAGACCGGAAATTTGCACAAATAAAAGCAGATGAAAAATTCTACACGGCGTATCGGACAGAAAAACCTTCTGAATCTCTGGCAGCCGGGAAAAAGCTTGTACAATCTTTTAACCTGGAAGAGGATACAGCCTTTCTTTTTACTTCTTCAGCCGTACAGGTTGACCAAGTGAAACAGTCCATCAATCTATTTTTATTTGTCGGGCTGTTTATCGGTCTGGTGTTTTTCGCTGCAGCCGGAAGCTTCCTTTACTTCCGCCTTTATTCAGATTTTGAAGAAGATGTGAAAAAGTATCAGGCCATCTCGAAGATTGGTCTGACAGGCAAAGAAATGAAACGAATTGTCACTGTCCAGATCTCGCTGCTGTTTTTTGTCCCGGTTGGAGTAGCGGCCTTGCATGGATTTGTAGCGCTGATTGCCCTTGGCAATATGTTCGGTACGAGTATTTGGACAGAGATTGCGATGGTGCTTGGAAGCTTCATGCTGATCCAGCTTGTTTATTTCCTCATCATCCGCTTCGGTTATGTAAATAAAGTAAGGCATGCTATTTAAAGGAGGAGCTATTATGCTGGAAGTGAAAAATGTCTCAAAACTATATGAAGGGAAGGTTTCCTATCGGGCACTTTCCAAAATTGATCTGACTGTTCAGAACGGAGAATTTGTCGGGGTCATGGGTCCATCGGGAAGCGGAAAAACAACGCTTTTGAATATGGTGTCCACAATCGATGCTCCGACATCCGGGGAAATCCTGATTGACGGGGCAAATCCGAATCAATTGTCCTCAAAGAAGCTCGCGCTGTTCCGCAGAAGAGAGCTCGGTTTTATTTTTCAGCACTTTAACCTGCTCCCGACACTGACGGTTAAAGAAAATATCGTGTTAAGCCTTACGCTTGATGGAATTCCTGTTAAAGAAATGAACCAAAAAGCAGAAAGGATCGCCGAAAAACTTGGAATCGCATCGATTCTTGATAAACGAACCTATGAGATTTCCGGCGGGCAGGCCCAGAGAACAGCGATTGCGAGGGCTGTCATCTATCAGCCCAAGCTGATTCTTGCGGATGAACCTACTGGAAACCTGGATTCGAAATCAGCTAAAGATGTCCTTGGAATTATGGAAGCCATTCATAAAGAAGCGAATGCCACTATGATGATGGTTACCCACGATGCTTCAGCCGCCAGCTATTGCGACCGCGTTGTTTTTATTAAAGACGGCAAGCTGCACAACGAAATAAAGAAAGGTGAAAGCAAGGAACAATTCTATAAAAAGATTATGAAGGTTCTTGGACAGCTGGAAGCAGGGGCTGCAGATTCTGTGGTGAATGATTAGATGATGCCTTATAAAAGGCAATAAGGGGGAACCATTATGGGGAGAGTCATCGGTTTTGAATTGAACAGTCAGGAGCCTGAGGTCACGGCTTCATTCTATGAACGGATGTTTGGCTGGAAAGTCGGGAAGGCGAAGTGGGATTACCGTGCTGTCACGACCGGCAGTGGCAACAGCACGGGCATCGACGGGGGAATTGCTAAAGGTCCGGCAGAATTTCCGAACGGCATCCGTCTTCAGATTGAGGTAGAGTCAATCGATCAAACCATCGGGCAAGCGGTGAAACATGGAGCGGCAATCGTCAGGGATAGAATGGAGTTTGATGGGTTTTATCTGGCGTATCTGGAGGATCCGACGGGTTTAGGAATCGGGCTGATAGAAAACAAAAAATAACCTGGCGGAAAGCAAAAGTATTGCCCGGCTTAGACACAGAAGGAGTCAATGGGGTCTGGAGGGAACTTAGCAGGATTTGAGGACAGGCACACGGGGCCTGTCCTCTTCTCAGCTTTCTCTCAGTGTTTCCTTCAAAGCCTTATTCTGATAGTCTGCTACATTAATCGGATGGTTGTTCAGCACTTCGATTCCTTTAATCTTTTTCTCTGCGAAGATCCCATACCGGCCATTTGCCAGAGTATTGTTTGAAACGGTGATATTGGCGCCGGTTCTTGGCTTGTCAGATGTAATCGATACCACAGACGAGTCCCTGTAATTTGCCCGGTGACCGTTCTGGATATAGTTTGCGTCTATTTTTACGTGGCTTGCGTTGGCCACATCAATGATTCTTCCATAGTCCCCTGAGCCGCTGATTGAGTTTTGCTGAATTACCGTATGATCAGCGTATACCGATATCGCCGCCCACATGTCGTATTTGTGAGGGTCATAATAGGTTGTATAGTGATTGTTTTTCCGAAAACTGTTGTAGATGATGTTTTTCTTGATTACCGCTCCGGGGGACTGGATTTTGATTGCCCGCTTATGAACATTCGTAAAGGTGTTGCCTGAAATTATCAAGCCTACCCGTTCTTTAAAGCCTTGAACAACAATTCCGTCTCCATCATCCTTTGGTCCGATGCTTGTTATGGTTGAGTTGGAGATGGTGATGTTCCGGGCAGGAGGCTGATCGTCTGAGCCGGGGCTGATCAATACTCCGCGGGCTACTTTATGGTTCCAGCCTTTAATCGGATTTCTGGCAGCCGCGTTGGAGATCCGGCTTTGATCAAGCGTGATATCGCTGGTGCCGCCTTCCACCCGGAAAGCACTGACCGTCTGCTGTGATAATTCAGGGCCGTTCGGCTGGTTGAAATTTTTGAGAATACTTTTAGAAACGTGAACGCGGGAAGAGCCGGGCTCGACCGTGATCCCTCTAAGCGATTTTTCTTTTCCATCAATCGTTAAATCATGTATGTGCACGCTGCTGCCTTTAACCCGCATGACCGATTCCATGCCGGATGAAGGGAAAATGCCGGCATGGTCGCCGTATACTTCTGTATGGGAAGAGACCAATAAATCCTTGCTTACTTTATAGGTTCCTTTCGGAAAATAAACCCTTTTATGCGCTCCGTCTTTTAAAGCTTCCTGAATGGGTTTCGTATCATCCTTCTTCCCGTCGCCTGCAGCACCATACTCTTTTACATTGAGGATATACGTTTTCTTTTCATCATCTTTTTGCATAACAAGTACAATCAGCGTCAGGATCGCAGCAGATATAATAATCAGCCCTGCTTTCTTCTTCAAAACGAACCCTCCTTGCGGTTTGCTCATCCCCAGTTTACCTCATTCCCCAGTGCGGCGAATCCAAACTAAGTCATAGGATGGGGGAGGACCATGCACATATTTTGGGAGTTCGACAAAAAGTACCAGGTTAAAATATCTATAATTTTTGAATTTTGTAGTTAGACAGCTATGATTTACTAGTTTATAATTCTAATGGAGTAGATAAAATGTACTATAAATTAGATTGAAGGAGTGATTTGTTATGGAACTGAAGAAATTATCCCTATTTAACGAGTGTTTTGGAGCTGTCGACGGTGAAGTGGAAAAACTGGAAAATGCGCCGCTTTCAAGAATGAATGCATCATCTTTTAAGTATGAAACAAGCGTCCCTCAGCTGGAGTATATGTGTCTGATGATGGAGAATATGGTGCTGACGAAGAAGCTCAAAGGAAATGTGTACGCTGGATTTCAAAAGTTTTCCCGCACTAAAAATGTACTTGACCGGTTTCAGGCGATGACAGAGTTTGCCAATGTCCATATTTTTGGGGAAGAGGATGTCAAAATGGATTCTTCTGACGGCATCAGCTATATCGCCCTTCCTCCAAACAGCGAACTGATGAGAGAATGGTTTTTAATCATTGATTCCCCTATGTTCAAGTCCATGATGACAGCCTATGATATGGAAGGCTTCGGAGTTCATGAAGTAGAAGAAAGCCGTAAATTCAAGGGCATTAAAACATCCAGCCCGGCTGTTGTTAAACAGGCTGTCGGACTTCTTGCCCCTCATATTAAAACGCCGTTGGAAACTCGATAACCGGCAGCTGAAAAGCTGCCTTTCTTTTGAATCAGAGAGGTGTGTGAACGTGTCTAAATTACAAAAAATGACCTCAATTTCCATTATGGCATCGTGCAGCCTGGTGCTCTATTATTTTAAATTTCCTCTCCCGATTTTCCCAGCCTTTCTAACCTTGGATTTGAGTGATATTCCAGCTTTAATAAGCGCCATTACTCTTGGACCGGCAGCGGGGATTCTTGTCCAGTTCATAAAAAACATACTGGAGTATGTGCTTCATGGCAGCTACGTCGGGTTCCCGGTCGGACAAACGGCCAACTTTCTTTCCGGTTCATTAATGGTTGGCCTGATCGGTTTTTTCTATCATGCAAAAAAAACCATCACCTGGAAAAGCATAACGCTCTCTATCGTCCTGTTTTTAACCGCTATGTACGCTCTCAACTATTTCTTCATTTTGCCGGCGATTATGAATCTCCTTGGGTTGAGTGCTGAGCAATATACGGCTTCATTCACTCCATTTAACCCGCTCGTCCAAAATATGGAGACAGCTGTTCTTTTCATTATTGTGCCATTTAATTTAGTGAAAATTACACTCGTGTATTCAATTGGAATTCCTTTTGCGGTAAAACTTCAGGGAATTTTGCATAAAAGGAGACTTGTTTTATGAAGAAGGATATATGGAGTATAGCCGGGGTCATCATCCTGGCAGCTGCCGTTTCGCTATACAATTATTATGTGCCTTCTTTAATTGCGGCTCTTGGAGGGACGATTGCGGCAGCCGGTATTCTGGCGGCTGTGTATAAAAAATTGTCCCAATCTGCTGAGGTTCAGATTGAAGCTGCTGAGACCCCATCGGATTCGGGCCTCCAAGCTTCCCTTGAAGAGCTTCGTCATCTGGAGGCGCATGGCGGTCATCTCCAGCTGATGAACACACAGGTCAGTTCGTCCTCAGAGCAGGTCGGAGGCCAGCTGATCGAAATGTCAGAAGATATTGGACAGCAGAAGGAAATCATACATTCCTTTGGAGACCGTTTAGGGAAAATTAATGGAATGATTCAAAATCTGGATTCCCTTATCGAAGTAACCTCCAAATCCGCGGCAGACGTAACAGAGTTATCGAACAGCGGGAAGCAGAAAACAGAAGCTTTCAATCTGGTTTTTAATAAAATTATTGAAATCACAAACGAGTTTGGGACTTATAACGAAGAGCTTGCTGTAAAAATGAAGGAAGTGACAAAGGCCCTTGGCGCCATTGACTACATTTCCACCCAGACCAATCTGCTTTCTTTAAATGCTGCGATTGAAGCGGCGCGTGCAGGGCAGCACGGTGCAGGTTTTGGAATCGTTGCCGATGAAATCCGCAAGCTCTCGGCACAGGTAAAGGAAAGTGCCGTCGCGATTGAATCGATTGTGGAGGAAGTTCATGAGAGCATAATGGTTCAGGAAACATCCTTTGATTTGAATAAAGAGGTGCTTGAGGAAGGCAAACTCAAGGGGGCAGAGATGAATGAAATTTTTCAGGAAGTTCTTTCTGCCATACATGTTATTGCTGAGCAGTCGCACGAAGTGAAAAAAGACTCCAACGAAGTAGGTGCGGAAAATCAGCAGCTTATTGACCGTATGAATGAGATATTGAATCTCACCGAAAACCTGAGCCTGCGAACAGAAGGTTCAGCTGAACTCACCATGGAGCAGCAATCCAATCTGATGGAATTGGAAATGACCGCATCCTCCATCCAGCAGCACATCCAAACCATCCAGCAGCATCTGGAGAAAAGGGCAGGCGTGGAAGGGGAAGTTGCCTGGATAAGGCCGGCGGACCTGGTGAAGCGAACCCAGATCGCAAACTAATTCAGCAGAATCAGCCAAGTAGAAGGGAAGGCGGCCGGGCTGTTACAGACAGAGGCTTTGCCGCCTCCTGCCGGCGAACAGTAAAAAAGTGCTCTGAGCCATTGCTCTGAGCACTTTTTGCTTTGAATGATCGAACAGCATCCAGGTCAGGCCTCCCGGAATAAGGAAAGGGAGGTTCGCTTTGATGGATAGCAGACCTTTTCCAGCTCCTGGTGGAGGGAAGCACAGCCTTTACCTCCGACCCTCACTCTGCTAAAGCACTAAACCTCCGTCCCCGATTATGTCTACTATTCAAGCTCTGTCCCCTAAGCATCGGAAGTATTGGGAGAGTAAGGATAAGGAGCAGGTCCCTCCTGCCCCCGGTCCTTTACCGTAGCGGGGGACGGAGGCGTAAGCGAAACCGATTATAAAGCAGGAACCGCCTCCTTAAAATTTACCCAATCGCCTGCAGCCCGGCCTGGTTCAGGAAATTCCAAGGCTTGTTATAGTGAGGCTGGAAGAAAAAGTCGACAAAGCCGAGTTCATCAATGGTCATCTCGTTTTGGATACAGACGGAGAGCGTATTGACCGCCTGGGTGACATCCGCCTCCGACATCACTTGAGCGCCGACGATGCGGTTTGTCCCTTCTTCGTACACAACCTTCAGCATAATCTCTTTGTATTCAGGCATGAATTCCGGCTTATCATTTTCTTTAATTGTGATGGATCTCACATTCATATCTAAATGAGAAGCCGCTGCCTCTGTTACACCGGTAGAGGCAATGTTCAGATCGTAAATTTTTATGCCTGACGTTCCCTGGGTCCCCATATAGCGGACCGTTGGTTTCATAATGTTCTTCGCAACAAGCGTCCCCATGCGGACGGCGTTTGTGGCAAGCGGAATATACGCAGGCTGCTTCGTCGGATTATAACGGATAGCACAGCTGTCGCCTGCGGCAAAAATGCTGGGATCGCTCGTTCTCATGTATTCATCCACGATAATGGCGCCGTTTGGAAGCATATCCACTTCGCCTTTTAAAAGTCCGGTATTCGGTTTAAACCCGATGCAGAGAATGACAAGGTCCGCTTCATATTCTCCCGCTGACGTAATGACCTTGGATACGCGGCCTTCCATTCCTTCAAAACGCTGGACGGTTTGGCTAAGGGCAAGGTTTATTCCCTTAGATACGAGCTTCTCTTCAATAAGATCTGTATATTCAGGATCCAGATATTTGTTTAATATACGATCTTCTCCATCAATGAGCGTAACCTGTTTTCCGGCTTGTTCGAATGCTTCTACAAGCTCAATGCCGATGTACCCTGCTCCAACAACGGTAATGTTCTTTGCATCCTTTGCTTTTTCAATAATGGTTCTGGCGTGTGAATAATTTTTGCACAGCTGGATGTTTTCCAGACGAATTCCCTCAAGCGGAGGAATAATAGGCCATGATCCGGTTGTCACAACAAGCTTATCGTAAACATCCTTCCTTGATTCGCCTGTCTCCATATTCGTTACGGTAATTTCCTTGTTCGTCCGGTTTATATTTGTAACCTCATGTTTTAATTTCATTTGAATTCCCTGCGATGCCAGCTGTTCAGGAGAAGAGTAGAATAAACTTTCCGCTTTTTCTACAACCCCGCCCACATAAAGGGCAATTCCGCAGGAAAGGAAGGAGACATTATCATTTTTCTCATAAACCGTGATTTCTGCTTCCGGGTATTGCTTTTTCATATTCGAAACCGCTGCAGTACCAGCATGAGTGCACCCAATGACAATAACTTTCATAAAAGAAAACCTCCTAAAGTGTATGTTGTGAAGTTTTTCACAAGTATATGTGAAGAGTTTCACATGTCTTACTTACAGTATACTCCTTCAGACAAAAAATGCAACACCATGTGAAGAGTTTCACATAATAGACATATTGTTTAATTTTTTATGTTAAGGCATCATAAAAAGTAGAACAGCACAGGAGGAAGGAACCGATGATCCGCATTTTAGCAGCAGATGATGATGCTCATATTCTAAAACTAATCACCGTGTATTTAAAAAACGAAGGCTTTGTTGTTTTGCCTGCGAGAGATGGGGCTGAAGCCCTTCAGCTTCTGGAAAAAGAAAAGGCGGATTTGGCCATTATCGATTTAATGATGCCGAAAATGGATGGGTATGAGCTGTGCCGCGAAATCCGCACCTATTATGATATGCCGATTTTGATGCTTACTGCCAAGGGGGAGCCGGAGGATAAAATTAAAGGCTTTCAGCTCGGTACAGATGATTACGTTGTTAAACCCTTTGATCCAATCGAGCTCGTGCTGAGGGTAAGGGCACTATTGAGGCGGGCAGCCATTCAATCCTCACACAAACTTGAAGCAGCAGATATCACGATGGATGCTTTAAGTAAGGAAGTTTGGATGGATGGGCGCAAAATGATGCTCCCTTTAAAAGAATTTGAAATTCTTTTTAAAATGGCGAGCTATCCGAATCGGATTTTTACCCGGGGAGAGATGATCGAACAATTCTGGGGAGCTGATTATGAGGGGGATGATCGGACCGTGGATGTTCATGTGAAAAGGGTCCGGGATCGGCTTCGTGAAGCGGGTTCCTCAGTGAAAATAGCAACAGTTAGAGGACTCGGCTACAGGCTGGAGGCTTGGGAATGATTAAAAAGCTGTATTGGCAAATCGTTTTAACCTTTATAGGATCCATTTTATTAAGCCTTGTTCTGGCGTTTGCCATAGCCGATCACCTTTATTTGCAAAACAGGGTGGATCAGCTTAACGGACAGGTTACTTCTCTGGCTAAGGAAGTCGCCGGTGCTTATGAAGACGGGGACACCAGCCAGGGGAAACAATCCCTCGATTTGCTCGCCAAGCTGGATGTGAAATCTGTGATTTACAGGAAGGACGGGAGCGTAGAATACAGCAGTTCGTCATGGAGACCGGAAGAAAAAGCGGTAAAAAAAGTGTTAAACGGGGGCGTTTACAAAAGTGACTCGAACAGGCGGCCGGCTCCGCCTTCTCCGCTCGTATATAATGGCTATCCGATTTGGATGGGCGAGGAGCGCTTTGCCCTCTTTATTTCTCCCAATTTGGTTACGCTTCTTAGTGACTTTAGAAGGGTGCTCAGCATTATTCTTATCTCGATCCTAGCCATCGGGAGTATGCTGTTTTTAATCACCAGCCGCTTCATCACAAAACCGATCCAGCAGCTAACAGCCGCCTCAAACGAACTTTCCAGAGGGAACTTTGCTATTCAGCTCGGTTCAAGAAGAAAGGATGAACTCGGCAATCTTACGGCAAGCTTTAATCAGATGACCCGGGAGCTTGGAAAGCTTGATTCCATGAGAAAGCAGTTTGTAGCAGATGTATCGCATGAAATACAGTCCCCTCTGACATCAATCCGCGGCTTTGCACAAGCCCTGAAAGATGGCGTCATAGAGAATGAGCAGGAGCAGAAAGAATATCTTACTATTATTGAAACGGAAAGCAGGAGGCTGTCGGAATTAAGCCAAAACCTGCTGAAGCTCGCAGCATTGGAAAGCGAGCATCCGCCTTTTGAACCAGAGAAGATCCAGCTGGATGAACACATCCGGAGAACGGCCGCATCCCTTGAGCCGCAATGGAAGGCGAAGCAGCAGAACGTAGATTTGAGGCTTAATCCGGTGGCGATTTCAGGAGATTCCCGGCAGCTGAATCAAGTATGGATGAATTTGCTGACAAATGCGATTCGGTATACTGACGAAAGGGGAACTATCTGTGTCACTGCTGAATCAGGTGAAAAGCAGGCCATAATCCGGATTTCGGACAATGGAGCGGGTATTTCCAAAGAGCATCAGGAAAAAATATTCCGCCGCTTTTACAAAGCTGATCCAGCGCGGACCCGTGAAAATGGTGGCAGCGGACTCGGGCTATCGATTGTCAAGCGGATTGTGGAGCTGCATGATGGCGGCATTCAAATTGAAAGTGAGCCTGGAGAAGGGACGCTGGTTACAGTAAGATTGCCGAAGGATAAGAATTAATCACTGAAGGCTGCAGCTGATAAAAAGGATCACAAGTTCATATCCAGTTCATATTTCCGGACTATATTGAAGATGTTCCCAAATATAGAGGAGGAAAGAACATGAACTTGAACCGGTTTACAAAATTCAGTCTAAAAAATGCAATTGCCGTCCTGATCCTAACCGTGCTTGTACTGGCAAGCGGCTTGGCGGCAACTCAAAGCATAAAAACAGAAACGTACCCTGATGTCACGTTCCCGGTCATATCAGTACAGGCCGTTTACCCAAACGCTTCGACTGAGGAGGTTGAGGAATCCGTAACGAAGCCGATTGAGGAAAAGCTTCTCAACGTAAAAGGCTATGAATCGGTTTCGAGTGAAAGCTCTGAAAATGCAGCTGTCTTCCAAATCATGTACGAATACGGGAAAGACCTGGATGAAGCAAAAGCAGAAATAGAGGAAGCAATCGGACAGGCCAGCCTTCCTGAAAAGGCCAATGAACCAGAAGTCCGAACGCTTTCAATCGATATGCAGCCAATCTATAAAGCCGCCTTCTCAGGGAATGACCTGAGGGAAATGCAAGCCTATATAGAGGACACAGTCGTTCCAGAATTGGAGGAGAAAGAGGGAGTCCAGCAGGTGACGCTGACCGGTGTGGAGACTGACTCCTTAAAGATTGAAGTGGACGAAGAAAAAGCGGCCGAGAAAGGTATCAGCCTTGCAGACGTACAGTCTGCAGTGGAAAATCAGCAATACAAAATACCCGCAGGGACCCTTACAGAGGATGGAGAAAAAACACCGCTGCAGGTCGAAGGCAGCATCGGGGATTTGGAGGAGCTGAAAAATATTGAAGTGAAAAGCAGCGCCTCCCTCAGCCGGCAAGCTCAGCCCCCTCAGCAAGCTCCTGCTCAAGGTACGGAAACCGGCCAAGCCCGGCAGCAGAGCCAAGGTTCAGAACAGGCCCAGGGTGAGTCAGCCCCTGTTCTTTTATCGGACATAGCGGACATTACCACGGTAAAAAATAAATCAAATATAGCCCGTTATAACGGTAAAGACAGTATTATTCTGCAGGTAACAAAGACGCAGGAAGGCAATACCGCGGAAACCGCAAAGCTTGTAAGAGAAACGGCAGAAAAAGCCGCAGCCGATCAGGACTACACCCTTCATACCGTAGCCGATCAAGGTGCGGAGGTGGAAGAATCAATCGAGTCCCTTCTAAAGGAAGGCGGATACGGAGCGCTGTTTACGGTTCTCATCATTCTGCTGTTCCTCCGTAATTTCAGGGCAACCATTATAGCGGTTGTATCATTGCCGGTCTCCATTCTCGGTACAATTCTTTTGCTCAATCAATTCGACTACACCTTGAACATCATGACGCTTGGAGGAATGGCGGTTGCCATCGGACGGATTGTAGATGACAGTATCGTTGTCATCGAAAATATATACCGATGGAAACAAAAGCATCCGGATATGCCTCAGAAGCCTCTCGTTTTCAAGGCCGTTAAAGAAGTAATGGGACCAATCGCTTCCTCTACAATAGCAACCTTGATTGTTTTTCTGCCGCTCGCTTTTGTCGGCGGAATTCTGGGAGAGTTTTTCCGGCCGTTTAGTCTGGCCGTCGTATTTTCCATCTCCATTTCTCTTATTGTCGCCATCATGCTTATTCCGGTTCTCGGAAGCGGGCTGTTTAAAAAAGTGAAGCCATTAGAGCATAAAGCGAAGTGGGCCGGAGCATATGAGAAATTTCTTCGTGGTGCGCTAAAGCGGAAAGTGCTTGTATTTGCGGCGTCTATTGTGCTTCTAATTGGTTCATTCGCAGCGATCCCTGTAATCGGGCTTTCCTTTATCCCGACCGGTCAGGCAACATCGCTAGAGGTGAAAGTGGAATTGCCAGAGAGTGCAACCCTTGAGCAAACGAATGAAACAGCAAAGAAAATCGAAGAGGATTTAAACGATGAAAAGGATATCGCCTACAGCCAGGCATCAATCGGATTCTCGGAAATACGTTCCTTTGAAGATGCTGGAAAAGGAAGCTCCGAAAACACAGCGGTCTTTTTCATTGAATTAAAAGAAGGAACAGATATGAACCAGGCTCTTGAAAAATATGAAAATAAAATCAGCAGCCTGGCAAAAGAAGATGCTAAAGAAGCAATCGTTACCGCTGCAGAAGTCCAGGAAGATGGACCGCCATCCGGCAACAGTGTTGAGGTCAGCCTTTACGGTAATCATCTCGAAAGCCTCCGCAGCGCATCCGGACAAGTGGAAGACTTGCTTGCAGAAGACGGACGTTTAAAAACCATTCAAAATGATATGGAAGAAACCCAGACAAAATATAGTTTCGCCTTGAGTGAAGAGGGCAGGAATCTGAACATCCAGCCAACCCAAATCTCACAGCCAATCAGTGAGCGCGTTAATGGCATCAAGGATGGCACGGTGACCATCAATGAAGAAGAATGGGATTTAGAACTGGCCTTTGACGAAACTCCCGCTTCAAAAGAAGACATACAGAGCTTGACGATCCAGACACAGGAAGGAGAAAAAGAACTGGGGGTATTAATGGAGATCACTGAGGCTGAAGTGCCAGTTTCGATCCGTCATGAAGATGGACGTACCCAGGCCATGGTTTCCGGTATCATCAAAACAGGAGACACTGCCCGGGTCACAGAGGACCTTCAGCAGGATCTTCAATCTCTGAAGCTCCCCGACAATGTAGATTTAGAGGTAGGCGGCGGACAGGAAATGATTTCTGAAGGGCTTGAAGACCTCGGACTTGCGATGCTTGCAGCAGTTGTCCTCGTCTTTCTGGTGCTTGGGATAACATTCGGAGGAATACTCACTCCGCTAGTCATTCTGTCATCCCTAATTTTTATTCCGGTGGGGTCACTTACAGCACTGCTCATTACCGGAGAAACGTTATCCATGCCGGCAATGATTGGTATGCTGATGCTCATTGGAATTGTTGTGACAAACGCCGTGGTGCTGCTCGACAGGGCGGAAAGCAACAGGAAAGACGGAATGGGGCTGACTGATTCCATTATAGAAGCTTCTGTAACCCGTCTTCGCCCGATTCTAATGACTGCACTTGCAACGATATTTGCGCTCGTGCCCCTTTCCTTATCTGATTCTGCATCAGGAGTCATCTCGAAAGGACTCGCTATTGCGGTCATCGGAGGATTGACAACATCCACTCTCCTGACGCTTGTCTTTATTCCCGCCCTTTACAATGCGGTTGGAAAATGGAGAACCATTTCTGCTGAGGATGAACTTGAAGACAGATAACATTTCATTTAACTCTTGATCGGAGGGTGCCGGAGATTTCGTGCTGTATAGGAGTGAGGGGACCCCGCAAATACGGAAAAAGTGCTCAGAATACTCTGAGCACTTTTTTTGCATCGGAAGACCGGGGTGGAGGCGCCCCCCACGTTTGAAAACTGCCGGATTTCACCCCTGAAATCGATTACTTCAGTTTAATCTGAACAGGCTTCGATTCCTGATTAATGGTTTTCGGCTTTGGCTTCTGAGCCGTAGCCCTCTTTACGGAGCTTGTTACATTCTGGATGACCTCGCCAACGTCATGTGCTGATTCCACTAATGGATCCACTGCTTTCATTTTTCCTTTTAAATCATCCGAAATCTGGTTCGCAGAATGGATTAAACCTTCCGCTTCTCCCGTCAGACTGTTTACAGCGCCCCGTGCATCAGATAGCGTCTTTTCTGTTTCGGCAAGGGTTTTCATGACCTTGCGCAGCGTACGAATCAGGTAGAGTACCAGAATCGTAAAGGCGGCCGCCGCTATAGCAGCACTCCACTCAAGCATCTGTCCCAGCTCCCTTCTGTACTCTCAGTCTATGAGGACAGCATCTTAGACATTCCTTTTACCTGCTTTCAGGAAAAGGTATGATAAAGAAGTATCTTTCTAGATAAAGGAGCGAACACAGTGCTTTCTTCCTTAAACGCTATCAGCAGCCTGAAATCCGGTCATACCCTATTGCTGCGGGAGTATCCATGGCTAAAATACCTTTCTTTGACTAAAGAAAAAAATGTGAACCTCGAGCAAGTGGAATCATTGGGATCCATTGCCGAAAATCCAGTGCTGGATTACGTCGAGCAAACCTTGAAGATTTTAAACAGCCTCGCATTGAAGGAAGAGGAAAAAAGGATAATCGAGGAGGTCCTCGTCTGGAGTGAAACCGCAAAATGCGGCCTCCCCCATCAGCGAAGGGAGTGGCTGGAGAAAGGCTTTCAGCTGGCTATCCATAATATCGGATCTGCTCAAATTTACGCGGATGAAATGGAAAAGCTCCCTGCATGGAAAAGAAACAGAGAACGGGAAGAACTGGTTTACCTTCTAATATTGACTCACGGTTTGGCTGGCCAGTACATCCGGGGAGAGGTCCGCTATACCTCTATTATTCCGCTGGCACAACGGGTGACGGAGAGCAAGGAAAATATGAAAGACCTTCTTTTTGCTTTAAATCGCTGCATTGTTGAGGGAGTGGCAAAAGAAATCTGGAAATCGGCCGAGGGGGAAATGGAACAGGTTATCGGCTGGATTAGTGCGGGGGAAACGGACAGGGAGCAGAGCCTTGAAGAAAGAATGGGAAGACTGAGAACAAAAGCATCTCATTCCGGCGAAGACTTTTCTGCCGTTTATCAAACGTACATAAAAGAAATCCCTCACGCGGAAGACCGGCTCTCGGCTTTTTTTAAAGATGTGGACTTGTGGTATGTAGAAGCGGCACTCCATGATTTTACCTTTGAAGAATTCGTGAAAATCTTTCTGCTGTCTGAAAGCCAGACGCGCGGCTACATCGTTAAGCAGCTTTCCTTTGAGCTCATGATGAAGGAGCTTTACTATGATTACAAAGGGAAGAAGACCGTGAACATCTACAAAAAAAGAATCATCGAATCCTTTTTGGCCGAGCGTTCGATTGAGGACATCCTTGCCGGCAGCTGGCCCGCAAATGCCCATGTCCAGCTCTCGGCTGTTCCTTTGCATCCCGGGAATGAAATGATGGCCGTCCGTTTTGCTTTCTCATCAGCAGGAGAGAAGCTGATCGAGTTTTGCCAGGAGGCCGAGAAATCACCGCTATATGATCGTGCCATTGTTCTCCTGTATGATTTGTTTCGTTTTAGGAAGGATGCGTATGACCGCCTTAACAATGAGCAGACGTACTTGAATGATATGAACAGCTCCCATGATTTTAAAAAGAAAATTTCAGATTACGCAGTCGGAAGGACAATGATTGACATTGGCCCTGGGGGTGGGGTGATGCTGGACCTTCTCACCCGCCATCATCCTGAAGCAAGGGTGATTGGAATCGATATTGCCGTCAATGTCGTTGAAGAGCTGAAGCGGAAAAAGCAAAGAGAGAACGCAGCATGGGAAGTTATGCAGGGGGATGCCCTGAAGCTTGAGCAAAATGTATGGGAACAGGGAGTAGATACCATTGTTTTCTCATCTATACTCCACGAAATGTTTTCCTATATTCCCTATAATGGAAGGAAATTCAATCATGAGGTGATTGCCGAAACCTTGCGGAGCTCGTTCAGGACCCTTAGCAGCAAAGGCCGGATTATTATTCGTGACGGCATCATGTCAGAGCCTGAAAATCAGGAAAGGATCATTCGTTTGCTGGAGCCGGATGGCTTTCCCTTTTTCGAAAGGTATGTTCAGGATTTCAAAGGAAGGCAGATCGATTACCGCGGAGCTGGAAAAGACACCATCCTCTTGAATATAAACGATGCAATGGAGTTTCTCTACACGTACACATGGGGAGAAGAAGCGTATCCCCATGAAGTGCAGGAACAATTCGGTTACTTTACACCGTCCGGTTTTCGGCAGTTCATTGCCGAAACGCTCGGGAGCGAAGCTGAAATCCTGGTTTTTGAGCATTATTTGCAGGAAGGCTATGAAGAGCATTTACTTAAAAAGATTGAGATTTTTGATAACGGCATGAACCGGGTCAGTCTTCCAGACAGCACCTGTTTT
Source organism: Metabacillus sp. 84 (assembly GCF_050107715.1). NCBI lineage: Bacteria > Bacillati > Bacillota > Bacilli > Caryophanales > Bacillaceae > Metabacillus > Metabacillus sp. 84. The sequence goes on along the minus strand of NZ_JBNILN010000008.1, from coordinate 61,408 downwards.
ATCGTCATTGAGAAAAAATAGCAGAACAAAAAGCCGTCCTGTCTTCTAGCGCTGGACGGCTTTTGCTTCAATCGGTACAGCAGCGTGCCGAACGCTTATTTGATGGGCTCTGTAAAGCAGCGGAACGCCAATGGCCGTCATCAAAGCAAGTAATCCAAAAAGGAGAAATGGCTGCGCAGCTCCGAAAAAATCAAGCAGTACTCCTCCCGCAAAAGGGCCGATCACTCCACCCAGTCCTGTGAAGCCCATGGCTCCAAAATAAGAGCCCTTGAGCCCGGGTTTCGCGAGCTGGTCTACAAAAAGATCGGTCATCGAAAACATTAAGACCTCTCCAATAGTAAACAAAACAACAATGCCAAGGATTCCAGCAAGCTGATCCGTTAAGCTGAAGCAGATAAGGCTAATCGATATGAGAAGGTTGCCGGCCATGATCGAAACAACAGGGCTGTATTTTTTCCCGAACCGGATCAGCGGATACTGAATCAAAATCACAATGACCGCATTGAATGTCAGCATATACGAAAAGAACTGGGCGCCATCCTCTATTTTAGGCGAGCTCGCGAAAAATTGCGGCAAAGTAGAGCTGAACTGTGAAAATCCCGCAATCGATAAAATGATCCCAATCAATCCGAGTAAATAAACCGTATCTTTTCTCAGGACGCCGACTGCTTCCTTCACTGTTACAATAGGTTTTCCTGCGGAAGGTGACCCGATTTTGTAAGCAGTCAGCATATAAACAAGAGTCAGCCCGTAAAGAAAACTGGTTCCGGCTGCATAATAAAAGGGTGTGAGATCCGTAGAAGCGCCAAGGTGCAGTCCGATGATCGGACCGAATACAACCCCGACATTAATAGCCGTATAGCGAAGATTAAAAATCACCAGCCTGTTTTTCTCCTCTGTAATTTCCGATAAAATGGCCCTTGAGGTCGGCTCAAATACGGCCCGGCACAATCCATTCAGCATATTCATGATAAAAAACATCCACACACCTGAAGACTGGGCAAAGCCCGCAAACACGAAGCTCCATAAGAAAATAGAAATCAGCAGCACAGGCTTCTGGCCAAACCGGTCCGCCAAATACCCCCCATAAAAACTGGCTCCAATCCCGACAAGCGAGCTGGCGGCGATAATGGTCCCTGTCATTGAAGGGGAAACCCCCAATTTGCCGGTTAAATAGATGGCCAGAAACGGAATGCTCATAGACGTCGCCATTCGGCTGAACAGCGTGCCCAAAATAATATTCCATGCAATCGGGTGAACCAATCTCAGCCTGCTCACATTCATGTAAAAAACTTCCTTTCCAACTCCTGACTCTATTCTAGCAGACCGATTTATCCCCGTCATCCATTCAGCGATGGAGAGGCTGACGGAAAATAAGTGGAGGATCATACAGGATTTTTTCGCCCGAAAGGACTGGCATCACAAGCTTAAATCGTTTAAACAAACGTTCAATTAACGCATCCGTCAAACAGGTTGTTTGAACGCAATGCTCGTTTTTGCCAAAATAGGGACAAGCTAAAAACAGCTGAAGGGAGAGGAATAAGATGAAAGTATTAATCGCAGGTGCAAATGGACAAATTGGAAAGCAGGTTGTCGACATCCTTAAAAACGAAGGGGAGCACACCCCGGTGGCGATGGTTAGAAAACAGGAACAGGCAGACGCTTTTGCTGAAAACGGCGTAGAAACGGTACTGGCTGATCTGGAAGGAACAGTCGGAGAACTTGAAAATGCGGTAAAGGGGCATGACGCAGTCATCTTTACAGCGGGCTCAGGAGGAAGCACAGGCTCGGATAAAACGCTTCTAATTGATCTTGATGGTGCGGGAAAGCTGATTGAAGCCGCAAAAAACAGCGGAGTTCAGCGGTTTATCATGGTGAGTGCCTTACAGGCCCATAACCGTGAGAACTGGAATGACAAGCTTCTTCCTTACTATGCGGCTAAGCATTATGCGGACAAGGAGCTTGAGCGGAGCGGTTTGGACTATACAATCGTCCGTCCCGGAGGCCTGCTCAATGAAGCAGGGACCGGAAAAATAGCCGCTGCTGAAAACCTGGAGCGCGGTTCCATTCCGCGCGCAGATGTAGCGAGAGTGATTGCAGAATCGCTGACTGCTGAAACCACGATTAACCGGTCTTTTGATTTAATCAGCGGCAGCAAAGATATAAAAGAAGCGCTGCGGGATATATAAAGCTAAAGCCGGGACATTTCCCGGCTTTTTACATTCAAAAACAGATGATTAGACAGGCTCCACCATCCTTTTTACAATAAGTTTATTGCCCGGTAACACAATCCGGGAATAAGGAGGAAGAGAAATTGGCTGCTAAAAAATTAACGATTTATTCAGATTTTATCTGCCCGTTTTGCTATATAGGAAAAGTAAATGCAGAACGTGTCCAGGAAATGGTTCCAGATCTTGAAATTGAATGGAAGGAATTTGAACTCCATCCTGAAGGTCAGCCGGATCCAGGCAGTCCTTATATGAAGCAAGCCCAGGATAGTGTAAATCATTTGGCTGAAAAGTACGGAATTGACATGAAGCCGGATGTACTGACAACGGTAACGAGCGATTCCAGAATAGCTATGATGGGACTTCATTATGCTGAAGAAAAAGGGAAATCAGCTGAATACCGCAATGCCGTTTTTCATGCTTACTGGATTGAAGGGCATGATATAGGAAATCTTGACGTACTAGGCGGTGTGGTTTCCTCATTGGGTATGGACGAAAGTGAATTTTTAGAAGCACTCAGACAGGAAAAATATTTGCCGGCTGTACTGGAAGAAATTGAACATGCTCACAAAATTGGGGTGCAGGGTGTACCAACCTACGAGTATGAAGGTGAAATGACAATGGGTGCTCAGTCACCAGAGAGATTGAAACGCTTCGTTGAGGCGGTAGATGACTTAAAACAAGCTAAAAACTCTGATGATGCAGCGCCAGCTTGCGGTCCTGAGGGGTGTTAAATAGCTGTTTATTGCTTCTTGGGGAGTGAAACAAATGTCTAAAAGATAAGAGATCATCAGGCAGGCAAGAGAAGTCATCCATTCAAAGGGCTATAAGGCTGCCGGGGTAAATGATATTATGACTTACGCCCACATTGGAAAGGGCCAGTTTTATTCTTCGAAACATGATTTAGGGCTGGCTGTCGTTGAACAGCTTACACGGAAGTGGGAAGAGAAGATTGTGGGAATCATTCAAGCGGATGGTGCTCCTCAAGAAAAATTGAGTGGAATGCTAAACTGGATTATTGGATATCATAAGCAGGCAAACGACTATTCGGAGTGTCCAATTGGGAATCTTGCATTAGAAATGAGTGAGCAAGATGAAGAATTCTACGTTTTTTCCGAAAGTGGGCTAAAGCTCTGGAGGCCGTGCTAAAAGATTTGTCTGAGTGCACTTTATTTAAGCCTTTTGTCAATCTTCGCAGTCATGCCTTATCAATTGTAGCGCAAATAGAAGGCGGGATTATGCTGATGAAAAATGACAGAGATTTGAAAACCTTAGAAGAGGTAGTTTCTGTTATTCGCAGCCACCTAGAGCTTAAGAAAGTATAAGCATTTTCTTCGCTCGGAGAGAAACAAATATGATATTCTCACATTGTACCTACCAGTTGGTACAATGTGATGTTAAGGAGGAAGAATAATGAGTAAAATGATCGAACGTATAACATCCGTTTCTGAAGGTGTACAAACGAAAGTAACCTCAAAAAACCATACCTTGATTATAGATGAGCCTGCCTCAATGGGAGGAAAAGACGAAGGACCTAATCCACTGGCAACACTTCTTGGTGCACTATCAGGCTGTGAAACAGTCGTTGCAGGAATGGTGGCAAAAGAAATGAACTTTGACTTGCAGGGCATTGATTTTGATATCAGCGGTGAATTGGACCCAAGAGGCATGATGGGTGATGAAAACGTACGCCCTTACTTCAACAAAATTACAATTAATGCGAAAGTTAAAACAACTGAATCCGATGACCGCATTCAGGAATTAAAAGAAAAAACAGATTCAAGATGTCCGGTATTTACAACCCTCAAAGCAGCGGATATTGAAATGATCGCAAATTGGGTCAAAGAGTAATCATTATCGGATATCAGGAAATAAAAAAGGGATCAGAGCCTTACGCTCTGGTCCCTTTTTACGTTACGCCGGATGAAAAGAAGCGCTGAGCTTATGTCCTTAACGGCGGTGTCATCTTATCTAATCAGCCCATCAGCCCGGCTGCAATGAAGTTCGGGTTTATTCGTTTTCAAAATTTAGAATGGGGTATCTATATAATAAGCTATTGTCATGATCTCTTAAAAACGGTTTTGGAGGTGGGAACTGTGGCTCAGGACGTATTGTGTGAAGTCAGCAATTGTGTCTACAACATGAAAGGCAGCAAGTGCGGTGCTAAGCAAATCTACGTAGTCAGTCATAAAGGAACCAAAGCCGATTCAAGTCATGAAACGGATTGCCAAACATTTAAACCGGAAGAATAATATTCGGGAAAGAAGGAGCTGATGATGTCAGCTCCTTTTTGGTTCCAAAAGGAAAGAAATGACGAATTTTGTCGAAAAGTCTTTATATTGAAAGTACCGACAATAAAAAGGAAGTTGAGACAATAAAAGCAAAGTACGGACAATAAAATTCGAGTTCGGACAATATATCCTGCAATACGGACAATAAATGAAAAATTCCTTCTGAAATAGGAACAAGAACCGGTCGAATTTCTGTCATCCCGGGGCAAATCCGCTGATATCAGTTGGATTGGGTACTCGTGCAGCTGAAAAAGCCCTTTAAAATAAAAAAAGCCCATTCTTCAAGAAAAAACTTCGAAAAATAAGAGACACCACCCTTTCTGATAAATAGGCATCCCCCGTATCCCAATGACCCAAGATAAGCAGTCTCGAAGTGTTCAAAAACTCCTTGACAGCGTTCTCACCATTCAGCGGGTATACAGCAACAGTGGGGCACGTTTCAAAACCCCGCAAAAATCGTCAGCTAATAGAAAAGAGGCTTCCTTGACCAGGAAGCCTCTAACCATTTATAAAAACAGCAATCCGAGGGAGATGATGATTCCGCTTGCGAGAAGAACAAAGACGCAGAACCCCATAATGTCTTTTGCTTTCAGTCCCGCTATGGCAAGGGCTGGGAGTGCCCAGAATGGCTGGATCATATTGGTCCAGGCGTCGCCCCAAGCAACAGCCATAGCCGTTTTCGCCATAGAAACATCAAGGGTTTTCGCCGCATCCAGCATAACCGGTGCCTGTACAGCCCATTGCCCTCCACCGGACGGAACGAAGATGTTCACAATTCCTGCACTCCAAAATGCGAATAGCGGAAATGTCTGAGGATTTGAGATGGACACAAAGCCTTCAGAGATGACAGCTGCCAGGCCCGATGTCACCATCATACCCATAATACCCGCGTAAAAAGGGAACTGAATGATAATCCCGGCTGCTCCTTTTACTGCTTCATTTACAGCAAGAAGGTACTGTTTAGGTGTACCGTGAAAGAGAATCCCGAGGAACAGGAAAAGAAAGTTTACTATATCGAGATTAATCAAGAACCCTTTGCTGATGAAGTAGCTGATTAGGAAAACCAGACCTAACCCCCCAATCAGAAGGGAGAGGAGCCGGCTGTTTTCAAGACGAAGAGCGGGAGTCATGGCCTCTTTTTCTATGGCTGCGGCTTCATATGACGATTCCTCCAAAAGAGCAGGATCAACCGATACGGTTTCATCTCTGCCCGGCATCATAAGCCTGTTAACGATGGGGAGAGTAATGAATAGCGCAGCCATTATCATCAGATTAAATGGGGCGAAAATCGTTTCACTTGTCGGGATGACTCCGATTAGATTTTCAGAAAAGTGGCCTTCTGTTGCAATCGTAAGCGGAATCGAACCGGAGAAGCCCCCATGCCAGATTACAAAGCCGCTGTAAGCACTGGCAATCAGCAGGCGATAGTCTACTTTCTCTACTTTTTTGGCCAGCTCTTTTGCATAAAGGGCCCCGATGACTAATCCAAATCCCCAGTTGATCCAGCTGGCGGCCATAGAAACGAGGGTTACATATACAATGGCCTGGCCAGGCGTTTTTGCGGTACTGGCCATCGCACTCAACACCTTTTTGAAAAATGGGCTGCTGGCAAGAACATGCCCGGTCACTAAAACCAAAACCATTTGCATGGAAAAACTGAGAAGCGCCCAAAAACCGTCTCCCCAAAACTGAACCATTTGCAAAGGAGAGCTTGGGGTGAACAGGAGTCCCAGCAAAAAGACAGCGAAAGTCAGGATGACGACAAACAAGAATGGGTCGGGCAAATAGCGCTGCATCAATCGGTTGGATAATGAAATCATTGTTTTCAAGGTAGCATCCCTCCTATAGGCATTCTCTAATGTATTCGCTTACAAAAGTGGATTTCCTTGTTGTTTATTAAATCTTCAGCACCTGAAATACAAAAGAACGAGAGCCAAGGCCCTCGTTCTGCTTTTCATTTTTCAGTTTTATCTTTTATTCCCTGATCGATGGTTCCGGCTGAATAGTGGTCACTGATTTGATCGTGGGTAATCTCTAAACCTGTTGACGTATGCTCCTGCGTTTTCTCTGCCGGATCGAATGACTTGCCTGCTACCTCTTCTGCCAATTCGGTAAGTTTGGTGCTCAAGCTGAATCGCTCCTTTCGATGTCCATGCACCGTTGCTAAGATGCATAGTAAACCATTCCCTTTTTGCCTTCCTCATACACACGATATTTCATTGTCAGTGGAAGTTGTGTATAATCCGGGTGAAAGGATGGTGCAAAAAATGCTTGCGATTAAAAGCCATGAAGCCGAATTGCTTAAGGATCCGTTTGGGATTTTACCAGGTGAACGGTATGAATTTTTGCTTGATCTGGAGGTTCCTGAGGACGATGAGCTCTTCTCTGAAAACGGAATTTACTTACGGGTTATTTATCTGATAGAGGATGAACAAGGACGCATAACCCACTATCAATTTTATGAAAAAGAAACCGGACAAAGCTTTGACTTTGCTCTCGATGAGGAAGAGGAAGCAATAGTTGCCGCATACTGTCTTCAGCATTTGCCTGAGGAACCGGGAGAAGAATAGAAAAAGGCTGCCCGATTTGTGCAGCCTTTTTGCTTAGATGGATTTATTTGCTTCTTCCACAATATGAAACATCAGATGAGCCAGATGATGAATCGGTCCGTACACTTCCTCATCTTCGCCGGCTGCTTCCTGTTCTTCGTTAAACTCCAGGTCGTTCAGATAAAGAGCGGTGAACTGATAAAAGTCTTTAAGCTCAAAGCCATAGCATGCAGATGGGTCCTCTTCGTTTTCCTCATAATGAAGGACCAGGTAGGATTCCTTGCCATTTTGGTCTGCCGCATCAAAAAATACGAAATACCCTACATTAGTATCCAAATCGAATAAATGGCGGGTGCCGCCCTCCGTTTGCGTGCTGAAGTCTTCCTCTGATAAATGGTAAACCGTCATATCCTCTGTTTGATCTTCTTTGTGGAACGTTACCGTAAATGGTTTCATTTTTTCAGCCTCCATCATTGTTTTTTCTTGTGTAGTATACCCTTTTCAAGTACTGCAGATCAGTTCACTTCTCAGGGCTTGAAAAAAACGTGTTTAGCATATATTTCTTCTTCCAGCCTTATGATCCCATATGAAAAAAGGGCCTGTCTTCTTTTATCCGTAGGAGAGCCGGGATTAAAAAGAAGAACCCCATCCTGCTGCTTGCTGATGGGAATATGGGAATGGCCAAAAATCAAACTGTCCAGCTTCTCGTTACCGAAGGCATTCAATGCCCGCTTTTCGGTAGTTGCCCCTTTTCCCTCATGCCCGTGGACAACACCGAGAGCAAAACCATTTAGGTTCAAAATCAGCCGGGATGGAAGCACTTCTTTCAGTTCTTTATCATCGGCGTTCCCATAAACAGCATATACGGGAGGTCCATATCTGCACAGATCATAGTACGCATCCAGGTTAAGGAAATCCCCAGCATGAATAATCGCATCAGCAGATTTAGCCTGAGCTTTAACGTGGTCCGGGAGAGCTTTGGCCCGTTTCGGTATATGAGTATCGGAAATGACGAAAAGGTTCATTTCTTCACCTGCATGCAAAAAGCTGACAAAACTGTCAGCTTAGCTTTAGCCAAGAGAATTTAAATTGGCCCATTCTTCTTTGCTTGGGCCATATACCCCCGGCACTTTAAGGCCTGCCTGGCGCATCAGAACGGTCATTTGTCCTCTGTGATGGGCCTGGTGCTGAATTAAATCACGGAGGATGGATTGAACAGGACGCTCGTTTCCGAAGAACTCCCGGGTTTCATTTAATGTTTCGTCAGACCATTGTTCCTGAACGGCTTTAACCATTGACTTGCTGGTGCTGCTGTAGGCGGAAGCAATTTCTTCAGCCGATTCCGGCACCGTTTCAATATGGGCGGGATGCTGGAATTGAAGTCCTGTTTGAGAAAGCAAGCTGTGTATGGCTACGGTTATGTGCCATCCCAGTCCCCCGAGATGATTGTAGCCCGGAGAAATTTCCTGTGCCAATGACTCATCGGTAAGCGTGTTCAAAATTCGTTCTGTCGCCTGAGCTTCCCGGTTCCATTCATCTATAAACTCCTGCTTTGCTGTAAACATCCAGCATTCCTCCTTTAAGATAAACTCTGTGCAGAGTGGTCAGATTTTAAGCTCATACTCTCTTTATACCCGTTTGCTGCGAAAAAAGGCAAGCAGAACCAAATTTAAGCCGGAATGCCCAAGTAAGTTATAATGGGAGAAAAAAGAAAGGGAGGGCATCCGTTTGTTTTTGAGAAGCATCCGACTAAGGCATTCCAACAGCAGCTTACCGAATGCCTATCCATACTCGATCCCGGCAATCCGGAATATAAAAGAGCTTGTATTTGACTCCAGTGTGACTTTTTTCTGCGGTGAAAATGGATCCGGGAAGTCAACGCTGCTCGAAGCCATTGCCTATCAATGCGGATTTAATACAGCAGGGGGAAGCCGCAGCAACTTTTACGATGCGGATGCTTCCCAATCGGATCTCGGGGAGCACCTTCAGCTGTCATGGTTTCCGAAAACGAGCAGCGGGTTCTTTTTTAGAGCGGAATCGTTTTTTCAATTTGCAAGCCACATCGATGAGCAGGCAAAAATGCATCCGTCCGCACTGGAAAGCTATGGCGGCAAATCCCTTCATCATCAATCCCACGGGGAGTCTTTCCTGTCTCTTTTCACGAACAGGTTCGGGAGCGGAAATGCCATTTACCTCTTAGATGAACCGGAGGCCGCATTATCCCCTCAACGGCAGCTCAGCTTAATAAGGATCATCCATGATCTGACCAGAGAAGGAGAAGCGCAGTTTATCATTGCGACCCATTCTCCTATTCTGCTCGGTTACCCTAATGCCTCAATCCGTCTTTTTGGTGGTGGGGAAATTGTTGAAACGGAGTATGAGCGAACGGAGCATTATCAGCTGACCAAGTATTTCCTGGATCACCGGGAGAAGCTGCTCGCAGAAATCTTTAAGGATGAAGAATAAAATGAAAAAAAGTCCCAAGAGCCTATGCTCTCGGGACTTTGAATTAAAAGGTTACGTCTTCTCCATAATAAGCAGCCTGGAAAAGCTTCTTCATTTCGTTTTCTGATGTTTCGCGAGGATTTGTTGACGTGCATGGATCCTCTAGTGCATTTTTAGCCATTTCATCCACATGTTTAGTGAACAGCTCTTCTGAGATGCCGTATTCTTTCAAAGAGTTAGGGACATTCATTGCTTCATTCAATGAACGAACCCAGTTTACAAGTGCATCCGTCAATTCTTCGCCCGTTTCGCCGTTTAAGCCGAGCCGTTTTGCGATGGCCGCAAACCGGTCTGCAGAAACCGTACGGTTAAACTGAATGACATATGGCAAATAAATGCCGTTTGCACAGCCATGCGGGACTTCAAAGGTCGGGCCGCTTTTATGCGCCATGCTGTGCACGTTTCCGAGGACGGCGTTGGAAAAAGCCATTCCAGCCATTGCCTGTGCATAGTGTACCTGCTCCCGGGATTCCTTATTGCCTTTATAGGAAGACACAAGATGATCCTTCAATATTTCAGCTGCTTCAATGGCAAGGGAATCGGTGAAAACCGTTCTGGGCTTCGCCACATACGATTCAATACTATGGGTAACAGCATCCATTCCACTGTAAGCAATCAGTTTTTCAGGTAAATCTTCTACCATGACCGGATCAATAATTGCCATATCCGGAGTCAGCTCAAAGCTTGCAATCGGATATTTGATTCCGGTTTTTCCATCCGTAATGACGGATAGATTTGAAATTTCAGATGCCGTACCGCTCGTGGTCGGTATGCCGATGAATTTAGCCTTCTTCCGAAGCGGAGGCAGATTGAACAGTTTAATGGTTTCTTCAAATTCTATTTCCGGATATTCATAGAAAATCCATATGGCTTTGGCAGCATCCATAGGGGATCCGCCGCCGACACCAATGATCCAATCCGGGTCAAAGCCGTCAAGCTCTTTCGCCTTTTCGCGTGCCATCTCAACTTCAGGTTCGCCTGAAAAGCCTTCAATGACTTTTGTTTCAATATCTTTCTCAGAAAGATAGGATAGAATTTTATCCAGGTGCCCGTTTTCTTTAACGGAGCCTCCGCCGATGACAACGGCTGCTTTTTTCCCCTCAAGCTCCTTCAGTTTTTCAAGAGCATTTTCTCCAAAAAAGATGTCGCGGGGTATAGTAAACCGATTCATGTATAAAACTCCTTTTTATTAAGTGACTTTTAGCCATAGTGTTTGAATAACCGAGTTGGTGAAAGATTAAACATTGGAATGTACAAGCAGATGGTTACCTAACCCGGAGTATTTTGTTTTATAGTGAAATCGTAAAAGCTAGGAGGAATGAGCATGTCCCAAATCACGATCAACGCCATCATGAAGGCAAAACCTGGAATGGAAGAGAATCTTTTTAAAGAAATGAAAAAAGTGATTGCCCCTTCCAGAGCAGAAGAAGGCTGCATCAGCTACGATCTTCACCGCTCAAAGGACGACCCGGCCATTTTTGTCTTTTATGAAAACTGGAAAGATCAAAAGGCAGTAGACGCCCACATCGCTTCAGATCATTACAAAGCTTACCGGGAAACCATCGCACCTCTTATCGAAACGAGAAATGTGTATTTTCTGGAAAAAGTATAGTGAGATTCGCACACCGTATTGGATACGGTGTGTTTTTTTGTTGTGTAGGAAAGGATGAAACAGGTCCTAGCGGATGCATCGCATTTCCTGATCCAGTTCAAGGGACTAGCCCCTCGAAGTGCTGAGGACCTCAGGATGCTGGTCAGTTAGTTCTTTACTGCAGAAGGACGTCGCGCATTTAGCAGAACTTCATTCCTTCCAGGCGCTTGCGGTTTGTCCCGTCCTGTTGAAAAATTAAATGAAAAGATTATAATAAGAAATGCTTAAAGTAAACTTTTAGTAAGGGAATACAAAACTTCTTCAAGCCATTCTAAAAAGAAAAGAAGGATCCTGTATGCAAATTGGGAAGAAAATAAAGAACCTGCGATTAAAAAGCGGATTGACTCAAGGGGAGCTTGGGGAACGCACAGATTTAAGCAAAGGGTATATTTCGCAGCTGGAAAGAGATTTAAGTTCACCTTCGCTGGATACATTTTTTAATATACTGGAAGTTTTGGGGTGCAGCCCGGAAAAGTTCTTTCATGCAGGAGATGACGTTCAAAAAGTCGTTTATGCTGAAGAGGAACAAACCGAATATAAGGATGAAGAAAAGGGCTATTCCATAAGATGGCTGGTTCCTGAATCCAACGAAAAAGAAATGGACCCGATTATCCTCTCTTTTGAAGAAAAAGGAGAGTTTAAACAATTCGAAGCGTCTTCCTCTGAAACATTCGGATATGTGCTGAAAGGAAGGGTATCCATACGAATTGGCACCCGCTCCTATCAGGCAGAAGCAGGGGAATCCATCTATTTTTCTGCTTCCGATTCCCATCAATTTATCAATGATTTTAGTGGCGAGACAGAGATCATCCTCGTCGCAACTGAATCCTACTTATAATCAAACGTTTGTTTAACCACTAAAGGGAGGCTGCTATGAATAACGAGACGATCATACGATTTGAGGGAGTAACAAAGCAATTTGATGAAGCGGCTGTGCTAAATCATGTCAGCTTTGAAATTGAGCGGGGCAAATTTTATACACTGCTTGGACCATCAGCATGCGGGAAAACAACCATTCTCCGCCTGATTGCCGGATTTACCGAGCCGACTGGCGGCAGCATCTATTTTAACGATAAATTAATCAACAAGATACCGGCCAACAAGCGCCAGGTAAACACGGTTTTTCAAGATTACGCCCTTTTCCCGCACTTGAACGTATTTGAAAACGTTGCGTTCGGATTACGGATTAAAAAGGTTAAAAAAGAGAAGATTACAGAAAAAGTGAAGGAAGCCTTAAAATTTGTTAATTTAGAAGGCTATGAAACCCGGGAAATTGCAGAGATGTCCGGTGGGCAAAGGCAGCGTGTAGCCATTGCACGGGCTATCGTCAACGAGCCGGAGGTCATTTTACTTGATGAGCCGCTATCTGCCCTTGATCTTAAGCTTCGGACAGAGATGCAGTACGAATTGAAAGAGCTGCAGCGAAGACTTGGCATTACGTTCATTTTTGTTACACATGACCAGGAAGAAGCGCTCGCAATGTCCGATGAAATCTTTGTTCTGAACAAAGGGAAAATCCAGCAGAGCGGAACACCGACAGATATATACGATGAACCGATCAATCGGTTTGTTGCAGATTTTATCGGCGAATCCAATATTGTCCCTGGAACAATGGTGGAAGATTACCGGGTGGAATTTGCAGATAAGGTCTTTGAATGCGTGGATCGCGGATTTCATCCGAATGAAAAAGTGGAAATTGTAGTAAGGCCGGAGGATTTAGCCATTACGGTAAAAAATGCCGGGAAGCTTCAGGTTCAGGTAGATTCCCAATTATTCAGAGGCGTTCATTATGAAATTTGCTGCTACGATGAAGCCGGCAATGAATGGCTCGTTCATTCTACGAAAAAAGCGTCTGTAGGAGAAGAAATCGGACTGGACTTTGAGCCTGAAGCCATTCATGTCATGCGGTTTAATGAAACGGAAGAAGAATTTGATAAGCGTCTCGAATCCTACGAGGGAGACGGCTATGCAAACTAACACCCGCAACCTGTATTTAATCCCTTACATTCTATGGATGGTGCTGTTTGTAGCAGCGCCGGTCGTTCTCATTTTTTATTATTCCCTCTTTGATATTGAAGGAAATCTGACGCTATCCAACTATGCGAAATTCTTTACGCCTGTTTACATGCAAATGACACTGAGCTCTTTCTGGTATGCATTCCTGATTACATTGTTCTCGCTGCTCATTGCTTACCCGACAGCCTATTTCCTTACAAAAACGAAGCACAAACAGCTTTGGCTGCTGCTCATCATTCTGCCTACCTGGATTAATCTTCTGCTGAAAGCTTATGCGTTCCTGGGAATCTTCGGCACATATGGAACGGCCAACAATTTGCTGGAATGGCTAGGAGCCGGAAGACAGCAGATTCTGTTTACTGATTTCAGCTTTGTCTTCGTTTCCGTCTATATCTTTATCCCTTTCATGATTTTGCCGATTTATAATTCGATTGAGAAATTGAATCCATCCTTCCTGGATGCAGCGAGGGACCTCGGTTCTTCCTCATGGACAACGTTTAAACGGATCATTTTCCCGTTAACCATTTCCGGTGTGAAATCAGGCTGCCAGGCTGTATTCATTCCAGCCCTCTCGCTGTTTATGATTACAAGGCTGATTGCAGGCAACCGTGTCATTACTCTTGGAACGGCCATTGAGCAGCATTTCCTTGTGACCCAGGACTGGGGGATGGGAGCCACCATTGCCGTATTCCTGATCCTCGCAATGGCGATTATCATTCTATTTACCAACACGGGAAGGAGGAGCGCAAGATGAGGAAAAACAGCAAGCTTTCAAACCTTTACTTAGTCCTGGTCTTTGCCATCCTCTATGCGCCTATTTTTTACCTTATGTACTACTCCTTTAACAGCGGCGGAACAATGAGAGAATTTGAAGGCTTTACACTTGATTGGTATAAAGAGGTTTTCCAGGATACGAGGCTTCTGATCATCGTTCTGAACACACTGATCATCGCTTTGCTTTCATCTGCCATCTCTACAATCATCGGGGTACTGGGAGCATTAGCGATCACCTATGTGAAAAGAAGGCGTATAAAAAACACACTGCTTACCTTAAATAATGTCTTGATCGTTAGTCCGGACGTTATCATCGGTGCTTCCTTCCTGATTTTGTTCACCATGATCGGCATCAGGCTTGGATTTACATCCGTTCTGCTTTCCCACATCGCATTCAGCGTTCCCATCGTTGTCATCATGGTCCTGCCAAAGCTTGAAGAAATGAGCTCAAGCCTTGTCGATGCGGCAAGGGACTTGGGAGCAAGTAAATGGGAGGTCCTGTCCAAAGTCGTGATCCCCTACATCACACCAGGCATTTTCGCTGGCTTTTTTATGGCGCTGACCTACTCGCTGGATGACTTTGCCGTCACATTCTTTGTAACCGGCAGCGGCTTCTCTACCTTGTCGGTCGAAATCTACTCGCTGGCAAGGCAAGGGATTTCACTAACCATTAATGCGCTCTCCACTTTAATTTTCCTGGTAACCATTAGTCTGGTCATCGGCTATTATTTCATTACTCAGCGCAGCAATCGCATGAAAGGGGTGGAAATCCGAAAATGAATCAGCTTCTGCGTGCTTTTCTTATCATTTCCATCCTTTCTGCCGTTTTATTAATTTCCATTAATCAGCTGAACCGTTCCCAAGGCTATTCAGGCGGAAACACGCTCACCATCTACAACTGGGGGGACTACATTGATCCCGAGCTCGTGGATCGGTTTGAAAAAGAGTCAGGTATTAAAGTAGTCTACCAAACCTTCGATTCCAACGAAGCTATGATGACAAAAATCTCCCAAGGCGGAACAACGTTTGATATCGCGGTCCCGTCCGAATACGCCATCAGCAAAATGAAGGAAGAGAACCTGCTGCTCCCGCTCGACCATACGAAGATTCCTAATCTGAAAAACATCGATGAGCGGTTTCTGAATTTATCCTTTGATCCCGACAATCAGTACTCCATCCCTTATTTTTGGGGAACGGTCGGCATCGTTTACAATCCCGGCATGCTCGGAGGAAAACAAATCACGAGCTGGGATGACTTGTGGAGAAAAGATTTGGAAAATCAAATCCTGCTGGCTGACGGAGCAAGAGAAGTGATGGGAATGGGCTTAAACAGCCTCGGCTATTCACTTAACGACACCAATGAAGCTCATCTTCAAGAAGCGAAAACGAAGCTGACTGAGCTCACCCCTAACGTCAAAGCCATCGTCGGTGACGAAATCAAAATGCTCCTCGCCAGCGAAGAAGCCGCTGCAGGCGTCGTCTGGTCAGGAGATGCCTCAGAAATCATGAGCGAGAATGAGAAGCTTGACTATGTCGTACCGGAAGAAGGCTCCAACTTGTGGTTCGACAACATGGTCATTCCAAGCACCGCCGCCAATACGGAAGCAGCCCATCAATTCATCAACTTCATGCTTCAGCCCGAAATCGCTGCTCAAAATGCTGAATATGTCGGTTATTCCACACCGAACAGAGAAGCCCTCCCGCTTCTTCCCGAGGACATTTCAGGAGATAAGCGCTTCTACCCGGATCCGGAAACAACAGCTAAGCTCGAAGTCTACGACAACCTCGGCAAAAAAATGCTCGCTCATTACAACGAACTGTTCCTGGAATTTAAGATGCACAGGAAGTAAAGAGTCCGGGCGGCAGAACGTGAGCTTTACGGAAACTTTTTTATGGCTCGTTTTTGCAGACATTAAACAGCAGGCAGGTTTCTTCTGCAAACAGGGCATGTGGCTCCTCCGACCCCCGGCGCGGTAAAGCATTGGGGGCTGGAGGGAGAAACCCCTGATTCCTACTCCCCCAGCGCTTTTAAGGGTTAGGGGACGGAGCTGGATTAGTAGACATAATTGGGGTCGGAGCCATGCTCCGACCCTGTTTTTCTGCCTTTTGGGGGACAGAGCAGAGACCTTGGGAATCCTTGTGCTGCAGCATGTCAATCAGATTGGGGACGGAGGTTTAGTGCTTTAGCAGAGTGGGGGCCGGAGGCAGTAATGGCATCCGGAGTTATCAAACGAAGTCAGACGCCTGGCAAAGAGATAGCACAGAACGGTACCGAAACTTTACTGCTGTAGAGGGGCGAGGGATGGAGGCGTCACGGGGTCGGGCCTTTCTCACCAAGAACTGGCAGGTCTGGTGCCGGAGCTTTAGTACGAGCCAGCGAAAGCGGGGTCAGGCGCGGTGCCTGTCCCCTGCTGCTTCACCGCATCAGGGGACAGAGGCGTGACTTCGCAATCCCTTGTCCGCCAACGTTTAAGAGAAATGGTGCCGGAGCTTTAATACTTTAGCGAAAGCCGGGCCAGACCCCACCCGAAAAATCCCGCTCCAAAACCTAGAAAAATTTACCGCAAACCCCATTTCACCAAAAAACGAAACCTTTCGGCGGGCTTGAGCGTATAATCAACCTATAGGCGTTTTCACCCGCAGGAAAGAACGGGAGGATTGTCGCTCAAAGTTGAATGCTTTGGAAAATATGTGGTATCATTTTCTTGGAATGCTGTATGCAGCTTCATTACAGTTTGCATGCTTGCTGGACAAGGTTTTAAAGGCTTTATAACTGGGAAGGAGTGTTGAAGAATGGCTATATCCTTGCAAAAAGGACAGAAGATTGATTTAACAAAAGGCAGAGCCGGTTTATCTTCCATAACGGTTGGGCTAGGCTGGGATCCAGTTAAGAAAAGCGGCGGGTTCTTTGGTTTCGGCGGAGGAAGCAGCAATATCGATTGTGATGCATCTGTGCTGATGCTGAATGAGAACGGCAAGCTGGCGGATAAAAAGGATTTAGTTTATTTTGGAAATAAAACAAGCAGCTGCGGGAGCGTCCAGCACTCAGGGGACAACCTGACTGGAGAAGGGGAAGGCGACGATGAGCAAATCAGAGTGGACCTTGGCCGCATCCCTGCACATATACATAGGCTGGTTTTCGTTGTAAATATTTATCAGGGTGTTCAGCGCAAGCAGGACTTTGGGATGATTCAAAATGCGTTTATCCGTGTCCTGGACAACTCAAACAGCAGTGAGCTTGTTCATTTTAACCTGACAGACAATTTTTCCGGGCTGATGGCTCTTGTTCCAGGCGAGATTTACCGTCATAACGGGGAGTGGAAGTTCAACGCGGTTGGCGATGGAACAAAAGATGCGTCGATCAGCGAGATTGCGAACCGTTACGTTTAATAGAATAACAGTCTGATAAAAATCCAATTAAAGCGAGGTTATTAAAATGGCAATCAGTTTAGCAAAAGGACAAAAAGTAGATTTAACTAAATCAAATCCGG
This sequence comes from Metabacillus sp. 84, assembly GCF_050107715.1. NCBI lineage: Bacteria > Bacillati > Bacillota > Bacilli > Caryophanales > Bacillaceae > Metabacillus > Metabacillus sp. 84. Next base: position 43,903 of record NZ_JBNILN010000008.1, on the reverse strand, counting down.
GTCTGACGAATATTGTTGTAGGTCTTGGATGGGACGTAAATAAGTATGACGGCGGACAGGACTTTGACCTTGATTCCTCTGTATTCCTTTTAAACGCGGAAGGAAAATGCTCTTCCGAAGCAGATTTTGTTTTCTACAACAATACAAAAGGTGCGAACGGTGCGGTTGAGCATACAGGAGACAACCGTACTGGCGAAGGGGAAGGCGATGATGAGCAGGTAAAAGTGAACCTGCCTGGCGTTCCGGAAAACATTCAGAAAATCGCATTTACGATTACGATTCATGATGCGGAAACACGCAGCCAGAATTTTGGACAAGTCAGCAATTCTTATGTGCGTATCTTAAACGAAACAAATGGCGAAGAGCTGATCCGCTACGATCTTGGCGAGGACTTCTCTATTGAAACAGCTGTTGTTGTAGGTGAGCTATACCGTCATGGCAGCGAGTGGAAGTTCAGTGCAATCGGCAGCGGCTATCAGGGTGGCCTTGGTTCACTGGTAAGCGACTACGGCTTGAACGTCTAAACGGCGATTGCATGAAACAGGGGTGACTTTACGCGAGCGGTCAGCCTTCTCTATTAAGCTGGGCATCACGGATCTGACAGGTGTACAGCAAAGGGGGGGCTGCTGTTTGCAGGTCTCCCCTTTTTTAAACTGCAGAGCGAACATTAAAAATGAATGGAGGATACCCATGACACTCTCGTTATCTAAGGGACAGCGCATTGACTTGACGAAAACCAATCCAGGGCTGACTAAAGTAGTGGTTGGGCTTGGCTGGGATACGAACCGTTATAGCGGAGGCAATGATTTTGATTTGGATGCAACTGCATTTATGGCGGATGCTTCAGGAAAAGTTCAAAATGACAGTGAATTTATTTTTTACAATCAGCTGAAAAGCCCGAATGGTGCAGTAGAGCACACAGGAGATAATCGTACAGGTGAAGGGGACGGGGATGATGAGCAGATTCTCGTAGACTTCTCGCTAATGCCTGCCCATATCCAAAAAATTGGAATTGCCGTTACCATTCACGATGCAGAGTCCCGCAGACAGAATTTCGGACAGGTTTCCAACGCGTTTGTCAGGATTGTGGATGCCCAAACGGATAAAGAAATCCTCCGCTACGATTTAGGAGAAGATTTTTCCATTGAAACAGCTGTTGTTATTTGCGAGCTTTATAAACATGGTTCTGACTGGAAATTCAATGCAATCGGCAGCGGGTTTTCAGGGGGGCTGGCATCTCTTTGCCGAAATTATGGTTTAGAAGTTTAAGATGTATGCGGGGAGACAGCATGTCTTCCCTTCTGCCTTTTAAAAGCGTTTTTCAAATAGCAGATCATTAGAAGAGGAGGGATTCAATGAGACATTTTCAATATTTGCCGTCCCCGGCGCTGGATGAGATTTTTTTCCGCAAGCCGGTTTCTTTCAATTATTCCTCCTCTAAAGAACAGCTGGCTTATGCACTGGGCGCTACACTGTACATGCCGGGAACAAGAGAGCAAATTTCTAGTGATGTGCTATCTGGAAAATTTCTTGAAGGCAAACACGAAGGGTTGACAAGCATGGCCATCTGTCTCGAGGATTCGATCGGGGATGACGAGGTGAAGACGGCAGAAGCTAACACCGTTCTGCAGCTTAAAACCATTCACACCAGTACGAAAAATGGTGCTTTCAATACAGATTTTCTGCCGCTTATCTTTATAAGGGTAAGAACTGTTCAGCAAATGACGGAGATGGTCAGCCGGCTTGGCGATGCAGCCTCACTTCTTTGCGGCTTTATTTTTCCGAAATTCACAGCAGTAAACGGAAGGGTTTATTTGGAGGCACTTTCTCAAATAAATGAAGCTTTTTCTATGAACCTTTACGGAATGCCAATTCTTGAATCCTATGAAATTATTTATAAAGAAACGAGAATGGAATCGCTGCTGAGTATTAAACAGCTGCTGGATGAGTATTATTCCCTTATTCTTAATGTCCGGATCGGAGCCACTGATTTTTCCGGACTGTTCGGAATAAGAAGAAGCAGTGATACGACGGTTTATGATATTTCCGTGATCCGTGACTGCATTTCGGATATCATCAACGTGCTCGGGCGCAGTGCCAGCGAGTATGTCATTTCCGGCCCCGTATGGGAATACTTTTCCGGTTCAAAAAGAATTATGAAGCCCCAGATCAGGCTGTCGCCCTTTCAGCAGGCCTTTGGCAGGAACGGCCTGCAAGTGCGGACGGAAATGATTAATCGGTTTGAGGACGCCCTGATTCATGAAATCATGCTGGACAAGACAAATGGGCTAGTCGGCAAAACGGTTATTCATCCTTCGCACAGTAAAGTTGTACATGCTCTTAATGTTGTCACCCATGAAGAATATATGGACGCGAAGTCCATCCTTGACAGCCATGATGGTTTGAACGGGGTTTTCAAGAGTGCTTATGCCAACAAGATGAATGAAGTCAAGCCACATACAAACTGGGCGCGGAAAGTGCTGCTCAAATCTTCCATTTACGGGGTGCTCCATGAACAACAATCCTTCATTGACCTACTTAACACAAGACAAGGAGAGCATGGTTTCGCTGGAAATCTTAAATAAAATTCAGGTGAGCATCGAAATGAACGAAAACCCTCTTCAGCTTTCACTGTCCAGCCTCTTTCAAATGGGTGCGAGAATCAATAAAAAAAGAAGCTTTTTGTTCATCAGCAAAGTCCTGGGCAAGCATTTGCCTGTTTCTCCAAAGGTTTCTCTCATTGCGGGAGCGGCGCTTGCCTCCAGGTATATGGAAGAAGTGCATGGTGCTGTTCATCCCGCCAGGCAGGAAATGCACGGGGCAATTGAAGCGGGCGAAGCGGGAGAACAGCTGCTGCAGACTGTTTTGGAGGAAACGTATGCTTTGCCGGAAGAGACCGTTTTTATCGGGTTTGCTGAAACTGCAACCGCACTAGGACATGCCGTTTTTCGGTGCTTTGAAAATGCGAAATTTCTCCACACGACCCGTGAAGAGATAGAGGGGCTGCGCTCCGCAATAAACTTTGAAGAAGAGCACTCCCATGCGACTTCCCACAGATGCTATGCAGGAACGGAATTTTTTGATCATCACCACCCGATCGTGCTTGTCGATGATGAATCCACAACGGGGAAAACAGCTTTGAATATCATTGAATCGATACAGGAGGTGTATCCGAGAAAAGAATACGCCATCCTGACGCTTCTGGACTGGCGGACGGAGAAGCATCGGGAAGCCTTTAAGAAAATGGAAGAAAAGCACGGAATTACGATTACTGCCATCTCGCTGTTATCCGGTTCAATGGAAGCGGAAGGCAATTCGATCGAGGAGGAATTTGTCTTCACATCTGATGCCTCGGAAGGAAAGCCTGGAGATGCAGAAGTGACCGTCACCGGGCTGGACGCAGCCGCCGCTTATCAAACGGAGTGGGTATCCAGAGGCGAAGGTCCGGAAGCCCCTTCCTATCTTTCTGTGACCGGCAGATTCGGGATGAGTGACCGGTTCGAAAAGGAAGCCGGACAATTTGTGAACCGGGCTGCAGAGGAACTGCGGATGAGAAGAAAAGGGGTGCGTACACTCTGTCTTGGAACCGGTGAATTTATGTACATACCGATGAGAATAGCGGCGGAAATGGGCGAAGGGATCCGCTACCAGTCTTCCACAAGGAGTCCAATTCACTGCACTAAAAAAGAGGGGTATCCGATTTTTTCAAAGTTTGCCTATCCGAATCCAGAGCAGCCAGCCGTGCAGCATTTCTTTTATAATATCGAGCAGGGCATGTACGATGAAGTCTTTGTTTTTCTTGAAAGAGAGGTTCCAATGGAGCAGCTTGAGCCGATGCTCAAGCAGCTGAAAACGGTTGTTCCGATTATTCAGGTTGTATACTTCTGCAGAAGGAAAGGTGATCAGCATGTCCGTTAAAACAATGCTTCCCCCCACTCCAATGGGGAGCTACTCCGAAAAAGATGTCATCTTTTTACTGAAAGATATCAGCAGCGTTATGCCTGAGAGCTCCACACAGGACAGGGAGGAAGCGGTTCAATCCGGAACACATTATTCAGAAATGCTTCCGATTGAATATAAGCCTTCAGAGGACTATATTAATCTCTTCCACCTTTCACTTGCGCAATATAAAGAGAGGCTCGCCATAGCTGCCGGTGTCGTAGCTGAGCAGATTATCAGAGAAAGAGGAAAAGGCGCCGTCCTTGTCTCCCTTGCCAGGGCAGGAACACCGATTGGAATTCTTATTAAACGGTATATTCAATTTAAATATGAGATTGATGTCCCCCATTACAGTGTTTCGATCATCCGCGGACGCGGAATCGATGAGAACGCGATGAAATACATTTTTGAAAATCACCCTTCAGAATCCATTCAGTTTGTGGACGGCTGGACGGGAAAAGGCGCAATTAAAAAAGAATTGAACGAGGCTGCCGCCCATTTAAACAAAAAGTACGGAACGAACGTAAGCGACACCATGGCCGTTCTTGCGGACCCGGGGTATTGCGTTTCCATTTACGGAACGAGAGGTGATTTCCTTATTCCGAGTGCCTGCCTGAATTCGACCGTATCCGGGCTTGTCAGCCGTACCGTATTGAACAGCGCATACATCGGACCCGATGATTACCACGGTGCCAAATATTACCGCGAGCTGGAAGAAGAAGACTTGTCCTTGTATTTTATTGAGACGATTACTAAGCAATATCCGCTTGTAAAAGAAGAAGTAGACAGGCATCTGGATAGCCATCATGTCAGCGAGCCAACCTGGAAGGGGCTTGCGGATATCAAAAAAATTCAGGATGACTATGGGATTGAAAACATCAATCTGATCAAACCGGGTGTAGGGGAAACGACAAGAGTGCTCCTGCGCAGGGTCCCTTGGAAAATTCTTGTGAAAAGCGCTGAAAATCCGGAGCTTGGGCATATTCGCCTGCTTGCGGAGGAACGGAATGTACCCATTGAGGTTTATCCGGACATGTCCTACTCGTGCTGCGGACTAATTAAGCCTCTGAAGGAGGAAAGCTGATGTTATTCGCAAGCGATCTTGACCAGACCCTGATTTATTCAAGAAGGTCTTTCAGACACGAGGCTGCAGAAGAGGACATCCGCCTTATTGAAGTGCTTGACGGCAAAGAAATTTCCTTTATGACTCATAAGGCGATCTCCCTGCTTAAGCAGGTTTCTGAAAAAGCTTTGTTCGTTCCTGTGACGACAAGGACAATCGAGCAGTTTAAACGCATATCCATTTTTCAGTCAGAGCTTGCAGCCGAATATGCAGTCACGAGCAATGGCGGAAACATCCTGATAAACGGCACTCCTGATTCCGGCTGGAATGCGAGGATTGCCGAACAGCTGAAAGACGGTATGCCGCGAGAAGAAATGCTTGAAAAATTTCAGGAAATCGTTCATGAAGAGTGGGTATTAAAGCAGAGAACAGCTGATGACCTGTTCAGCTACTGCATCATCGACAGAGAAAAAATACCCGCTGAACTCGAGTCCTTTACACAGTGGCTTAGTGAAGCAGGCTGGACCCATTCCATGCAGGGAAGAAAGCTGTATTTTGTGCCAAAGCCGGTCAGCAAGTGGGCGGCAATTGAGTACATTAAAAATCTGGTCGGGGAAGATACGGTCTCGGCAGCGGGAGATTCTCTTCTCGATTTGTGCCTGCTTGAGAATGCTGATTATGCGTTTGCCCCAAGGCATGGAGAGCTGCAGGAAAAGGGACAGGATTCGCAAGGGAAGATCACCAGAACGGAACGGGAAGGCATTTTAGCATCAGAAGAAATTCTCGCCGGCGTTCTGGAAAAAACGGATCATCATTTAAACGCTGTCCAGCGATAACGGGCAGATTCAAAAGGACAGGAAAGGATGAGGGAAATGGTAAAAAAAATCAGACCAATCAAAGCCGATATAAATGAGAAGGACTGGCTTAGTTTGTTCAAAACGCCATTATCCCGCCGGAATTCCTTCCTGCATTCTGAAGAAGAGCTGTCCTTTACTCAGACAGCTTTCCGTATTCTCGGAACGTATCCCGATGAAGATGAGTATCAGGAAGTCCTCTACGGCCTCGTTCATGAGGAAGAGCTTTCCGTCGTATTGCTGAGCGAAGGGCTGGATAAGTCCATTCAGCAGGAGCTCTTTCAGGCCATTCAACGGGTATTAATGATCAATACTGAAGAAAATGGCCTCTCTGTCAATCGCCTCGTCGCCTTTATGCAAGGGGAGAGTCTGATGCCAAAAGCGGAAAATCAGGCTCTGGCTGTCCACTATCGCGAGAGCTGGAAAACCTTGCTTGAGCATTTTAAGGCAAGCCATGACAGCGGTTTTTTGCACCCTGAGTTCAGAAGGGTGTTTACGGATCTGATAAAATGGAGCCATAACCATCTTGCTTCCTGGAATGCAGGCCTGACAGAGGAGCCGCCGAAAATGATCTGGTATGGCGATGCGTCCAAAAGCGAAGCGTATTTTCTTTACTATTTGATTCTAATTGGTGCGGATGTGCTCGTTTTCCATCCGGAAGGCTCGGATATACTCGCTCCATACGATCCGGATGAAAAGCAGACCAGCAAAATCCGGCTCGGTTCCAAAGGAAAACCGCTTCCTTTTCCGCATCAAAAGCCAGTCCGAAAAGGTACGGTTGCCTTCCGCGCTTCAAAGGAAATTGAGCAGATGCTCCATTCAGATGATTCAATGCTTTATAAACCATGGCAATTCCGCTCTTACATCCCTCAATCCATCACGCTTAAAACAACGTATGACGAATTATTTATTCTGATGAAGGAAAAAGCATTTATCCGGCCGAATTTTGAAGCTTCGGGTCAAACGGTGCAAATTCCGGCTCTCTTCGCAAAAGTAGCAGGTGTTTCTAAGAACAGAAAGGAATATTGGGCCAGAGTACAAGACGTCACCGATCATGAGCTGGCCTGGACAATCCGGTCCTTTCCCTTCACCAAAACGATTCCCGGGAATAACCATTTTCATTTCCAGGCTGCCCTCGGCAGCGACGGGCGACTGGATCCGGAGAAGATGATGTCGAGTAACTGGTGGTCCTATAAGGAGCTTCCCACCGGGCTGCAGCAAGGCCTGGCCGCCGCCATTTCCCGTTGCTGCGCCTATCCAAAGCTGAAGGCACCTGATCACGAAACCGAATACCAGACACAGCTTTATTTGTTTAACCAGGCTCTATACCTTCCCCCGGATCTGTTAAAGCTCGTCCAGAAATTTGACTATGCTCAGGATATACCGAAGATGGTCCTTTACAACATGGAAAAAAACGGACCCTTCAGCCGATCTGACGCTGCACTCGTTTTGTTAATGAATGAGCTGGGGATGGATATCATCGTATTTAATCCGCCGGGACAAAATGATCTGGAGCTATATATTCAAGAAGGCTGCTTTGATATCCACTGGCTGGAGGACGTCAGCTTTGAAGAAGAGTTTAAAGAAGCTTCTCTGATTAAAAAGATGTTTAAAAAATGGTTTTAGAATGGAGGAATGACTGTGAATACGAACGAATTGCAGACGATGAACCTGGAAAAAAAAGAAGAGCTTCTTGAAAAGGGAACGAATGAAATAAAAGCAACGCTGAGAAAAGAACCCGAGGTACAGAAGCTCGCCAAGAACATCGATCATAAAAACCAGCTGGCACTCCTTGAGTACGGAAAAGAGCCCGCGAACGAAATATCAGCGTTTTCCGGAAGGATTCTGAATACGATCAAATCAAGCAGCATGGAAGAATCCAGCGCCCTGCTAAAGCATCTTGGGAAAATCATGGACCGCTTTGACAGCAAGGATTTCGTGGAGAAAAAAGGCCTGATGGCGAAAGTTTTTAACCGGGGCCAGAAGGTGATGGACAAGCTGTTTTCAAAATATCAGACAATGGGCTCTGAAATTGACAAGGTGTATGTTGAAATCATGAAATACGAAAATGAAATGAAAGGCTCTACACAGACGCTGGAACAGCTGTATGAGCAGAACTTTCAATATTACACAGAACTTGAGAAGTACATTGTGGCAGGAGAAATGAAAACGGAAGAGCTGCGCGCCAGAGTGCCTGAGCTCGAGAGCAAAGCAGCTACCGGGAACCAGCTCGCGGGCATGGAACTGGATACGCTGAAAAACGCGATCGAACTGATGGAGCAGCGAGTATATGATCTGGAGATGGCCAAGCAGGTTGCCTATCAGGCCGCCCCTCAAATCCGTCTCCTTCAAAGAGGAAATACGAAGCTGATTGCAAAAATCAATTCCGCATTCGTGACGACCATTCCGATTTTCAAAACCGGTTTGATCAATGCAATCGCAGCAAAAAGGCAAAATCTCGTAGCCCAATCCATGAGTGAATTGGACAAGAGAACCAATGAAATGCTTTTGAAAAACGCCCAGAACATTTCCAAGCAAAGCACCGACATTGCCAGAATGGCCGGCAGCCCGAGCATTAAGATCGAAACAATGGAAGAAACGTGGAGCATCATCATGAAAGGGATGCAGGAAACGAAAGCCATTGAAGATGAAAATAAAAAGATGCGGGAGGAAGGAAAAGTCCGGATCGAGCAGCTTCAGGAAAATTTTAAGCGCCTCGAACAGCAGCGCTAAAGGGAAGGGGAAAATCGGATGAACTCTATTAACCTGCTGAAGAAAAATGTCCAAATTGTCCTTGAAAAAAAGCAGCTGAGCGGTGTAACAGCCAGAGTCGGCCTTGTGCTTGATATCTCAGGATCCATGAGGAAGCTGTATAGGAATGGGACGGTTCAAAAAGTAGTTGAACGGATCCTTGCGGTAGCGAGCCAGTTCGACGACGATGGCATGCTCGATGTATGGGTTTATGACAACGAGTTTGCCAGACTGAAGCCGGTTACCGAAAGAGATTTTAATCAATACGTTGAAAACGTCATTTTATCCGATTCCCTTATTCATAAGTTTGGCCGAAACGATGAACCCCCCGTTATGGAGGATGTAATCCGGAAATATACGAGGGAGGAATCAAGTAAGGATCCGGCATTTGTCGTGTTCATTAATGATGGCGGGTGCAAAAAGACCATAAAAAAACCGGTCATCGAATCCTCTGACCAGCCAATCTTCTGGCAATTTGTCGGAATCGGCGACAGCAATTTTGAAGTGCTTGAAAACCTTGATTCCATGGAAGGCCGTTTTATCGACAACGCCAACTTTTTTCATATCCAGGATCCTGAAAGCATTTCAGACGAACAGCTGTACAATCAGCTGCTCCACGAATTTCCTTCCTGGATTGAAGAGGCAAAAAGGAAAGGCGTGCTATAGGGAGAAGCAAAGCGCTTGGGGATGCACCCGGGCGTTTTTCTGTAGATGTCCCATATGCCTCCTGGATTCCGAACCGCGTTGACTGCTGCTGAAAACAGGTCTTAGGCCAGGAGCATTCGATAAGCTGCAGAAACCTTCTGAAATTTGTCTACCTCAGCAGCAAGTCTTAAAATGATTATAAATACGAATCAGGAGGTCCTTCCCGTTGAATACGCTCCACCACGGCTTTTGGACATACATGATATTCCGCAAAAAAAAGCAGGCTTTAAAGTATTTTGTGATTGGGAGCATGGCCCCGGACTTTATTTACTTCATTATGTTTTTTTATTTGCTGCTCAAAAATATTCTGATGAACTGGCTTGGACTGAACGAGACCGCTTTTTCCCTTAGAGAGGCGGTTCATGGACTGTTCGATGAGCCTGTTACGATTGTCTTGAGACAGGGTGGCCATTCCCTTTTCATCTGGACGGCTGCCTTTGTGATCATTGCTGCCATTTCCCGCAAAATATGGCTGAATGGCTGGCTTGCCTTTGCTTACGGCTGGCTCGGTCATATTCTGATTGATCTGCTTACGCATGTGCAGGACGCGGTTCCGGTTTTTTATCCAATCAGTGATTATATTTTTAGAGGCCCTATTTCCTATTACGACCGCGATTTTTTCGGCCGTGAATTCAGCCTGATGAACAGCGTCCTGATTGCCATTGCAGTTCTCTATTTACTTATCGGAAAAATCCGGGAAAAACGGCGGATTAAAAAGAATTCATATACCTCCGGTCAATAGCGTGCTTGAGCTTCCATGCGGTTTTTCCATGATAATGAAGCCCGCCGTACGTGAGAAAGCCTTCCCGGTCACCGGTGGATACTATTCCGAGAAACCGCTTCTGGGGTTTAAAGGAAACCAGCTCCTCGCCTTGAATCGCCCTGTACAGATTTTTCCAAAGAACTTCCGATTGCCGGACCGCATACACCCCGTTTTTCGGAAGCTTAGGGTAACAGTCGATGGACGCACAGTCTCCGGCTGCAAAAATCGATTCATTGTAAGATAACTGTTTATCCACGAGGATAAACCCGCGCTCGTCCACCCTCATCTTGGATTCTCTGAAAAGAGCTGGTGCTTCAGGACCGCTAAGCCACAGCAAGTCCGAAAATGGAATCCTCTCACCATCTGCTTCAACAGCTCCAGCTGAACTCAAGCTGGCTTTCTTGTTTAACAGAACGCGCACTCCTTTTGATTCGCAAATCTTCTGCAGCCGGTCAGAGTGTGAAGGGGACAGGAGGGAGCCGCCGCTGATCAGTGTAACAGGAGACCTGTTACCGGATTTTCTCCTGTATGCTGCAGCCGCTAAAGAAAGCTCCACTCCGGAAGCGCCTGCTCCGGCAATCACCGGAGACCGGCCTTCACGGAAAGACCGGATGGTGTCAGGAAAGGAATAGTTCGGTTTTACCGGCAGAATGGAGGAAGCGGTTTTCTGACTGGAACCAATATCGATCGAAAGCCAATCGTAAGCGTATTGATTGCCTGAATCAGTGTGGACTTTTTTGCCGGCTGCAGAAATGAAAGTCACCTTTTCTTCTAAAAACGTAAACTTATGCTTCTCGGCGAGGGCTGCCAAATCAATGCGGATTTCTTCTTCCGTATAAATTCCTTCAGTAAAACCGGAAAACATACCGGAGTAGTATTGGTAACGGGAAGGAGAAATCAGAATAACCTCGGAGTCTGCCAATGAGGATAAGGCTCCTTTTGAAATACCGGCCAGATGGGCATGTCCCCCGCCTGCGAGAATAATCCTTTTCATATACTGCCCCCTCTGCAAGATCATCTCTTCATTTTGGCTGAATCTTAAATTCATAGCAAGAAAGAAGGTTTTATTTGATGAAAATAAGAGCCTATCAACACGATGATTTAACGAATATCGTTTCTTTGTTCTATGATGCTGTCCATAGCATTCCGTCATCTGACTATTCGGCTGACCAGCTTGAGGCATGGGCGCCTGAAAGCGAACGCAACGCAGTAACGGAACGGTTGAGGAAGGCGTTTTCCGCCAATATCGTTCGGGTAGCTGAAGGACGGGATGGGATAATGGGCTTTTGCGATATGACGAGCCAGGGATATTTGGACCATATGTATGTGGGAAGCTCGTTCCAGAGAAAGGGGACGGCAGGAGCGTTATTGAGAGAGCTGGAGAAAAGCGCCGAGGAGCTTGGAGTGAGCCGGATCACAACGGATGCCAGCATAACGGCCCGGCCCTTTTTTGAAAAAAGCGGCTTTCATGTTCTTCAGCCCCGCATCGCAGAAAGACAGGGAGTTCAGCTGAAAAACTTCCGCATGCACAAAATTCTCGTTTAAGTATTCGCGCTTTTGTTTAAACGGAGCCGTTTCGTGATAGTAATAAGTAAAACGAAACGAAGAGGTGCGTTCATGTTCAGCATAATTAAAAAGAACTTCAGCAAGCCTAAAGGATGGATTGGGGTCGTGACTGGAAAGATTATGGCCCAGGAAAATAAATTCATCAACAAATGGACCATTTCCCGCCTCGGAATCCGCCGGGGGGACAAAGTGCTGGAAGTGGGATACGGGCCCGGTTATGCGCTCGAATACATTCTATCCAGATATCCTGTCCTTAAAGCGGATGGTCTCGATATTTCTGAAACAATGAAAGAGCAGGCATCAGTGAGGCTAAAAGAATATATAGATGCAGGCAAAAGCGAACTCATGGCAGCGGATGTGGGAAAAGCGAATCTGCCGGATCACTCCTATCACAAGATTCTATCAGTTAATAACTACACCATTTGGGATGAACCGAGAACAGGGCTGGCTTCATTATACGAGGCCCTCATTCCGGGAGGCAGCATTGCCATAACCATGCAGCCCCGGGAGGAAAACGCGAGCCCCAACAAAACAAAAATGTTCGGAAAACAAATCTATGACGACATGCGTGCGTGCGGATTCGAAAAAATGTCAATGAAATTCAAACGGGTGAAGCCAGAGATGACCGTCTGTGTGACGGCCCGGAAACCGCTGCGGTAAAGGGAAGGGGTGGCCTGTGGCTACGTACGTATATGGTGGCGGGGTCTGCGCGCTGTATATAGGGAGAATCCTTGAATTGGCGGGGGCAGAGCACTTGGCGGGGTCTGGCCCGCACTCTGATAAAGAACTAAAGCTTCGGCACCATCTTTCCAATCCATTGTCCGGCAAGGTTTTAGAAGGAGCAGTCTCCGTCCCGCTCTGCGTTAAAGCAGCAGGGGCCAGGCACCGTGCCTGGCCCCACTTTCGCTGCCGTACTAAAGCTCCGGCACCTGATCCGCAGAGGCTTGAAGTACAAGGGCTGACAGCATCAAGTCTCTGTCCCCCGTTCCTTTACAGTGGAAAAGCTCCGGCACCGCCGCGCCTGGTTAACTTATATTTTAACCTCCTGACCTCCGACCCTCACTCTGCTAAAGCACTAAACCTCCGTCCCCAGTTTGTAAGACGCCTTGCAGCCCAATGGATCACAAGGTTTCCTCTCCGTCCCCGAAAAGACAAAAAAAGGGGTCGGAGCACGCCTCCGTCCCCAATTATGTCTACCAGTTTTGCTCTGACCCCTTAGCGTCAAAACCGCTGGGAGAGTAAGTGTGAGAAGGTTCTGCCTCCGCCCCCTGGTGCTTTACCGTAACAGGGGACGGAGGCACAGCTCCAATCAAGGCCGCATCCCCAATCGCAACCGCAGCCCCAATCAAGGCCGCATCCCCAATCGCAACCACAGCCCCAATCAAGGCCGCATCCCCAATCGCAACCACAGCTCCAATCAAGGCCGCATCCCCAATCGCAACCGCAGCCCCAATCAAGGCCACACCCCCAGTCGGATGCACAGTTCCAATCAAGGCCGCATCCCCAGTCGGAGGCACAGCCCCAATCAAAGCCGCATCCCCAATCGCACCCACAGCCCCAATCAAAGCCGCATCCCCAATCGCAACCGCAGCCCCAATCAAGGCCGCATCCCCAGTCGGAGGCACAGCCCCAATCAAAGCCACAGCCCCAATCAAAGCCACACCCCCAGCCAACCCCAAACCCCAGCAACAGCAAAAAAGCTGAACCCGTTCAGAGGGTTCAGCTTTTGCATGGCAATCTGCTGATTATTCAGCTTTGCCGGATAAATTTACATCAATGTTGCCGCGGGTAGCTTTAGAGTATGGGCAAACCTGGTGAGCAGCTTCAATTAGCTCCTGTGCGGTTGCATCGTCCACACCTTTGACGATTGCTTCCAATTCAACCTCTAGTTTAAATCCGCCGTCTGCTTCATCTTTGCCGATGGAAACGTTAGCTGTAACCTTTGTGCCTTCCGTTTTGATTTTCTTTTGACGGATGACGAGGTTTAGGGCGCTGTCGAAGCAGGCAGAATATCCGGCTGCGAAAAGCTGCTCAGGGTTTGTGCCTTCTCCGCCTTGGCCTCCGAGGCCTTTTGGCATTGAGACAGGGAAATCAAGCTGTCCGTCTGAAGATTGGATTCGTCCTTCGCGTCCGCCTGTTGCCGTTGCAGTTGCCGTATAAAGTGCATTCATAATTCGTTTCCTCCTTGTTTTAGATGAATCGTCAGGTTTTTTAAGGTTTTCAGAAGTAGCTGATATTCCTCAACAGATAGTCCAAGTTTCGGGGCTACCTCATCCGGGATGCAGGCTGCTTCTGTTTTTAGACTTTCCCCTTTCGCCGTCAAACTAATCGTCACTTTGCGCTCGTCCTCTTTTGCCCTGGTTCTTGCTACAAGTCCGGCTGCTTCCAGCCGTTTAAGCATGGGGGTCAGAGTACCGGAGTCGAGCATAAGGTGCCCGCCGATTTCTTTAACCGTCAGGCTTGGATGTTCCCATAAAACCAGCATGACCAGGTATTGCGGAAAGGTTAGGTTGAGAGGTTCTAGGATCGGTCTGTAAAGGCTTGAAATTTCCTTTGAGCTGGCATACAGAGCAAAGCACAATTGGTTTTCAAGCTTGAGTTTTTGGCTGTTCTCCATGATCATGGTCTTCCTTCGTTAAATAAGTTGTGCACAATCGAATTGTATCCGATTTAGATAGAAAGCACAATTATTATGCTTCGTCCATCTGCAATTTTTTAAGAGGCTTGTCTGCGGGGCCCTCCATGACTTCTCCGTCAGTGGAAAAGCGTGAGCCGTGGCATGGACAATCCCAGGACCTGTCCCCGCGGTTCCATTCAACCTCGCAGCCTAAGTGGGTGCAGGTTGAGTCCACCAGATGCAGGCAGCCTTGCTGATCCTTGTAGGCGGCGGCTTTTTGGCCTTTATAGGAGACGAGGGCGCCTTCATCATTGCGCAGTTCTTCGATTTTTTTTCGTGAACCAAAGTCCAGCTTTCCTCCAATTAAGTGTCCGGCTACATTGGCATTTTGGACAAGAAATGTTTTGATGCTTGGGTCTGCAATGAATCGGGAAGGGCAGAACACCTCCTGATAAGGATTCTCTCTCTCGAGCACCATATCCCTCATCATCATGGCAGCGGCCGTGCCGTTTGTCATTCCCCATTTGCGGTAGCCTGATGCAGCCAGAACGGACGGCTTCCCTTTTGTCACCGGACCGACATAAGGAATTTTATCCAGGGTAATTAAATCCTGTGCAGACCACTTATACACAGCTTCTTTTAGCCCTAAATGGACTTTTCCAAACAGCTCAAGGGCTTCGTAATGTTTTTGCGTATCGAATCCCTGGCCGGTTTTATGGCTATCCCCGCCAATGAGAATGAGATCCTCACCGTCCATTGGAGTTGAGCGGATTGAGCGGGTCGGATTGTCCGCACTTAAATACATTCCGCCCGGATAAGGCTTCCTTGTTTTAACGCCCAGGACATAGGATCTTTCCGCATACATTCGTGCGAAATAAAAGCCGTTTCCATCAAAAAAAGGAAAATGGGAGCAGGAAAGAGCGTGCTTGGCCTTGACTTCGAAGCCGTCCCTCGTTCTGACCTTTGCTCCTCCCTCAAAAACCTCCGCATCTACGGCAACTGTATTTTCGTAGATTTCCACTCCCATCTTTTGCAGCTCACCTGTCATGTGGCCTAAATAGGAAAGAGGGTGGAACTGGGCCTGATTTTTTATCAGAATGGCATTTTTAATAGGCAGGTCAAAAGGGATTGAGTCTGCCATCCCGCAATCGATTCCGAGTTTGACGTAGGCTTTGTATTCTTTTTCAAGCTTCGTGGCATTTTTGCTCTCTGCTGTATAAATATAGGCATCCTGGTTTGAAAAATCACAGGAAACACCTGCTGCATAATCTCTCATAAACTCGAGCGCCTCATGGTTCGCAGCAAAGTATTTTTTTGCTTTTTCTTCCCCGATTTGCTGAATCAGCTCATCATAGATCAGGTCATGCTGGGTGGTGATTTTGGCTGTTGTATGGCCGGTTGTTCCGTTCAGCAGCCCATCGGCTTCAAGCAGGACGACGTTAACTCCTTCTTTGGCAAGTAAGTAGGCAGCTGTGATTCCGGTGATGCCGCCTCCGACAACAACTGCATCCGTATCGAGATTTTTATCAAGCTTTGGAAAGGAGGGAAGCCCGGCTGATTCTCTCCAAAAAGGTTCAGGGGATGAAGGGATTGATTTAGTAGACAAGGGAAAGCCTCCTTCGATATGTACTCTAAGATAATTTTTCCAACATCAAGAAAATCATGTACCAAAATAAAAAGAGTGCGGATTTCCGCACTCTTAACGATTTTTCCAATTCTGATTGATAAAAGCCTCGCGTCCGGATTCCTCACGCTCCTGCTTGTATTTTTCAGGGTTTTTTTTGTAAAAGCCCTGATGATGCTCTTCAGCCGGATAGAAGGCACTTGCTTCCTTGATTGGGGTTACGATCGGTTCTTTAAATTTTCCGCTTTCAGCCAGGAGCTGTTTTGAAGCTTCGGCAGCCTGGCGCTGTTCTTCCGTATGATAGAAAATAATGGCCCGGTAAGATTCCCCGCGGTCGATAAATTGGCCCTCATCATCCGTAGGGTCAATTTGCTGCCAGTAGAGCTCAAGCAGTTTTTCGTATGGGAAAACCTCTGGATTGTACCGGATTTGAACGGCTTCGGCGTGCCCTGATGTTCCGGATTTTACTTGCTCGTATGATGGGTTATCGATGTGCCCGCCTGTGTATCCGGAAACGATCCCGTGAATTCCGGGAAGTTCATCAAATGGTTTTACCATGCACCAAAAGCAGCCTCCCGCAAATGTTGCCGTTTCAATTTGAATGGCAGTCATGTCTTTTCCTCCTTTGATTTAAGAAACTGTAAAAACCCCTCTTCCTGAGCAGAAGAGGGGGGAATAATCTGAAAAGCAGACCGGCTCTTCTCTCATCTGCCGGGCAAAAAGCATATGCCCGCAGGAATTAGCACGGTTTCACATTTGCCGTGATCCGCTGCCGAGGCTTCGCAGGGCCATGTCCCTCCGCCTCTCTCGATAAGAGTGAATGAAATTAAAACGAGCATAAAACTGATTGAAAGGAAAGTCAAGGATTCTTACTCGTGCTGCCCAACCCGCGCAAAAGGTTGTTTGATCGGAAAGCAAAAAACACAAGCCGGAGCTTGTGCTTAAAGTTTTTCTGTAAGAAATTCACGAACCTGATCAGGTGTTTTGGCATTGGCGCTGTGCAAGTGACCGAGCTTTTCGCCGTTTTTGAAAATAAGAATGCTTGGAATTCCCATAACCTGATATTTTTCAGCTATTTCAGGGAACTCATCCTTATTGATCTCGAACCATTGAAAGTCCTTATATTCTTCAAGAATTTCATCAATGAAAAAGTTCATTCGCGTGCAATCGGGACACCAGTCAGCGAAGAATTTAACGAGAACTTCCTTATCAGATGAAATGAGCTTTTCGAATTGTTCGGTTGATGTAATTTTTTCCATATGCATAATCCCTCCTGCCCCTATTTTAATACAAACTGCAGAAATAAACGACATTTTGATTTCGCACAAAAGTTTACAGATGTTCGAATGCTATAAAAGAATTGCAGGGCCAAAGATAACAAACAGGCTGGAAAATGATAAAATAGGAAGAGTGATGAAAAAAACGTGTACGTGAAAGATTGAGGGGGAAATAAAACATGAAAATTAAACTCGGGCTTGTATACGGTGGAAAATCCGCAGAACATCAAGTCTCATTGCAAACAGCACTTGCTGTTATTAAAGCGCTGGATCTCAAGCAATTTGATATACATCCTATTTATATTACAGAAAAGGGAGAATGGATCCGCGGTGCACAGCTGTATGAGCCGGCATCCAGTGTATCTGCCCTGAAGCTTGGCGATTCTGAAGGGAAGGCGATTATGCCGTCTGCTCTGAATGCAGAGCTGTTTCCGTCTGCATCTGCTGACCAGGAGGAGAAGCCGTTTGATGTCATTTTTCCGCTTCTTCATGGACCTAATGGGGAAGATGGAACGATCCAGGGCATGCTTGAACTGATGAACCTTCCGTACGTTGGAAACGGAGTGCTTGCTTCAGCGGCGGGCATGGATAAAGTCGTTATGAAAAATCTATTTGCCCAGGCTGGTCTTGCGCAAGCCGATTATGTATGGCTGATCCGCAGCGAATGGAAAAAAGATCCGGAAACTGTTTATGCGAAGGTTGAAAACAACCTCGGCTACCCATGCTTTGTAAAACCCGCTAATCTTGGCTCAAGCGTTGGAATCAGCAAATGCAAAAACCGTGAAGAGCTGGAAGCGGCTTTTGAGGAAGCTTTCTCCTATGACCGTAAAATTATCATTGAAGAAGGAATCATTGGACGCGAAATTGAAGTAGGGGTAATCGGAAATGATGAACCGCAATGTTCCGTAACAGGAGAAATCGCTCCTAAAAAGGAATTCTACGATTATAAAGCGAAATACGTTGACGGTGACACCGATATGATGATTCCGGCTAAAGTGACGGACAGTGAATACGAGATGATTGAAAAAATGGCCGTTGCAGCCTTTAAAGCGATCGATGGCTCAGGTCTTGTGCGTGCCGACTTCTTTTTGACTGAGGATGGCAGAGCTTTAATAAATGAGGTTAATACGATGCCGGGCTTCACCCCGTTCAGCATGTTCCCGCTGCTTTGGAAGCACACGGGTCTTGAATACCCTCAGCTTATAGAAAAACTCGTTTCCCTGGCCATTGAACGGCATGAAGAGAAACAGCAGATTAAGCATACATTTTAATCATTGAGCGGCTGGCTGCCCGCTGCCTATTGAGTCTGCTTCAGGAGGTTCATTGAGGCAGAGGGAAGCCGGCCTCTTTCTGAAGGGAGATAACCGTATGATACAAAGAACATTAAAAGATATTCAAAGGATGGCGGGCGGAGAAGGCCTGTCTGATTCTTTTGAAGAAAAATCCGTAAACGGTGTTTCGACCGATTCGCGGAGCATCCTCCCCGGCTCGCTGTTTGTACCGATTACAGGGGAAAACTTTAACGGCCACCGCTTTGCCGGCAAGGCTCTCAGTGAAGGTGCAGAAGCTGTCCTTTGGGATAGGAACGAGCCGAATCCGCCTGAAAATGCCCCTGTGATTTTTGTGGACGATACGCTCGTAGCACTCCAGACATTGGCTAAATCCTACAAAGAACAGCTTAACGTCAAGATAGCCGGAGTAACGGGGAGCAATGGAAAAACGACCACCAAGGATCTGCTCGCCTCTGCACTTTCTTCAGCGTATAAAGTACATAAAACTAAAGGGAATTTTAACAACCATATCGGACTTCCTCTCACCCTGCTTTCCATGCCGGAGGATACGGAAGTGGCCGTGCTGGAGATGGGGATGAGCTCCCGGGGCGAAATTGAGTTTTTATCAAATCTTGCCTGCCCGGATGCAGCCATAATCACCAATATCGGAGAATCCCACATGATGGAACTTGGTTCCAGAGAAGGCATTGCAGAAGCAAAGCTTGAAATAGTTTCCGGCTTAAAGGAGGATGGAATTCTTTTTTATTTTGGAGATGAACCTTTGCTTCAGGAAAGAGTGCCTTTAATGGAGATAAAAACCGTCACCTTCGGAGATAAGGCCACCAACAGCTTATATCCGGCAGACATCGTTCAGTCAGATGAAGGTGTGGCGTTTACCGCACAGCCCGGGGGAGAACGGTTTATGATTCCGGTTCTGGGAAAGCATAACGTATGGAATGCGCTTGCCGCGATTGCGGCCGCCCGTCATTTGGGGGTTAGTGATTCGGATATCAAAAGCGGATTAAGCAAGCTTGCCATGACTTCTATGAGACTTGAGCTGACTAAATGTGCTAAAGGCTGGACCGTCATCAATGATGCATACAATGCAAGCCCCACCTCGATGAAGGCTGCGATTACGTTAACAGAAGATCTTGAGGGATATGCACGTAAAATCCTGATTCTTGGGGATATGCTTGAGCTGGGTGAAAATGAGGCTGAATTTCATCTGGAAACAGGCGAACATATCACCAAAGGCAAAATCGACCGTGTGTTCACCTATGGAGTCCTCGGCGAAAAGATAGCAGAGGGAGCGGCAAGGAAATTATCTGCTGGAGAGGTAGAAAGCTTTACAGATAAGTCGGATCTGATTGCTGCCGTAAAACGATTTGCCCGGCCAGGTGACCTGTTCCTTGTCAAGGCATCAAGAGGCATGAGGCTGGAAGAAGCGGTAGATGCACTAAAAGAAGAGAAGGAATAAAAAAAGCCCCGGAAAACATTTTTATTTTCTCCCCGGACGGGTAAACCTGTATATGAGGTTTATTATGGGAGGGATAGGATGAATGGCTGTCTGTTCATACATGGATTTACGGGTGCCCCCTATGAGGTAGAGCCGCTTGCTGATTATGTCAGAAAGAATACCGATTGGGAGGTTCGAACGCCATGCCTTCCGGGGCACGGCGATTCGGACTCGCTCAAAGGAATTGCTTTTGAAAACTGGATTGACTGTGCGGAAGAAGAATTGAAGAGCCTTTTGGAGCATTGCGGGGAAGTATATGTTATTGGTTTTTCCATGGGAGGCATGATCGCTTCCTATCTGGCTGAGAAATATCCGGTTAAAAAACTCATTCTCCTTAGTGCAGCCGCTTATTATGTGAATCCTCGGCAGTTCATTAAAGATATCCGGGGAATGGTCCAGGATCGCTTCAAAGGCCTCCTCCATGAAAATGAAATCTACTTGCGCTATCGAAAAAAAATACTGGAAACTCCGATTATGGCTACCCTGCAATTCCGAAAACTGGTAAACTATGTAAAGCCAAGGCTTCCTGGTATTCGCATCCCCGTATTGATTGTTCAAGGCGAATGCGACGGGATTGTGCCGGTGAAAAGCGCCCATTTTCTGTACAAAAAAATCGGCTCACAAAAGAAAAAACTGTGTTTCCTCCCTTCCTCAAAGCATTTAGTCTGCCACGGGGGGGACTTTGAAGCATTGGCAGAAGAAGCCGGGGAGTTCCTCGGAATCACACCCTCTCACAGACGAGAGCACCAAAAACAAGAGGGATAAATATTGGATTTTTTACCTGATTGTATTCAGTGTCATATCATGGTATGATTAAATTTAAGTGTTTACGGGCTTCTTAAAAGAAGATATGAACTGGAACTTAAGTCTGTGAAGACTATAACTAAGTCTGAGAAGACTGGATAAATAAAGGAGTATGAATAAATTTGAATACAAAGTTTCAAGATCTAGGTTTAAGCGAAAGTCTAATGAAGGCAATTAACAAAATGGGTTTCGAAGAGGCGACCCCGATTCAAGCCCAAACCATTCCTCTAGGCCTTCAAGGGAAAGACATTATTGGACAGGCGCAAACCGGTACAGGTAAAACTGCAGCATTCGGCTTACCGTTAATCGAAAAAATCGAGCCTGAAAACCAAAACATCCAAGCGATCATTATCGCACCGACTCGCGAGCTTGCGGTTCAAGTATCTGAAGAGCTTTACAAGCTAAGCTACTACAAGCGCTCCCGCGTTCTTCCTATCTATGGAGGACAGGACATCAGCCGTCAAATCCGTGCGCTGAAGAAAAATCCTCATATCATCGTGGGAACACCTGGACGTTTGCTTGATCACATCAACCGCAAAACATTAAAATTGGACGGCGTGCATACAGTCGTTCTTGACGAAGCAGATGAAATGCTGAACATGGGATTCATTGAAGATATCGAATCCATCCTTTCCAATGTTCCTGATAATCATCAAACTCTTCTTTTCTCAGCGACAATGCCGGATCCAATCCGCCGCATTGCGGAACGATTCATGAAAGATCCTGAAGTTGTGAAAGTACAAGCGAAAGAAGTAACGACTCCAAACATTCAGCAATTTTACATTAATACACATGAAAAACAGAAATTTGATGTTCTGACACGCCTTTTGGACATCCAGTCTCCGGAGCTTGCGATCGTTTTCGGACGTACGAAGCGCCGTGTAGATGAACTGACAGAAGCTCTTAACCTTCGCGGATATACAGCTGAAGGCATTCATGGTGACCTGAGCCAGGCACGCAGAATGTCCGCGCTCCGCAAATTTAAAACAGGAAATATTGACGTACTCGTTGCAACGGATGTAGCAGCGCGCGGATTGGATATTTCCGGCGTTACTCACGTTTACAACTTCGATGTGCCTCAGGATCCTGAAAGCTATGTTCACCGTATCGGACGTACCGGACGTGCAGGAAAAACCGGTATGGCCATGACATTCATTACATCAAGAGAAATGGATATGCTGAAAAGCATTGAGCGTACAACAAAACGCAAAATGGACAAAATGAATCCTCCAACTCTTGACCAGGCACTTGAAGGCCAGCAAACGATGACCTCCGAGAAAATTCGTTCTGTTATTGAAGAAGGAAACCTTTCCTACTATTCAAAAGCAGCAACTCAGCTTCTCGAAGAATTCGATGCAGAAGCAGTTGTATCAGCAGTCATCAAACTTATGACAAAAGAGCCGGATCAAACTCCGATCAAATTGACAGACGAACCGCCTGCATTCTCTAAACGCGGCGGCGGAAAAGGCTCAGGCGGAGGCAACCGCAATCGCCGCGACGGCTACAACAGCCAGCGCAGCGGAGCGAAAAAAGGCAACCGTTCTTACAATGATAAAGGCCGTTCCCAGCAAAGAAGAAGCGGCACAAGCGGCAGCAAAAACAAAGCTTACTCTAACTAATCACCAGTAAAACAGCACTCCGATTGACGGGTGCTGTTTTTTTTTGATCAGTAAGCGGAGTGTGGGTCTTCATCAGCACCAGGGCGCTTTTACTTGAGTGCCCTTACAGCAGCAGGCCGGCTGGATATATGGTCCACTGCTGGAAAGTACCGGAAGGCTGTCACCCGCTATCATCCTTCTGTTTTTAAACTCGCCTCCAGACTCCTGACGTCACTCCTTTCTGGACATACTAACTAAAATCAGATAAGAGGAGGCCGGTTTCCGTATGTATATCCGGTTAGGTTACGCAGCCATGAGTTCTGAGCTTCACAACGCTTCCCCATCCAAAACGATGACGTATGCTCAATTTAGCCGATTGAAGAATCGGGAGGCAGCGCTGCTAAAGCTCGAAAGGATTGCGCTTGAGAACATTCGGAACTGTTTGAGGCTGCTGAAGCATAACGCTTGGAGTGAGATTCATTTTTTTCGTTTCAGCTCAAGGCTTGTGCCGCTTGCGAATCATCCTGAGCTAAAGGATTGGGATTTTATGACGCCCTTGCTGCCCG
This sequence comes from Metabacillus sp. 84, assembly GCF_050107715.1. Classification (NCBI taxonomy): domain Bacteria; kingdom Bacillati; phylum Bacillota; class Bacilli; order Caryophanales; family Bacillaceae; genus Metabacillus; species Metabacillus sp. 84. Next base: position 20,989 of record NZ_JBNILN010000008.1, on the reverse strand, counting down.
AGTTTGCGGACGTGTCCCGATTTTTGTCAAAGCATCCGATGAGAACAGACTTTCATCCGGATCATTTTGTGCTGATGAATTCCTCTAAACCGGAGATTTTGAAAAATGCGCTGCAGACGCTGAAGATGCACCGGGACATGCTTAAGGCGATGGGCATTAATGAAGAGCACCGGTGTGTTCTGCATACAGGTGGAGCACATAAAGACAAGGACAAGGCTTTGGAGCAGTTTATTCACAACTGGGGGTTTGTTCCGCATTCCCTTCAAAAACTGATTATGCTTGAGAACGATGATTCAGCTTTCCATGCGAAAGATGTTCTTTATTTATGCGAAAAGCTTGGAATCCCGTTCGTGTTCGACTACCATCATCATCTTGCTCATCATGAATCACCCGAATGGGAAGAGGACTGGCTTCGAGGCTTGGAAACCTGGAAGCATTCGAGTCTTCCTGTAAAGATGCATATCTCAAGTCCGAGGAGTGAGAAAGAATTCAGGGCTCATTCTGATTTTGTCGATCCTCAAATGTTTGCTGATTTTTTAAATGGTGTAAAGGGGAGTGCGAGCCACATTGACTGTATGGTTGAGGCCAAACAGAAGGATGGGGCTCTGTTCAGACTGATGGAGGATTTAAAATCCGAGTCATCCTTTGAAAAAGTGGATGGAAGCAGTTTTTATTGGAAGTGAAGGCCTTTGCCCGTACAATGGAAAATGAGGAACTTTTTTCTTTTTTAAACCGTATTTCATACAGGAGGGGGAATCGGAAATGAGAGAGAGACCGCAGCATCAAATCAGCAGAAAGGCCAGGACGGTCTGGCAGATAACCGGCCTGTTAACAGCTTTAGTCTTCATCTTGGCGGATGTTGGAATTGGTTTTTTAATTGCCTACGGCGTATGGCCGTTTTGGACGGCTATGATAGGAGCAGCAGGTACGCTGCTGTATTTGGTGATCGGAGTGTGGCTCGTGCCTATGTACCGACAGCGTTTTTGGAGGTACGAGGTTCATGAGCATGAAATCGATTTGCAGCATGGATGGCTTAATGTGCAAAGAACCATAATTCCGATGGTGCGTGTTCAGCATGTGGATACGAAGCAGGGGCCGCTTTTGAGGAAATACGAACTTGCCACTGTAGAAATTTCCACCGCTGCTACGAAGCATGAAATTCCGGCATTGGACATGGAGGAGGCGGACCGTCTGAGGGACTTTATTTCGAGGCTCGCCAGGGTGACCGATGATGATGTCTGAACCGAAGCGGCTCCATCCGGCAGCAGCGATCATCAACTTTTTAAAGCTTTTGAAGGATATGATTATTCCGCTTGTAATCTTTATCTTTGTTAACCGCGCACCTGGCATGCTCGGCCTCCTTTTATATGCCGGGGCAGGACTGTTTCTGGTGGTGCTCATCGTGTTCAGTGTGATTAAGTGGCTGAAGTTTACATATAGAATTGAAGAGGACGAGCTCCGGGTTGAGCAGGGGCTGTTTGTAAAGCAGAAGCGTTTTGTGCCGATTGAAAGAGTGCAAACCATTAACACCCGTGCGGGAATTATTCAGCAGCTGTTCGGTCTTGTCAAGCTTGAAATTGAAACGGCGAGCGGCGGGGCTGAAGCGGAAATAGAGCTTACAGCCATATCAAAATCCGAAGCAGCGGCCATTCAGAAGGAGCTGAGCGAGAGAAAGATAAAAATTAAGGCTGGGCCCGAGGAAATGGAGGATGCTGCACCTGAATGCAATGCCGGAGAGGAAAAACGGAAGACGTATAAAATGACCGGTAAAGAATTGCTGATTGGGGCGGCTACCAGCAGCGGAATAGGGGTTGTTGTCTCAGCGGTTTTTGCGTTCGGCTCCCAGATCGATGAATTGCTGCCGGTTGAGTCCATCCTGAAGCGGTTTGAATCATTGACCTCTGCGGGAATCCCCTTTCTAGCCTTTCTGATTTTTCTTGGATTTCTCCTGGCCTGGCTATTGAGTATGGCAGGTATTTTATTGAAGTATGCGAATTTCACAATGGAACGAAGAGGCGATGATTTTATCATCTCAAGAGGACTTCTGGAAAAAAACCAGCTGACCATTCCCATCAAAAGGATTCAAGCTGTTAAAATTACCGAGAATCCTTTGCGGCAGCCGCTTGGCTATGCAACTGTCCAGCTGATTTGTGCAGGGGGAAAGCAGGACGCTGACGGTTTATCCGCCGCTATCTTTCCGTTCGTCAAAACCAATCAAATTGGTTCCTTGCTGGAGTCATTTTTGCCGCAATACGCGTACCGGACTGAAAAAGTCCCGGTTCCGAAAAGAGCGCTCAGAAAGTATTTGCTTCGATACGGATGGCCTTTTATTATCCCTGCGGGCATCATCATTTATATGTTTCCGCCTTGGGGATGGCTTTCTCTCATCCTGCTTCCGCTTTCTGCGCTATTCGGCTATTTCGCCCACAGGGATTCGGGCTACCGGCTGGAAGAGGAGCAGCTGATTCTTTATATGAGGGCGATATCCAGATCCTCTGTGATTCTCCCTATTAAAAGGATGCAGCAGCTTCAAGTGAATCAAACCGTTTTTCAAAAACGGCAGAAGCTTGTAACAGTGAAGACTTCGGCCATGGCAAATGTGCTCGGGGCTCATTTTTCGGTGAAAGATCTGGATCTTGAGGATGGAATCGTCCTCTATGACTGGTATTCGAACAGACCCCCGGAGCGGGCGGGCGGCAATGCGGACAGCGGAAAGGATTGAGAGAAGATAGCAGCGTTTGTTTCCGCAAGCGGGCAAACGCTTTTTTTCTTCAAATATCTCTTTTCAACAAAAGCGCAGAGAGCCCAAACCCTGCTGCCAATCCAAAGATATGAGCAGTCACATTAACGGACGGAGAGAGGAATGATGCGGCAAGGCTCATGGCTAAAATGATAAAAAGGATTTGTGATTGTGCAGGGCTGATCCGGTTTTTACGGTTTAATGCCATAAACAGCCAGCATCCGAACAGTCCGAAAATGGCTCCGGATGCACCGACATGGCTGTACTCCGGCGGGAGAAGGATAAAGGTCGCTGCATTTGCGGCGATCCCGGATCCGGCATAGAGTAAAGCGAGCCTCGCCTTGCCAAGCATCTCTTCAAGCGGCGGTGCTGCAACAGCAAGTGAAAACGAATTAAACAGGAGATGGGTAAAGCCTGCGTGAAGAAAAATTGGAGTGATCAGCCTCCACCACTGGCCGTGTGCAATGGCAGAGTTGAACCCATCTGCCTGTGAAAACCAATAAGGGCTGTCCTGAAAAGGGAGGGAAAAGAATCCCCAGATCAGAATGTGCAGACCTATTATAAAAGAGGTTAACGGAAATTTGGAAAGATAGGATGAAAAGCTTTCGTTACGAATAAACAATCGGACTCGCTCCTTTCGAGGGTTACTTCATTTATATGGAGCGATTGGCTGAATAGTACAGGGGGACCCGATGATTACAGGAATTGGACTGGATATAGTGGAAATCAACAGAATACGGGCTTTGGAGGATCGGCAGCCCCGTTTCGCAGAACGTATTCTAGGCGAAAAAGAGCTGAAGATTTACCGGGGGTTAAAAGGTTTGCGGAGGACAGAATTTCTGGCAGGCCGGTTTGCGGGAAAAGAAGCTTTTGCTAAAGCATCCGGCCTCGGCATTGGAAAATCGCTAAGCTTTCAGGATATTCAAATCACAAAAGAAAAAAGCGGCAAACCGGTTGCTGAATCCCCGCACTTAGGCGGAACAGCCGTTCACGTTTCCATTACCCATACGAAAGAATATGCTGCCGCACAGATTATCCTCGAGAGCCTGTCAAGCTAGTCTGCATATTCACCCGCTCCGCCTCATATATTTGTATCGGAATGAGAGAGACAAGTGTTAAACACTGTTTTTCTGTGAGATAAAACAAAGGGGCTGAAAAAGGGTGAAAAGAAGCTTATGGTTATTGCTTGCAGGACTTATGGCTGTTTTTCTATTGTCTGCATGCGGGGACAAATCCCAGAATGACGTGGTCAAGGGGCTGGATAAGAAGGTAGAGGAGCTGAAAAGCTACAAAACCAATGCGAAAATGACGCTGCAGACGGGAAGCGAGCCGCAGGTATATGATGTGGAAATCTGGTTTAAAGAGCCATCCTTTTACCGCGTCAATTTGAAAAACCCGGCTAAAGAACAGAGCCAGATGATTCTCCGGAATGAAGAAGGTGTCTATGTTTTGACGCCGGCACTGAACAAAAGCTTCCGTTTCCAAAGCGAGTGGCCGAAAAACAGCAGCCAGGCCTATCTGTTTGAATCCCTCGTAAAAGATGTGATCGCCGATAAAAAAGCAGTTTTCAAGGCAACAGATAAGCAGTATGTATTCGAAACAAAAACCAATTATCAAAACAATTCAATGCTTCCAATGCAGGAAATCACCTTCAATAAGAAGGATCTGTCACCAGCGAGTGTAAAGGTGATGGACCCGGACCGCAACGCTCTTATGACCGTAGAGTTCAAAAACTTTGAATTTAATCCTTCCTTTGATAAAGATTCCTTTAATATGGAGAAAAACATGTCCTACGGAATGATGGATATGCCGGCAGCAGCGCCAGTGAACAAAGAGCCTTTTGCTGTCAAATATCCGATGGAATTCCCTGAAGGGGTCAAGCTCATTCAGGAAAAAGAGCTTGAAACAAGCAACGGGAAGCGCATTGTCATGACATTTGGCGGTGAGAAGTCCTTTACGATGATTCAGGAAAGAGCCCGTGTATCCCCGGCTTCCGCGAAGGCGGTTGCAGTAAGCGGGGACCCGGCTGATCTCGGATTTACAGTCGGGACGATTACAGAAAACTCCATCTCCTGGATTGCCGACGGGGTGGAATACATGATTGCCTCCGAGGATATGACACAGGATGAAATGATGGATGCGGCGAGGTCCGTACAAGGTCAGGCAGCGAAATAACGTGCGAAAAAGTGCTTAGAGCTGGCTCTAGGCACTTTTTTTACGCCTGCTGGAGGGTTTAATAAATGGCCTTTCCTCCGTCCCCCGCCCCACTAAAGCGCCAAACCTCCGACACCGCTTTGATGTGCACCTTGCAGGACTGGGGTTTGCGAAGTCTATGCTCTGTCCCTGAAAAGCCTGAAAAATGGGGTCGGAGGCTGCCTCCGACCCGGCTTATGTCTGCTTGAATTCCTCTGTCCCCCATGACCAAATATAGCTGTGGGAGTAAGGATGCGGCGATTCTGCCTCTGTCCCCCTGTCCTTTAACGCAGCAGGGGTCGGAGGCATCAGACAGGGCGATCTGGCCAGCCAATCGTTCAGTCATTCTGCTGCACTGTTCTTAAAACGTTTGGTTCATAAACAAGGCCGGGTAATCTCAGTAAACGCCTTCGCCGGAAAATCATTTCCGTTCCAGCCCTCTGTTTGACAAGTGCAGTGCCGGAATCGGATAATCGTTAATAGGTTAAATTTTGGCGGAGGATGAGCAGGGAATGAATGAGAATGTTTCTTTTTACCGTGATACTTGGGCAGAAATTAATTTGGACGCCATTGAATACAATGTAAAGAGCATGGTGGAGCATCTTGGAGGGGAAGGGACGGTCATTGCGGTTGTTAAGGCAAATGCATATGGGCATGGAGATTATGAAGTTGCCTGTGCCGCTCTTGAAGCAGGGGCTGATATGCTTGCTGTAGCATTCGTAGATGAAGCTATTTCCTTAAGAGAAAAAGGGATGAAGGTGCCGATTCTTGTTCTGGGTGCTTCAAGACCAGAGGATGTTCAGGTAAGCATAGACTATGACATCACACTCACAGCAATCTCACTGGAATGGGTAAAAAAGGCAGAGCAGTTTGCAAAAGAAGGAGTTCTTCAATTTCATATTAAGCTGGATACAGGCATGGGGAGGCTTGGGATTACTGAAAAAGAGGAATTGGACGAACTCATTCAGTTTGCTGCCGATTCTTCGAGTCTCAGCGTCCGTGGAATCTTTACTCACTTTGCTGCAGCGGATGAGCTGGAATCAGATTATACCGACTGCCAATTTGCTGCTTTTAAAAAGCTTTTGGGAGGGATCAGCAATAAAGAATGGCTGATTCACTGTGCCAACAGTGCGGCCGGTCTCCGGTTTAAGGACCGTATTTTTAATACTGTCAGACTTGGAATTGCGATGTATGGCCTGTCCCCTTCAAAGGAAATGAATAAAGAGCTTCCCTATTCGCTGCAAGAGGCCCTTTCGCTCCATACGAAAATCGTTCATGTTAAAAAGCTTCCAAAGGGCGGAAAGGTAAGCTACGGTGCCACTTATACAGCGCAGGAAGATGAGTGGATCGGGACGCTGCCGGTCGGCTATGCGGACGGCTGGCTGCGGCAGCTGAAAGAGTCGGAGGTAATTGCAGGGGGAAAGCGGGTTCAAATAATCGGCAGAATTTGCATGGATCAGTGTATGATCAGGCTTCCGGAAAAAATGCCGGAGGGGACTAAAGTTACGCTGATTGGAAGACAGGCAGAAGAATATATTCCGATTGACGAAATAGCAGACCGCCTCGAAACGATTAATTACGAAATCCCTTGTATTTTGTCGGCCCGAGTCCCCCGTATGTTTTTGCGGAATAAGAGTATAATGGAAGTTAGGAACCCCATTATCCAATCACATTCAGCTTCGAAAGGCTGATGGATAGGGCTTGGTCATGGCTGCTTTCCATTAAGAGACAATTTAGAAAATAGTTTGCTTCTCTCATGAATAGTGGTATGATTGACTATGGAATTGAATAACGGGTGTGCAAGTTTGGTGGAGGTGTATGTTTGTGTCTGAATCCAGCGCAACGACTGAAATTATGATCCGCTTACCGCAGACATTAGTGTCAGAATTGGACAGTCTTGTCAAACAAGAGAACGGAAATCGAAGCGAGCTTATTTATCAGGCGACAAAAATGTATCTTCGTGAACGCAAAAAACGCCAAATCCGTGAATCCATGAGACGCGGATACATGGAAATGGCCAAGATTAACCTCAATATTGCTTCCGAAGCTTTCATGGCAGAATCAGAGGCTGATCATACCGTAGACCGCTTAGTAAGCGGAGGTTGATCCTTTGATTGTTAAACGCGGCGACGTTTATTTTGCTGATTTATCTCCTGTGGTGGGTTCTGAACAGGGTGGCGTTCGTCCAGTTTTAATCATTCAAAACGATATCGGGAACCGGTTTAGTCCTACTGTCATTGTTGCAGCGATAACTGCTCAGATTCAAAAGGCAAAATTGCCGACTCATGTCGAGATTGATGCAAAGCGCTATGGGTTTGAACGGGATTCTGTCATTTTGCTTGAGCAAATCCGTACCATAGATAAACAGAGACTAACGGATAAGATTACTCATCTTGATGATGAAATGATGGATAAAGTGGACGAAGCCTTACAGATTAGCCTCGGACTTATTGACTTTTAAGCACATACGAATGGAAAAAAGGGAGCTGCTCTATCCGGCAGCTTCCTTTTTACTATATTTTATTCTATTAAGGGAAGCGGGGCCGGGCTACGACTGGGATTAGCCAAAAGCCCACAAGTTGGAAACAAGTTTTACCGGCAGATTCCTTTTTTTTGTTTACATAAATAGGTATAATATGAGCAGTATGGTTATTTAACCTATCGGGAATAAGGGGGGTTTAACATGGCGCAGAAGGACCAATCAATTGCAGATTATATACGCGGGAACCAGACGGAAATCCTTGAAGAATGGCATGAAGCGCTTAAAGAGCTGGATGACCGTAAATATTCAGAGCTTATGTCTGAATCAGCCTACCGTAAAACAGCGCAGGAGTTTTTGAGTATTCTTCTTCAGTATATGGAAGGGTCCGCTGAAAGCCTGGATGATCTTCTTTCCGGGTTCACTGCGCGCCTGGTTCAGGCAGGCTGGTCGCTTACTTTTATCACAAAAGGAATGAAGAAGCTCGGCATCATTATTTTTTCCGGCATGACAAAGGACGCTTCAGAAGACCGCAAGATGCAATTGGTCTGGGAATTTGACCGGGAATTCTCCCCATTGTCAGAAGAACTGCTTTTTGAATATGCATCTTCATGGGAAAGGACGGTCTCACTGCAGAAAATTGCCCTGCAGGAATTATCCGCCCCTCTTATTCCTGTTTTCGAACATATAACGGTCATGCCTTTAGTCGGCACGATTGATACTGAAAGAGCGAAACGAATCATGGAAAATCTGCTCGATGGCGTTGTAAAGCACCGCTCGCAAGTCGTGCTGATCGATATAACCGGCGTACCGGTAGTGGATACAATGGTCGCTCACCATATCATTCAGGCATCAGAAGCGGTTCGGCTGGTAGGGGCAAAGTGCCTTCTTGTCGGTATTCGCCCGGAAATCGCTCAGACAATTGTGAATCTCGGAATCAGCCTAAATCAGATTACGACGAAAAATTCACTTCAAAAAGGTATTGAAGCGGCATTGGAAATGACCAATAGAAATATTGTTTCAACGGGGGAATCAGAATGAGAACGCCTAGAATACCTATCCTTAAATTAAAAGATTGTCTGCTCATTTCCATACAATGGGAGCTGGATGATCAAACCGCTCTGCAATTCCAGGAAGATCTGCTTCACAAAATTCACGAAACAGGAGCAAATGGAGTCGTCATTGATCTGACTTCTGTTGATGTGATTGATTCGTTTATCGCCAAGGTTCTTGGAGATGTGATCAGCATGTCCAAATTAATGGGCGCAGCGGTTGTTCTTACAGGCATCCAGCCTGCTGTAGCTATAACGCTGATTGAGCTCGGCATTCAGCTGGAGGATGTAAAAACCGCACTAGATTTAGAAAAAGGACTTGAGACACTTCAGCAGGAATTGGGGGAATAGCCAATGGACAACCAATCCTGCGTGAAAATAGTGACTGAGTGGGATATCGTTGCAGCGCGGCAGCTGGGGCGCAATGTAGCGAAGGAGCTTGGCTTCGGAACGGTCGACCAGGCAAGAATAACCACCGCCATCTCTGAATTGGCAAGAAACATTTATCTATATGCCGGCCAGGGCCAGCTTTGTATAGAACAAATAGAAGAATACGGCAAAAGAGGACTGAAAATAATAGCCATTGATAGCGGTCCTGGAATTCCTGATATCAGAAAGGTAATGGAAGATGGATTTTCGACCTCAGGAGGACTTGGCGCCGGGTTGCCAGGTGTGAAACGGCTGATGGATGAGTTTAACATTCAGTCTGCTGCTGGAGAAGGGACCGACATAAGGGCGGTCAAATGGCTTCGCTAGGAGGCTGATTATGGAATTCAAGGAAGTTGTAGAAACGAAGTATCGTGAATTGCTTCATAATTATATAAATGAGATGACAGAGACGGCACTTTATCAGGGGCAGAAATTCAGCAGGCAGACGCTGCAGCAGCAAATTCCGCCTGAAGAGATTGTCAGCATACACAGGAAGGTCCTTCAGGAACTGTATCCGGACATCCAAAATGATGTCCTGAATTCCCTGGATTTCCTTCTTGAAGTGATGATAGGATACGGGCTTGCTTATCAGGAGCATCAGATTTTAAGGGATAAGCAGCTGGAGATTAAATCTGAGATTGAGATTGCTGCCAATGTTCAGCAGACCCTGCTTGAAACGAAAATTCCTGTGTGCGATGCTCTCGATATCGGAGCTGTAAGCATTCCGTCCAAACAGATGAACGGAGATTATCATCATTTTGTCCAGGATGACAAACATATTAGTATAGCGCTGGCGGATGTGATTGGGAAAGGCATCCCGGCTGCCCTTTGTATGTCGATGATCAAATACACAATGGACAGTCTTCCCGAATCAAGGAAAGATCCTGGGTATGTTTTGGAAAATTTAAACCGGGTAGTAGAACAGAATGTGGACCCGAGTATGTTTATCACGATGTTCTATGGAATGTATGATCTTCACTCCCACGAGTTTTCCTATGCTTCAGCCGGCCATGAGCCGGGATTTTATTACTGCAAGGAAAAAGACCGTTTTGCTGATCTGGATGCAAAAGGTCTTGTGCTTGGCGTTGACCAGAATGTGAAGTACATGCAGTATGACCTTAAGGTAGAAAAAGGAGATATGGTCGTTCTGCTGTCAGATGGCGTCTCCGAAAGCAAATCGGAGGAAGAGTTTGTTGAGAGAAGTCATATTACTGACATGATCAGAAAATATGAGCATCTGCCGGCTCAGAAAATTGCAGACACGATTTATAAGGAATTCTTATCTATGCAGGACTTTCAATTAAGGGATGATTTTACCTTTATTATTATCCGCAGAAATGTTTAATAGTTTATGGCAAAGGGTAGGAAACTAGTAGCATAAATTGTATTGGTCTGAGGTGACTATAGATGAATTTAAAGACAGTTATTGAAAATATGGATCAGCACACGAAGGTAACGGTTGCTGGTGAAATTGACGCTTATACAGCTCCAAAGCTTAGAGAGGAACTCCTCCCGCTAGCAGATGAAAGCGAACCGAAGCTTGTCATCAATCTCCGGGATGTTTCGTATATGGACAGCACAGGGCTCGGAGTATTTGTTGGACTCCTCAAAAATGTGCGCAAGAATAACGGCGAACTGCAGCTTGTCGAGTTATCAGAACGTCTGGAAAGACTATTCACAATCACAGGTCTTAATGACATCATCGATATTTCATCAAAAGCAGAGGGTGGGGTACAATGAATTCAATTGTGGACTACATTGAAATGAAGATTCCTGCAAGACCAGAATATGTTGGCATTGTAAGGCTTACACTTTCCGGCATTGCGAGCCGCATGGGTTACTCATATGATGAAATTGAAGATTTGAAAATTGCCACAAGCGAAGCGTGCACGAACGCAGTGCAGCATGCTTATAAAAATGTAGATAAAGGTGAAGTAACCATTGGTTTTGGGTTATATGAAGACCGGCTTGAAGTAATGGTTTCTGATACTGGACAAAGCTTCAATTTTGAAGAGAAGAAAAAGGAGTTAGGGCCTTATTCTTCAGGTTCCAGTGTAGATTCCCTGCCGGAAGGAGGGTTAGGCCTTTACTTGATGGAAACGCTCATGGATGAGGTCCGGGTGCAAATCAGCACAGGAGTCACCGTATTTTTAACCAAGTTCTTAAATGGGGAGCGGGTGAATCATGACACAACCATCACAAACTACGAAGCTAACTAAGGAGCAAGTAAACGAACTGATAACCGCTTACCAGGAAACACAGGATGACCAGGCTCAGACGGATCTTGTCCATCACTACAGAGGGCTTGTGGAAACGCTGGCTAAGAAATATTCCCGCGGTAAAAGTTTTCACGAAGACCTGCTGCAGGTAGGAATGATCGGTCTTTTAGGCGCTATCAGAAGATACGACTCAGAGGTCGGAAAATCCTTCGAGGCTTTTGCGATTCCAACCATTATCGGGGAAATCAAGCGGTTTCTGCGCGATAAGACGTGGAGCGTTCATGTGCCAAGAAGAATAAAAGAGCTCGGACCGAAGATTAAAGCAGCTGTAGATGAACTGACAAACAGTCTGCAGCGCTCACCGAAAGTTTATGAAATAGCAGATTATCTTCAGGTGACAGAGGAAGAGGTCCTTGAAACGATGGAGATGGGAAAAAGCTATCAGGCGCTTTCCGTTGATCACTCCATTGAAGCGGATCCTGACGGCAGCACCGTTACCATCCTGGATATCGTCGGTTCTCAGGATGACGGATTTGAACGGGTTAATCAGCGAATGATGCTGGAAAGCGTTCTTCACGTTTTATCTGAACGGGAAAAACAAATTATCCAGCTTACGTTTATCGACAATAAAAGCCAAAAAGAAGCTGGCGAAGAACTGGGTATCTCGCAAATGCATGTTTCACGCCTTCAAAGGAGAGCCATTCATAAGCTGAAGGAAGCTCTGGCAGCTGATAAGTCAGTGGAGTATTATCAATGATCGTCCGTGAAACGAACGAACGCATTCAAGCTCTGGCTTTTCAGCTGCAGAAAAAAGGAAAGTCCCAGTGCGGCGACAGTTTTTTTATGAAAACAACGGATAAGTACTTCGTTTGTGTATTGGCGGATGGACTGGGAAGCGGGGAACTGGCTCATGAATCTTCGCAGGCCATCAGTGATATAGTGGAAAGATACCATGAAGAAGACATAAACCAGCTGCTAATCCGCTGCAATGAGGAACTGAAAACGAAGCGGGGCGCTACGGTATCCATATTTAAAATGACGTTTTCCGATCAGCGGCTAGCTTATGGATCGATTGGCAATATACGTTTTGTCATGTACAATCCTGCAGGAGACTTCGTCTATCCACTGCCCGTCCTCGGTTACATGTCCGGCAAACCTCAAAAATTTAAAGTAAACTCCTACCAATATCAGCCAGGTGCAAAATTCATTGTCCATTCAGATGGCTTAAAGGTATCTGCCATAAAGTCACTTCTGCGTGACTATGCGACGGTAGAAGACATTTCTGAAGCGTTAATGTCCCATACGGAAGATCGCGATGATGATCTCACTTATATAGCCGGTCAAATTTTTTAACGAGCTTAAAAAATTTACCGGCTATTTATTTTGCAATTGCTTAAGTCCCTGCTATTTTTGATATGATAGAACCATCTCAGTTATCGGAGGATGTATTATGGAACTGGAAAATCAGGAACGTTTACTGAAAGTATTAAATGAAAATTTGGGAATCCCTTATAAACAAGTGAAAAGTGTGATTGATTTGTTGGAGGAAGGGAATACAGTTCCTTTTATAGCACGCTACCGGAAAGAAAAAACGGGTGCGCTTGATGAAGTGCAAATCCGCGACATATCTGAGTCATGGCAATACATGCTGAACCTCGAAAACCGTAAGGAAGAGGTAATCCGGCTAATCGAGGAGCAGGGAAAGCTCACTGGTGAATTGAAGAGCGAAATCTCGTCCGCAGTCAAGCTTCAGCAAGTGGAAGATCTGTACCGGCCTTTTAAGCAAAAACGGCGCACAAAGGCCACAGTTGCAAAGGAAAAGGGGCTGGAACCGCTGGCTGAATGGCTAATCCAGCTTCCAGCCTCTGAAGAGCCGCTGGAAAAGGCGAAAAGCTTTATTAATCCTGATAAAGAAGTTGAAACAGCTGAAGCTGCCTTAGAAGGTGCGAAGGATATTGTAGCGGAAAAGGTTGCAGATGAACCGGTTTACCGAAATTGGATCCGGGAGCAAACCTTAAAAAAGGGCATCCTTGCTACATCTGCTAAAGACCCGGCGAAAGACGAAAAAAATGTATACGAAATGTATTATGAGTACGAGGAACCTGTACATAAGGCTGCACCGCATCGGGTATTAGCCATGAACCGCGGGGAAAAAGAAGGGATACTAAGAGTAGTGGTCAATCCGCCAGCCGACCAAATCCTTTCCTACTTATTCAAAAAACAGCTCGGATCTAAACAAACCTCTGTTAAACAGCTCATGGAAGAAGCGATAGAGGATGCATATAAGCGCCTGATCGAACCATCCGTGGAAAGAGAAATCAGAAAAGAGCTGACCGAAAAAGCGGACGCACAGGCTATCCACATTTTTTCAGAAAACTTACGAAATCTCCTTTTGCAGCCGCCTTTAAAAGGGAGAGTCGTACTTGGGCTGGATCCCGCTTATCGTACTGGCTGCAAGCTGGCCGTAGTTACAGAGACCGGTAAAGTGGAGCATATTGGCGTCATCTATCCTCATGCACCAGTGAATAAGCGGGAGGAAGCGCTCAAAGCCATACTTAAATTAATCGATGCCCATAACGTTGAAGTGATAGCTGTAGGAAATGGAACAGCTTCAAGAGAAAGCGAACAGCTTGTGGCAGATGCGATTGAACAGTCCGGCAAAGACGTTGCCTATCTGATTGTCAATGAGGCAGGAGCAAGTGTTTATTCCGCATCTGATTTAGCAAGAGAAGAATTCCCTGATTTAAAAGTAGAAGAAAGAAGTGCTGTATCAATAGCCCGAAGGCTCCAGGATCCCCTTGCAGAGCTGGTGAAAATCGATCCAAAGTCTGTTGGAGTCGGTCAATACCAGCATGATGTCAGTCAGAAAAACCTGAATGACTCCCTTACATTTGTCGTGGAAACTGTAGTTAACAGAGTAGGTGTCAACGTAAACACCGCATCCCCTGCTCTTCTTCAATATGTATCAGGGCTGTCAAAAACAGTGGCACAGAACATTGTGAAGAAAAGAGAAGAGCTTGGAAAAATTACAAACAGGACCCAGCTGAAAGGAATTCCCCGACTGGGAGCGAAAACATACGAACAGGCGGTAGGGTTCCTGAGAATTATAGACGGAGACCAGCCTTTGGACCGCACGTCCATTCATCCGGAGAGCTATAAAGAAGTATCAGGCCTGCTTAAGCGCCTCGGTGCTTCCGCTGAAGATTTGGGAAGCGCAAATCTAAAAGAACAAATACAAGGTTTGAATCTTAAGGAGACGGCAGCAGAATTTGGAATAGGCGAGCTTACTCTTAAAGATATATGTGACGCTTTAATTCAGCCCGGCCGTGACCCGAGGGATGAGGCGGCAAAACCATTGCTGAAGAAGAACGTTTTAAAGCTTGAAGATTTGAGCAAAGGGCTGGAGCTCCAGGGTACTGTTAGAAATGTCGTGGATTTCGGCGCATTTATCGATATTGGGGTAAAACAGGACGGATTGGTCCATATTTCGAAGCTTAGCCGGCAATATGTAAAGCATCCGCTGGATGTGGTAAGCGTTGGCGATGTCGTAACTGTATGGGTGGACTCGGTGGATGTTCAAAAGGGCAGGGTTTCACTGACGATGCTCTCCGGTCAATAGCAAATAGAGTGCATGATTTTCGTCGGCATCAATTGTACCCGGAACAAGAACACCTGCACGGTTCGTCGCTAAAGGGCTCTTCCATATGACCCAAGTACTCTGCCAGCCAAACAGTCGAGGTTCCCACCCGAAAAACTTTTCCCGGCTGGATGACCAGCCACTTTCAGCCGGCGATTTTTGGCCGATCACCTTATTTTTATCGCAAGGCCAACACTGCTTCCTTTCAGCAGTGTTTTTTTCTGTAAAAATACCAGCATTGATTCAGGAGCTTGATCTGGTAATGATTTTTTTCATAAAAGGCTCTCATCATCTGATTTTTAAGCCAGGACGGCATTGCTCATACCTCCTTAATCGTTATAATGGAGTATGGGTATTAGCTAGTGTATGCATGGAGGAAATGTCCTGTTCTTAGCCCAAGACCGGTAATAGAAAGGTGTTATCAATGGATCAGCAAAAGCTTCAGGCGTTAGTGGAAGAAATCTCTTCCAGCTGTTTTAATAAACCATTTACCCATAAAGCTGTCTTCAATAACAGACTGCGTTCAACCGGGGGAAGATATATGCTCTCCTCCCATGACATAGAGATCAACCCGAAGCAACTTATTGAGCATGGCGAAGAAGAGCTCGAGGGGATCATTAAACATGAGCTGTGCCATTACCACCTTCATCTTGAAGGAAAAGGGTACCGCCATCGGGATAGAGACTTCAGACACCTGCTCGCAGAAGTTGGAGCTCCGAGATTTTGTACCCCTATTCAAGCTGCAAAAGCGGTGAAAACCATCCATTTATATAAATGCAATTCCTGTCTCCAGCGCTATGAGCGAAAAAGGAGAATGGATACGCGAAAGTATGTTTGCGGGAAATGCGGCGGTCCAATCAGACACATGATTTAAAGGTTGACTGGAAGCGGGGTTATATGATAAATTATAAAAGCCGTCGGGGAAGACGAGCTTCATTTAAAAGTAATTTTCTTACGAGCATTGACTTTTAGTCATAATTTGTCTATAATCAAAGAAGTCTGCTGTTTATTATTCCGCAGTAGCTCAGTGGTAGAGCTATCGGCTGTTAACCGATCGGTCGCAGGTTCGAGTCCTGCCTGCGGAGCCATATTATTTCAGTCAGCACACGGATGGGGAAGTACTCAAGTGGCTGAAGAGGCGCCCCTGCTAAGGGTGTAGGTCGCGTAAGCGGCGCGAGGGTTCAAATCCCTCCTTCTCCGCCATCTATTATTAATACGGCCCGTTGGTCAAGCGGTTAAGACACCGCCCTTTCACGGCGGTAACACGGGTTCGAATCCCGTACGGGTCATTTTTTATTTTATGGCAGCTATTTTTCAAAGCCGGCCGGGAAATTGAGGCATTGTTCTCAGCCTGAGCCATCTATAAGCAATGGGCTATAGCCAAGCGGTAAGGCAACGGACTTTGACTCCGTCATGCGTTGGTTCGAATCCAGCTAGCCCAGCCATCCGAGCCATTAGCTCAGTCGGTAGAGCATCTGACTTTTAATCAGAGGGTCGAAGGTTCGAGTCCTTCATGGCTCACCATTTTATTTTTATACGCGGGTGTGGCGGAATTGGCAGACGCACCAGACTTAGGATCTGGCGCCTTCGGGCGTGGGGGTTCGACTCCCTTCACCCGCATTTTACTCTTACTAATTCAAGCGGTCGTGGCGGAATGGCAGACGCGCTAGGTTGAGGGCCTAGTGGGGGCAACCCCGTGGAAGTTCGACTCTTCTCGGCCGCATCATAAACGTGTTAAAATTTTATCAAAACACTAAGTACCAGGGCTTCTATAAGCTTTGGTACTTTTTTATTTCCGAACAAGCTGACCCTGTTGTAATCTTGACAGGAGTATCAGGTGCGTTTAAAATAAAAACTGAACAGTCAATCAAGATAAAAAATAAGCAATCAAATTCACTAAGGCGGAGAATGGATGAAAAACAAACAGTATTTAATAGCTGATGCGCGCAAAGAGCAAATTATTAAAGCT
This sequence comes from Metabacillus sp. 84, assembly GCF_050107715.1. Taxonomy (NCBI): domain Bacteria; kingdom Bacillati; phylum Bacillota; class Bacilli; order Caryophanales; family Bacillaceae; genus Metabacillus; species Metabacillus sp. 84. The sequence continues at coordinate 4,271 of NZ_JBNILN010000008.1, read as the reverse complement.
GCTATAGAGGTATTGAGAGATAGTGGTTATGTAAACACAAGCCTCTCTAAAATAGCCAGTAAAGCAAAGACCAGTACAGGACTGATTTCATATCATTTCTCAGGTAAAGAGGATTTAATGAACAATATCCTCGTCTATTTGGTTGAAGATGAGAAAGCTTTTATTAAGGGAAGAGTAGAAAATGAACAAACGTATTTGGGGAAATTAATGGCGTTTGTAGAAGCGGGCATAGAGTACCGGGATAAATACCGCGGAAATATCACTGCATTATTTGAGATCGTTTTTAATGTACGCACACCGGACAATGTCCCATATTTTCGGATGGAAATGAATCCAGAGGAAGAAGTGCAAGTTTGGTTAGAGGAGATCCTTTCTGAAGGAAAAAAATCAAATGAATTTAGTGATTTTGATAGCAGGGCAGTTGGGATGATGATCAGGGGGGCTATTTCATTAGCCGTGTCCTTGCCTCGAAATGAAAATGATTTAGGATTTAAAGATTACAGTGAAAAGGTAAAGGAAAACATTTTGAAAATGATTAAATAAATTTGTTTGATAAAGAAAGCTCATTTTAATCCAGATAGAGTGTAAGGCTTTCTTACACTCTTTATGAACAGAAGGATTGACTATCTATTTATCCCTAAAAACTGATTGGTTAACCAATATTTAAATTAGTTATTCACTAAACAGACTATAGAAAGTGATTTTAAAGGAGAGAGTTTTTCTTGAGCAATAAAAAGAGGTGCCTGCTGGGGATCGCACTGATTGTCTTGAGCTTCGCTGGAACGGCTTGTCAGCCGCTAAATTATGTCGACAAGTTGGCCGCGCACGAGCAAAAATGGAAGTTTACACAGGACAAATTGAGTGCGCTCACCATCGAGAGCGAATATGACGTGAACATGGAGTTCATCGCCAGCCCCAATGACACCAACTATGTGGAAGTCAGCGGCAATATGCAGCAAAACACGATCGATGAGTTAAAAAAACAGAGATCACAGGAAATACTTTAGAACTTCAACTGCAAAAGGATGTGAAATTAGTAGCACCTGCCTATAAGTCTATTAAGACGAAGGTAATTGTAGCGCTGTCGGATAAAACCAGACTGCTGCAGATCGGCTATAAAGCGAACTTCGGCGACACCAGCTTTACTGGTTTAAAGGCAGAAAATATCGACCTGTCCGTTTCTTCGGGGAAACTGCGCACGGAAGCTATCAGCGCCGGGCGGTTGAAGTTAACCTCGAAGTCCGGGGATATTACGGCGGAGCGAATCCAGGGGGATGCGAAAATCCAGATGCACTCCGGCGATATCAAGGTGGATGGGCTGAAGGGCACTCTGGCAGTGCAGTCCACTTCCGGCAACGTTAATGTAACGGGGCAGCGTTCGGATAGCATGGATATCTCCGCTCGCAGCGGAGATGTGACTTTGTCACCCGATCCGGAGTTCAAAGGATTTTTTGTCTTGAAGACCACTTCCGGAAACATCACAGCGCCCGAATCCCCTCAAGGGACGACAGACGTTATTAAGGTAAGGACAGTTTCGGGTGATATTCGGATTGGCAGGGTTTCGCCAATATAAATATACAAAAGGGAGTTGAAGAAATGTTCAAAGAGATACGCAGACGTAAAGCAGCGCGACGGGTCAAGGTCGGTAATGGGCGTCCGCTAAAGGAGTTCCGCTGGTGGCAGCCGCTATCCCGTGCACTGTTTTACCTCACATTGACAAACGATGCCGGCCGGCAAGAAGTGTTCGCAGTTGACGTCCCGTATTGGCAGCAGTTTTTCTCTGCAAATGATGATAAAGGAACTGCCCACCTTTACCTCGATGGCAAACATTACGCCGAGTCTAAACTACCTGCCGCCTTCCCCGTGGCTGGAGGAACGATCGAAGTAGCGTCCACGGTTTTTGGCCTTAGACGCTGCCATTTCGTAACCGACGAAGGTACGGTGCACCAGCTTATCCCGGATGAGAGTTCTGCTGAAGGACGGCGTGCGCGTCTCGATCGCGAACACCCCGGTTTGAGCCGCTGGATCCGTTTCATTTCGCTGATTATGCTCATTGTTCCGATGGTTCTAGCCATCCCTCAGATCCTCGATGCGGTCACTCAGGTACCCGAGATCGCTCAGCGCTTCGGGACCTTCAACTCACCTATTACCCTGCCGGTGTGGATCAACATTGGACTCGGTTTATGCGCCGCGGCAGGGAGCGTGGAGCGTGCAACGAGACTGCGCTGGAATGCATTGCTAGACGGGAACTTGTAGAAGGCAGGAGCACGTGTGAGTCAATTTATTTACGCATCCAGGGGTTCTTCAAGGCTCAGCCTTGTAGAAGGGCCTTGAGCTTTCCTATGAAAAAAAGGAGAGAGTGATGAACGACATGTCAAAATTCACATCGCTAATTTACTTTCTATTGGGTACAGTATTACTTGCTGGGTGTGCCAGTAATAATGATGTTCCATTAGAAAAAGAAGAATTAAATCAGCAATCGATCACTAAGAAAGTAAGGGAAACTGCACCAGATTATGATGCCGATGGGGGGTTCTTATGGAAAGTAACGAATGGAGAGACAACCATATATGTGCAAGGAACCTCACACTTGGGTCATGAAGACTTTTATCCGCTTGCTGCTGAAATTGAAGAAGCCTACGAGAGTTCAGATGTTGTCCTTCCGGAGGTCAATATGCTTGAGGTGAAAGTAGAGGAAGAAGAAATGAACAAACTCGCTATGTTCAAGGATGCCACGACTCTGAAAGGCGTTTTATCTGAGAAGTCTTATGCCGGGCTCTCTGATATATTTGAAGAGAATGATATGGCGATAGAAGATTATAACAGCTTTCAGCCGTGGTTTGTGGAGAGTTTGTTAAGTCAGATTAGTGTGAAGAAAAGTGATCTGGCTCCAGAGCAGGGGGTTGATTTATATTTTCTTAAACGTTCTTTAGTGGATAAAAAAGATATCGTTGAATTAGAAAGCGTTGAAATTCAAAATAAAGTGCTTAGTAATTTTAGTATGGAAACACAAGTGCGGATGCTGGAGAGTTCCATAAACGGTCACGACGAGGCAGCAGCTTCATTAAACCGATTAGGGTATAACTGGATTCAAGGCAAAGAGGATGCTTTTACTGATCAGGTTTCGGAAAGTTTCAGGGAAATTGGAGAAGAATATAAACGGGAGATGAATGATACCCGTAATATCAATATGGCAAATAAGCTTGATGAAATCTTAAAGAAAGATGACGGGCAGACCTACTTTGCTATGATTGGTTCAGCTCATGTTTTGATTAATCCGAGCGTTCCGGGTGAGCTTGAAGACAAAGGATATAATATTGAACGAATCTATTAACGGTTAATGGGGAAAAGACTGGATCATTCATAGGATGCAGTCTTTTTAAGCTATCAATATAATAATTGCCTAAGACGAACATAGATTGAATTTTCATCATTCAGGATGTGCCGGCCGCAGCGCTTCTTGCTAAAGTAAGTTCCAGAAGAGAGGGTTTTTTAATAATGTAAGTACACAGACAAAGAATGATAATTGAATGGAGCGGTGCTGTCAGATTCTATGATGGTTATCATAATAGAGATGGTGTGGAAGCGGAGGGAGGGTTCGGCTATTCCTGGCCGCGCTAAAAACATTTTGAAAATTGATGTTGACAAGTAAAAAGCGATTTGATATTATATGTAAGTCGCCGATGCGCACACAGCGCTTTTGGCTTTTGATTAGAAGGTTAGAGTTTTACCTATTCTCGGCCAGACGAAAAAAGCATTTTAAAAAAATGTTGACAAGAAATCGAAAAATTGATATTATGTATAAGTCGCCGATGCGCCCGTAGCTCAATTGGATAGAGCGTTTGACTACGGATCAAAAGGTTAGGGGTTCGACTCCTCTCGGGCGCGCCAATATAAATTTTTAAACTTGCGGTAGCGGGAAGTAGCTCAGCTTGGTAGAGCACTTGGTTTGGGACCAAGGGGTCGCAGGTTCGAATCCTGTCTTCCCGACCAGAAAGTATACATATTATATGCGGGTGTAGTTTAATGGTAAAACCTCAGCCTTCCAAGCTGATGTCGTGGGTTCGATTCCCATCACCCGCTCCAATTTACTTAAAAATGATCTTTGAAAACTAAACAAATCGAAGTGCCAACGTTAATTCTGAAGTTTTAAACAAGAGCTAGTCAAACTACTTTTTGGAGAGTTTGATCCTGGCTCAGGACGAACGCTGGCGGCGTGCCTAATACATGCAAGTCGAGCGGACCTCTTCGGAGGTCAGCGGCGGACGGGT